>UQFS01000019.1 GCA_900540375.1 uncultured Prevotella sp.
TTCGACTACGATAAGTCTGTTTTCAAACCTTATCTTCAAGGGAGTGGGAAGAAATGAAGAACGGCGAAGACATCGTTCACAATGCAAGAATTATAACTTATGTGGATATGAAAAAGAAGGAGCCCAAGCTCGTGTCTCTGCTCACCAACGACATGAACATGGAGCTTGGAGAAATCGTCGAAATCTACAGAAAAAGATGGATGATCGAGTCCCTGTTCAAACAGTTGAAACAAAATTTTCCACTCAGGTACTTCTACGGAGAGGGTGCAAACGCCATCAAAATACAGATCTGGACAACCCTCATAGCAAACATGCTCCTCATGATAATGCAAAAGCGGATAAGACGCAGTTGGAGTTTCTCTGGTCTTGCTACCATGATAAGAATCATGCTAATGTACTATATGAACATCTACACATTCCTTGAAAACCCAGAGAAGGATTGGGCGAAGATGCTTGAAAAGTCAAAAGAATCTCCACCAGAACCGACATTATTTGACTAAGGGGGCTTGTCTTAAAAAATCTTTCCGCAATGCCTGTTTATCGGCATCGTGAAAGGATTTTTATGCGGTTTTCATTTTTAGCGGACAGCAATAAAAACAATTCTTACTTTTGAAGGAAATAAACCTGCTACTATATAACGATGATTACTCAACGTCCTCGTGCACATCTTTGACGGCACGACCGCTGGGCTCATTCATATTCTTGAATGCTTCGTCCCAGGCGAGTGCTTCAGCTGTAGAGCAGGCAACGCTCGGCACGCTGGGCACTGACCGCGCGGCAGAGTCGCTGGGGAAGTGCTCGGCAAAGATAGAGCGGTAGTAATACTCCTCTTTGTTGCGTGGCGGGTTGATCGGGAAACGCTCAGCAGCGTGCGCCATCTGCTCGTCGCTGACGGCAGAAGCAGTAATCTGCTTCAACGTGTCGATCCAACTGTAACCGACACCGTCGGAGAACTGTTCCTTCTGGCGCCATGCCACTTCCTCGGGAAGCATGTCAGTGAACGCGTCACGTACCACCTTCTTCTCGATCGTCTTGCCCGGGCACATCTTGTAGCTCGGATCAATCGTCATGGCCACATCGAGGAACTCCTTGTCGAGGAAGGGCACACGACCCTCCACGCCCCACGCTGCCAAGCTCTTGTTGGCACGCAGACAGTCGTACTGATAGAGTTTGGAAAGCTTGCGCACGGTCTCCTTGTGGAACTCCTCCGGTGACGGACACTTGTGGAAATAGAGATAACCACCGAAGATCTCATCGGCACCCTCGCCCGAGAGCACCATCTTGATACCCATCGACTTGATGACACGGGCCAGGAGATACATCGGCGCAGAAGCACGCACAGTGGTCACATCATAGGTCTCGATGAAGTAGATCACGTCGCGGATGGCGTCAAGACCCTCCTGAATGGTGTAGTTGATCTCATGGTGTACCGTGCCGATATAGTCAGCGACAAGTTTTGCTTTTGCCAAGTCCGGTGCATCCTTCAAGCCGACGGCAAAGCTGTGAAGGCGGGGCCAATAGGCACGGGTCTCGCCTCCCTCCTCGACACGTGTGGAAGAGAAGCGCTCGGAAATGGCAGAGATAACAGAAGAGTCCAGTCCGCCGGAGAGCAACACACCGTAAGGCACGTCGCTCATCAGCTGACGCTTCACGGCTGACATCAGTCCCTGACGGATCTCCTCAACGGCCTGACCATAGGACAGAGCGCTCTGCCGGCGTGTCTTTCCATCCATCCAATCGCGGTGATAATAGCGCTTCATGCCCGGATCCTTGCTCCAATAGTAGTGTCCGGGCAGGAAGGGCTCGTAATGATCGCACTGTCCTTCCAGAGCCTTCAGCTCACTGGCAACATATACTTTGCCGTCGGGATCGTAACCTATATAAAGAGGTATCACGCCGATCGGGTCGCGGGCTACGAGGAACGAGCCATCCTCGGCATCATAGAGGGCAAAAGCAAAGATGCCACTGAGCTTCTCTATCATGCTGACGATGGAAGCATGCAAAGCCTCGGCAGACGTCAGCGAGCGTGCTTTCTCCTTCCACTGACGGTACATGGCCAGGATTACCTCACAGTCGCTGCCCGTCTGGAAAGCATAGTCGGGGAAGGAGGCCCGGATGTCAAGATGGTTGTAGATCTCTCCGTTCACGGCGAGCACTTCCTTCTTGTCGGGCGAGAGCAGCGGCTGCTTGCCGCTCTCCGGGTCTACAATGCTCAGGCGCTCATGAGAGAGGATGGCTGAGGCACCGGTGTAGATACCACTCCAGTCGGGTCCGCGATGACGGATCTTCTGACTCATACGCAACGCCTTCTGGCGCAAATCAGGGGTCTGCTCCTGAATGTTGAAAATTCCTACTATTCCACACATGGTTGTAAAAGCTGTTAAGTTTGTGAATGTATACGTTGAAACTCCCAAGAGCAACAGTCACCGTAGTGCTGATGCCCTGGGAGGTGTGTTTTTCAATTAGAGATTAAATGCTGATTCTCCGTGCTCGTAGATGTCAAGTCCTTCTTCCTCCACACGTGCGTCAACACGCATACCGACGGTCCTATCGACAACAACAAAGATGATCCATGTCAGCACACCGCTGAAGACGATACCGAAGACAGTGGCAAAGAGCTGTACGCCGAGCTGATGCCAGTCACCATAGAGCGCGCCACAGGCGCCTCCTGTCACCGTTTTCGTGGCAAAGACACCCGTCAGAACAGATCCGATGATACCACCGATGCCGTGAACGCCAAAGGCGTCGAGTGCATCGTCGTAGCCACAGACACGCTTCACGACAGCCACCATGAAGTAGCAAATCATGGAAGTGATGAGCCCGATGCAGATAGCTCCAAGTACATCCGTGCTGCCGGCTGCCGGAGTGATAGCCACCAAGCCAGCCACGGCACCCGTGCACATACCCACGCAGGTAGGACGGCCGCTGTAGATCCAGTCGATCGTCATCCACGTCACAGCGGCTACGGCTGTTGCCAGATGAGTGACAAGGAAGGCGTTGGCATCAAGACCATCAGCTGTCAGACCACTGCCGGCATTGAAACCGAACCAACCCAACCACAACATGGCAGCACCGATGAACACAAAGGGGACGTTGGTGGCAGGAATAGGACGGCCCGGACGGTAGCCGGTACGACGGCCCAGCATCAAAGCGGTAACCAATGCGGCAACACCGGCATTGATATGTACCACCGTGCCACCGGCAAAGTCAATGGCTCCCATCTGCTGAAGGAAACCGCCGCCCCACACAAAGTGGGCCATGGGATAATAGACGATGACAGACCAAAGAATGGTGAACAACAGAAAAGCCGAGAAACGCATGCGCTCGGCAAAAGCACCGATGATCAGCGCAGGAGTGATCACGGCAAACATGCACTGGAAAAGTACGAATGTCAACTCAGGAATATGAGACGGAGCCAACACCGAGTGAATGGTCACGCCATGGAGGAATACCTTATCAAAACCTCCGATCACGCCACCCAGGGCGGTGCCCTGAAGACTGGTACCAAACACCCAACTGTAACCAATGGCTATCCAGAGAATGCTGCCGACGGCAGTGCAGATGAGACACTGCATGAAAATGCTGAGGATGTTCTTGGATCGCACAAGGCCGCCGTAGAACAATGCCAAGGCCGGCACTGTCATAAACATCACTAAGATAGTGGCAGTGGTGATCCACGCTGTATTTCCTGTATCAATCATAATGGTTGAATCGTTTTATTATTCGTTTGCTTCTGTCCTTGTCTTATTAGTACTTACACAGAATCTGCTTGAATCAGTTTATGAATGAATGAGAACTAATGATAACAAAGTTTGGAAATGAGTTCCGGTGAAAAGGCCTCGGTCTCCCACGTGGGGAGGCTGAAGTCTTTAAGTATCAGAGTGAAGTGGAATCTATCCGTTGTAGCAACTCTCACCGTGCTCGTAGATATTAAGCCCCTCTTCCTCAACGCGTTTGTCAACACGGAGTCCGACAGTGTGCTTGATGGTCCAGAAGAATACGATACCGCAGGCAGCAGCCCAAGTATCTACATAGAGTACGCCGAAAGCCTCTGCACCTAAGAAGCCGAAGCCGTGACCATAGAAAGCGCCTTCACTGGTGGAGAACAGACCGGTCAACAAAGTACCGAGGACACCGTTCACCCAGTGCACTGAGCTGGCACCGACAGGGTCGTCGATATGAAGTTTCTGATCGATGAACTCAATAGCAAACGGCAGTGCAATACCGCAGCAGCAACCGATGATGATAGAGCCAACCACTGACACGCAGTCGCAACCAGCTGTGATACCTACCAAACCGGCAAGAATACCATTCAGTGTCAATGAGAAGGAAGGCTTGCCATACTTGACCCAAGTAAGGAGCATGGTGGCCAGACCGCCACAAGCGGCTGCCATGTTGGTTGTCAGGAATACATGGCTGATAGCCTCACGGTTGACCTGACCACTTACTGCAAGCTGAGAGCCCGGGTTGAAACCGAACCATCCGAACCAGAGGATGAACACACCGAGAGAAGCCAACGTCAGGCTGTGACCCGGAATAGCGTTGCTCTTTCCGTCCTTGCGGTACTTGCCCAAACGGGGACCAAGGAAGATGGCACCTACCAGAGCCAGCACACCGCCGACAGAGTGCACAACAGTGGAACCGGCAAAGTCATGGAATGCATGACCGAAGGTATTCATCATGAAGCTGCCGTCAGCTGCGTTGCAAAGCCAGCCGCCGCCCCAGGTCCAGTGACCCTCGACAGGATAGATGATCAAAGAAATGAAGAACGAATAGACAACATACATGTTGAATTTCGTACGCTCAGCCATAGCACCGGAAACGATCGTGGCTGATGTGGCACAGAAAACGGTCTCGAACATCAGGAAGCCTTCTGTCGGCAGACCATTGGCATTGTGGTAGAAAGAGAGATCGCCGAAGTTGGGCATGCCGATGAAGCCCTGGCCATCAGAACCGAACATAAAGCCGAAACCGACAAACCAGAAGAGCACAGAGCCCAGCATGAAGTCGACGAAGTTCTTAAACAGGATGTTTGTGGTATTTTTACGCCGGGTAAAACCCGCCTCACAATAGGCGAAACCTGGTTGCATGAAGAATACGAGCATGGCTGCAAGCAGCATCCATACGGTATCTATAGAAATGCTTAAATCTTGAACTGTCATAATACGATTGATTTTTTTGTTACCCTCATTGTGTTTCTATGTTCTCTCTATTTCATCCACTTTCTTTATATTTAGGAAAGAAAGCGTGCAGAAGCGTTACTTCTCCTGCTCTGCATTGTACAGGGCAATGTCTCCGCGCTCGCCGGTGCGGATGCGGACAGTGTCCTCAACCGGAATGATGAAGATACGTCCATCACCGATCTCACCCGTGCGTGCGGCATCTGTGATGGCCTTCACAGTCTTGTCGACGTTTTTGTCACGCACGACAATATTCATCAACACACGCTCGATACTGCTCGTATCGTACATCACGCCACGATAGATTCGGGCCTGGCGCATCTTGCCCTCGCCACGGACATCATAATAGGAGAACCATTCGATGTCAGCAGCAAGCAATGCTTCCTTTACATCCTCAAATTTGGTCTTACGGATGATCGCTTCAATCTTCTTCATAACTTACCTTTCTTTATGGTTAAACTTACGGTTGCTTACGTATTGTAATCTTTCGGCTGCAAAGTTAATACATTTTGTTTATATAAGCAATCGATAATTCTCTTTTTGTTATCGTTATTTTTTTAATTGCTTGCAAAACGCACAATAAAATGATAGTTTCATTGATAAATTGCAATGATTTTCAGCTTCAGGCATTACAATCCAACACTTTCATAGAAAAAGTTCCTAAAAAATGTCGTGCGACTCTTTGCAGTTCTATCTTTTTGTATTAACTTTGCAGCGTATTCAAAACATTAAGTCAATCAATAAGAAATAAATTGCTTCATTATGTCAAAGACCATTCACTTCACCAAGATGCACGGGGCTGGTAATGACTATATTTACGTCAACACCTTATTATATAATATCCCCGATCCGAGCGCAGCCTCCATTGCATGGAGCAAACCGCACACAGGCATTGGCAGCGACGGACTGGTGCTTATTGGCAAACCGAAGGATGAGGAGAAAGCCGACTATTCGATGCGTATCTTCAATGCCGATGGTTCTGAAGCAATGATGTGCGGCAATGCCAGCCGGTGCATCGCCAAGTATCTATATGAGAAAGGTATCACCGGTAAGACTAAGATCAGATTGGAGACACTCTCCGGCGTAAAGGTCCTCAGTCTGCACCTGAAAGCAGGTAAAGTGGAGAGCGTCACAGTAGATATGTCAGAGCCTGCCTTTGATGTCAAAGAGCAATACACGGGGCACACACCCGAGGAGTTGAACAGCATCAAGGCCTTGGCTGACCACATCCTACGTACGGAAGAAAGAGAGTTCAAAAGCCTCTTCGTAAGCATGGGCAACCCACATTACGTCATCTTCGTGGACGATGTAGAGAATATGGATATCACAACGTTAGGAAAGATATTGGAGAGAGAGAAAGCCTTCCCACAGCGATGTAACATAGAGTTTGCACAGTTGGTGGGTCAAGGCAAGCTTCGCACCCATGTCTGGGAGCGGGGCAGCGGCATCACGATGGCTTGTGGCACAGGAGCATGTGCCACAGCCGTAGCCGCCGCAAAGCTCGGTGTCAGCGGCAGGCACTCTATCATCGCCATGGACGGCGGCGATCTCGACATCACATGGAATCCCAACGACAACCATGTATATATGACCGGACCGGCAGCCTTCGCCTTTGAGGGAGAGATAGATTTGCCAGAAGAGAAATAGACTGACACTGAGAGAGAGACACAGTAAACTCCCCAAAAAGGCATAGGAAACGATAAGGACAAACTTAACAAACAACATAAAAGGAATTCAAGAATATGGCATTAGTAAACGAACACTTCCTGAAGTTACCCGGCAACTACTTGTTTGCCGACATAGCTAAAAGGGTCAACGCTTTCAAGGTGTCGCATCCTAAGGTCAAGGTGATCAGCCTGGGTATTGGCGACGTAACGCGTCCTTTGGCTCCGGTGGTCATCGAAGCCATGCACAAAGCGGTGGAGGAAATGGCCAACAAGGCTACCTTCCATGGCTATGGACCGGAGAGAGGTTACGACTTCCTGCGTGAAGCTATTCAGAAAAACGATTTCCTGCCAAGAGGAATACACATCGATCTCAATGAGATCTTCATCAACGATGGCGCCAAGAGCGACACCGGAAACATCCAGGAAATCCTGCGCTGGGACAACAACATCGGCGTGACAGATCCTATCTATCCCGTTTATGTCGACTCCAACGCGATGATTGGACGCGCAGGAGTCTTCGAGAATGGCAAATGGACAGATGTCACCTATTTCCCATGCACGGCAGAAAACAACTTCGTGCCACAGATTCCTGACCGCCGCGTAGACATGATCTACCTGTGCTACCCCAACAACCCGACAGGTACGGTGCTTCCGAAAGAGGAACTTCGCAAATGGGTGAACTTTGCACTGCGCAATGATTCCATCCTTTTCTACGATGCAGCCTATGAAGCATATATCACTGATCCGGAGATTCCACACTCCATCTATGAGATCAAGGGAGCACGCAAATGTGCGATAGAATTCCACAGCTACAGTAAGACAGCAGGCTTCACGGGTGTGCGTTGCGGCTATACGATCATTCCGAAAGAGTTGACAGCCGTAACTGTCGACGGTAAGCAGCGCGTCAATCTCAATCAGTTATGGGATCGCCGACAGAGCACAAAGTTCAACGGAACAAGCTATATCAGCCAGCGCGCTGCCGAGGCCATCTACACACCGGAGGGCAAGAAGCAGATCCAAGAGACCATTGACTACTATATGGAGAACGCGAAGATCATGCGCGAGACGCTCAGCAAGCTCAGCTATAAGGTCTATGGCGGTGTCAACGCTCCTTATCTGTGGGTCAAGACGCCCGACGGCATGGACAGCTGGAAGTTCTTCGAGCAACTCCTCTACGGATGCGGCGTTGTCTGTACACCGGGTGTGGGATTCGGTCCAAGTGGTGAAGGCTATTTCCGCCTGACTTCCTTCGGCAACCGCGAAGACGTACGCGAGGCCATGCGTCGCATCGCAGAGTGGTCACTGAAGAAGTAAGACATATCTGGAATACAGCCGGAGACGCAAGAAGCAGCGAGATGTTGCAGATGCAGAAAGAGACATACATGTCGTAAGACATCGGTCTTAAAGAGAAAACCGAGAGAAATGCAAGTGAGAGAAAATGGCAGAGAGTCTTTCGGGACGGTGCTGCCATAACATGAACCATTAAAAATAAGTCGTTATGAAAAAGGTAAGAAGAATGATGTGTCTGGCTGCCATTGCCATGACAGCGCTCACAGCAAAGGCTCAGGACAAAGTAGAAGGTACGATCAGTACCGATGTTGTCAACCAGTACATCTGGCGTGGACAGGACTTAGGCGACGTGAGCATCCAGCCAACACTGGGCGTAGCTTACAAAGGGTTTTCTCTATCTGCATGGGGCAACGTTGGTCTGTCTGACAAAGACGACACCAAAGAGTTCGACCTCACAGCTGCATACACGGTAGGAGGTTTCCACATCGGCGTGACAGACTACTGGTTTAACTCGCCCAACGACAAGTACTTCGCTTACAAGGCTCACGAGACAAGCCATGTGTTTGAGGGAAACATCGGCTATGACTTTGGCCCGTTGGCTGTCAACTGGTATACCAACTTTGCTGGAAATGACGGAGTGAACAAAGACGGCGACAGAGCCTATTCGTCCTATGTAGAGTTGGCCACACCCTTCAAACTGGCTTCTCTCGACTGGACAGCGACAGTAGGTGCCGTACCTTACCGTACTTCGTTCTACGCCAAAGCCGACGGTTTTGCAGTCACCAACCTGGGATTGAAAGCCAGCAAGGACATAGAAATCACCAACTCCTTCTCTGTCCCGGTCTTCGCAGGCATATATGCCAACCCAAGCACACAGAAGGATTACTTCGTTTGCGGCTTCACACTGCATCCATAACTCTCAACCATTTGCAGAGACAACCTGCATAGACGAAACAAAAAATCAACGTGGAGACCTCCTCAACGAGGCACTACCACTATACAAGAACTTTAACATCAACATTAAGAAATATGACTAATTTACGATTTGATGCCGTCGCTGAGGCATCGCGCAGAAAGCCCGTTGAGGTCATCTCACCGGTAGAGCGTCCTTCAGAATTCTTCGGCAAGAAAGTGTTCAACCGTCAGAAGATGTACAAATATCTTCCGTCGAAAGTGTATGACAAGCTCATCGATGTCATCGACAACGGTGCACAGCTCGACCGCAGCATTGCCGACGCTGTAGCAGCAGGCATGAAGCAGTGGGCTGACGAGAATGGTGTCACGCACTATACTCACTGGTTTCAGCCTCT
The DNA here is from genome assembly GCA_900540375.1 of uncultured Prevotella sp. Taxonomy (GTDB): domain Bacteria; phylum Bacteroidota; class Bacteroidia; order Bacteroidales; family Bacteroidaceae; genus Prevotella. Next base: position 9,448 of record UQFS01000019.1, read on the forward strand.
GACAGAGGGTACCGCTGAGAAGCACGATGCTTTTATCGAGCACGACGGCAAAGGCGGAATGATTGAGGAGTTCTCCGGTAAGCTGCTCGTTCAGCAGGAGCCTGACGCATCCAGCTTCCCCTCCGGTGGTATCCGCTCTACTTTCGAGGCACGTGGTTACTCAGCATGGGATCCTACATCACCTGTGTTTATCATTGACGACACACTGTGTATCCCGACGATCTTCATTTCGTACACCGGTGAGGCCCTTGACTACAAGGCACCTCTGCTGCGCGCCCTTCACGCTGTGAACGTTGCCGCTACCGATGTTTGTCATTATTTCTATCCCAACGTGAAGAAGTGTATCAGCAACTTAGGATGGGAGCAGGAGTACTTCCTCGTTGACGAGGACCTCTATGCCGCACGCCCTGACCTCGTGCTGACCGGTCGCACACTGATGGGTCACAGCTCTGCCAAGGATCAGCAGATGGACGACCACTACTTCGGAACGATTCCTGAGCGTGTACAGGCCTTCATGAAGGATCTCGAAATCCAGGCTCTGGAGCTTGGCATTCCTTGCAAGACACGCCACAACGAGGTTGCACCTAACCAGTTTGAGTGCGCTCCTATCTTCGAGGAGACCAACTTGGCTGTGGACCACAACATGTTGCTGATGAGCTTGATGAAGAAGGTTGCCCGCAAGCACGGCTTCCAGGTACTGCTTCACGAAAAGCCTTTCGACGGCATCAACGGTTCTGGTAAGCACAACAACTGGAGTCTTTCTACCGACACAGGCGTGTTGCTCCACGGTCCGGGCAAGACTCCTGAGGAAAACCTGCGCTTCATGGTATTCATCGTCGAGACACTGATGGGCGTATACAAGCACAATGGTCTGCTGAAGGCCTCTATCATGAGCGCTACCAACGCTCACCGTCTGGGCGCCAACGAAGCACCTCCAGCAATCATCTCCTCTTTCCTTGGCAAGCAGGTATCCGACATTCTTGACCATATTGAGAAGGCAGACAAGAAGGATCTGTTCAACATCAAGGGCAAAGAGGGTGTGACGATTGACATCCCTGAGATTCCTGATATCATGCGTGACAATACCGACCGCAACCGTACCTCTCCTTTTGCCTTCACCGGCAACCGCTTCGAGTTCCGTGCTGTAGGTTCCGAGGCTAACTGCGCCAGCGCCATGATCGTGCTGAACACAGCGGTCGCCGAGGCTCTGACAGACTTCAAGAAGCGTGTCGACGCCATCATTGCCAAGGGCGAGGACAAGTTCTCTGCCATTATCGATGTGCTGCGCTCTGACATCAAGACTTGCGCTCCTATCCACTTCGACGGCAATGGTTACAGCGACGAGTGGGTCGCTGAGGCAGAGAAGCGCGGACTGGATACAGAGAAGAGCTGCCCTGTGATCTTCGACCGCTACCTCGACGAGGCCAGCATCAAGATGTTTGAGTCGATGGGCGTGATGAAGAAGAACGAGCTCGAAGCACGTAATGAGGTGAAGTGGGAGACCTACACCAAGAAACTGCAGATCGAGGCTCGTGTACTCGGTGACCTGAGCATGAACCACATCATTCCGGTTGCTACTCACTATCAGAGCCAGTTGGCCAAGAATGTGGAGAACATGATGGCTATCTTCGGCGCTGAGGAAGGCAAGAAGCTCAGTGAGCGCAATCTGAAGATCATTAAGGAAATTGCTGAGCGTACCTCCATCATTGAGAAGGGTGTTGAAGACCTTGTCAATGCACGTAAGGTCGCTAATAAGATAGAGGATGCCCGCGAGAAGGCTGTCGCCTACCACGATACAGTAGAGTCGAAGTTCCAGCCGATTCGTTATCAGATCGACAAACTGGAGCTGGTAGTCGCAGACGAGCTTTGGACACTGCCCAAGTATCGCGAGCTTCTGTTCATCCGATAAGCAAGGGCAATCTAATTTCTTTTATTGGTTGTTTAAGTTTGCTTGGTGCTTTTGCCGTGAGGCAAGGGCACCTTTTTTTATATACATAATGAGTAACAGGCGTATGTTTAACAAGAAACACACATATGATGAATAAGATACACAGATATATTCAACCGTAATCGAACCTATGTTCTACAAGAATCATGAGTAAAAAATAGAAGCCAAATTGATGATGAGAACAAAAGAAACCACGAATATAGCAAAGCTAAGCTCCGCTATATTCGTGATAATCAGTAAGCTTTGAAAGAAGCAAAGCCTTTATTTCATCATGGTCTCTACTGCCTTCTTGAGCTGTTCGTCGTCTCCACAGAGATAGTCCTCAGGTGTGTTGTAGACTTCCACGTCAGGATCGAGCTGATGGTTCTCACCATACTGTCCGTTCATATCACGGCAACCGACTTGCGGGATACCGAAGACCAGACTACGGTCCATCAGCGTCTCCCACCAGACAGCAGTCATCGTACCTGCCACCGGCGTGCCGATGAGTTTGCCAATGCCCAAGGTCTTATACACAAACGGGAAGCCATGGCCATTGCTATAGTCATCCTCACAGATCATCACGCAAGAAGGTTTCACCCATTTGTTCCAGGGATCACGTCCAACGTACTTGCCGTGAGCAATGAACTTCTGGTATTCCTTACCACTGAGCAGCGTACAGAGATCGTCGTGAAGCCATCCTCCACCATTGTGCCGCTCATCGATAATCGCAGCCTTTCGGTTGCGGTTCTTGTCATTGAGCAATTCGCTGAACACCGTACGGAAGCTCTCGCTGTCCATTGCCTTGACATGCACGTAAGCCAGTTGCCCCCGCGACAGCGAGTCGACGAGGTCACGGTTGTGATCCACCCACCGTTTGTAGAGCAGTTCACGCTGCGTGTCGCGCGAGATCGGACACACCTGTACGTCGAAGCGCTTGCCATTTTCAGGATTATAAACGCTCACACGCAGATTCTTTCCGGCCCGACCATCCATCAGCAATGTATAGTCTGAGTCTCTGAGAATCCGTTGTCCGTCGATTTTCTCGATGATACAGCCCGGCGTGACGCCTGTATTTCTCACGGCAAAAGGACCACGCTTAATCACCTCTGACACTTTCAGTCCATCACCCCGATAGTGGCTGTCATAGAGCAGGCCCAGTTCCGCTGTCTGCAATGATGCACCGTTGGGGTAGTAGCGGCAGCCCGTATGCGAGGCATTCAATTCACCGAGCATCTCCGAGACCATCTCGCTGAAATCGAAGTTATTGTTGATATACGGCAGGAAGCGGGCATAGTTGTTGCGATAGCCTTGCCAGTCGACGCCATGAAATTTAGGATCATAGAACTTATCCTTCACCTGTTGCCAGATATGATCAAAAAGATAGCGGCGCTCCTGATAAGGCTTGTCGTTGAATCGTGCCTCAAAGTCCACATCTTTAATCTCGCTTTTTGCCAGATCGATCTTCTTGATCTTGCCTTCACTGATGGCAAAGAGGCTCTTGAAAGTACTGTCGGCCTGCAGATCGCCGCCATTGACTTTCTTCATCACCAACGTGGTCTTTCCCTCGCGCATCTCGTGCCGCCAAAGGTCATAACCTTCCTCAAAACGAGCCTCATAATAGAGCGTGTCGCCACCGGGCGAAAGGATAAAGTCGCCAAGATCCGAAGAGTTGACCGTCAGGCGCACGATGCGGTCCCGGCAGTTCTCCGTGTCAAAGCGCAAAGGCTTCGCTTTGGCATTCTTCTCATCTTTCTTCTGCGGTTTCTTGTCTTTTTTGTTTTTCTTTTTATCCTTAGCCTTATCCTCTTCCTTTTTCTTATCCTTCTGTGCTTCGTCGAAGCGCTCCTTCTCCTCCTTAGTCATTTGGAACCGCTCATAAGCGTCCAAATCCAGGAACATCAGATAGACATCCTGCTCAGCACCCCAACTGCCATGGCTGCGATAACCGGCACGGTCAGAGGCGAAGGCGATGGCTTTTCCGCCTAAAGCCCAACGTGCCGCCCCGTCATTGTATCCGCTTTCCGTGAGATCCACAATCTCTTGCGAACCGTCGGCAGGCACCAAGGCGACGTCGGCATTGTTCCATCCGCCGTTACCAATATAGTTGGTGATGATCCAGCGGGAATCGGGGCTCCACTGATAGTCAATATCGCCATCGGAATAAGAGAAGATATATTTGCCGTCCATGAGGGTCTTGACAGCATGGCCCTTCACGTCGACCGTCTTTAACGTTCCACGGTCTTCGACAAACGCCACCGTTTTACCGTCGGGACTGAACTTTGGCATAAACGATGTCCGGTTGCTCTTCACGAGCTGTTCTTCCACCAAGTCACCGGCATAGGTAAACTGTTTCTCCTTGGCGTCTTTGATCTTTGTCAGATATACCTGCCAAAGGCCGTTGCGCTCTGAGGCATAGACGAGCGAACGACCGTCGGGCGAGAAGCTAAGGCTTCTTTCCTGCTCGGGCGTATCGGTGATCTGCTTCGTCGTCTTATAGTCGGTTGAGGTGACGAATACATCGCCATGATCGATAAACGCGATCTCCTTGCCTGAGGGAGAGAGACAGAACTCCGTAGCGCCACCAGTCAGCGTGCGGCGCACCACATCCTTGTCGTTTGAGTCAGTGACAATCGAGACCTCAACCTTCTGTGGTTGCTGTCCGGGCACGAGTGTATAAAGTTCCCCGTTCTGTGAGAAGCAGAGCTTGCCGTCATTCGATGCTGAGAGAAAGCGAACCGGATTGCCACTGAAGTGGGTCAGCTGCGTCGCATTGTTACCATGCAAGGGTCGCTGATAGACATTGAACGCACCATCCTGCTCAGACAGATACCAGAAGCCGTCGCCCTTGCTGTTCCACACCGGATTGCGATCCTCACCTTTGAACGAAGTCAGTTTCGTGAACTTACCATTGTCGTCGAGCCAGATGTCACGTGTGATGGGGGAAGTATGATGCTTACGCCACGTGTCCTCATAGCCTTTCTTGTCGTGATAGAGGATCTGTCCCTTGGCGTTGAAATTCATGTCTTCCATCGTGATGTCGGAGAACTTCACCGGACGCGAGCCGTTGACATCGACTTCATAGACCTGCGGGAATTGTCTCGACGGGAAGATGATCGACTTCGGCTCTGTCCACAGTGCGGCTGAGAAGAGCACATGACTGTTGTCGCGCCAGGTGACCGGAGTCTCGTCGCCGCTGTCCGTTGTCAGCCGTTTGGGCGTACCTCCATCTTTACTCATGACATAGATGTCCATGCTTCCTTCACGGTTGGACATGAATGCGATCCGCTGTCCGTTGGGACTCCAGACGGGATTGCCGTCGTAGGCAGCGTTTGAGGTCAGTTGCCGCGCCTGTCCACCAGCAGCAGACACCGTGAAGATATCGCCTTTATAACAGAAGGCGATCTGCGCACCGTCGGGCGAGATGGCGCAATGCCGCAGCCACAGCGGATGATCCTCAGCTTGCGCTGACATCGCGAAGAAAGCAGCAAAAGCCAATGGAAAAAATCGGAATAGTTTTTTCTTCATAGTAGAATCTCTTTTTTGTAACAAAGTAATAACCGATATTGCAAAGTTAACGATTTTGCAAGACTCACGCAAAGGAATCAAGAAGATTTAGAAGCCTCACCCCCATACCCCTCTCCAAAGGGAGAGGGGGAGTAATTACCTTCAAGGGGGATAGAAGGGTATTGCAATTTCCTCAAAAGGGGAGGGCTTGTTTTTTCTTTATTCCGCGTAGCGGAGCGTTAACTCTAAAATAACTCGCAGGTTTTATTCTCACAAAAACGTAGGGAACGCAAAGGGCTAACGCACACCCATATACCATTAGAAGCCTTTATTTCCTCCCCTTCTTAACTCGTATTGGAATTGTTTATCCAACATTTCACTCCCCCTCTCCCTTCGGAGAGGGGTTAGGGGGTGAGGCCGTCTCTGCGTTCTTTGCGTCTCTATTTGAAACGTAAAGGCATCAAAGGCCTTTGAGGAAACTCTCCACAGCATCGACGATCTTGTTGAGTCCCGATGCCGTTGCGCTGTCAGCGTTTTGGTTGATTTCCTTTTTGATCTCCTTGCTGACATCCCTGCTGACACGGTGCACGACGGTGCGACCGACCTTGTTGCCCATCGACACAATGGTATCGGTGACCTGCGTAGTGATGTCGTCACCATTGTCACCACCGTCGTTGTCGCCACCAGTGAAGATCGTTGTGGTCGTCGTGTCCTTCTCGTCGTCCTTGTCACCCGTGGCTTTAGCCACAGCCTCAGCGATGGTAGCCTCGTCAGAGGTAAACACTTTACCGAAGATGCCCAACGACGTACGCTGTTCGCCGGTACCCGGAATGTCAATCGTGGTCGTCGACCAGAAGACATAGTTGTGGTATTGCAGCAGGTTGTCGATAGCGCTGTTGATGACCGGACCGGCCAACGCCGAGATCATCGAAGACGCCAGTGAGGCAAGACCGTTGTTGTCGTTGCCGCCCAGTCCCCGGTGGAAGCCGGCCGTGATATGGTCTTTGATGACCTGACGGTGCTCATCCTTAGACGGATTGGTTATCGCCATGGTCAGGAGCAGTAAAGCCACTGCGATGCCCACATAGGTGAGCACCTTCTTGCGGTTGCTCTTTTCCGGCTGATAAGGCGGCGGCGTAGAACCTCCCGTACCGGGTTCGTGGTAGCTGCCACCCGGTGTGTTGCCGGGTTGCGCACCATTTTGTGTTCCGTATGGTGGTGGCGTCGGACCCTGCTGAGCAGCAGTGGTCTGGGCCGTCTGAGCATCGTCATAGAAGAGCGGACGGAGTTCCTCGACCTGCCAGGCCGGTGTCCATTGCGGCATTCCCTCGGCCCATACCAGCGTGTCGGAAGTGATATTGCGCTGACGCAGTTCGTCGATGCTGAACGGACCTTGCTGTACGTCGTTGATAACAATGAAATATTGCATATACTAAATTGCTTGTTTAAAATCACGAAGAGATGCAAGAGAGCGCTGTCCCTGCCCTACTCCACGGTCACGCTCTTGGCGAGGTTGCGCGGCTGGTCGACGTTCAGACCCTTCTCCACGGCAATGTGGTAAGCGAGCAACTGCAAGGGGATCACAGTGAGCAGCGGTGCCAGCGGAGCCAATGTCGGCGGTACGCTGATCACCTCATCGGCGATCTTCTGCACCTCAGTGTCGCCCTCTGTGACTACAGCAATGATACGGCCACCGCGAGCCTTCACCTCCTGCATATTGGAGACAACCTTTTCATAACCTTCGTGATGCGTAGCCACAAAGAGCACAGGCATCATGTTGTCCACCAGCGCGATAGGACCATGCTTCATCTCTGCGGCTGGATAGCCCTCAGCGTGGATATAGCTGATCTCCTTCAACTTCAGTGCCCCCTCCAATGCCACGGGATAGTTCCATCCACGACCGAGGTAAAGGAAGTTGGTAGCGTAGGTATAGGTGCGGGCCAACTGCCTGACGCAGTCGTTCTCCTTAAGCATCTTATCGATCTTGTCAGGAATCAGACCCAGCTCTTTCGTGAGACTGATGAACTCATCGTGGCCGACGGTGCCCTTGGCGTTGGCGAGTGCCAGAGCGAGCAGCGTCAGACAGGTGAGCTGACCGGTGAAGGCTTTTGTCGAGGCCACGCCGATCTCCGGACCTACGTGGATGTAGATACCGGTGTCGGTCTCACGTGCGATACTGGAGCCTACGGCGTTGACGATGCCAAAGATAAACGCTCCACGTTCCTTGGCCAACTTGATGGCAGCCAGCGTGTCGGCAGTCTCACCACTTTGCGAGATGGCGATGACCACGTCGGTAGGCAGGATCACGGGGTCGCGATAACGAAACTCCGAGGCATAGTCCACCTCCACAGGAATCTTGCAATAGTGCTCGATGAGCTGCTTGCCGATGAGTCCGGCGTGCCAGCTCGTACCGCAGGCCACGATGATGAAGCGTGTGGCTGAGAGCAGACGGGCGCGGTTGTTGCGCACAGCGGACAGGATGACCTTGTCGTTGAAGAGGCGACCGCTCATGCAGTCACGCAGACAACGCGGCTGGTCAAAGATCTCCTTGAGCATGAAATGGGGGAAGCCACCACGGTCGAGCATGTCGAGATCCATATCGATCTGCTTGACGCTGACATCCACTTTCTGGTTTTTCAGGTCGATGATCTGCAGTTCCTTGCCAGGCCGGCACACGACGATCTGCTCATCATCGAGGTAGACGACCTTCTGGGTATAGCCGGCGATCGGCGTAGCGTCTGAGGCGACAAAGAACTCGCTGTTGTCCTTGCCGATGCCCACGACGAGCGGTGAGCCTTTTCGGGCAGCCACCAACGTATTGGGATCGCGGCGGTCGAGCACGGCGATGGCATAGGCACCGATGCATTTGTTCAGTGCGTGGCGCACAGCTTCGGCCAGTGAGCATTTGTGCTTGTCCTGAGCATACTGGATGAGTTGCACGAGCACCTCGGTATCTGTCTCACTTTTGAAGGTGAAACCTTTCTCGGCAAGTTGCTTGCGCAGGATGCCATAGTTCTCTATGATGCCATTGTGCACAATGACAATGTTGCCGGAGTCCGACACATGCGGGTGAGCGTTACGCACCGAGGGCTCTCCGTGAGTAGCCCAACGGGTATGTGCGATACCCACCGTGCCCGAGCAGTCCTTGCCGGCGGCAGCCGTCTCCAAGTCAGCGACCTTACCCTTGGCCTTGTAGACATTGAGTTGGTCCTCGGCATTGATCAGAGCCACGCCGGCAGAATCGTAGCCACGGTATTCCAGACGGTGGAGCCCGCCAATCAATATGTCATAGGCCTTACGCCGGCCAATGTATCCTACTATTCCACACATAAATAATTCCGAATTAAGAAAACGTTGAAATCTTCAGTCCATCTCCTGCCGACACATCGGTCAGCACTCCTTGAACTGCTTCTGATGTTCATTCCATAAGAAGCCATGCTCAGCAAGATAGCGCTTGAGATGGGCCGGTTCACAATTGAAACAATAGCAAAGCTCTGACAGCGAGTCAAACTCTTCGTCGCGCAACAGCATGTTTACTGCCGACACCAGCATTGCCGGGTCTTTAGGTAAATGATCCATGATCTATTCAAAATAATAGAGAAACTGGGCCTCGCCCTGCAATGCGGGCTTACGCTGACCTTCCACTTCTATCTTAAAGCCGATATAAGCCTTACAGATGCCACGCAGGTTTTCGATCTTGTCGAGCTTGGCATTCAGTCTGATGCGGCTGCCGGTGATGACGGGTATGCCAAAGCGCATCTTGTCCATACCATAGTTGACCATCATCTTCAGATTGTTCACCTCGATGATCTGTCCCCACAGATGGGGCAGCAGCGAGAGGGTCAGATAGCCATGGGCGATCGTGCTCTTATAGAGGCTCTCCTTCTTGGCGCGCTCCACATCGACGTGGATCCACTGATGATCGAGTGTAGCGTCGGCAAACTGGTTGATGCGGTCCTGATCCACTTGTAACCAGTCTGATATACCTAATTGTTGTCCCTCGTGAGAAGCAAACTCCTCCAGGGAATTGATAACAAGTTTTTCCATGTATGTCCTAATCTAATGATATTAGTCGCAAAATTACTGCTTTTTTCTTAAAGAAGCATCGTTTTCACGTTATTTTTCAATTTATATGTACCTGAAAGCCACTTGAAGTTTGATGATTTTACATTACCACTATGCTTTTCCGTCTTGATCAAAGATGGACAGAAAATGCTCTGAACTTACGACGGTGATCCCCTCTTGTGGGAAATGCTTTTCGTTGCGGGTAATAATATAATCACATTCAGCAGCTATAGCAGCCTGATATTGCAACATATCCTCAAAATCCGGCATGTCACTGTTGAGAGCATTACAGCACTGTTCATCGTCCATTGTCAACGCATAAATGTATTGCTTGTATGCTTTGATAATGTTAATGGAATTTGCTAATTTATAACTGCTTCTAAGTATATAAGTACAGTTGGCAAAAGTCAAAGGAGTGGCACATAGAAGAATCTTCCCTTCAATACCCATCTTCATAATGGTATTGGCAGGAACATTAAAAGGTTTCCGCTGTGTCATCACATCCAAGATAATATTGGTGTCAAGAAAGACTTTCTTCATCCTTTGATAAATTTACTTTCCAAATATCTGCTTTTTGCCTTCTCGCCATTCAAGTCATCAGCATCAATATGAAAGCCCTTTGTCAAGTCAATTAACTCTTGGAGTTTCATTTCTGCCTCACCAGCTTGTTTGCATGATGGGCGCAGCTTTTCCAAATAGGAGACCAGCATCTCCTTAACACTCGTGTTGTGCGCTGCTGCGTATGCAGAGGCCCCACGATAAACATCCGGACTTACTGTAATCTGTATATTCATCTTCTATCTTTTTTTGCAAAGATACTGAGAATATTCCAAAGAAGTGGTAAGAAACAAGAAAATCTTCGTTCAAGGAGGAAGGCACCTTGTTCAGCCCTTTATGACACCAAAATGTATGAGTGCATTCTTCACGCCCTCGTCGTCGACAGCCGTGGTGATGTAGTCAGCCACTGCCTTGACGTTGTCGGTGGCATTGCCCATTGCCACGCCGATACCGGCCTGCCGGATGATGGGGATGTCGTTGCCACCATCGCCAAAGGCCATCGTCTCGTCAATGCCAAAGTGTTCATAGGCCGCCATGGCCACGAGTCCTTTGCCCTTGTCGGCATTTTCCTGCGTGATGTCGACGAACTCCTTGGTCCAACGGCCACCGACGCAATGGGGAATCATAGGCATGAGTTGAGCCTCTTCCTCGTCCGTGATGAAAGGCGTCACCTGCAGGATGTCCTGCCGGAGCACGTTGCTGAGCTCGTCGAAGTCGATGTCTGTCAGTCCCAACCCCTCGCCGAACGCCTTGTCCACGATGGGCTGACGGTTATAGACGGCAATGGACTTCTGACCAACGACGATGGCGGCACGTTCGAAACAGTCACAGGCCTGCAGAATTTTCTGCACGTCAGCGGGGTCGATGGCATGGCAGCACACCGTGTCCTCGCCTACGAAGCAGCGGGCACCATTGGTGGTGATGTAGCCATCGATGAGCTGTTCGATCTGAGAGAGATTGGTGATAAACTGTATAGGCCGGCCCGTGGAGATGAAAATCTTCACGCCGCGGGCCTTTGCCTCAGTGAGTGCGTCGACGGTAGCCTGCGGGATGCGATGCGTGCGAAAGCTCACCAGCGTGCCGTCGATGTCGAAAAACAGTGATCTGATCAATATGCTATATATAATAAGGTGGTAAAATGCGTTACTTCTTCTCCTTGTTCTTACGGCGCTCCATGACGGCTCCGGCCGCAATCAGCAGGGCGAGGATGCCATAAGAGCAATAGGCCAGCGTCTCGGTCGTGCGGATGGAAGCGGGGTGGAAGTCAAGGACGACCTCATGCTTTCCGGGCTTCACGCTCAAGGCGCGGAGGATATAGTTCACGCGTCCCAGCTCAGCCTTCTGTCCGTCGACGGTTGCTGTCCACTCGGGATAATAGATCTCGGAGAACACGAGCACGCCGCCCTTGTCGGAGTTGACCTCATAGGTCAGGTGGTTGGGCTCGTAGCTCTTGATGACCGCCATGGAGGTTCCGTCCTGCCTGACGGCCTTGCCGAGTTGCTCACTGAACTGCTTGTCGGCGACAGCCTCATGGTGCAGGTCGACCTTCCCCACGCGGTCGATCTCCTGGTTGGCGTTGTCGACATAGTCAACCTTGTCGACAAACCACGCGTTGCCCTGTACGTATGGATTCTGCAAGGGCACGGTCTGTCCGCTCTGCAGCGGCAGGATGAAGTATTTGGCGTTGAGCATGTTCAGCACAGGCCACTCTTTCGATCCGTCGACCTTGGTCATGTCGCCGCCGGCCTTCGAGATGGCAGGCACCATCTTCTGCATCTCGGGAGCGATATAGGCGTCGATCATCTCCTGATAGCGGCGCAACTTGGCAGGATGATATCCGCCGATGCTCTTGTGATAATATGAAGTCTCGTTCTCGTTGAACGTACTCGTCGCGAGATTCAGCACACGATAGTCCAATCCCTTGTCCTTGAGGATCTGCCGGTCGGTGGCTGTCATCGGCTGGTCGCTGTTGCGCACGCTGGCCTCTACAAACATGCCGTCGTTGAGATAGCGCTTGTTGACCTGCCACATATCCACGAGGCAGAGCACCGTCACGCAGCACACGAGCAGCTTGGCGTTGAGCTTCTTATACTTATAGAGCATGAGAAGTGCCGTGCCGAGAGCCACGACGATAAACGAGCGCAGGGCATCTGAACTGAAGATATACTCGCGGATGGCGGTCAGATTGGATTTCAGCGGACCGAGATATTCAGCCGGAATCTGTGCCAAGGCCTGGTTTTCCTGAGCAGAGATATAGTCGGGGAAGAACAGCGAAGGCATCAGCCAGAAGAGCAGGGCGATGCCGCCGGTCAGCGCGAAGCTCGCCCACACCCAGCGTATCTTGGTCTTGAGGATCTCCGGCTCGTCGACGATCTTCTTCAAAGCCATCATGGCGAGCAACGGAATCGTGAACTCAGCGATGACGAGGATGGAAGCCACCGTGCGGAACTTGGCGTACATCGGGATGTAGTCGAGGAAGAAATTGGTGAAGCCCATGAAGTTGCGGCCCCACGAGAGCAGGATGCTCAGGATGGTGGCGCCGAGCAATGCCCACTTCATCGGCCCTTTCACGATGAACAGACCTAAGATAAACAGCATCAGCACGAAGGCACCGACATACACCGGCCCACTTGTCATAGGCTGGTCACCCCAGTACTGTCCCATCTGCTGATAGATCTGCATGAAGTTGGGATCGGCTTTCTCCATGGCCTTGGCGTTCTGAGCCAGTGGCACGGAGGCGCCGCCCTTGGTATTAGGGACGAGCAGCGTCCATGTCTCTCCGATGCCGTAGCTCCACTGCGTGATATAGTCGCGGTCGAGTCCGCTGCTGGTCTGGTTGCCGGAGCTCTTCTTCACCAGTTCGCTCTTTCCACGCATGCTCTCCTTGGTATATTCCCACGTGTGATAGAGATTGGAGATGTTGATCAGCACACCGAGCAGGGCACCGACGGCACAGACCACCGAGCCCTTGACAAACTGCGGCAACTTCTTGTCACGGACGGCCATGACGAGCCAGGCGATGACCATGAAGAGGATGATGAAGAGATAGTAGTAGGTCATCTGCACGTGGTTGGCATTGATCTCAAAGGCGGTGAAGATGGCCGTGACGATCAAGCCCCACAGATATTTGCCGCGGTAGCACAGCACAATGCCGGCGATCATCGGCGGCAAATAGGCCAGCGCCATGACCTTCCAGATATGGCCTGCGGCAATGATGATGAAGAAATAGCTGGAGAAAGCCCAAAGGATGGAGCCCAGCACAGCGAGATACTGTTTGAAGTCGAAGGCGCGCAGCAGGATGTAGAAGCCCAAGAGATAGGCAAAGACATACCACACGTTTTCAGGCAGCCACAGGTGGTAGGCATTCTCCATCTTGCCCAAGACGTTGGTCGAGGTATAGGACGGCGAGACCTGATAGGTGGGCATACCGCTGAAGGCGGAATTGGTCCAGCGGGTGCGCTCGCCGGTCTTTTCGAGATAGAGCTTGCTCTCCTGACCGAGTCCGCGACCTGCCGAGGAGTCTTCGCGGTAGAGGACTCTGCCGTCGATGTCAGCAGGCATGAAGTAGACAAAGCCGATGACGGCAAAGAGGATGATGGCCAAGATATCCGGCAACCATTTCTTCAATGTTTCCATAACATAATATTCTATAAACGTTTATATTCTATGGGCAAAGTTACATATTTTTTCGCTGATAGTTAAAAAGCAGACGTTAAAAGTCGCCATAATACCTTTTTTTTGTAACTTTGCATCGCATTTCCGCACTCGCCCACGAACTTGCGGCGCAGAGACTAACAAAAATCATCGACAAGTGAAAAAGATTGGCATCATTGTCGCAATGGACAAGGAGTTCACACAACTCAAGACATTGCTCGACGAGACGCACGAGCGTCATCATCACAAGGATTTCATCAGGGGATATATTGGTCAGACCGAGATCATCATGCAACAGTGTGGCATTGGCAAAGTCAATGCTGCCATTGGCGCCGTGGAGATGATCGACAACTACGCGCCTGACCTGGTCATCTCCACGGGCTGCGCCGGCGGTGCCGATGTCGCGCTCAACCCGCTCGACGTGGTCGTGGCCTCGGAGTGTGTCTACCATGATGTCTACTGCGGCAACGACGTCGCCTATGGTCAGATCATGGGCATGCCCACCCGTTTCAAGGCACCTAAGAACCTCGTCGAGACGGCCTTAAGCATCAAGATGGCTGAAGGCTCGAAAGTCGTCAAGGGTCTCACCGTCAGCGGCGACTGGTTTGTCGACAAGCGCGAGAAGATGCAGGCCATCATGGAGCACTTCCCCAATGCCACGGCAGTCGACATGGAGAGCTGTGCCATCGCCCAGACTTGCTTCATCTATAAGACACCATTCATCTCGTTCCGCATCATCAGCGACGTGCCACTCAAGGACACCAATGCCTCGCAGTACTTCGATTTCTGGAACCGCATGGCCGAGGGCAGCTTCGAGATGACGAGCGACTTCCTCAAAAGACTCGCAGAAAGCGACGATAACACGAAAGCATAAACACATACAGAACACATGAATAAGATTCCATCCTTTACCATCAACCACGAGAAACTCCTGCGCGGCATCTATGTCTCGCGCAAGGATGAGGTAGGCAACGAGGTGGTCACCACCTTCGACATACGCATGAAAGAACCTAACCGCGAGCCGGTTGTCCACGCCGGTGCCCTGCACACCATCGAGCATCTCGCCGCCACGTTCCTCAGAAACGATGAGGAGTGGAAAGACCGCGTGATCTACTGGGGTCCGATGGGCTGCCTGACGGGCAACTATCTCTTGCTCCGCGGCGGCCTGGAACCCAAGGACATCGTGCCGCTCATACAGCGCACGTTCCGCTTCATCGCCGATTTCGAAGGGGAAGTCCCCGGCGCCGCACCGCGCGACTGCGGCAACTACTTGCTCCACGACCTGCCGATGGCACGTTGGGAAGCCCGCAAGTTCCTCAATGAGGTGCTCATGAAGATGACAGACGCAAACATGGTTTATCCGCAATAAAGGACTTAGGAGGAGCTGAGCAATATTGCTGAATAAGTCTTCTGCGGGTAAGAATCATCAAATAAAAGTTATTAACAAAAGCACATCACCGACAGCTTTCAATCTGGAGAGCGCGGAAGTGGAGAAAAACGAAAAAAACGTGGAAAAGGTCTCAAAATTCTGAGACCATGTCATCAGAAAGGCTTCCTGATACTATCAAAAGGCCTTTCTGACCTGATCATCTCACCTTTCTGATGAGGTCAGAAAGGCGAGATGACACATACAAAAAGGTACTTTGACCGGACTACTACGCAAGAAAAACATCGCCAAAGTACGTTTTTTTATCAACCAGCAAACCATTATCTCCATAATCATCTATATATCAACAACTTATCAAAAACCGCCTAAAAATCGCAAAAATCAGAGCAAAGTACTTCTTCGTGCAGAAAATCGCAGCCACGAGGGCGGAAAAATGTCAGTTTATCCAACAAATAAACATGTATATGCCGCGCTGAGAAAAGTAGACTCTGCCACAAAAATCCATGTTGGCTCCCCGCATGATCACAGCGTATAAGATGCTCGCGTGACCTTTTCTGTTCATCTTAGCAGTAGACAGAGACTCCCCCCATCCCCGGTCTGCGCCCGTTCCTCGCCAGACCGGGGCTACCCATACTTCGGCCCCATTGGGGCTGGGGATGGCAAAATAGTGGAACCTCTAACTATTCAGCAATCTATTTTTTGTCAATTCAATCTATTTTCGTATCTTTACAACCAATAAGACATCTGACATGAACCGGCATTGTTATCAACAAGTGAAGGCATTATGGATTTTAACTTTATTGTTGACCTGCGTCATCACTGCCCAAGCGCAGAATGAGGTGCCGCACTTCTTCCGACTGACCTACAACGACGGACTGTCGGACAACAAGGTCAACTGCATCATTAAAAGCCATGAGGGATATATATGGGCAGGCACACCTCAAGGACTCAACCGCTATGACGGCTTCCGTATACGCGTCTTCCATGCCAGTCCCAACAACATTCACACACTACCCGACAACAACATCCTCAACCTCTACGAAGATGCTGAAGGACAACTGTGGGCCAACACGCCCGCTGGTCACTGCCGTTTCAGTCCCAAGACAGAACAGGTCAACAGAAACACTGACCAATGGTTGCACCAACACCATGTCAGCGGGCACCTGCTGAAAATGGACACCGACGAGAAGCATAATCTCTGGATTTTGTCGATCAATCCTAACAAGCTCTACTACTACGACTTCCAACGGCATCGCGCTACGGCCATGAAGGTAAGCGCAAGACAACTCACCAACATCAACTCCATCCATGCAGAGAAAGAGGGATTGTATCTGGTCTATAACAACGGTGCCATGGCGTGGGTCTACCGCGACAGCGGCAAGATCGCTTGGACTGACCACTACATCCCCGACCACGACGCCGCGCCCGACCAACACTATCGCACCACCTGCGACAAGCAAGGCAACCGATGGGCTTGGGCAGAAAGCAAAGCGTACTACTATCAGCACAGCACACACGCCTGGCGACTCATCTATGACAAACCGGTCAACGACATCGCGACGGACCAGGAGGGACACGGGCTACTGGCAACAGACCACAACGGGCTGCTCATGTACGACGCGGCCGGCAACATCGTTAACCATGTGCTCAACATCCCGACAGACTCCCGTTCGCTGTCCGATAACACACTGCAATGCCTCTATGTCGATGATCTCGGTGCGTTGTGGATCGGCTTTTACCGCATGGGCATGGCTGTGCGTGCTACCCAGCACAGCTTCTTCGCCCTCATGCCCTTGGGCGACATCTGCACGATGGCACAAGATCACGACGGCACGATTTGGCTCGGTACCAACGACAGAGGCATCGAATGGTATGACCTCAAGAGAGATGTCCGGCACATCACCATGGCGCAAAGCGGACTGGGAAGCGATGTGGTCGTGGCAACACTCGCCGACAGGGACGGCAGCCTGTGGTTCGGCGCCTATCAGGGCGGACTCGCACACCTGAGCAAAGGCAAGTGGACCGTCTACCGACAAAAGAACTCGGGCATCGCCCACGACAACGTGTGGGCACTGGCTCAGCTCCGCGACGGCACCATCGCCATTGCCACGCTCGGGGCAGGACTGCAACAGTTCGACCCGAAAACGGGGAAGTTCACCACCTACAACACACGCAACAGCAACCTCGTCTCTGATTATCTGTCGAGTCTGTCTGCAGCGCCCGACGGCACACTGGCCATCGGTCACTCCCAGGGCGTGTCACTGCTGAGACCGGGATCACGTAAGTTCGTCAACATCAGCCAGCAGGGAGACCGCAAGGGCAATCAGCTGACAAGCCTGTCGGTCAACCAAGTGCTCTACGACACAAGCGGAAGACTGTGGATCGCCAACACTTCCGGGCTCAACGTACTGGAACCGAAAGGGCAGCTCCTCAACACCGTGAGCCTGCAAAGTCTCAATGACCAAACCGAGGTATGCGCCATTGCCGAAGACCACTATCACAACATCTGGGCAACGACGAGCGACGGACTGAAACGCATCTCCACGAAGACGCGGCAAGGCGAAAGCCAGTATCCCGTCACTTCCTACGGTCGCGCCGGCGGACTGCAGAACAGGCTGTTTAACAAACGTTCCATCCTCTGCCTACGCGACGGGCGCATCCTCGTCGGCGGCATCGACGGCGTGAACATCGTGTTGCCGTGGAGCGTAAGTCAGCAACAGAGCAAAGCACGGCTGCTCTTCAGCGGACTGTCGCTCTTCGACCATGTCGTAGGTGTGGGAGACTCTGTCAACGGACATGTCGTGCTGACCGAATCGCTCAACGATTGCAGAAAGATCGTACTCGGACACGACGAGAATACGTTCACCATTCAGCTGGCCACCACACTGGCAGGACAGCAGGCTCAGCCCCATATTCTCTATCGTCTGCGAGGCTACGAGAGCAAGTGGTCGGCAGCACCAAGCAACGATCCTTACGTCCACTTCACAAGTCTCGCCCCCGGACGCTATACGCTGGAGGTGAGAATGACCAACGCTGACGGTACGCTATCGCCACGCATCGACCAACTGAAGATCGTCATCCGCCCTCCTTTCTATCTGCAACCATGGGCATTGGTCGTCTATGTGTTGCTGTTGCTCCCGCTCGTCTGGGACATCCGCAGACGATTGCGACTCAGACGAATCAACGAGTTGCAGAAGATGAAACTCAGAAAACAGAAAGAGGTGGAGGAAGCCAAAATCGACTTCTTCACCAACATCAGCCATGAACTGCGTACACCACTGACTCTCATCCTCTCACCGTTAGAGAGTATGACGAGACGGCAGGACTACGACGCGACGACACTGCGGCAGCTAAGGCTCATCCAACGTAACGCGCGCCAACTGCTGATGATGGTCAACAAGATGCTGGATCTCCGCCGTATGATGCGGGGAAAAGAAAAGGTAAAGCTCACCACAGGCGATCTGATCTCCTACATCCACGAGCTTTGCGAGCCGTTCTCGGCATTGTCGGACAAAGGCATCACGCTGACTTTCCACGCCGGCGTGGCCCATCTGATCCTTCCGTTTGACAAAGGCAAGATCGACCGCATGGTGACCAACCTGCTGTCCAACGCTTATAAGTTCACACCAGTGGGAGGACGTGTCGACGTCTCGGTGAGTCTCACAGACCAGCAACAGGTGCTCATCAGCGTGGCCGACAACGGACCCGGCGTCAGTGACAAAGACAAGCCTCATCTCTTTGAACGGTTCTATCAGGCCGAAGACGGCAAGACGCATCAAGGCAGCGGCATCGGACTCAATCTGACGTGGGAATATACACAGATGCTCGGAGGAACAATCAAACTGGAAGACAATAAAAACCGTGGCGCGCTGTTCACGATCACGCTGCCGGCAAAAGACTTGAAAGCGGAGGGTGAAGGATATGTCCAGGCTTTGGACAATGACAACACAGTGCCTGCCGCCATCCCAACCAAAAGCACCGGCGCTGCCAACGAAAACCGCCGGCAGCAGCGCTCCACCCTGCTCTTGGTCGACGACAACACGGACTTCCTCGGCTTCCTCAGCGAAGAGCTGCAAGCCAACTACCGCATTCTGAAAGCCGAAAACGGCAAGCAGGCACTGGAAGTCATCCACCACGACATGCCCGACCTGGTGATTACTGACGTGATGATGCCTGTGATGGACGGCAACGAGCTCTGCCGGAAAATCAAGGGAAGCGACAAGACGCATCATCTGCCCGTGATGGTGCTCACCGCACGACTGGCCGACGAGAACGAGATAGAGAGCCGCGAATGCGGGGCCGACGACTATATCAAGAAGCCATTCAGCATGGATCTCTTCAGACTGCACATCGACCAGTTGCTCAAGCAGGGCCGAATCGTCGACAACGGAAAGGTGGATCCGAAGATCAGCAAGACGGCCATCACCACACAGGACGAGGCATTTATCGACAAGGCTACGCACTATATCGAGGAACATCTCTGCGACTCGGAGCTGACCGTGGAGCAGATGAGCGATGACCTGGCCATGAGCCGTGTGCAGCTCTATCGCCGTATCGTCAGCATCACGGGCAAGACACCGAGCGAGTTGATCCGTCTCGTACGTCTGCGCCACGCCGAGCGTCTGGTGGTACAAAGCCAGTTAAGTATCTCAGAGATCAGCTACATGGTAGGCTTCTCCTCCACCCGCTACTTCTCCCGCTGCTTCAAAGAACTCTATGGTTACCTGCCCTCGAGGTACAAGAAAAATGCGGAGTGAGCCTATATAGTAAGGTATAGATGAAAAAAGCACCAAAAAAAGAGGAGGGCAACCCGTGGGCTACTCTCCTCTATATCTTTTCTTTAGCTAAATGCCAATCGATTACTTTTCCAACAGTGCCTTGAATTTCTCCTCGAACTTATCCTTAGAGGCAGCACCGACAAACTTGTCAACAAGCTGACCACCCTTGAAGAACAGCACGGTAGGGATATTGCGCACGCCAAACTCCATGGCGATGTCGTCGTTCTCCTCAACATCGCACTTGCCAACAACAATCTTGCCGTCGTACTCCTGTGCCAGCTCAGAGATGATCGGAGCCACCATGCGACAGGGACCGCACCATGTTGCCCAGAGATCAACTACCAATGGCAGTTCGCCATTCTTATAAGTCTCGAAATTCTTGGTTGTAATTTCTACTTCCATTGCTTTACCTTTCTATTTTGTAACGTGATTAATTTTTGTTTGCAAAATTAAATAATAAAGTTGAGAATCCCAAACTTTTCGAATAAAAGATAGCCGACACTGAAAAACAGCAGAGCCTCGGTTCCGTTCCGATCATGGACTGAGACCCGGCATCTTCATCCTCATCTCCAGATTCCCAAAGCGGAAATGGGACTTGAAACGGCGGTAGCGGCTCTTTAGAAGGTGACGAGACGTGACCCGTCGGGCTGCTCGGCGATCGTGACCTTCACGGCATCTCCGGGCAGGATGTCCTCGATGAGCTCCGGCCACTCCAGGAAGCAGAGCGCACCACTATAGAAGTAATCTTCATAACCCATGTCATAGACTTCCTCCAATTTCTTGATGCGGTAGAAGTCGAAATGGTAGATGAGCTCGTCGGTCTTTGACGAACGATACTCGTTGACAATGGCGAATGTAGGGGAGGTGATAACGTCCTCTACACCCAACTCTTCGCAGATGGCCTTGATGAAAGTCGTCTTTCCGGCTCCCATCTTACCGTAGAAGGCAAACACGGTGTGCTCGCCCATGGCTTTGATAAACTCACGAGCCGCCTCGCGGATCGTGTCCAGTGATTGAATCTTTATCTCCATAATGATAAATCTATATTCTTTTCTTCTTTATATCATATGTATAAGGTATGCAGTCTCATTTATGCATTATCATTTATACACCATACATTATACATTCCTCAGTTGAGGAACAGTGTCATATCCTGCCTCCCGTCGACGTACTCCACGAGTTGCTTGCCCACCTCCACGCGTTTGGTTGTGGCACGGAGGAGCAGTTTGGTACCCGTTTCCTCATCGTCGACATTGAAGCAGAGCTCGGTCTTGCCCGGTTTTTCATCGATTAGTGAGAGCAGGTCACTGACCGTTGACTCGTCGAGCGACTTGCTCTTGACCGAGATCGTCAGCCGGTTGATACGCGTGTCCTTGACTTTGGCGAGGAACTCCACGCTCATCACGTTGAAACTATAGTACTGGCTCGTCGGGAAGCGCTTGAAGCACTTGGCAATGACATACACCGGCGAACCTTCCTTGAACCATCCTTGCCAGCGTGCCCAGTCGTCGCCGAAGAGTGCCAACTCGCCCGGACCTTCAAAATCCTCAATGGTGACAATGCCGAAAGGCTCGCCCCGCTTGTTGTAGCGCGTGGTGACTTTGGTGACCATACCGCCGAAGGTCAACTCACCACGCTGTGAGAGTTCCTCCCGGTTGTCGCGGTCGCCGACCTCAGCACAGCTGGTATTGCACAGATGGCGCAGCACGATGGCATACTCATCTAACGGATGAGCGCTGAGATAGATGCCGACGAGCTCCTTTTCCTTGCCCAAGCGCTCGATGGAACTCCACGGCTCGGCCTTGGGCAACGGCGGTGTAGCCACGGCAATGTCGCTGGCCATGGCACCGAAGAGCGAATTGGCAGCCTGACTCTTGTCCTCTTGATATTGCTGACCGAAGCGCACGATGAGATCGAGAAACACCTCACCTTTGGCATTGGGTGCGAGATACTGCTCGCGCTGATTGCCAAAGCAGTCAAAGCCTCCGCTGAGTGCCAGACTTTCAAAAGCCTTGCGGTTGACATCCTTCAGGCTGACACGCTCGGCAAAGTCGTAGATATCCTTATATGGTCCGTTGGATTCCCGCTCCTTGACGATGGCAGCTGCCGCGGTGGCCCCCATGCCCTTGATGGCAGAAAGACCGAAGCGGATCTCACCATTCTTGTTCACACCAAACTGCACATAGCTCTCATTGACATCAGGACCCAGCGTCGGGATGTTCATCGACTTGCATTCCTCCATGAGCTTGGTGATCTCACCGATGTCGCTATGGCGGCGTGTCATCAGAGCAGCCATGTACTCTGCCGGGTAGTGGGCCTTGAGATAAGCGGTCTGGTAGGCCACCCACGAGTAGCAGGTAGCGTGAGATTTGTTGAAGGCGTAGGAAGCAAATTTCTCCCAGTCGGACCATATCTTCTCAAGTACTTTCGGGTCGTGGCCATTCTTCTGACCACCTTCGAGGAAGAGCGGCTTCATCTGGTCAACGATCTTCTTCTTTTTCTTACCCATGGCCTTACGCAGAGCATCGCTCTGTCCACGCGTGAAGTTGGCCAGCTGACGCGAGAGCAGCATCACCTGCTCCTGATAGACGGTGATACCATAGGTGTCCTTGAGGTATTTCTCCATGCAAGGAATGTCGTAGGTGATCGGCTCCTGACCGTTCTTACGGGCAATGAACGAAGGAATGTAGTCCATAGGCCCCGGTCGGTAGAGGGCATTCATAGCGATCAAGTCCTCAAAGACGGTCGGCTTCAGCTCACGCAGGTATTTCTGCATACCGGGCGACTCAAACTGGAAAGTACCGATGGTACGGCCCTGCTGATAGAGTTTATAGGTGAGATCATCGTCAATGGGGATGTTGTCGAGGTCAATGACGTCGCCTGTTGTCTGCTTGATGACCTTGCAAGCCTCCTTCAACTCAGAGAGCGTCTTCAGTCCGAGGAAGTCCATTTTGATCAGTCCGGTAGACTCGATGACGTGTCCGTCGTATTGCGTGACGGCACATTTCAGTCCCGGGAAGTCGGGGTCGTCGGCCGTGGACACGGGAACCCAGTCGCTGATCGGGTCTCGGCAGATGATGAAACCACAAGCGTGAAGGCCTGTGCCTCGGATGGTGCCCTCGAGCTGACGGGCATATTTGATGGTGTTGCGCTCACGGGGATCGGGTGAGGCCATCGCCTCGCGTAGCTCCGGCGTGCATTTGATGGCATTTCCCAAATTCATCTTCATGCCGTCGGGCAGTCGGTCGGGAATAGCTTTCTTCAATGCGTTGGCCTTCTCCAACGGCAGTTTCTCCACACGCGCCACGTCAGCAAGGGAGTTCTTCGTGGCCATGCTGCCATAGGTGATGATGTGGGCACAGTTCTCGTGACCGTATTTGTCCATGACCCATCGGAGCACTTTACCACGTCCGTCGTCGTCGAAGTCAGTATCAATATCCGGGAGATTGACACGGTCAGGGTTGAGGAAACGCTCAAACAGCAGGTCGTATTTCAATGGATCTATCTTCGTGATACCCAAACAATAGGCTACCACAGAACCAGCGGCGGAGCCACGACCCGGTCCCACCCACACGCCGAGCTCGTTGCGGGCGGAATTGATGAAGTCCTGCACAATGAGGAAGTAACCCGGGAAACCCATCGTCTTCATCACGTGCAGCTCGAAGTTGATATGCTCCTTGACGTTGTCAGGCAGCGGATCGCCGTAGCGCTTCTTCGCGCCATCGTAGGCGAGTTTGGCCAAATAGTCGGCCTCGAACTTGATGCGGTAGATCTTGTCATAGCCACCGAGGCGGTCGATAACGGCCTGCGCCTTGTCGGGAGGCAACGGGTTCTCACCGTGCTCATCGGTGGTGAACTCCTTGAAGAGCTGTTCCTCGGTAAATTTCTTGTGCCATTCCTCCTCCGTACCGAAACTCTCAGGAATGGGGAAGAACGGCATGACAGGTCCGTGATCGATGCTGTAGATCTCTACCTTATCAAGAACTTCCTGCGTGTTGCGCAATGCCTCGGGTACATCGCTGAAGATGTCGTTCATCTCCTGCCTGGTCTTGAACCACTCCTGTTTGGTATAGAGCATACGCGTAGGATCATCAAGATCCTTGCCAGTAGCCAGACAGAGCAGGTGGTCGTGGGCCTCGGCAGTGTCTTTGTCCTCGAAGTGACAGTCGTTGGTGCAGACGAGCTTGATACCTTCTTCCTTAGCAATCTTCATGATCGCGGCATTGGCGCGTTGCTGCAAAGGGAAGGTATCACGGTTGGCACGGATATTCGGGTCTTTAACCTCATGGCGCTGCAGCTCAAGATAGTAGTCATCGCCGAAGACACGGTGATACCAGCGGGCGGCTTCCTTGGCACCCTCGATGTCGCCTTTGAGAATCTTGGCAGGCACCTCGCCGGCAATACACGCCGAACAGGCAATCAGATCCTCGTGATATTTCTCCAAGTCATAGCGGTCGGTACGCGGCCGATAATAGTATCCGTCGGTCCAGGCGCGACTGACAAGCTTGATAAGATTCTTATATCCGTGGTAGTTCTTTGCCAACACAATGAGGTGATAGCCCGACTTGTCACCGGCATCCTTGTTCTTGTCCTCCTTGTGATGGTGCGCCACATACATCTCACAACCAAAAATGGGCTTGAAAGGCTCCAGTCCGTCGGCCTTGCGCTGCTTGTTGACACCGGCACAATAGTCCGAGAACTCTTTGATGCCATACATCACGCCGTGGTCGGTAATGGCCATGCCCCTCATGCCGTCCTTGATGGCCTTGTCGACCAGGTGAGGCACCTTAGACTGACCGTCAAGAATAGAATAATGTGTATGTACGTGCAAATGAACGAAATCTTCCATCAATTCTTCTTTTGAACTTTAAAAGCGTATAATGAGCATAAAACCGAGTGTAAAGTTACGTCTAAAAAGCGAGACAACCAAAAGTAGCATATAAAAAATTTGTAGGAGTGATAAAAAAGAATTAACTTTGCATGCAAGTGACAAGGAAAAACCGAAACTCTCTTAGAGCAACCATGGGAAAAAAGATACAGAAACTAAAGAAAATACGCATACACCGTGAGGGCAATGACACATTGCTTTACGGACTCATCTTTATCATCGCCGCCGGCGCCGCACTGTGGTATGGCTTTGACACAAAGTGGCCGTTTTGGCTGTTCTTCGTCGTCTTTGGTGTCGTCTATGGCATCGTCTTCAATTTCTACCAGTGTCCGATCAGATTCCTCAACATGGAAGACACCGATAAGATCGTCGTGGCGCCTGCTGACGGCAAGATCGTGGTAATCGAAGAGGTGGAAGAGAATGAGTATTTCCACGACAAGCGGTTGATGATCAGCATCTTCATGAGCCTCTTTAACGTTCACGCCAACTGGTTCCCCGTAGACGGTAAGGTGAAGTTTGTCAAGCATCAGAACGGCAACTACCACAAGGCTTGGCTGCCCAAGGCCAGTGAAGAGAACGAGCGTGCCGACACGATGATCACCACAGAGCATGGTGTCGACGTGCTGTGCCGACAGATCGCAGGCGCCATGGCCCGACGCATCATCACTTACGCTAAGGAAGGCGAAGACTGTTATATCGACGAGCACCTGGGATTCATCAAACTCGGATCGCGTGTGGATGTCTTCCTACCCATCGGCAGTAAAGTGATGGTGAAGATGGGACAAAAGACAACAGGCGACCAGACGATCCTCGCCAAGCTGCCCTAAATAAATAATGAGTAATGTATAGTGCATAAATAATAATGTATATTGTGCACAGACAAACAGAATTAGTATTCACTATGAATATCAAGAAACATATCCCCAACACGCTGACCTGCTGCAACCTCATCTCGGGCTGCATCGCTACGTGCTTTGCTTTTTTTCACGACCCGGAACTGGCATTGCTGTGGATCATCATCGGGGCCGTTTTTGACTTCTTCGATGGTATGAGTGCCCGTCTGCTGCATGTGCCCTCACCTATCGGTAAGGAACTGGATTCGCTGGCCGATGATGTGACGTTTGGTGTAGCGCCCTCCACCATGCTGTTCTCCCAGTTGCTCGTGATGGACTACCCTTCTTGGCTGCAGCCGGTAGGCGACTATGTGGCTTTCGTAGCCTATATCATGGCTGCCTTCTCAGCACTTCGACTGGCAAAGTTCAATCTCGATGAGCGTCAGGCCATGGGTTTCATCGGATTGCCGACACCTGCCAACGCACTCTTTTGGGGCTCTCTGATCCTCAGCGCCAAGCATTGGGAGACGCTGTCGCCGTATATGTCCGTAGCACTCATCGCCCTCATGCTCGTCAGCTCATGGCTGCTCATCGCTGAGATCCCGATGTTTGCATTGAAATTCAAGCACTGGGGATGGAAAGGCAACGAGCTCCGCTACTCCTTCCTCATCACTTGCATTCCGCTATTGATCATCTTCCGTGAATATGCTTTCGCGATTATCATCGCATGGTACGTGGTTCTTTCTGTCATCAGCGACGCGAAGAACGCTACAAGCAACAAGTAACCGGCAAAGAAAGTGTATCGCGGATTATCTACTATCGCATTGCTGTTATGCAGCAATGTCTTTATGACATTGGTTTGGTATGGCCATCTGAAACTGCAACAGGCACACATCAGTAACCACTGGCCACTGATCGGCGTCATCGTCTTTTCGTGGTGCATTGCCTTCTTTGAGTATTGTTGTCAGGTACCCGCCAACCGCATTGGCTTCCAAGGCGACGGCGGTCCCTTCTCTCTCATACAGCTGACAGACAATAACACAATAACACAATAACACATTATTATTATGGAAATAGGAGATAAACTGCCGGAGTTCCTGGGAATTGACCAGGACGGCAATGAAGTGAAGTTGAGCGACTTCCAAGGCAAAAAGCTCGTACTCTATATCTATCCGCGCGACGCTACGCCGGGATGCACCAACGAGGCTTGCAACCTGCGCGACAACTATCAGTCGATGCTCGACAAAGGCTATGCCGTCGTCGGCGTGAGCATTCAAAGTGCAGAGAGCCACAAGAAGTTCATCGCAAAATACAGCCTGCCCTTCCCGCTCATCGCTGATACAGAAAAGAGACTCGTGGAGGCTCTTGGTGCCTACGGCGAGAAAAAGATGTATGGAAAGACCACGATGGGTACCTTCCGTACGACCTTCGTGACCGATGAGAACGGTGTGATCACCGAGATCTTCCGTCCCAAGCAGATCAAGGTGAAGGAACATGCACAGCAGATCTTAGGCGCTGAAGCCTAAACGAAGCAACAGGAAGGTAATGACCCTCCCGATATTTGTTTCTATACAACAAAGAAAGGTAGCAAGACCATGGAAGAGAACAGAACAAAAGAATTTGAGGAAACCTTTCACAAAGACCTTGCGGCTTATCTCGAAGCCCACGATCTCATCGACAAGCACTTTCCCGAAGCACCGGACATCGAGGCGCTGTGGGCAACCATCGGCGAGAGTTATCTGCCCGACGCTCTGCGCGAGTGGAACCACTACCCCACTGTGGCGCTCGGCTGGGTGATGTATATCGGTATGGCGATCGCCTACTATTGGGATGAGGACTGGGAGCGCTACAGCCATGTTCCCGACCTCTACAAGATGATGATCCTCAACACTGACTTCGATCATCTCGACGACTACATCCGCCGGCAGGTTCTTCATCTCTCCCCCGATCAAGGCGAGAAGCTCCAGCAGACCGTCGGCGAGTGTGCCGCACGTACTTACAATACGATCAGCCACCTTCATGTGGAGCCGGGAACGCCGGACGCTTTCCGTGCCTTCATCGCCGCGCTCCACGAGATGTACTTGATGGGGGCTGCCTTGGAACTGAAATCATTGGGCTACCACATGGAGAAGTGTTGAATGTTGAATGATTCATCACTCAACATTCAACGCTGAGATAATTCTTCATTCATCATTCAACACTCAACATTCCATGAAGTACGTCCTTTCCCTCACCCCTGTCATCTTCCTGATGGCGTTTCTTGGTATTGTCATCCACGTCTACGGAACAGACGCGCTGTCCGGCGGCAGTCAGCTGGTACTGATCCTCTCTACGGGTGTCTGCGGCCTGATTGCCGTGTTAGGCTTCCACGTGCCTTGGAAGATCTTGGAGACAGAGATCAGCAACTCCATCGGCAGTGTAGGAACAGCCATCGTCATTCTGCTGCTCATCGGCCTGCTCTCCGGCACATGGACCGTCAGCGGTGTGGTGCCCACACTGATTTATTGGGGCATGAAGATCATCTATCCCTATGTCTTCCTACTCTGCTGTTGTGTCATCAGCGGCTTTGTCTCTGTGATGACAGGCAGCTCTTGGACCACTGTGGCGACCATCGGCATTGCACTCATGGGCATCGGCAAGGCACTCGGATTCAGCTATCTCTGTCCGCTGATGAGCATGACGATTGCCGCTCCCGGCTTTAAGATCTACCGCAACGTAGGCAAGACGGAAAAATAAGCCTTGGCTTTCTTTGCGGGTTCATTTCTTTGTTATATCTTTGTGCCCATAAAGCTAAAAGACATAAACAAGAAAAGATCATTTGCCATCAGTGCGCTCTTGTTAGCATCGCTGCTGATCGTGATGCTGGCAGGATGTCGGGGAAAGGAGAGTACGGCTCAGCCCCGACGCTCCGTCTATTGTTGGCAGACGACCTTCTCGCCCAACGACTCGGCCGTGGCGGCATTCATCCGCCACAAGCATGTCACCCATATCTATCTGCGATACTTCGACGTGGTGATGACCAATGGTACGCCCATGCCCAACGCCAGCGTCAGCGTCGTGGGGCGCGTGCCCAAAGGCGTGACGGTGACACCGGCGGTCTACATCACTAACGACTGCATGAAGGCAATCGGGCAAAGTCACATTGGGGCAAAGGACCTGGCTGAGAAGATCCTGCAACGCGTCGGACAGATGACAAGTGCGCTACAGCTCGGACCGATCAACGAACTGCAGATCGACTGTGACTGGACGATTACCACACGACGCACCTACTTCGATTTTCTCTCTGCCCTGCGCGATTTGGCACATAAGCAACGGCTACAGTTGTCGACCACCATCCGCTTTCATCAGCTCACACAGCCCGTGCCGCCCGCCGACCGTGGCGTGCTGATGGCGTACAACACCGGTGATGTGCGCGACATCAACAACCGCTACCCCATTCTCAACATTGCCGACGTGAAGCCTTACCTGCACAATCTCGCAACCTATCAGCTGCCCTTATCCACCGCCTACCCCGTTTTCTCCTGGCGTGTGCTCTTCCGTGGCGGGCATTTCGTCGGCATCCTCCACAGCGACGACGACTATCCGATTCTACCGGGTGACAAGATTCTCAGTCGCAGCGCTGACCTCCGGCATATCCTCGAAGCGCATCAGACCATCAGCGAACTGCGTCCTGACGCGCATGACGAGATTATACTCTATGATTTGCAAACCAATAACATAAAAAGATTCCAAGCTTCTGATTATGAAAAGATTTATCATCGTTAGCCTCCTGCTGATGTCTGTCGGCAGATCATTGGCTTGCGTGTCCGAGAAACCTACGTACAACTATTACCTCATGTGCGTGGAGTCGGCACAGCAACAGACCGAGAACAAACAGCTCAAAGCCATCAACGACTTCTGGAAACAGTATACCAACGGCCGTGTAGACAGCTATGTCAACGGTTGGGACAGGAAGACCGATACCGACGCGCCCACCTTTATCATGAAGCTGGCACGGCAGAAGAAGGACTATGAGATGGTGCGCTATCTCGGCTGGCTCAATAAATATCTCAAGATCAGCAGTGATCTCACTGACACCTGGGACTATCCTACGCGGAAGCAACTGCTGCAACGCAAGCAGGTGCTCACGCAGATGCTCGCTGCCGCAAAGGCTTATCGTGGACACAGACTGTCGGCTCAACAACGTCTGCTCGCCATGCGCGCCAACATGCTCTTGGGCAACAACATCCAGAACATCAGCTACTGGAAGGCTACGTCTAACCGTATGCCACAGAGCGTCTACCGCGATATGATGGAGAACATCTATGCCCGCGCACTGCTCAAGACCGGTAAGCAGCGTGACGCATTAGAGATCTACGCCCGACAAAACGACCGGCAGAGCATGCGCTGGTGCGTGCGCCACTACCGCAATCTCAGTGGTATCAAAGCCATCTATGCCCGCAATGCCAACAGCCGTGTGCTGCCCTATCTCGTGCAGGACTTTGTCAACAACGTGCAGGAGACACAGGATGTCTACACCCGCCCGTCGGCTTTCGTCCCTGACACCGACAAGGCACAATGGACCAAGAAGGAATATACCCAAGCCATCGAGGAAGTGGGTGCCCGCGTAATCTATAAAGATGAAGTCCAGGCTTTCATTGCCTTCGCCGCACAAGTGCTGAAAGAGGGCAAGACCACAACGCCGGCGCTCTGGTACGAGGCCACCGGCGCCCTGCAATTCCTCCTCGGCAACTACAGCGCAGCTAAGACTTCGCTCGCCCAGGCCATCACTGCCGAAGGTACACAACGCATGCACGACAACGCTCGCGCCATCGCGGACATCAACAGCGTCTACACTGAGAAGATAGACAACGGTCAGCAAAACCGGCTCATCAAAGAGATCGCATGGATGCGAAACATGAGCAAGCAGGCAGAAACAAAGGACGAGCAGGGCAACACCTACGTAGCGGATACCTATTTCGCCAACATGCTGCAACGCATGGTCTACAACCATCTTGTGCCAGAACTGCAAAAGCAGGGTAATGGCTATCTCGCCCTCGCCATGCTCGCCAATATGGACAACCACGACAATGCCGGCACACTGCCGAGCACAAGGAAGCATGTCCCTACTTACTTTCAAGAGACGAAAAGCTACGACTGCCTGCCGGACTGGTCGGGTGACTACTACGATGCTTTGCAGCAACTCTCTGTCGACTCACTCAAGCTGTTCGTCGCTTATCTCCACGCGCAGCACGCCGACAGCCCGCTCGCTGACGCTGCCTGCAAGAGCAGTTACCAGAGTGACGACTACTACAACGAACTCCTCGGCACACGTCTCATGGCCATGAACCGCTTTGAAGAGGCAATACCTTATCTCAAAAAGGTAAGCACCGACTTCATCTACAACTCGAATATCTGTGGATACATCGGTCGCCGTAACTATCAGCAACCGCGCTGGTTCGTGCATCAGATCATCGCCGACACGTTGCAAACCGGTCCTCGCTCCGTCGCCATCACCGGTAATCAGAAACTGAACTTCTGTCAGGACATCACCAACCTGCAACACCGCTACCAAAACGCAGGCAGCGACACACTGCGTGCCCGTCTGGCTTACGATCTCGCCTCCATGCTCTATCAGGCCAGCTACGAAGGCGACTGCTGGTATCTCACCCATTACGACTGGAGTTGCATGGACACGGTACGCACCGGCGACCGCGATCTGATCCTCGACGCCATCAACTATTTAGGGGAGAGTTCACTCAAAGGCGGCAAAGATCTGCAGTTCAACAGTCTCTACGCCCTGGCTTTCATCCGTCGCGACAACGCCGCCGAAGGCTATCCCTTCATCTATCCGGGTGAAAAAGTCAACTTCCAAAAGCAGACAAGACAGTACAAGGCACTGGCACAACTCAACAACTTCCTCGCGCTCAATCCCGCCTATCAGTCAAACCGTTACGTCTCGCACTGCGATGTACTGCGGATGTTTCGTGAGCAGTAAACCGTTATGGTTATTAACAATAGTTATGAAAGCTTAGTCATGATTATTTTGGATATTCCGAAAAAGACGCTTATCTTTGCATTATAACAATATAAACACAACACGTGGCAATGCCACACAACCATTAACATCAAAAACATTATGAAAGAACTGAAAGGAACAAAGACAGAGAAGAACCTCCAAGAGGCTTTCGCTGGTGAGAGCCAGGCACGTAACAAATACACTTACTTCGCTTCCAAGGCACGTAAGGATGGCTACGAGCAGATCGCAGCTATCTTCGAGGAGACTGCTCAGAACGAGAAGGAGCACGCTAAGCTGTGGTTCAAGTATCTCGAGGGTGGCGACATCAAGAGCACACGCGAGAACCTCAAGGCTGCTGCCGAGGGTGAGAACTACGAGTGGACTGACATGTACGCCCACATGGCTAAGGAAGCTGAGGAGGAAGGCTTCACAGAGATTGCCTACAAGTTCCGTGCTGTCGCTGCCATCGAAAAGACACACGAGGAGCGCTATCGCAAGCTGTTGAAGAACATCGAGGATGCTCTCGTCTTCAGCCGCGACGGTGATGCCATCTGGGTTTGCCGTAACTGCGGACACGTTGTCGTTGGTCCCAAGGCTCCCGAGGTATGCCCTGTCTGCAAGCATCCGCAGAGCTTCTTCGAGCTCAAGGCCGAGAACTTCTAAGCAAGGGGAGTATGTGCTCCGCTGACTATCAACGGAGCCATCATTGATAAGAAGATCAGCCCGAAGCTGATTGCCTTTTAGCAAGATAATAACGTTTTCTTAGCAAGACTATAAAGTCATTATAGGAGAAAAGCCATAAAGTAGTGATCATCCCACAATGATCACTGCTTTTTTTATGGGATAACCATTCAGCGATTAACTCTCACACAAGAGACACAGAGGACACGAAGGAGGCCCATAAAACCCAAGAAAAGGAGCAACAACATCGCGTCGTCACTCCTTCAGATAATTCTTTAAATTGTTTATTAGGAATTCCTTGCCGACATAACTCTTTATGTCTAAGCTCAACCGAAGCTCCCGAAGGAGCAACTGTATAGATTCCTTTCGAAAAATAGGATATATAATTAGTTCCAATTAGGCGAGTTGCTCATATTTCAAACCCCACACATCAGCAACTGGTTTAAACACCACCTTGCCTTCAACAATGTTCAGGCCTTTGCGCAGGGCAGGATTATCTTCGCAAGCTTTGCGCCAGCCCTTATCAGCTAATTGCAAAGCGTATTTCAATGTGGCATTGGTCAGTGCCAGTGTCGACGTGTTCGGCACGGCACCAGGGATATTCGCAACACAGTAATGCACGATGCCGTCTACAGTATAAACCGGTTCGGCGTGTGTCGTCGGATGAGACGTCTCGAAGCAACCTCCCTGGTCGATGGCCACATCCACCAACACCGTTCCCGGCTCCATCAGGCTGAGCATGTCGCGTGTGATCAAATGCGGTGTCTTATCACCGGGGACAAGCACCGAGCCGATAATGATATCTGCATCTCTTAACTCCTGCCGGATGTTGTGCTCAGAAGAGTAGAGTGTCGTCACATTGGCCGGCAACTCGATGCTCAACTGACGCAGACGGGGCAGAGAGATATCCGTGATCACGACATCAGCGCCCATACCCGCGGCCATACGCGCGGCGGCCTCACCGACAGTTCCACCGCCGAGGACAAGCACTTTCGTCGGTCTCACGCCGGGCACGCCACTGATGAGCTTGCCTTTTCCGCCTTTCGTCTTCTGAAGATAATAGGCTCCATTGAGAACAGCCATGCGTCCGGCTACCTCGCTCATCGGGCGCAGCAACGGCAGACTGTGGTCGGCTTCCTCCACCGTCTCGTAAGCCAGGCACACTGCACCACTCTGGATCATTGCCTCAGTCAACGGCCGGTCGCTGGCAAAATGGAAGTAGGTGTAGACCAACTGGTCTTTACGGATCAGGGCATACTCCGGTTCGATAGGTTCCTTAACCTTGATGATCATCTCCGACTGGGCATAGACATCCTCTATTGTCGACAGTATCTCTGCACCTACGTGCTCATATGCCGCATCGGGGAAACCGCTACCCTCCCCGGCTGTATGCTGTACAAAGACTTTATGACCGTGTTTGATCAACTCGGCGACACCAGCAGGAGTCATGCCTACACGACTCTCACCCTGCTTAATCTCCTTTGGAATACCAATTCTCATCATAGGACATTAGACTTTAAGGAAATATATTGTTGAGAACTCACTTCATGACTTTCGTCATTCCATTTACAAAAATAAGCGATTTACGAATATGTTGAATCATTCGCAAATCGCTTTTTAGCATATTTAACGCATTTGTCTCACCTAATAACTGTCCAGCGAATATCTCTCACGCAGAGGACATGAAAAAGGGTTTGCCTTATAGAGTACACAGAGTTATATGAGTAATATGAGCAAGCTGCAAACGAACAAGCGACAGGAAAGAGAAAAGAGCTGTTCACCATATTGCGCCTTGGCGTAAACAAGGTGAGAAATCCCAGTGAAGCGCAGGGATTTCCATAATTCTCAAATTATTGATAAAAGAAAAGTATCAATATTCAAGAGCACCTTGGCAGAAAATTAGTGTGGGTCAGTTATTGTTTGTTTGGGAACGGCGATTCTACAAACATATACTGTTGCATGAGTTAACAAGACGATCTCTTGCCGTATATCGTTTTTCATCTTCTTTGTTGAGTAAACTGACATTTTTCCGCCCTTCTCCTTGCGATTTTCTGAACCAACCACTATGTCGCTCCCAATTTCGCGATTTTTGAGAGCTATTTTATAAGTAACTGATACACAGAATAATACAAACATATGGCAATTTCCCCCTCCAAGAAAACAGTCATTTTACCATGAAATTCTGTCGATGTTGCCTATCAGAAAACCTTTCTGATGCTGTCATCTCGGTAAGATCACATGGTCAGAAAGGCACTTTGACCAAGTCAGAAAGCCTTTCTGATAGTATCAGAAAGGTACTTTGACAACATAAGCCGGAAAAAATCGATGACTCATCTTTGTTTTTTCTCATTTTCAAGTTTCCCTGCTCTCTGGATCACGACTCCGCGGTGATGCCCTTTTGTAAAGATTCGTTTTATTCAAATTTTGAAGAAGACAAAGTGACGGATACAAATCTGATGGATAAAAGTTGTTTATAACAGCAAATGCTACGAGGATATTCTACCTTGAATTTATTAAATCAGCAAGGCTGATTCCTATGACGACACAACGTAAAACACCATGACAATGCCATAGCATCAGCACACATCAGGCCTCTCACCAACCAATCCCAAACAATGGGAAATGGTCAATGAGAGGCCTGACTTCTTTTCTAAGCTTTCTCACGACGGCCTTTGAAGGAGGTTTTCAACAACCTATTGCCATTCAGGCGCACCGAACACGAAGGTTCAGACTTCTCGCTTTAGTCTTTTCTCAAGTCATTGATGAAGGTGACAGCCTGTGCAATCATAGCGATGGAAGCTGTCACGACAATCATAATCGTTACCATGTCTTAGTACTCCTTCCTAATATTTCCTGTTTACTATTTACATTGCAAAGGTATGGCCAAAGAAGGAAAGAAAGACAATGTATCAGCCGATTGTTTGCTTTTACCCTTAAAAGTTGATACGCATCAAGCCTTTGGGGGCAAACTAGCAACCATGAACGTCGTACATGTCAAAGGGACACATACATGTGCGACGTGTGCTTCCACAATATCACTGCACTTTGACGAGATCATGTCCGAGGACCGCATGCCCGTCACGAAGGCAGCAGACCGAGGGCACCAATGGGACAAAGTCAAAAAAACGCCCGGGACTATAGCCTCGGGCGCATTCTCTCATTTTTCAGTTCGAGCTAACGATTACTTCTGAGCAGCAGCAGAGTCTGCAGGAGCAGCAGCAGAGTCTGCAGGAGCAGCAGCGCTATCAGTGTCAGTAACTGCTGTAGTGTCAGAGTCAGTTGCAGGAGCAGCGCTCTGGTTCTTATTACCACAAGATGCGAAAGACATAGCTGCGATAGCTACGAACATAAAAACTAATTTCTTCATTTTCTTTGCTTTTTAAATCTGTAAAACAATCATTTGTTTATTAACAACGCTGCAAAGGTACGCATTTTTTCAATACGTTGTTCCTTTTTTAGCAACTTTTTTAAGTCTAACTTGTAACTTTTTTGAAACACATTGATAGTCAATACCTTACAAACTGCAAACAAAAGTTAACCACAGCTTTTTTCCTTCTTGTTCCTGTCTTCAAAGCCGCTTCTTGCATTGTTTCCACCGTCAGCGCCTCTGTCCTACAGCCTTCTATCCCTCTCTTCTTCCTTTCTTCTTCGCTCCATCCTTGACGATACACTTTATATGCATTTAGTTCTGCACCTTACAGACTCCTTGTCCTACACCTTATATATAATACGCGCGCGAGACGCACGTACTTCTAACACCTATCACAAGCGACTTTGCCGCTCATCCTTTATTGTTCCTTGCATTAGAATACCGGGGGCTATTACCAGTGTCTGTATCACCGCCGTCCCACATTCCGCGCCCCTTCATGCAACTATCCATCCTTGCGCGCCACTCTTCATCCATAAAAATCAAGGGTAAACAAAAGGGGGTGGACTACGAAATGCCACCCCCTGCCGGCTATTGAGTTATCTGAGATCCTATTGAAGAATTACGCCGGCATATAGGAATTCCAAATAGGGCTGTACATCAAAGTAACAAACGTAATCCTGTAAACTCAATATTGTATTCAAATCTTCGAACACAAAAATACTAAAAATACTCCAAAGTTGTCACTTTGTTAACTTTCTTTAACCGCGCCAAAATGTCTCCATACAGTTACTTTTTATACCTTTGTGCGACAATACACACGACCGAATATGCAGAAATATATCCATTGCCTCATCCTCACAGTGTTACTGCTCATGGCATTACCCAGCCATGCCGTACTCAAGGAGCGCGACATCAGCAGTTCGCTGTCCATCTTGCGTCAAGAGCTCAACACCTATCGTCACGACCTCGACAAACAGCAGAACGACCTGCGACTCCAGCAGCAGATGGTTGTCAAGGAACTGATCACTGTGGGCAACCAAAGCCAGCAAAACGCACTGATGCTCTATTCTCAAAAGGAGGGCAACATCTTTGACCTTACCTACGCCTGCCACGCAGCCACGGAACAGTATAAGCAGTTCCGCAACAACGCGGCACCCTTCCGTGACTATATCACCAACACCAATACCGAGGTCAGCCGTTATGACAGTCTGATCAACGACTTGAGCAACATGTACACCGGTGCGCTCACGCCCAAGGCCAAGATCGACCGCAACGTGTGTTTGACGCTCGCCATCCATATCCGGCGTACACTGTCCGACAACAACGACCAGATGAAGCAATACATCACGCTGTATAACCAGACGGAGCAGGGGCTCAAGAGTCTCAACGACTATGCCAACATGCGCTACGGCGAGATACAACGGAGCATCTTCAACAATGGCGGCGAGAACTATATCGCCATCCTTCGCAACCTCAGCAAGGAATACAACCTCACGCTCACCTCTGTGCTGATGAAATACCGGCCGATACATCATGCGCTCTCGGAATGGGACGGAAGGGTCATCTTAGGCTTCTTCATCGCACTGTTCATCGGTGTGCTGATCGCCGTAGGCCTGAACTATCTCATCATCGGCTTTATCTTCACCTACCTCGTCAAGCACGGCAAGATCGACTTCCTCTTCCACTGGTTCGACAAGCGCAAGGCGAGCATCCAAGCATCATCGGTGTCTGACTGTTCCAAGCAGCTATCCGGAGAGGATGCTGACAATTTGGAGATGATCCGCACCAAAGCCTCGTTCACCGCTAAACGCCGCACGATCATCGCCACGACGACGGTGATCACCTTTGCGCTGATGCTGGGCTTGCTGCGTCAGGCCGTGGCTCAGAACTTCTTTGTCATGGCCACCGGTCTGCTCATGGAGTTTGCGTGGCTGATGGCTGCCATCCTGCTCTCGTTGCTCATCCGACTCGATGGCGTGCAGATCAAGAACGGACTGCGCATCTACGCCCCCGTGCTGACGGTGTGCTTCCTGGTCATCGTGTTCCGCATCATCCTCATCCCAAACACACTCGTCAACCTCGTCTTCCCCCCGATGCTGCTCATCTGCGCTGTGTGGCAATGGCGTGTGGTGAAGCACTATCAGAAGCGGTTGCCCAAGAGCGACGTGTTCTACACCACGATGTCGCTTATCGTGTTTGTCTTCAGTGTGGTGGCCTCACTTGTCGGCTACACACTGCTCTCCGTCGAGGCCTTGATATGGTGGACGATGCAGCTGACCTGTATCCTGACGATCACCTGCGTGTCATCGCTGCTCAAGGGCTACGGCAACAATCCCCGCCATCGCTTCTTCGACAAGGATACGTCGATCATGCGCACGTGGCTCTTCCGTTTCTTCTACTATGCCCTGCTGCCGATTTCCGGTGCACTGTCCATCATCCTGTCGATCTATTGGGCGGCTGACGTGTTCAATCTCAGCGACACCACGCTACAAATCTTCAGCATGCGACTGATCGACACGAAGAACTTCACCTTCTCCATCTTCAAAGCCGTGCAGGTGGTGATCCTCTTCTATCTCTTCTCCTATATCAGCCATACATCGCTCAACCTGCTCCACCACCACTTTGCGCAGAGCGAGCACGACCGCGCCGCCGAGGAGAACCGGCGAGAAGATCCGCAGGCTGTGGTAAGCCGTACGGCCATGTGGCGTAACGTCATTCAGGTATTTGTCTGGGGCATCTGGCTGTTGATCTCGATGAAGATCTTCAATATCGACAACTCGTGGATCGTGGCTATCTCCGCCGGTTTGTCCACAGGTATCGGTTTCGCCATGAAGGACATTCTGGAGAATATCTACTACGGCATCTCACTGATGGCAGGCCGTATCCGCGTCGGTGACTATGTGAGCATCGACGGCACGCGCGGCACCGTACGCAATATCTCCTACACCTCGACGATGATCGAAGCCCTTGACGGCAGCATCATCTCGTTCCAAAACTCCCAACTCTTCACCAAGAACTACAAGAACCTGACGAAGAACCACGGCTACGAGCTCGCTGTCATCCCCGTCGGCGTGGCCTACGGTACCAATGCCGCAGAGGTAAAAGAACTCATCGCAGCTACCGTGAAGCGCATCGAGCGGAAGAACTACATCAAATATATCAATACGGTCTTCGTCAACTTTGGCGACAATTCCATCGACTTCAAGGTGCTCGCATGGGTCGATTCACGCAAACAGATCTACGCCACGGGTGAGATCTACGAGGCACTGTACAACACGCTCAACGAGCATCAGATCGAGATGCCGTATCCGCAGCGCGACGTGCACATCAAGAGCGACAGCGCCATGACGCTGAAAGATACCCCAAAAGCGTAACGAGAAAAAGAGGTGAGCTACTCAAAGGTGTGCATCACCTTATATATAATAAGGAGGGAGACGACTAACGAATGCCGTCTCCCTCCTTTATTTATATACCGTGAAACAACTTTCAGGAACTTAGCCGAAGCTAACATAGCCCCACAACGGCGCTTATTCCCCCAGCGTCTATGGCCCTTATAGCTTCACCGCCACGCGGGCGCCATTGTATTTGACCACCTTACCTTTGGCCGCATGATCGATGTCGATACCCTGGACATGCGTCGGACTGACAACGATGATATTGAACTGACGGCTCTTCAGCATACCATTGAAGGATCCCTTACGGGCACCGATGGTCAGCGTATGCTGGCGCTCGTTCCATGTCATCGGGATGGTGGCATAGCGGCCCTCCTCGTAGTTGTAGTTGGTATTCTCGTCCTCATAGAGCGTGAAGCTGCCGTCACGCCCGGCGAAGACATAGAGATCGATGGTCTCGGCAGGCTTCTCGTCACTCCATTCCATCTCCGGTCCCACAGGCAACAGGCTGCCCTCCGGCACAAAAACGGGAATGCGCTCCAAGGGAGCATCGGCCGTGATGGTCTGCCCACCGCCATAATGCTTACCCGAGAGCAGGTCGTACCAACCACGCTGAGCGGGCAGGTAGACCTCGCGGCTACGTGCCTGATACTTCGCCACGGGACAAGTCATCAGCGAGGGACCGAACATCCACTGATCCTTGACATTGTATACCTTGTCATCGCCATTGAAGTCCATCACCAGTGCACGCATCATCGTATAGTCACTGAAGTGCACGGCACCGGCCAGAGAATAGATATAGGGCATCAGCCGATAGCGCAGACGGTCATACCACACTATAGCCTTGTAGGCAGGATGCGACTCCGGCGCGATATTCCAAACTTCACGCAACGGCCACTGACCATGGGTACGGTAGAGCGGAATGAAGCATCCGAACTCATTCCAACGGGTCTGCAGCTCACGCCACTCCTTCAAGTCGGCGTTTTCCTCACCGGTCTGATCATAGAGCTGTTGGGCTTTGACATAGCGGTTCTCCACCGAGAAGCCACCCTGATCCATCCCCCAGAAGGGCAGTCCGGCAAGGTTATAGTTCAGTCCGGCCGTCATCTGCGCGCGCATGTCTTCCCATCGTGTGCCGATGTCACCGCTCCACGTTGCTGTGGAGTAGCGCTGTTCACCGGCAAAACCGCTACGGGTGAGCAGGAAGACGCGCTGGTTGGGATTTACTTCTCGCTGTCCATTGTAGATGGCATCGGCGTTGGCGAGTGAGTAAGCGTTAAAGTACTCGGTCGAAGAGCCCATGGCTGTCGGGCCGCTGAGCGCCTTGCGATACCACATCGGCGTGCAGTCGCGCACATTAGGTTCTGAAGCATCCATCCACCAGGCATCGATGCCAAAGTGATATTTCGAGTAGAGATTCTCGTCCATCTGCCGCCAGAATATCTTGCGGGCACCTTCGGCATAGGCATCGTAGAACGAGTTCATATAGCCGGGACCCACCCAGTCGCGAATGGAATCGGCGATACTCTGATGATACATCCATCCGTGGGCATCGAGCTCCTGGTAGTTTTTCGTGTTGGGATAGAACTTTGGCCACACTGAAATCATGAAGCGTCCATGCATCTGATGCACGCTGTCGAGCATAGCCTGCGGATTAGGGTAGCGCGAAGCCTCGAACTGATGGCTGCCCCACTGGTCGTCGGCCCAGTAGTTCCAGTCCTGCACGATGTTGTCCACGGGGATATGACGACGCCGGAACTCCGCGAGCGTCTGCTCGATGTCGCCGCTGGTCTTGTAGCGTTCCCGGCTCTGCCAAAATCCTAATGCCCATTTCGGCAACACCTGTGCCTTACCCGTCAGCGTGCGGTAGCCGTGGATGAGTTCGTCGGTAGTGTTTCCGGCAATGAAATAATAGTCGAGATCCTTGGCCATCTCGCTCCACACGGTCAGTTGCTGCTGGCGTTCCTCACTGCACGGAGGCGCTACTCTCAGTGCGCAATACGACACATCGCCGTCGGGCAACCAGTCGATGAGCAGCTTCACCTTCTGTCCGGCTTTCATCGGAACGTTGAACCGGCACGCATTGGGGTTCCATGCCTGACGCCAATGTTCGGGCACTACCTCCTTGCCGTCGACATATACTTTGGTATATCCGGCGTAGTAGAGATTGAAATGATAGTCGTTGTCGGCGGGTGCTTCCAGGTATCCTTCATAGGTCACATGGGCACCGTTGAGTTTGAAACCGGCAGGCAGATGGCTCATGTCGCCGTCGCTGTTGCGCTTCAGTGCCAAAGCAGGCAGGCTCACCTCATAGCAGATGCTGTCCTCGGCCCATGTGATGGTCTTTCCGTCACGGTCGGTGTAGGTACCGGTGAGGCTTCCTGCCTCTCCGTTCTTGTCATAAAGACGGAAAGCACGGTTCAACGGCAGGTTCTCACCGGGGTTGCCAAAGCGGCAATAGCTGTAAGAATCCCACAGGATGCCATAGCCTTTGTTGCTCACCACAAAGGGCACGCTGACCTTGGTGTTGTACTGATAGAGCTCCTCGTTCAGCCCCTTCATGTTCAGCTCGTTGGCCTGGTGCTGTCCAAGTCCATAGAGAGCTTCGCCCTTGTTGTCGGCAAAGCGCAGCAGCCACGTCCACCCGTGCTTTTGCACATCGGTGAGATGGCTGTCCACACCAATCTCGCGCTCCGGCACCGTGTAGGGGAAGAGTTGCTTGCCACCGGTGTCCTCGGCAAGGATCTGCTTGCCGTTCTCATCGTAGAAGCGGACGAGTCCCGTCTGTTTGTCGACTTTTGCCACGACCGCCGACGTGTTGATCTTCACGTCTCGGCTGTCCTCTGATACCGAGTAACTGAAGGCAGGCATCGGCTGTTTCACGATGATAAGACTCTGCTTCTCGGGAAAAGTCTTCTCGCGGGTAGCCTCCACACGGATGATTTTCTTGCCGATGACCTGCAGGCGCACCCATTGCGGATCGTTGGGACCGGGATGGGCTACCTCCACGGTGATGAAGTTGCCGCTGCGCGTAAACGACGCTGCTGATAAGCCCATGCTGGTGAGCAGTATCAGGGCGGACATCAAGTATTTGTGCTTGAAGTACATGATGATATAAAGATAATGATTGATTGCGATTCCTATAGAACTGTCCTCTCAGTCCTTGACATATTTCTTGCCTTGAAACAAGTAGATGCCCTTCGGCAGTCCAGCCTCCCGGATATTGCTCACATGGGTTTTGACGATATGTCCGCAGAGATCATAAACTTTGCCCTCATGGCTTTTCTCAGTGGAAACGAGGCTGATGGCAGTCGTGGGCAGCACCGGATAAGTACTCTCGTAGTCTTCCTTCACCTCACTGACGCCTGCTGTGATGCCATCCAAATCGTATTGGTCACAGACCGATCCGTCGCGGCGGTAAACAATGGTCATCGTGTTGGAACCCGTAGCGTTGGTATCCCACACAAAGGGGATGACGCCGCCCTGCATGGCCTCCGCGGTGACCAACTGATACCAGTATTGTCGGCTCTCGTCGTGCTTGGCCTGCGTACCCTCCGAAGCGGACAAGGTACGACGGATGGCACCGTACTCTCCGAGGATGACAGGATAGCCTTTGTCGACAAAAGCCGCATTGAGACTGGCAAAACTATTCTTGATCGACTGTTCCTCCTGCGTGGTGGAGATGTGAGTGGCACGCTTCGGACCGTGTCCCACCCAATAGTAATAAGCCGAAGCGGCATCCGTGTTCTGACAGAAGTTATACGGGTCGTAGCAGTGGATCTCTACCATCAGCCGGTCTTTAGCCGTGTCGCTGATGCGGCTGGCATCGAAAGCTTTGCAGGTTTGGCCAATGTTAGTCGTCGGTCCCTGCACCACGAGCACACGCTTGGCATTATTGCCACCCGTCGCTCTGACGGCATCGACAAAGACATTCTCGTAATCGATGAGGCGCTCAGTGAACTTTATGAGGTCAGCGTCGGAAGGATTCCACGGGTTGCTCAGCATCAGCGAGCCACTGGCATCCGGACTTGCACCGCCCACGCCCGGCTCATTGAGTCCGGCAAAGATCACTCGCTCGTCATAATCCTTGAGCGCATTGGCGATGTTGGTCCAGAGCTTTCGTAGCTGTTCTTTCTTTACACTGACATCAGCACCCGTGGTGAATCCGTCATATTCCAGCCAACCGCCATCCCAATGGTCGTTGATGACAACATAGAGTCCGGCGTTGATGCAGTAGCCGATGATCTCCTTGACACGATTCATCCACGCCGGATCGATGGTCATCGCAGCCTTGTCCGCAATATGTCCCATCACCCAGGCACAGGGGATGCGCACGCTTTTGAAGCCCTGAGCCTTGACGGCATCGAGGATCTGCTGCGTGGTTTTTGTCGGTTGCCACGCCGTTTCGGAGGCTGTACCGCCTTTACTTGTGAAATTGTTGGCATTGTCACCGGCCTCCAGCGTGTTGCCGAGGTTCCATCCGGGAGCCATATAGTGCGCCATCTGTGCGGCGGTGAGGTCCATCGTCTTCATGCCGGGATGCTCCTGAGCGAAGGCTGTGGTGAGAGAGCTCGTAAGGAGCAGGGCGAGATAGAGTTTCTTCATACAGATCAAATCTTATTATCCTATTACAAGTAGATGAATGGACTGGTTGTTATGGATAACGCACCAGTCCATTCCATATTATTCTATTTTCAAGATTAATGGAGTTTTCCGGGAGTCTCCACGCTGTTGATGGTGACCTTCACCTTAGTGGGATCTACGAGATCTTTCCACAAGTTGTAGAGTTCAACAGTCCACACCACAGCACCCTGGCACTCACCGGGCAGCGTAGCGAAGACCGAGTAGGTGCCGTCGCCCTTGACCGTAGTACGTCCGAAGCTGCTGCCGCCCCAGTAAGAGGGACTCCAGTCGGCGTCAGCATAGCTCAGCTCTGTCTTGTAGCTCTTTGCGGCACCGCCCTTGAGATTGCCGTCGATGCCCTTGATCGTGAAATTGACGATCATATTGCCGGCAAAGTGAAGACCGGAAGCGTCCACGCCTTTCTGCTTGGTATTGCCGTACTCATTATAGATCTCGATGCGTCCGTCGGTACCATTACCGTCTTTGTTGACAAACTCAGTCTTGGAGAAGTCCATGCCCACAGTC
Source organism: uncultured Prevotella sp. (assembly GCA_900540375.1). GTDB lineage: Bacteria > Bacteroidota > Bacteroidia > Bacteroidales > Bacteroidaceae > Prevotella. The sequence goes on from UQFS01000019.1 coordinate 53,634, forward strand.
GGATCGGTGTCGAGTGCAATGTTCAAGATCTCAGCCTTCACCTTCGACGCGTCGACGAGGTCGTTGTCGAGATTGTTGATGTCGATGCAGAAGACGACAGCACCATCAGCGGTCGTTCCACCTGTCTCCATCCAAACGGTGTAGGTACCGTCGCCCGTGATGCGGGCGTCATACTTGTCACCTGTGAGTCCGGACCACCGTGACGGATCCCAGGAAGCGTCGGCATATTCCAGTCCGGCAATGTTTTCCTTAGCGGCTCCGCTCTTGTAGTTGCCATCGATTCCACTGATCTTGAAGGTCACGGCCATGGTGTTGCTGAAACGGATAGAGGTAGGATCGATGACAGAGTTGCCCTTCGTCGTACCATACTCGTTGTAGATCTCGATGCGTATACGGCCGTTGTTCTCCAAGTCGCCGATGACGAGTTTACCCGATCCGTTCGGTTTGATCTCGGAATACGGGCGCACGGTGCGCAGGCAGACGCCATAGTGTCGCAGCGAGTTACCGTTTTTCACGATACCATTTCCGTCGAAGGTCAGTGTGTTGGCATAGTTGCCGTCGACCTTGCTTGCCGTTCCGGTCCAGTAGAAAGCCTTGCCGTCATTAATGATCTCCTTGCCGTCGCGGTAACCGGTATAGGGCAGGAAGATGGAGTTGCCGTTGCCGGCAGTGAAGCGGATGCCCTTCACGCCATTGACTGTATCGAAGGTTTTCTTGGTCTTCGCGATGAGTTCCTTCACCTGGTCGAGTGTCGGCATCTGGGAATAGAACGGAAACGAGCCGTCGATGTCGAGGTTGTTGGTGAGGTCGAGTTCCGTGTTGGCGATGTCACCGGTGGAGTAGTCAGCGTTGTCCTTGGAGTACTGTTCGGCAGTCTTGTCGCCGTAGCCGAAGTAAGCGCCCACGCCTTCCTCGTTCTCTGCGCCGATGTTGCACTTCGCCCACGTAACGCTAAGTCCGAGATCGACATATTCCATCGTCTGCTTCTTGGTGGTGAGCTGCTTCACGGGTCCGTAGACATATCCGTCGTCGACCTTGACGAAAGCCTTATAATAATAGGTGGTGCCGGGCAGCAGACCGCCCACGGTGGTGAGATCAAAGTCACGGCCGTCAGACAGCTGGTCTTTGTTCATTCCGATCTTCATGCCTTTCTCCACCGTGCCGAGGCCGTCGAGTCCGGAATAAGAAGCTGAGAAGGTGGCCTTGGTGTAGCTGATGTCGGTGGCATCGAGCGTCTCGGCTTCGGCATCGGTAGCGACGAAGGTCTTCACCTCACCATATTTATATACCTTGTTCTGCAGACAGACATAGGTGGCATAGTGGTAGGTGGTGCCGGTGTGGAGACCACTGAGACAGGCCCGGATGGTGTCGGCCGACAGAGAGCCGCGCACTTTTGTGCCGCCGGCGGTGGGATTGTCAGCAGTGGAATACATCACACCGACCTCATAACTCGACGGATCGGCAGAGGAGAGATCATCAACGGTGCCGTCAATGGCAGCGCTGACAGCCGTCACAGCGGCGTCGCCCGTGGTGATGGAGGTGACGATCGGCGTGGTCGACACCGAGTAGTCGTCATCGTCGGAACAGGAAGTGATGATGAGTGAGGAGGCCAGCAGCGAGGTGGCCATCACCATCAATCCGGGAAAATATTTCAGTTTCATGATAACTTGCTTTATAGTAACACTAACAATTGATGCTGGACCGTCTGCATTCCCTCAAGCCGTGGAGAACCGACGACTCACGTCGTTTTTGTCCTCCCTAACTTGATGAATGAAGCCTAGATCCAATATCTATGAAAAAATATAACGGTCTTTATTTCCGTGGGCCACGGGTGGCACGATGATGCGCCTTGGCATTTGCCGGTTTGATAAACGGCGTACCGGTATCCATCTTCACGTCCACTGTCACAGAGAGCGTCTTGGTGAAGCTGCACTGAGCGGCGAGTCCTGCCGTGGCACCCCAAGGATTGACGATATAGCGACGTGCGGTAGTCTCCTTGTCACCGGCTCCCCGGTCGATGGTAGCGTCGTCGAAGATGATATCCTTACCGTCGGCTTGGATTCCCTTCACCACGACGTCGCAGTTAGGATGGTCACCGAGCAGTTTCTCAATATCGAGATAGATACCATAGACATTGTCGCAACTGCCGTTGATGGTGAAGGTATAGCTACCGTCAGAGCCGTCCTTGACAAACACGTCGTCGCTCTGCTGGGTCTGCCAATCCGGGGTGAAGAGGTGAAGACCACCCTTATAGGTCTTAGCCACTCCGGCGCGTACCACGCTCCACTGATAGCCCATATACTGATAGAACTTACCCTGGTCGTCGTACTCGCGTGCGCCCCACACGATATTGTCCAGTCCACCGGTCTGCGGATTGCAGTTGGTCTCTTGGCTGAAGCCGAGGATACGCAGGCTGCTCTTATTGGTTGTCATCACAGCGCGACCGTCCTTACTGATGGCAAAGGTGGGCAGAGCGGGCGTGAAGGTGTAGACGCCTTCCTTGCTCAGCGTGTAGCTGCCCTTGGTCTCGTTGCCGTCGGGAGCGGTGAACGTGTAGCTGTGGTTGCTGCTGTTCATCACGATGGTGACATCCTCAAGGTTGTCGATAGCGTCGAAGGCGGTCACGCCCTTAGCCTTTCCGTCCTTGGTGTACCAGTCAAAGCCGGTGAGCTTATAGGTGATGATGCGGTCGTTCTTCGGTTCCACGAAGTCCATCCATCCGTCTTCCATGGTTGGGAAGACCTCCACCTCTGGAGCCTCGTAGTGGTCGGCATGGTCTTTCGACACGAAGTTGAAGCAGAGCCACCACTTGCCCTCGCCGGAGGTGTCGGGATTGCGAAGGATGGCGAGACGCAGCTGGTTGTTGGTCAGCGTGACGATATGGATGTCCTTTTGCCATCCTACGGCGTCCTGGCGGTTCTCCCAGTTGGACGAGTGGAGCAAAGGAACGTCGGTCAGATTGATCTTGTGATTGTCGAGATCGAGCAGATAAGTGCCTGACAGAGCCTTGGCAACACCGTTAGGATCATAAGTCACACTCTGCACGTTGGCTCCATTCTTCAAGTCGAAGGTGATGGAACTCTTCATGAAGTTGCCCGACTCGTCTTCGTGGTTGGCAGCGGGATCCCAGTTGCTCGTGAAGTTATTCCACTCGGCATTGGTCGCCGACGGGTCGCCATAGGAGACCTCGCCCGAGCAGAGTCCATAGTTGCCGTTGTCGGGAATCCACGTCTTGCTCTGTCCGACGCCACCGGTGAGCATGGTGTAGAGCTCATTGTTGACGAAATCAGCACAGAACTGGTCGACGGTGAAGTGAGCAGTGTCGCCATAGACATAACCGCCACGCGTGTTCACACCGAAGAGCACGTCGTAGGTGCCCGGGAACGGAATCTTCAGGGTGACGTCTTTCTCCTGCGACCGTCCCTGCGGCTCAATCCAACTGACCTGATAGCGATCGGCCATGAGGCTCTTCAAGTACACGATGTTAGGGTTTTGTTCGTCGTGGGTGATGGTATAGGCCTGGCCTTCGACGAGATCAGCCGTCATGACATCCTTGTCGCCGAGGTCGTAGTCATCGGGCGAGCATGCTGCCATGCCAAAGAGCATGAGTGCCGCCCCTGCTAAGGCATAGATATAATGATTGATTTTCATAATGAGATTGCTATTTAGTCCATTCTTAGTTGATGGTGAAAAGAAAATGTTTTTGATCCAGGATTACCATCCGGCATTCTGCTTAAGCAGGTTGTTGGAGCGCTGGATCTGAGTGAGTGGTATCTGGCAGAAGCCACGTTTGCTCTTGATGGTCTCGGCTTTGATGGTCACCGTCTCTTCCCTGCCGCCGGAGACAACTTTCTCTCCGCTGGCTGCTATCGTGTTGGCGGCCACGTCGATACCCTGGCGCAGCAGATCCCAGTAGCGGATGCCCTCACCGATGAACTCGAGTTTACGCTCTTTGAGGATGTTGCTTTCAGTTACAGGCAGCTCGCGGTAGCCGTTGCTGAGCGTGCCGTCGCCCTGCGTGAAAGCGCGTTTGCGAACCTCATTGAAATAGGTCTGACCCTTCGGCGAACCGAGTTCGGCAGCCATCAGCAGCACGTCGGAATAGCGCATGAGCACATAGTCCTGCGGTTGGGAGATCTGGAAGTCACCGGCCATGAGGCCCTGATAGTAGTGTGTCATCGACCAGGAACCGTCAGCGCCCTTTGTCCACTTCGAGCGAGGCGTGTATTTCTTGATGGCGAAACCGGTGTATTCGCGCTGGTCGGAGGCCACCTTCTTCCAGGCATCGAGCTGCGTGATGCCTTCCTGGGCCATGTTGATGATCGACGCACTCTGGCGGCTGTCACCGGCGGCGAAGTCGTTCCATGTGGCTGTGGTCACCGTGGCGCCGCCCCAGCCTTGGCCGTAGGGCACACAGATCGTACCGCCGGTGCGCATACCGAACATCACGATGGAGCGGTTGCCGCCGGTGTTACCGTTATAGTCAGCGGTGTAGTTGAACTTCATACTCAGCACGGTCTCGCTGTTGCCGTCGCCGGCATAGGTCGAGTCGTTGGTCCAGTTGCCGGCAGCTTCCTGCACCCAGTTGTCGCTGGCAGCTGGCCAGAGGTTCTTGAACTGCGGCACGAGGCTGTATTCTCCGCTCTCAATGACATCCTCCAGACCGGCCAGAGCCTTGGCTGCTGTCAGTCCGCCGGGCATCTCCTTGCGCTCGTTGTTGTTGTAAACGCCGTCGTAGAAGAGATAGACACGGGCGAGCATAGCCTCAGCAGCATACTTGGTGATGCGGCCGTCGTTGGCTGCTGCCTGACTCTTGGGGTAAGCGCTGGCCGGGATATTGTCGGCCGCGTAGGTCAGATCGTTGACGATGAGCGCATAGACGCTGTCGGGATCGGCCTGAGGAACGTTCTTATCGGTAGGCGTGGTGATCAGAGGGATGTGCTCAAACATACGCACCATGTCGAAATAGCACAGTGCACGAATGGCGCGTGTCTCGCCGAGGATGCGGCCCTTGACGGCGTCGGAGCTCCACTGCGTGCCCTGGGTCTTGAGCAAGAGTTCATTGCAGTTGTAGATAGCCTTGTAATAGTCTTCCCACAGGTCGTTGTAGATGTTGGTCTGAGAGACGTCCTGGCTGATGTCGAAACGGTCTACGACCTGGGAGTTGCGGGCGTCATTGGCACCCGTACCACCGAAGCACTCGTCACTCATATACTCTGCTGCCATCTGGAAGGTGAAGGTCGGACCGAGTGACACGGTGCCCTGCCAGCCGTCGTAGCAACCGATGAGGGCGCGGTCGGCGTCGCTCTGGTTCTTATAGTAGTTGCCCGTCGACGTCTCTGTCTTCGACGAGACATCGAGGAAATCATTGCCGCAGGAGGTCATGCCCAAGGAGAGCAGTGCCGTGGCGGCGATGGTGAATATCTTGGTTTTCATTGTCTTCTGAGATTAAAGGTATTAGAACTTGAGATTGATACCGACCAGACAGGTGCGTGGCCGTGGATAGTAGCCCAGATCCACACCGCTGACCCATCCGTCCATACCGTAGCCCACTTCAGGATCCATGCCGTTGTAGTGAGTGAAGGTGAAGGCGTTCTGCACCTGGAAATAAAGGCGCGCCTGCGAGAGATAAGACGTGTGGATGAGCTTGGCAAAGTCGTAGCCCAGCGTGATGTTGCTGATGCGAAGGAACTTGCCGTCGTGGATGAAGAGATCAGAGAACTGATAGTTGATGTTGGTGTTGGTCACGCGCGGGATCTTGTTGCTCGTGCCCTCACCGGTCCAGCGGTCGAGGATCTCTGTCGTGTAGTTGGCCGTGGTGGAACCCACATTGCGATAGCTCTGCACGATCTTGTTGCCGGTCTCGCCGTTGGCAGTCATGGAGAAGTCGAAACCTTTGTAGTCGAATCCCAGCGAGAAACCGAAGGTGAAGTCAGGCATGCCGTTGCCAAGGTTGACCTTGTCGGCGTCGTTGATCTTGCCATCGTGGTTGACATCGTAGTATTTCACGTCGCCGGGCTTGGAATCAGCCTGCAGCACACCATTGCCGTTGGCGATCCAATCTTTGATCTCTTGCTCATTTTGGAAGAGTCCGGCTGTCTTGTAGCCCCAGAAATAGCCGATGGGCTCGCCGTTGCTGGCGCGATAAAACTCCGTAGAGTTGTCGTAGAGCTGATTGGTCTGTCCGTGGATGATGCCGTCCTCGTTGGGGATGTTGCCGACCTTGTTGTGGTTGTAGGCACCGTTGACGTTGACGAAGTAGTTGAAATTGCGGCCGATGCGATCGTTCCAACCGAGTCCGACCTCCACACCGATGTTTTTCACGTCACCACCATTAATATATGGTGCACCGGTTCCTGCCGTGGCGAGGATAGGCGGCTGCACGAGCCAGTCTTTCGTGGTCTTGTAGTACCAGTCGAAGTTGACGTTGAGCTTGCCGAATACACGGGCGTCGAAGCCGAAGTCGGTCTGCTCAGAGGTCTCCCAAGTAATGTTCTCGTTGGCCAGACGCGTCACGCGCGCTCCCCACTGGTCGGCTGCTGAACCCTTTGTCGTACCGAAGTTGTAGTAGACATTGTTGAAGGATACAGGTGCAGTATACATGTAGTTGCCGATGTTTTGATTACCGACCTGCCCCCAGCTGCCACGGAGCTTGAAGTAGTCGACGACCTTGCTGACAGGCTTCCACCATTTCTCATTGCTCATCACCCAGCCGGCGCTCACCGAGGGGAACCAGCCAAAGCGGTGACCGCGGGCAAAGCGGCTCGAACCATCGCAGCGCAGCGTGGCCGTGGCCATGTAGGTCTCTTTGTAGTTCCACGACAGACGGCCGAAGTAGCTCACCATGCGCTCTTCGTCCCAAGGCGAACCGCTGGCGCTGAGTCCTTCCTCCTGCGACTTGGCGGTGCCGTTGCTCACCCAGGCATAAGGCCAGGTGTCGAAGCCCTCACGCAGGGAACCGTTGGCGGCATAGAGGCTGCTGCCATTGGTGCGGTAGGCCTCAGTGCCGAGCATCGCGTCAAAGAAATGCTTGCCGAGTGTCCAGTTGTAGGTCAGCGTGTTGGTCCAGGTGATGCCGAAGCCGTCGCTCTTGCTCTGGCTGGCTGTCGTGCGCGTGTCGTTATAGCTGTAGACCGAGAAATGATAGAGCGGGTTGAAACCGCGGTAGTCATTGGAGTCGTACTTCACGCCGAGCGTCGTGCGGAACTTCAGGTTCTTGATGAACTGAAACTCCGCGAAGGCGTTGGCGGTGATAGTGGCGTTTTGCGACTTGTTGATGTTGTTGACCATCATCACGCCGTAAGGATTGCCGTCGGCATTGTACCATGGGCTGTTGCTGGTGTCGTTGTAGGGACTGCCATACACGCCGTTGTCGCTGTAGACCGGCGCCAAGGGCGATGTGGCGAAGGCCGCACGCAAAGAGTTGTTGTATTGGTTGCCGACGTTAAGTCCGCGCTTCTTATAATAGATAAAGGAGACCTGCTCACCGACCTTCAGGAATTTGTCGATGACGTTGTACTCTGAGTTGACACGGAAGTTGTAACGGCTGTAGTAAGAGACATCCTTACCGCCGACGATACCTTCCTGGTTCATGTATCCCATGCTCATGGCATAGTTGCCACGGCCACTGCCGCCTGTGATGCCAAGGGTGTAGCTCTCGGTTTGCGCGTTGTTCTTGAACATCTGGTCGACCCAGTCTGTGTCGTAGATCTGACCGGTCGTCGGGTCTGTGATGCCCCAAGTGGTGACGTTGCCGTCAGCGTCTTTCTGAGTGTAGTAGCTCTTCCAGTCGTATGCCTGACCGCCGGAGTTGATATTCTGCTCGTCCATGATGGTCATGTACTGCTGAGCGTTGAGCATCTTTACCTTGCGGATCGGCTTCTGCCAGCCCTTGTAAGCGTCAAAACTGACCACCGAGCGGCCTTTTTTACCGCTCTTTGTGGTGACGAGCACCACGCCGTTGGCCGACTGCGAACCATAGATGGCGGCGGAGGCTGCATCCTTCAGTACGTCGATGCTCTCGATGTCGGCAGGATTGAGCGTAGCGATGTCGCCGCGGATGCCGTCTATAATATAAAGAGGAGAAGAGGAACCGGTGGTGCCGATGCCTCGGATGTTGACCTTGAGTCCCTCACCGGGCTGTCCCGACTGCGAGATGACGGTCATACCGGGGGTCTGCCCTTGCAGGGCCTGCAGAGGATTGGTGGTGTTGAGTTTGGCCACATCGTCGCCCTTGACCTGAAGGGTAGCGCCGGTGACGAGCTTTTTCTTCTGTACGCCATAGCCGATGACTACGACATCGTTGAGCGAGTTGGCCTCTTCGGCAAGCTGAATGGTGAGGTCGTTGCCTGCCACCTTCACTTTTTGCTGCACAAAGCCAATGTAGGAGACGAGAAGCGTCTGACCGTCATTGGCCTCCAAGGAGAAATGTCCGTCGAGATCCGTCACAGTACCTGACTGCGTGCCGATGACCTTTACCGTCGCTCCCGTGAGCGGCTCGCCATCAGTGGCCGACTTGACCGTGCCTTTCACAATCTTGGCGTAGAGGGCTGAGCCTTGCAACACGCCGATCGCCGGAAACAGCAAACATGCTATTAGGGCCATTTTACATAAGATAGATTTGCGCATGGTTGGTTGAGTTTTAAATGTATAATAATTGATGTAGGATGACAACCTGTGTTGATCGTTATTAGGAATAACACTGCAAAGTTAGGTTTTTTCTAACGAAACAGCCTGCAACCATGTTACAGAATAGGTACACATATGTTACATATTTGGCATTTACCGACCGGCGGAAGTGCTGATATGATGCAAGAATCGCATAAATGTGGGGTCGGCACCAATATTTTCGGGCTTGCATTTCACGGTATCAGCAGAAAAGCGTAACTTTGCGATGTGAGAGAACAGAACGGGCGGAACGCCAGATTTCGCCGTAACACATATTTATACGCACATGGATTACAAGATGATCGTGCTCGATCTCGACGGCACGCTGACAAATAGTAAGAAAGAGATGACACCCCGCACGCGCGACGCACTGCTGAAAGCTGAACAGCGGGGCGTGCGCATCGTACTCGCATCGGGCCGCCCCACCTATGGCATCACGGCACTCGCTGAGGAACTGGACCTGAAGACTTACCAAGGTTTTATCCTTGCCTTCAACGGCGGACGCATCACCGACTGCGCTACGGGCAAGGTGGTCTTTGACCAACCTTTAAATCCTGAGGTCGTGCCCCCACTCTACGAGGCCGTCAAGAAACACGGCATGGAGATGCTCACCTATCAGGACGAGAAGATCGCGGCAACGAAGAAGGCCAATAAATATGTCCTCCACGAGGCGTTCATCAACAAGATGCCGGTCGTGGAATACACGGATTTCATCCATCAGATCCGCTACCCGATCAACAAATGCCTGGTCGTCGGCGACCCGGCTCCGCTGCATGAGCTCGAGCTGCAACTGGCCGGGACGTTCAAAGGCATGATGGATGTCTACCGCTCGGCCGGGTTCTTCCTGGAGTGCGTGCCGCCCGGCATCGACAAGGCACACTCGCTGAAGCGTCTCTTTGAACTGACCGGCATCCGCCGCGAGGAGGTCATCGCCTGCGGCGACGGCTACAACGATCAGAGCATGATACGCTTCGCAGGACTCGGCGTCGCCATGGCCAACGCTCCGAAAGACATACAGGACACGGCCGACTACATCACTTACAGCAACGAGGAGGATGGTGTGGCGCACGTGGCCGAGAAGTTTATCCTGAAATAGATCTGTTGGGAAAACTGACATTTTTCGGCCCTTTTCCTTGCGTTTTTCTGCACCAAGGTGTCCTTTGCGCTGAATTTTGCGATTCTCAGCTTATTTTTGTAACATACTGATTGTCAGGCAAATACAAACAATATCGAGAGCTTTAGCGCTCAAAAAGCCTCTTTAGTCATAAAAAAACTGCTGAAAGTATGTCTCAAAGTACCTTTTTGATGCTGTCATCTAAGCTTTCTGACCCTGTCATCTCGGCTTTCTGACCTGATCATCACGCCGAGATGACCGGGTCAGAAAGCCTTTTTGATCACTTCATCTCAGAATTTTCTCTCAAAGTGCCTTCTTCGCTTCTCCAGAATGAAAGCTCACGGTGAACTACTTTTGTAAGATTCTTTGCAACTAAACAGCGGTCCGTGCTCATCTACTCCTTAATTATATATAGCGCTCACTGTCAATAAAGGCAGCTTTATTGTTCAGTTTTGCCAACTCTTGAAAACAATAGGTCAAACATTGTAAAAATCCTGATTTTTAAGTGCTTGAAAGTTGCAACCTATTATTTTTTTTCCTAAATTTGCCATCATAAACGGACGCGTTGAGAACCGCGTCGCTATCGTGTCTAATCATTCAATCGTCGTGCCTTATGAACTTACCTGTTATCTTTTGGCTTATCCCTTTGGCCTCTGTCTGTGCCCTGATGATGGCATGGCTGTTCTTCCGTAACATGATGAAGGAAGACGAGGGCACGCCACGCATGAAGGAAATCGCCCTCTACATCCGTCGGGGTGCGATGGCCTATCTGCGACAGCAGTACCGGGTGGTGCTCATCGTGTTTATCGTGCTGGCCATCATCTTTGCCATCATGGCCTACGGCTTCAATGCCCAGAACCCATGGGTGCCGTTCGCCTTCCTCACGGGCGGTTTCTTCAGCGGTCTTGCCGGTTTCTTCGGCATGAAGACGGCCACCTACGCCAGTGGCCGTACGGCCAACGCGGCACGCGAAGGACTGCACAAAGGACTGAAGATCGCGTTTCGCTCCGGCGCTGTCATGGGGCTCGTCGTCGTGGGACTCGGCTTGCTTGACATCGCCGTCTGGTTTCTGATACTCCATGCTTTCTATAGCGACGTGGATCCACATACCGCTCTCATCACCATCACCACAACGATGCTCACCTTCGGTATGGGCGCTTCCACACAGGCACTCTTCGCCCGTGTCGGCGGCGGCATCTATACCAAGGCGGCTGATGTCGGCGCCGACCTTGTGGGAAAGGTGGAGGCTGACATCCCCGAAGACGACCCGCGCAACCCGGCTACCATCGCCGATAACGTGGGCGATAACGTCGGCGACGTGGCCGGCATGGGCGCCGACCTCTATGAGAGCTATTGCGGCAGCATCCTCTCCACGGCAGCCCTCGGCGCTACGGCCTTTGCCATGAGTGCCGGAGACATGCAGCTCAGAGCCGTCATCGCACCGATGCTCATCGCCGCCGTCGGTGTCTTCCTCAGCCTGCTCGGCATCTTCCTCGTGCGCACCAAGGACGGCGCGACGATGAAAGACCTGCTCCACGCCCTCGGAATGGGTACAAACACAAGTGCCATCCTCATCGCCTTGGCTACCTTCACCATTCTCTATTGGCTCCAAATCGACAACTGGATGGGCATAGGATTCTCAGTGGTCAGCGGTCTCGCCGCGGGAGTGATCATCGGACAGGCCACGGAATACTATACCTCGCAGAGCTATAAGCCGACACAACGCATCGCCGAGGCCAGCCAGACGGGTGCCGCCACGGTGATCATCAAGGGCATCGGAACGGGGATGATCTCTACCTGCGTGCCCGTGCTCACCATCTCGGTGGCTATCATGTTGAGCTATCTCTGTGCCAACGGCCTTGACCTGAGCATGAGCGCGGCCAGCATCAGCCACGGACTCTACGGCATCGGTATCGCCGCGGTGGGTATGCTCTCCACACTCGGCATCACGCTCGCCACAGATGCCTATGGTCCTATCGCCGACAACGCAGGCGGAAGCGCCGAGATGAGTGGTCTCGGCGAGGAGATACGTCACCGCACCGACGCACTCGACGCACTGGGCAACACCACAGCCGCCACGGGTAAGGGCTTCGCCATCGGCTCAGCGGCCCTCACCGCACTGGCGTTGCTCGCCTCGTATGTCGAAGAGATCAAGCTGGCCATGAGCCGCGCCGTAGCCGACGGACGGCAGTTTCTCGATGCCGCCGGACAGGTCTTTGAGCCAGCCAAGGCGACAATGTCCGACTTCATGAACTTCTTCCAAGTGAACCTGATGAACCCGCGTGTCCTCGTCGGAGCCTTCCTCGGTGCCATGGCGGCCTTCCTCTTCTGTGGTCTGACCATGGGCGCTGTGGGACGCGCCGCCGTGAAGATGGTCAGTGAGGTGCGCCGACAGTTCCATGAGATCAAAGGCATCCTGGAGGGCAAAGCCACTCCGGACTACGGCCGATGCGTCGAGATCAGCACGAAGTCGGCACAGCACGAGATGATCCTCCCGTCGCTGTTGGCTATCATCATTCCCATCGTGGTGGGTATGGTACTCGGCGTGGCGGGCGTCCTCGGCCTGCTCGTCGGTGGACTGGCCGCCGGCTTCACTCTCGCCGTGTTCATGGCAAACGCAGGCGGCGCCTGGGACAACGCCAAGAAGAGCGTCGAGGGAGGACGCTTCGGCGGTAAAGGATCGCCTTGCCACAAAGCTACGATTGTCGGCGACACCGTCGGCGATCCTTTTAAAGACACGTCAGGACCCTCACTCAACATCCTGATCAAACTGATGTCGATGGTGAGCATTGTCATGGCCGGACTGACCGTGGCATGTATGTAAAAGGCAAAAAGAAAGGCGCGGCAACAGTGCCGCGCCCGTATTGTAGTTTTTTGATAAGTCTAAATCCTGTATCCCACACTGATCGTCCAGCACTTGATGCGCTCACCGCCGCCGGGAAGCTTACCATTGGACTGATAGACCTTCGACAGCGGAATGCTGTAGCGAAGGTCCACGATGACGCGCTCATACTCCACAGCAACACTCACAGGCACACTCCACAGCACATTGCGCAGACCATTGCCCTTGGTATTTGTTTTCTCAATGTCTGTGGAGTAAGTGTAACTGCCGTTCTCGTTGACCTTGACTTCCTGGGACTCTGTATGCGTGCGGTTCCATAGTCCGATACCCGCCTGCAAGCCGGTACCCACAGAAAGCTTGTCCGTCGCATACCAACGCGCCATCACGGGGATCCTGAGATAGTCGATCGTGAAATAACTACGGCTGAAAACGCTGTAAGTCCCGACTTCCGGATGATCCAACACATTGTCTTTGTAGTTGCAGCCCTCGCGCGAGTAGTAGGCTCCCACGCTGACGGCAAAAGGTGCGCTGATACGGTATTCGAGATCAACGCCGGCCGTAGCTCCCGCCTTATACTTACTCTTCATCGTCCCCACATCATTGACAAGGCTCTCGTCGCTGATGGTGGAGAGATTGAGACCGACATGCGGTATCACGGAAAACGTACCAGGATCTACTTGTGCCCAACCCATGGTAGACATGCCCAGCAGGGCGAATAGTACTGCAATGTGTTTCATATTCTTTTATATCAGGAACTGTTTCTTTCTCAGCAAGGGCTGATCCTCCTTATATATGTTAAGGAGTCTACCCACTTCAAAGTTAGCAATATTTTCTTTCTCCGCGCCCCTTCAGCACAAAAAATACGCCCTCTTCTCAAATTATTGCTCAAATATTTGGTAGACTCGCAAAGTTTTCGTAATTTTGCACACCGTAACACAGAGCTTCACACAGAGCCTCTCGCTACAAGCATAGGGGCATAGCCCAGCTGGTTTAGAGCGCTGCAGTCACATTGCAGAGGTCATGGGTTCGAGTCCCATTGTCCCTACCAAGCCGTCCATAGCATATCTTTGCTTTGGGCGGTTTTTGTTTTATTTGCGCTGCCTGCCCCCTTGTCTCTTGCCCTTTGTTCCGTCTGCCTTCGCCCCTTGTTCCGCCCTTGTCCTTTTTGGAGTTCTGTTCGTCGCGATATATCGCGACGCTCCCCGCTCCTCCCCTTCTCCCCCTCCTTCCGCGCAGTTTTTCCGCAACATTTCCTTCTTCTTCCTGCACTTTGCCAGGAAAAAACCGTAACTTTGCATCTGCCATCCTCTCCCCGGCCCATGAGTCTCTTCTTCTCTCCCCCGGCTTTGCCGATGGTCTCGAAAGCAATCAACCAGCAAAACACGCTAAAGTATATGCCAGAACAAAAAAATACCGCGCCCCGTCGCAAAAAGGCTTCCACACCCATCGACCCCACCTACGGCCACTTGCAGCCGCAGGCCATCGACGTGGAGAAAGTGGTGCTCGGTGCCCTGATGATCGA
>UQFS01000020.1 GCA_900540375.1 uncultured Prevotella sp.
GCTATTGCGGTGGGGTTCCACCTCTTCCCATTCCGAACAGAGAAGTTAAGCCCACCTGCGCCGATGGTACTGCAATGCAATGCGGGAGAGTAGGAGGCCGCCCTTTTTCAAATACCAGAGCCCTTGAAGACAGCAATGTTTTCAAGGGCTTTCTTCGCCCCGTAAAGCAGCAGACCCTCCCTAAGAGGGAGGAAAAAGCAATACTGTAAAGCACAATTGCACTGAGTATTGCATGGTTTAGCATTTCTCTCCCTAAAAGGGAGAGATAGAGGGTCGACTATGGAGGGGGCTACTATAGAAGGTCTTATTGCCCTTTTTCTGCCAGAAACTCTTCGGCTCGCTCTAAATCTTTTGGCATATCGATGCCGATGGTCTCTACATTTGTGATGCCAACACGGATATGGTATCCATTTTGCAGCCAACGTAGCTGCTCAAGACTCTCTGCTTTTTCCAATGAAGACATAGGGAGCGTGGTGATTTCTCTTAATATCTCACGGCGGTAGGCATAGATGCCTAAGTGCTTGAGATAGGGGAAGTGCTCGAGCCATTCGGCCTCATCGATGCCACGTACAAACGGGATGACTGAACGTGAGAAGTAGAGTGCAAAGCCCTGATTGTCGGTGACAATCTTCGGTGAGTTAATGTTCTTTACAGCCTCAATCGATTCAAAGGGCTTTCCAAGCGTAGCTATCTGAGTTTGTGGATGCTTGAAGAGTTCACAGAGCGTCTCAATCTGAGAGGGCTGTATGAAAGGCTCGTCGCCTTGTACATTGATGATGACATCAGCATCAGTCTGGATTTTTTCGGCTGCCTCTTCGATTCTGTCTGTACCACTCTTATGATCGGCTCTTGTCATGACTGCTTTTCCACCGAATGTAGTGACCGCATCGTAGATACGCTGGTTATCTGTGGCTACCCACACGTCAGCTATCACTTTTTTCACCTGCTCATAGACATGCTGAATGATCGGCTTTCCACCAAGTTGAGCCAATGGCTTTCCAGGGAAGCGCGTGGATGCATAACGTGCCGGAATGATCGCT
This sequence comes from uncultured Prevotella sp., assembly GCA_900540375.1. Classification (GTDB taxonomy): domain Bacteria; phylum Bacteroidota; class Bacteroidia; order Bacteroidales; family Bacteroidaceae; genus Prevotella. Next base: position 1,041 of record UQFS01000020.1, read on the forward strand.
ATAAATTTCATATTGACTGTTATTAATGGTTCTATCTCGTGCAAAGTTACGAAATCTTCCTCTGATTCTGCTTATTTATTTTTGTTAAATAGTAGTGTTTATCGTTTAATTTTTTGTTTACATGTTTTTGGTTTCAATTTTTCTTATTATCTTTGAGCGTAGAATTCATTTATTTATTACGAAGTGAGAAATCGAATCATTGCAATAATACTTTCCTTAGCTTCTATAACGAGCTATGCACAAAAGATATCCTTAGGTTCGTGCACTATTGTGGAACAAGGTGTCAAAGGAACCTATAATGGTGAGATGGCTTCCGGCAAGCCACAGGGCAAGGGCAGTGTTCTCTATGAAAATGGCAATAAATATGAGGGCGAGTTTGTCAAAGGCAAGCGTAATGGTTATGGCGTTTACACCTTTGCCGATGGTGAAAAATACGAAGGTCAATGGCTGCTCAATCAGCAGCATGGACAAGGCACTTACTATTTTAGTAACAACAACAAGTATGTAGGCTTGTGGTTCCGTGATTATCAGGAAGGCCATGGGGTGATGTATTACTTTAATGGTGACAAGTATGACGGTAACTGGTACCATGATATGCGCCAAGGTAAAGGGCGCTACACTTATGCCAACGGAGCTTATTACCAAGGGCTATGGAAAGCAGACAAAAAGGAGGGAAAAGGATTCTTTGACTGGGGCGATGGTACCACCTATGACGGAGAGTGGGCAGATAACCAGCGTTGTGGATACGGAGTCAACAAGTATGGTGACGGTGATGTATATCGTGGTGAGTGGAAAGATGATATCCAACAAGGACGGGGTATCTATCTGTTTCAGAACGGTGATCAATATGAGGGAGACTATGACCAGGGCGAGCGTACGGGGGAAGGCATCTTCAAATACGCTAATGGAGACCGCTATACGGGACATTTCGTCGAGGGCGACCGCGATGGTGACGGTGCCTTTGTCTGGGCCAACGGCGATAAGTATGAGGGCTTGTGGAAGAAAGATTTACAGAATGGACATGGCAGGCTGACGAAGAAAAACGGTGATGTCTTTGAGGGAGAGTTCGTCAATGGTAAGATAGAGGGCGAAGTGATCATTCATTACGCAGACGGGACCCGTTTTAAAGGTTACTATCGCAATGGCATGCGCAATGGTAAGGCTATTGAGGAGACCAAGGACGGCAAACGCTTTGAAGGTTCTTATCTCAACGATGTGCGTGACGGTAAGTTCGTGGAGAAAGACCGCGACGGTCAGATCATGGCTCACGGTTATTATGAAAATGGCCGGCGGTTTAACGAATAATATGATTGAAACCTAAATACATAAACTTTATATTATGGTGAAGAAATCCAAATCTACAGGTGATAGCAAAGTGCTGAACGCCGCCTCTACTGCGCAGCCCCAGCACATTGGCATTGTGGCTCACGATCCTTATCTTGAGCCCTTTGAGGATGCCATTCGTGGTCGACATGATCATGTGGCTTGGAAAATATCACAGTTGACGAATCAGGGCAAGGAGACATTGTCGGATTTTGCCAATGGTTATCAATACTATGGTCTTCACAGAATCCCTCGCGGGTGGGTCTTCCGTGAGTGGGCTCCCAATGCTACGGATATCTATCTCGTCGGTGATTTCAACGATTGGACGGAAACGGAGCAATATCGTTGCAAGCGCATACCCAACACTGGTAACTGGGAGCTGCGGCTTCCGGTGCGTGCCATGAAGCATGGCGATCTCTTCAAGATGCATGTGAAATGGGATGGCGGTCAGGGAGAACGTATTCCGGCTTGGGCTACACGAGTGGTGCAGGACGATAAGACAAAGATCTTCTCCGCACAGGTGTGGGCTCCCCAAAAGGCTTATCAGTGGAAGGTGAAGTCTTTCCGTCCTTCTAAGGATCCGTTGCTTATCTACGAATGTCATATAGGTATGGCTCAGGATGCCGAGAAGGTTGGCACCTATAGAGAGTTTAAAGACAATGTGTTGCCGAGAATCGTGAAAGACGGCTACAACTGCATGCAGGTCATGGCTATTCAGGAGCATCCTTACTATGGCAGTTTTGGCTATCATGTGAGTTCGTTTTTTGCTCCGTCGAGCAGATTCGGTGCTCCAGAAGAGTTGAAAGAACTCATCGATGCTGCTCATGAGCAGGGCATAGCCGTCATTATGGATATTGTCCATTCTCATGCCGTGAAGAATGAGGTCGAAGGATTGGGGAATCTTGCCGGTGATCCTAACCAATATTTCTATCCTGGTGACCGCCATGAGCATCCGGCATGGGATAGCCTGTGCTTTGATTATGGTAAGGATGATGTCATCCATTTCCTGCTGAGCAACTGCAAGTACTGGTTGGATGAATTCCATTTTGATGGATTCCGCTTCGATGGTGTCACTTCCATGCTGTACTATAGCCATGGACTGGGAGAGGCCTTTACCAACTATGGTGATTACTTCAACGGACACGAAGACGACAATGCTATCTGCTATCTGACGATGGTCAACAAACTCATTCATGAGGTGAACCCCTCTGCTGTGACAATAGCGGAAGAGGTGAGTGGTATGCCGGGGCTGGCGGCCAAGTACGAGGATGGCGGCTATGGCTTTGATTATCGTTTGGCGATGAATATTCCCGATTACTGGATCAAGACGATCAAGGAGAAACGGGATGAGGACTGGAAGCCGAGCAGTATCTTCTGGGAGGTTAAGAACCGGCGCGCTGACGAGGAAACTATCTCGTATTGTGAGAGCCATGACCAAGCCTTGGTAGGCGACAAAACTATCATCTTCCGTCTGATAGATGCTGATATGTACTGGCACTTTAAACGTGGAGATGAAAACGAGATGGTACGCCGCGGTATTGCTCTGCACAAGATGATACGGCTGGTGACATTGGGTGCTATCAATGGTGGCTACCTTAACTTCATGGGCAACGAGTTTGGACATCCGGAATGGATCGACTTCCCGAGAGAAGGCAATGGTTGGAGCTATAAATATGCCCGCCGTCAGTGGAATCTTGTGGATAATCCGGACTTGGACTACCATTACCTTGGAGATTTCGACCGTGAGATGCTGCGTGTGATCAAGAGTGAGCCGCAATTTAACTTGACACCCGTGCAGGAGATCTGGCACAATGACGGTGATCAGATCTTGGCTTTCGAAAGAGGTAATCTGGTCTTCGTCTTTAACTTCTCGCCAACCCGGTCCTACACCGATTACGGCTTCCTGGTAAAGGAGGGAAGTTATCATGCTGTGCTGAATACCGATGCGAAGTGCTTCGGTGGTTACGGCTTTGCAGATGACAGTGTAGAGCATTTCACCAATCCCGATCCTCTGTATGCCAAAGACCATAAGGGTTGGCTGAAACTCTATATTCCGGCCCGCTCAGCAGTGGTGCTTAAAAAGAGTGAATAACTTCATTGTTGTAGATAAATTCAATGATTAATAATCGCAAAAATGGCATCGTCACGATGAGAGTGACGTGTGCCATTTTCTTCGTCTTTTTTACATTCTTATATCTCTATGATTATCAGGCAGACATAATGTCTGTCATCCAGCATGTGTTGTCTCAGGGCGCTACCCATTATAACAGGCTGATAGGCGCTGTGCTGATAACGGTCGTGCTGTGGCTATTGCAACTCACACTTTACAGTTTCATACGTTTGGAAAGGGTAGGGCATGCCTTGAGCTATTTCCCTTCGCTACTGTTGCTGGCCATACTGACGGATGTGACACGTGATGTGGGTACGGAATCATACATAGGCTGCTGGGCATGGTTGTTCCCATTGTTGATGATCGTCTATGCTGTCGTTATTTGGTTCTGTCGCCAAATGGAAAGTTTGGATAGCTCTCCCTTTGTCACCGAGAGCAGTAGTCGGTTGCTATGGCAGAATTTGGCGATCATGGCCGCGATGATGCTGATGACGTGTAGCATTGGCTGCTCGGACGAGGTGTTCCATTATCGGATGAGAATGGAGAATGATTTGAGCAATCAAAGATACGAAGAAGCGCAGCAGGTGGGCGTTAATGAGGAAAAGGCAGATAGCAGTCTAACCTTTCTGAGAATATGGGCATTGGCAGGTACGCACCAGCTTGGTGAGAAACTCTTTGATTATCCTTTGGTTGGCGGTTCTGGTGCCATGTTACCAAATGGCTCTTCTGTTAAAGTAATGATGGCTTCGACAGAACCAGTTTATAAAATGCTGGGTGTCTATTTCAAACAGCGGATGCGTCCGCGGCACTATTTTGAGAAATTGCATCAAAAATGGTGGGCAACCAAAGCGTCCAACGATTGGCTGCTGTGTGCTTATCTGCTGGACTGCGACGTTGATGCCTTTGCTCATAACATCACAAAATATTATCGGTTGGACAGCCACCTGCCTAAACATTATCGTGAGGCACTGATCCTATATACCCATCTTCGGGAACATCCTTATCTCGTTTATCACGACGCGGTGATGGATGCCGATTACGAGGATTATCAGGATATGAGTAAGAAATACGCTAATCCTAAGGAGCGGTACTCTGAGTTGAAAGATACGTATGGGAAGACCTACTGGTTCTATTTCTTTACCCACAGACGTGTTGTCTATAAAAAGTAGATATAGAATAAAACACTATAGAAAGTTACATATAGGTTACAAATAGGGAATTTTTAACTCATATTGCACGAATTGTCCGTTAAAGCATTATAAAAATGGGATTTTCGTTTGAGTTGTTTCTGATAAATTGTTATCTTTGCGTGACGAAAACATATAGAAACACATAACATCATAATATTAGTAAATTCTAAAAAGAAAAGACGATATGGCAAAGATTCAGACAATTGGTATACTGACTTCCGGGGGTGATGCTCCCGGAATGAACGCTGCTATCCGTGCCGTTACACGTGCCGGTATCTGCAATGGCTTCAAAGTAAAAGGCATCTTCCGTGGCTATGACGGTCTGATCAATGATGAAGTTCAGCCGTTTACAACGGAAAATGTGTCCGGTATCATTCGTGACGGCGGTACGATTTTGCGTACAGCGCGTTCAAAAGAGTTCATGACTCCGGAGGGACGTGAGAAAGCTTATCAGACGATCAAGAAAGAAGAGATTGATGCTTTGGTAGTGATTGGTGGTAACGGTTCCTTGACGGGTGCCCGTGACTTTGCGCGCGAGTATGATCTCTGCTGCATCGGTTTGCCAGGGACAATTGATAACGACCTTTACGGTACGGATTCTACTATAGGATATGATACCACTTTAAACACGATTGTGGAGTGTGTGGATCGTATTCGCGACACTGCCCAGAGCCATGAGCGTATCTTCTTCGTGGAGGTGATGGGACGTGATGCTGGCTTCCTTGCTCAGAATTCAGCCATTGCAAGTGGAGCAGAAGCTGCCATTATCCCAGAGGACTCTACGGATGTAGACCAGCTGGCACAGTTCATGGAGCGTGGTATCAGAAAGTCAAAACGCAGCTGCATCGTTATCGTGTCGGAAAGTCCGAAGTGCGGTGCGCTTTACTATGCAGACCGTGTGCGCAAGGAATTCCCAGGCTATGACGTACGCGTCTCTATCCTTGGGCATCTTCAGCGTGGAGGCCGTCCGTCGGCTCATGACCGCATCTTGGCCAGTCGTACTGGCGTGGGTGCCGTGCAGGCCATCATGCAGGGTCAGCGTAATATTATGGTCGGTATTCGTAATAATGAGGTGGTGTATGTTCCCTTGTCGGAAGCCATCCGCTCTGATAAGCCGTTTGACAGAGGGCTCATTACCGTGCTCGATGAACTGAGCATTTAAAACTCTTACAAATGTACGGAAGATGTTCACAAATTCTCCTTTTTCATGTCATTAATGTGAATAATCACTCTAAAGTATGTTAAAGGAGTTTGGTGGTAAAGGTATTTTCCGTATATTTGTATTTGTAAATGAATAGAGAGACATCATAGGATGTGTCTTATAGAGAAAGAATAAGTTAACATTAAATCATATAGCGTATGTCACAGATAAACGGGCGTATCTCGCAGATTATCGGACCAGTCATCGACGTGTACTTTGACACACAGGGACAGGATCCTGAGAAGGTATTGCCTAAGATTTACGAGGCATTGAAAGTAAAACGACCCGATGGCCGTGATCTGATCATGGAAGTGCAGCAGCATATCGGTGAGGACACGGTACGTTGTGTGGCTATGGATAATACCGATGGCTTGCAGCGTGGTCTGGATGTGATTTCTACTGGCAGTCCTATCACAATGCCGGTCGGTGAACAAATCAAAGGTCGAATGATGAATGTCATTGGCCAGCCTATCGACGGCATGAAGCCGCTCAATATGGAGGGCAGTTATCCTATTCACCGTGGAGCCCCAAAGTTTGAGGACCTCTCCACACATAAGGAGATGCTTCCTACCGGTATCAAGGTCATCGACTTGCTCGAGCCTTATATGAAAGGTGGTAAGATTGGTCTGTTTGGTGGTGCTGGTGTCGGTAAGACCGTGTTGATCATGGAGCTGATCAACAATATCGCCAAAGGACATGACGGCTATTCTGTCTTTGCCGGTGTCGGTGAGCGTACGCGTGAGGGTAATGACCTGATCCGTGATATGCTTGATGCAGGCGTTATCCGCTATGGCGAGAAGTTTAGGAAGGCCATGGATGAAGGCAAATGGGATCTGAGTCTCGTTGACCCGGAAGAGTTGAGCAAGAGTCAGGCCACCCTTGTCTATGGTCAGATGAATGAACCTCCTGGGGCACGTGCCTCTGTGGCTCTCTCCGGTTTGACCGTTGCAGAGGAGTTCCGCGACCATGGTGGTAAGAATGGTGCTCCTGCCGACATCATGTTCTTTATCGATAACATCTTCCGTTTTACACAGGCAGGTTCAGAGGTATCCGCATTGTTGGGACGTATGCCTTCTGCTGTGGGTTACCAACCGACGTTGGCTTCGGAGATGGGTGCCATGCAGGAACGTATCACCTCCACAAAGAATGGATCCATCACCTCTGTGCAGGCTGTGTATGTACCTGCTGATGACCTTACCGATCCTGCTCCAGCTACGACGTTCTCACACTTGGACGCTACGACGGTGCTTGACCGTAAGATCACGGCATTGGGTATTTATCCAGCTGTGGATCCTTTAGCCAGTACATCACGTATTCTTGATCCGCTGATTGTCGGCAAAGAACACTATGAATGCGCTCAGCGCGTGAAGGAAACCCTTCAGCACTATAATGAGCTGCAGGATATCATTGCCATCTTGGGTATGGATGAGCTTTCTGACGAGGATCGCTTGGTTGTGAACCGTGCCCGCCGTGTGCAGAGATTTTTGTCTCAGCCATTCGCCGTTGCCGAGCAGTTCACCAATGTACCAGGTGTGATGGTGAGCATCGAAGACACTATCAAGGGCTTTAACGCCATCCTCGACGGTGAGGTCGATGACCTGCCTGAGCAGGCCTTCATGAACGTCGGTACGATCGAAGATGCTATTGCCAAGGGTAAGAAACTGCTCGATGCCGCAAAGAATGCTTAATGATATGTTGCTCTCATTTAGAATATTAAAATTATTCCTATGTTGAGATTAAAGATTGTATCACCAGAGAAAGTCATTTACGACGGCGAGGTAGAGAGCGTGAAGGTTCCCGGGACACGGGGGGCTTTTGAAATCCTCAACAATCACGCTCCCATTATCTCTTCTCTTGGAGATGGCAAGGTGGAGTTTACTGCTTCTCAGGGCTCACAAAGCATAGATGTGCATGGGGGCTTTGTAGAGGTGAAGAAAAACGAAGTGTGCCTTTGCGTGGAAGTGTGATATTCGTCAGCGTCTTGCTCTTTGTGACGCTGGGCGTGGCATGGGTTAAAGGCTATGACTTTGTGATGAAGCATGCACCAAAAGCATTGCCGAGGTTCTATTTCCTATTGGCCTTGATGAGGGTGCTACTCATTGCAACATGGACAGCATGTTACGTATTGCTGGTTTCACAAAGCGCGGATGAGTCAAGGTCTTTCGTCGTCATGATTCTCATCATGTATGTGGCGATGATGACGGTCACACTGATAATCAGACATTAAAATGTTTGGACAATGAATAAGATTAAACATATTACTTGCATCGTCTTGTTGCTGTTGCTGGCATTGCCTGTATCGGTGTTTGCCTCTGACGGTGGCAAGTTGAATACTTCACAGATTGTGGTAGGACACATCAAAGATTCCTATGAGTGGCATGTAACCGATATAGGTAAGCAGCATGTCATCATCAATCTGCCTATCATTGTCAAGAGCTCTACGGGTTGGCATGTATTCAGTTCTTCACTCTTTTCTGAGGAAGCAGATGCAAAAGGATATCGGCATGGTCCCTATAACTTGGCTATCGCCACTACGGGTGACCATACAGGTAAGATCGTGGAGTTGCAGGGCGGTCAGGAGGTCGTGCCCTTTGATATCAGTATTACCAAGACTGTGGCGGTGCTCTTTATCGATGCGATCATCCTGCTCCTTTGTATCTTGATACCAGCAAGATGGTATCGTCATCACAAGGCGAGCGACCCGGCTCCGGGAGGCTTTACCGGATTTGTCGAGATGCTTGTAAGTTTTGTTGAGGAAAATATTGTAAAGCCTGGAGTAGGCGAGGGTTACGAGAAATATTCTCCATACCTGATGACATGTTTTTTCTTTATTCTTACTTGTAATCTGATGGGTGTAGTGCCCTTCCCTCCAGGCGGCGGAAATGTGACAGGCAACATTGCCGTGACCTTCTTCTTGGCTCTGTGTACGTTTGTCATTACACAGCTCAGTGGTACGAGGCATTATTGGAAAGACATCTTTTGGCCAGACGTGCCAAAGGCCTTGAAGATTTTCCCCTTGATTCCTTTGATTGAATTTGTTGGTATCTTCACGAAACCTTTTGCATTGATGATCCGACTCTTCGCCAACATGATGGCAGGACATGCCATCGCTCTGTCGCTTACTTGCATCATCTTCGTTGTAGCTGCCATCGGTGGCGCGACATTCTATGGAATGACAGCATTGAGCGTCTTGATGAGCATCTTCATGATGTGCTTGGAGTTGTTGGTTTGCTTCATTCAGGCAATGGTCTTTACCATGTTGAGTTCCATCTTCATCGGTTTGGCTCGCGTGAAGTCAGAGGAATAACCCGAGTAGAGTTAGTTAGTAGAATAATAAAAAATTAAAATAAACACATTAAACTTTAAAGCTATGATTTCAACATTATTATTGGCAGCCGCCGCAGATGGCGTTGCAAAGTTAGGTGCCGGTGTCGGCGCAGGTCTCGCAGCTATTGGTGCAGGTATCGGTATTGGTCGCATTGGTGGCCAGGCTATGGATGCTATGGCTCGCCAGCCTGAGGTGATGAATAAGATTTTCACCAATATGATTGTAGCTGCCGCCCTTATCGAGGGTGTTGCTCTGTTCGCTGTGGTGGTAGCATTCCTTTGCATCTAATCAATCAAGATAATCATTACTGCGTATGGATTTGTTAATGCCAAGCACGGGTCTTCTTTTTTGGATGACCATTGTCTTCTTAGTCGTGCTGGCCGTGTTGTGGAAATGGGGCTTCCCTGCCATCACCAAGATGGTGAAGGAGCGAAAGGACTACATCGACGACAGTCTGAGAAAGGCGCATGAGGCCAATGAGAAGCTCGCTCACATCCAACAAGAAGGAGAATCCATTCTGCAGGAAGCACGTGAGAGGCAGGCCTCCATATTGAAGGAGGCCACTGCTACTCGCGAGGCCATAGTGGCAAAGGCTCAGACACAGGCTAAAGATGAAGGGGCACGACTTCTCACCGATGCGAAGGCAGAAATTGAGAATGAAAAGCGCCAGGCTATTGGTGAGATTCGCTCGCAAGTAGCTGAGTTGTCTGTGAAAATCGCAGAGAAGATCTTGCGGGAAAAGCTTTCTGCCGACGACAAGCAGATGGATTTGATTGATAAACTGCTGGATGAGGTGTCGAAAGACGAAGTAAAGAGTGATGTTCATTAATTGATTGTAAGCGTATGGATATAGGAGTAATCTCAGTAAGATATGCCCGTGCACTGCTCGATAGTGCGGTGGCAATGAAACTGGATGAAGATGTTTATCAGGAGATGAAGATACTTTGCAAGAGTTTTCTGGATGTCCCTGATTTCCGATTCACCATCGATAATCCTATGCTTGCAAAGGATAAGAAGCTGCAGCTGATCATAACGGCCTGCGGTGGAAAGGTCACAGACCTGACAAAGCATTTCTTCCAGATCGTTCTTCGGGAAGATCGGGAAAGCGTTTTGCAGTTCATGGCAAATTCTTATCTCTCCCTTTACCGACGGATGAAGCATGTCACCCAGGGAAAATTGATCACTGCTGTTGCTGTCTCTCCCGAAACGGAACAAAAGATGAAACGTATGGTAGAGAGCAAGACGCATGGCAGTGTGGAGTTCAATACCGAGGTGGATCCTAATATTATTGGTGGGTTTATCCTTGAATATGATACTTATAGAATGGACGCCAGCGTGAAGACAAAACTTCACCAAGTGCTGGCAACCTTGAGAAAATAAAGAATTGAAAGAATGTCAGACAAAATAAAACCAAGTGAAGTGTCGGAAGTCCTCGAAAAGGAACTTCAGGGCATCAACGCAGAAAACCAGTTCGACGAAGTGGGTACGGTGCTCACCGTAGCCGATGGTGTAGCGCGTGTCTACGGTTTGCGCAACGTCGAGGCATCCGAGCTGCTCGAATTTGAGAATGGTACGATGGCCATTGTCATGAACTTGGAGGAAGACAATGTGGGTTGTGTGCTTCTCGGTCCTACCGCAGGTATTAAGGAGGGTGAGAAAGTAAAGCGCACGCATCATATTGCCTCTATCCGTGTCAATGACAATTTCTTAGGTCGTGTCGTAGATCCATTGGGCAGACCTATTGACGGAAAGGGTGACATCGACTTGACGGATTCCTTCGAGATGCCATTGGACCGTAAGGCACCGGGCGTTATCTATCGTCAGCCAGTGAAGGAACCGCTCCAGATTGGATTGAAGGCTGTGGACTCGATGATTCCTATCGGTCGTGGACAGCGTGAGTTGATCATCGGTGACCGTCAGACTGGAAAGACAGCAATCGCTGTTGATACCATCATCAATCAGAAGAGTAACTACGAGGCTGGTAAGCCCGTTTATTGCATCTACGTCGCAATCGGTCAGAAGGCCAGTACTGTTGCTGCTCTCGTCCAGACTTTGCGTGAGCATGGCGCACTTCCTTACACCATCGTTGTGAGTGCCACGGCTGCCGATCCTGCAGCTATGCAGTATTATGCTCCTTTTGCCGGTGCAGCCATTGGTGAGTATTTCCGTGACAGAGGTATGGATGCTCTTGTCGTCTATGATGACCTATCAAAGCAGGCTGTTGCCTATCGTGAGGTCTCTTTGATTTTGCGTCGTCCATCCGGTCGTGAGGCTTATCCTGGTGATGTATTCTATCTCCACTCTCGTCTTCTTGAGCGTGCCGCACGTATCAATGACCAGCAGGAAGTGGCTGAGCAGATGAACGATCTGCCCGAGTGTATGAAGGATCATGTCAAAGGTGGTGGCTCGCTGACAGCTCTGCCAATCATTGAGACACAGGCAGGCGATGTGAGCGCATATATTCCTACGAATGTTATCTCCATTACCGATGGTCAGATCTACCTGGAGACCGATCTCTTCAATCAGGGCTTCCGTCCCGCCATCAATGTCGGTATCTCTGTGAGCCGTGTCGGTGGTAGTGCTCAGATCAAGAGTATGAAGAAAGTAGCCGGTACACTGAAGATCGATATGGCACAGTATCGTGAGTTGGAGGCTTTCTCGAAGTTCTCCAGCGATATGGATCCGGTAACAGCAATGACCATTGACCGTGGTCGAAAGAACAACCAGTTGCTTATTCAGCCTCAGTATAGTCCTATGCCGGTTGGCGAACAGGTAGCTATTATCTATTGTGGTGTTCATGGTTTGATGCATGATGTACCCGTCAATCAGGTGCGTGCTTGCCAGGATCAGTTTTTGGAGCAGATGCGTACACAGCACAGTGACATTCTTGACACTTTGGCTGCTGGTAAACTTACCGACGAGTGTACAAATACCATCGAATCGGTAATGGCTAATGTCGTTGGTCAATTCAAAAAGTAGAGGAGGTAGTCTATGCCATCGTTAAAAGAGATCAAAACACGTATCGCTTCAGTGCAAAGCACCCGTAAGATTACGAGTGCTATGAAAATGGTGGCCTCTTCTAAGTTGCATCACGCTCAAACGGCTATTCAGAATATGCTCCCTTATGAAAATATGTTGGAGCATATTCTAAAGTCTTTCTTAGTTTCCATGCATGATGTTCAGACTCCTTATGACGAGGACAACCGCAAGATCAAGCATGTGGCTCTCATTGTGTTTTCTTCCAACAGTTCTCTGTGTGGAGGTTATAATGCGAATGTCATCAGGATGATGCAGAATGCGGTTGACGAATATAAGAAGCAGGGCGTGGAAGATATCCTTGTGTATCCGGTTGGACGCAAGGTCATGGAAAAGGCTACAAAGTTAGGTTATCATGTGGCTGGTGATTTTGTGGAATTGGCAGATAAACCTTCAGCAGCTCCTTGTGCAGCGATTGCCAAGGAGTTGGCAGAGAAGTTTGCCAAACATGAAGTGGACAAAGTGGAGATAATCTATCACCACTTCAAGAGTGCCGGCACACAGATTCTAACGCGAAGTACCTTCTTGCCTATAGATTTGTCAACAGAGAATATTGGTGCAGACAATGATCGCGATTTGTCTTCCAATGAGGTGACGGCTAAGGCTCAGGCTTATCTTCGGAAGCGCAGACAGTCTGAGGATAGACAGGATCAAGAGGTGAAGCCATTGAATGATGACTTCATAGTGGAGCCGGACTTAGAGTCTGTACTTTCTGTCTTGATTCCAAAGCAGTTGAATTTGATGGTTTACACGGCTCTCCTCGACAGCAATGCTTCCGAACATGCCGCACGTATGGTCGCTATGCAGACTGCAACGGACAACGCTGATGAGATCTTGAAAGAGTTGAAACTTCAGTACAACAAGAGTCGTCAGGCAGCTATTACAAGCGAGATGCTTGATATTGTTGGAGGTAGCGTGAACAACTAACAGAGACAAGCAAGATGCTATAAGATAAGGCCTGTGTATCGAATGGTGGTTGCACAGGCCTTATTTTTTTGAAATGTTTCTATGACGTGTCTTGCTTTTTGGGGAAACGTAGCAATCAGGTGTCTTATCATTTGATGAATGTGAGTTCTTTGGGCATCTTTTGCCACTTACGGTTTCTTGCAATTTTGATCGTACTTCCTTCGCCTTGCCGGAGGATGAAGGTAGAATCATTGACTTTAGTCAGGGTAGCTTTTAAGTCCTCACTTCCATAGTCGTTAATGATCTCTATTTCTGCAAGGTGATCGTTCTTGATGGTAGCGGAGGTGAACAGCCATTTTCTTCCATCCTGGCAATCACCGAAGTAACCGGCCATCTCACCATATACTTCCTGTTTAGGAACGATGACATTCTGATGGTAGAAGTCGATTTGGAGATAGACGTTATACTCTTTATTATATAAGTAACCTTTGAAGGAAGTTGTGTCTGCATCAGTCTTTTGTATCTGTGCCATCATGGGCAAGCAGAAGAGGGTGATGAACGCTATGAATAGTAATTTTCTCATAATATATGCTAATTTATTGTGGCAAAGGTAGGTGAATATTTCGATTGCACCAAATATTTTATAAAATAGTAGCTATTTATATTTGCTTATTGCTATTTTTTATATTACCTTTGCAAGTATAGAAGCACATTATAGTAATATGACAGAGGGCAAGTTGTTTCCAGACTATATTTTCGAATCTAGTTGGGAAGTATGTAATAAGGTCGGTGGTATATACACGGTGTTGTCCACAAGGGCCAAGACGCTGCAAACAAAGATGCACGACCATATCATTTTTATTGGTCCTGATTGCTGGGGTACGCAGAGAAGTCCTTATTTTCAAGAGGATGCCTCCCTGTTTACAGATTGGAAGATTCAGTCTAAAAAGGAAGGTTTGGTATTGAAGATTGGCAGGTGGTCTGTACCTGGTAATCCTATAGCAATCCTTGTAGACTTCACACAATACTATGCACAGAAGAATGAGCTGTATACACAGCTGTGGGAAGATTTCCAGGTAGATAGCTTGCATGCTTATGGCGATTATGACGAAGCAGCCATGTTCTCATATGGTGCCGCAAAAGTAGTGGAGAGTTTCTATCACTTTTATCTGGGCAGCCAATACAAAGTCATTTATCATGGTAATGAGTGGATGACAGGCTTGGGATTGCTTTATATCCGTAAGTATCTTCCGGCAGTAGCCACATTGTTCACTACGCATGCCACCAGCATTGGACGTAGCATCGCAGGCAACAATAAGCCGCTCTATGACTATCTCTTTGCCTACAATGGTGATCAGATGGCCGGTGAACTGAACATGCAGAGCAAACATTCTATTGAGAAGCAGACCGCTCTTCATGTCGATTGCTTCACAACGGTGAGTGACATCACGGCGAAAGAGTGCAAGGAATTGTTGGACAAGCCGGTGGATGTGGTTCTGCCTAATGGCTTCGAGAACGATTTCGTGCCAAGAGGGGAGGAGTTTACACGTAAGAGAAAGATTGCGCGCAAGCGCGCATTTGCTATTGCCAATGCTTTGCTTGGTCAAGACTTTGATGATGAGACTCTGATTGTTTCCACCAGTGGCCGCTATGAGTTCCGCAACAAAGGTGTGGATGTCTATATTGAGGCAATGAACCGCTTGCTACGCGATGATCAGTTAAAGCGTCCTGTGCTTGCCTTCATCGAAGTGCCCGGTTGGGTAGGTGAGCCGCGGAAGGATCTTCAAGAGCGCTTGGCCAGTGGAAAACATTTCGATACACCACTGGAAGTGCCACAGATCACGCACTGGTTACATAACATGAGCCACGACCAGGTCTTAGGCATGCTCAAATATCTCGATATGCAGAATCGGAAAGAAGATCGTGTGAAGCTTATCTTCCTTCCTTGCTATCTTACTGGAGATGATGGCATTGTCAACCTGAGTTATTATGATGTAGTCTTGGGTAATGATCTTTGCATCTACCCATCCTATTACGAGCCTTGGGGATATACGCCATTAGAGGCAATCGCTTTCCATGTACCGTGTATCACCACAGACCTTTCCGGCTTTGGATTATGGGTGAACAAAGAGCTTGGACATTCTGGAGAAATCGAGGATGGTGTAAAGGTTATCCATCGTACGGATTATAATTATTCCGAGGTGGCCGACAATATCAAAGACACGGTGGCTGCGTTCTCCGCCTTCAGCCCAGAAGAAGTAAAGAAGAGCCGGATGAGTGCGGAGCGTTTCTCCAGAAAGGCACTTTGGAGCAATTTCATTAAGTACTACGAGGAAGCATATGGCATCGCTTTAAAGAAGGCTGAAGAGCGTAAAGGAGTTAGTGAAGCCGAAAGCAAATAATCGCTGAGAGGCTAAAGGATAAGGATAATTATTAAAAATCAGACAAAAATTGTAGCGTTATGAAAATTAAGGCAGACTATGCTAATGCTCCACAATGGAAGGAGCTCAACATTAAGTCACGCTTGCCTGAGCAGTTAAAATGCTTGGATGAGTTGGCTCACAATATGTGGTGGGCATGGAACTATGAGGCCCGTCGCCTTTTCAAGAGACTCGACCGTGACCTTTTCGAGGAAGTTAATCACAACCCGGTACTGCTTC
The DNA here is from genome assembly GCA_900540375.1 of uncultured Prevotella sp. Taxonomy (GTDB): domain Bacteria; phylum Bacteroidota; class Bacteroidia; order Bacteroidales; family Bacteroidaceae; genus Prevotella. The sequence goes on from UQFS01000020.1 coordinate 16,795, forward strand.
TGGAGCGTCTTAGCTATGACCGTAAGATGGCCATCGTTAAGGATCGGGCTCTGATGAACAATGTTAAGGAAGTCTATAAGAAATTCCGCGAGTATATCGAGGCCAAACCAGACAAGCAGCGTCCATCTGTTGCCTATTTCTCCATGGAGTATGGTTTGAATCAGGTGCTGAAGATTTATTCTGGTGGCTTGGGAATGTTGGCCGGTGACTATCTTAAGGAGGCTTCCGATTCCAATGTTGATATGTGTGCAGTTGGCTTCCTCTATCGGTATGGCTATTTCACTCAATCCCTGTCAATGGACGGACAACAGATTGCCAAATATGATGCTCAGAATTTCAACTCACTGCCTATTGAGCGTGAGCTGGATGAGAATGGCAATCAAGTTGTTGTCGATGTTCCTTATCGCAACTATCAGGTACATGCACTGGTTTGGCGTGTCAATGTTGGACGCATCAAACTCTACTTGCTCGACACCGACAACGACATGAACTCAGAGTTTGATAAGCCAATCACACACTCTCTCTATGGTGGTGATTGGGAGAACCGTCTGAAGCAAGAGATTCTTTTGGGTATTGGTGGTATTTTGACGCTGAAGAAGCTTGGTATCAATAAGCAGATCTATCATTGCAATGAGGGACATGCTGCTCTCTGCAATCTCCAGCGTCTGGTCGACTATGTTGAGGGTGGATTGACATTCAATCAGGCTATGGAACTTGTTCGTGCTTCTTCTCTGTATACTGTCCATACGCCGGTTCCGGCTGGTCATGACTATTTCGATGAGGCACTCTTTGGTAAGTACATGGGTGACTATCCTGCACGTTTGGGGATCTCTTGGGATGAGCTCATTGGTATGGGGCGTCAGAATCCTGAGGATCACAATGAGCGCTTCTGCATGAGTATCTTCGCTTGCAACACCTGTCAAGAAGTAAACGGTGTGAGTAAACTCCACGGTTGGGTAAGCCAGAAGATGTTCGCACCGATCTGGGCAGGCTACTATCCTGAGGAAAATCATGTTGGTTATGTAACCAACGGCGTGCACTTCCCTACATGGACGGCAACAGAGTGGCGTGAGCTCTATGACAAATATTTCGATCCGACCTTTATGAGTGATCAGAGCAATGAGCAGATTTGGCATGCTATCTATAATGTACCCGATGAGGAGATCTGGAACACTCGTCTGGCTCTGAAGAATAAACTTGTCGACTATATCCGTGAGAAGTTCACTCAGACTTGGCTTCGCAATCAGGGTGATCCTGCTCGTGTGATGTCTCTCCTTGAGCGTATCAATCCGAATGCTTTGATGATTGGCTTCTGCCGTCGTTTTGCTACTTACAAGCGTGCTCACCTGCTCTTCACCGATCTGGATCGTCTCAACAAGATCGTCAACAATCCAGAGCGTCCTGTCTTGTTCTTCTTCTCTGGTAAGGCTCATCCTGCTGATGGTGCAGGCCAGGGCCTGATTAAGAAGATCTATGAGATTAGCCAGCGTCCTGAGTTCCTGGGTAAGATCATCTTCCTTGAGGACTACGACATGCGTCTTGCCCGCCGCTTGGTTTCCGGTGTGGATATTTGGATGAATACGCCGACACGTCCGTTGGAGGCATCTGGTACATCAGGTGAGAAGGCTGAGATGAATGGTGTCGTCAACCTCTCCGTTCTTGACGGATGGTGGGTTGAAGGTTATCGTAAGGGCGCAGGATGGGCATTGCCACAGAAGCGTACCTATGAGAACCAGGCTTACCAGGATCAGCTCGATGCTGCTACGATCTATTCTCTGCTTGAGAATGAGATCATCCCGATGTATTATAACAAGAATAAGGAGGGATTCAGTGCAGACTGGATCAAGGTCATCAAAAATTCTATCGCAACGATTGCTCCTCATTATACAATGAAGCGTCAGCTCGACGATTACTACAGCAAGTTCTACAACAAGGAGGCTACTCGCTTCAAGAAGCTTTCTGCAAACAACAATCGCCTGGCTAAGGAGATCGCTTTGTGGAAAGAGACTGTTGCCGAGCGTTGGGATTCTATTCATGTGGTCAGCAGGGAAGATGGCGTGCTGGACAATGGTGGCGAGACAGGTGTCAGCTATAAGATCCGTTACGTTATTGACGAGCAGGGCTTGGACAATGCAGTGGGTTTAGAACTTGTCACATTGAAACCAGAGACAGATCCTTCTGATCGTAAAGTGCTTAGTGTGCATCCATTCAAGATGGTGAAGCACGAGGGCAATAACTATACGTTTGAGCTCTTGATAGAACCTGAAATGGCAGGTTCGTTCCGTTGCTGCGTGCGTATGCTCCCGAGCAATGCCAACTTGCCTCATCGTCAGGACTTCTGTTATGTGAAGTGGCTCGACTAATTTGAAGGAATATAGCAATTGATAAAGGTTGGATCAGTACAAATGGCTGGTTCAACCTTATTTTATATCTAAACTAATTATTGATCATGATTGTAGATTTAACTAGCTCATACTAATTCTCAAATTCTTGATAATTTTCCTCACCTTGTTTTCGCCAAGGGCGATATGGTTACTGAATAGTTATGAGTTGATATTTCCGTTATAAAAAACTATAAAAAAGCTTTTGAATAGTGGTAACATGATGCTGCATGCGTGCTTTCCCTCTATTTCTGTGAATAAATGGCTTCTTTTTAGGGATAACGAAGAACCTGCGCTGAGATGAAGCTATCTTGGATAGGGGGCAATTATATTATATAATAAGGTGTAATGGGATTGAGAACCAATGAAAATTATTTTTATAGTGTTTTTTCGAAAAAAAAGATGGGAAAAGTTTGCAGGTTCAGAAAAAAGCAGTACCTTTGCACTCGCATTCAGGGGAGTGCTTCTTACAACTAACATTGTAAGAAATGCGGCAATAGCTCAGTTGGTAGAGCGCGACCTTGCCAAGGTCGAGGTCGCGGGTCCGAGTCCCGTTTGCCGCTCTTTTTCTGAAAAACAACATCCATTCAATGAATTTATATCTTAGATATTTCAATAGTGAGACGTTAGTAACCAATGTTGATGATGCTATCTCTTTTTTGCGTAGTATAGAAGATATTGACGTTACTCCTGAAATGGAAGCAGATATTCGTGAATATGCGGCAAGTGACGTGTTTTTCCCCAAGCGTTACAAGATTCGTGCTCATGTATATTTCATTATTATCAAGACCACAGCGGCTACAATGCTTGATTTCAAGCAGAAGAAAGCTGTACGTCCAGCTAACGGCCAGACTTCTGATCGTCGTGAAATGGCAGAGAACGCAATCAGCAGGCTTGTCTATCAGCGTGAAGGCTGGTATGAAGGAGAGTTGAACTTCAAGCGAGTCGTTATGATTCCATCAACGGGTAAGCATGAATATCGTGATACACGTTTCGTTGCCTGTTGTAAGGCTGTGTCTGGTCAGGATTGCTACAATCGTATTGTAGATCATTTGCGAGACCGTGTTGATCCTCGTAGCCAGTTCCCCTCAGCAAAGGGTAAAAGCTTCAATTTTAAATATCTTGGTCGTTGGAAGTAATCGGTTACTTGTCTTCGACTGTGTTTGATATAGTTTGTATATAAGTTCTATTTTTGCCATATTATGAACAAGGTGATGTTAATTGGTAACGTAGGCAAAGATCCTGACGTTAGGTATTACGATGCTGACCAATGTGTTGCTAAGGTGACTTTGGCAACTACAGAGCGTGGCTACGTTCTTAAAAACGGAACAAAGGTCCCTGACCGTACAGACTGGCATAGCTTGGTTTTCTATCGTCAGTTGGCCAAGATCGTAGAGCAATATGTCCATAAGGGTGATAAACTCTATGTTGAGGGACGCTTGCGCTATAATACTTATGATGATCAGCAGGGTCGCCGACATTATGTCACAGAGATTCAGGTAGAGAATTTGGAACTTCTCACACCGAAGCCCAAACCCGCGGCAGAAGACTCCGTAGCTACAAAGAAGCCTGTCGCTAAGCAGGGGGCGGATGAAGAACTTCCTTTCTAATATTTGTTTAATAGTTGGATTGGTCAAAATTACAGAATATTGATAGTCTTATCGCTTTTCAGCCGATAACGGTAAGCGTTTGCATAGCAGCAATTTTGGCTGCTATGCTCTTGGTGTTGTCTGCTTTTGCCAGTGGCTCAGAAATCGCTTTTTTTAGTCTCTCACCGCAGGACGTGGAAGAGTTGAATCCAGAGAAGAGTGCTAAAGATGCCAATATAGAGTTGCTGCGTGAAGACTCTGAGCGTACGTTGGCTACGATCCTTATCACCAACAACTTTGTCAATGTGACGATCATCATGCTCTGTAACTACATCTTTGGGTCTCTAATCGAGTTTCGGGCTCAATGGTTGCAGTTCCTTTGTATTACAGTTCTGTTGACCTTCCTCTTGCTGCTTTTTGGCGAGATCATGCCGAAGGTCTACAGTCGTCAGAATCCATTGGCTTTTTGTCGTCGTGTTGTCGGTGGTATCTTCTTGCTAAGAAAATTGTTTTGGCCTTTGGAGACCTTGCTCATCAAGAGTGGCGGTCTTGCTGAGAAGGCAGTACCTAAAGAGCAACGCCAGCTGAGCAAAGATGATTTGGAGCAGGCCTTGGAGTTGACCGATAAAAATGAGATCAAGGACGAGCAAAGCATGTTGCAGAGTATCATACGCTTTGGTGATGAGACTGCTAAAGAGATCATGACGAGCCGTCAGGATATTGTCGATATTGATATCCGTAGTTCTTTCGACGATGTTCTCAAGTGCATTGTCGACAACAACTACAGCCGCATACCCGTTTATCAAGGCAATGATGACAACATTCGTGGTGTCTTGTACATCAAGGATCTATTGCCTCATCTGTCCAAGCCGGCCTCATTCCGTTGGCAGAGCTTGATTCGTCCTCCTTATTTTGTACCTGAAACTAAGAAGATCGATGATCTGTTGAGAGAGTTCCAAGCCAACAAGGTTCATATTGCCATTGTTGTTGATGAGTTTGGAGGTACGAGCGGCTTGGTAACCCTTGAAGATATTCTCGAGGAAATCGTCGGTGAGATCAATGATGAGTATGATGAGGAAGAAAAGACCTACTCAAAGTTGAGCTACAATACCTATTTGTTTGAGGGCAAAACATTATTGAGTGATTTCTGCAAGATACTTAAGATCGATGACGATGAGTTTGAGGATGTTGCCGGTGATGCCGATACATTGGCCGGTCTTCTTTTGGAGTTGAAGGGCGATTTCTTAAGTCTGCATGAAAAGATAGACTATGACAATTATACATTCGAGGTGATGGGTGTCGAGCGGCGCCGTATCAGCCGGGTGAAGGTAACTGTTCACGAGAAGAAGCAAGATGTCTCTAAGTAAGATCTTTGAGTCATGCCGTGGAGTCCAGGTAGGATTATGGCATATGACAGAGGGTATAGATCAATTGCCTAAGCCAAAGGGTGTTGATTTAAGTTTTCGATCGGACAAGAGATTAAAAGAAGAACTTTGTGTCTATGCGCTCTTGACTGCGATGACGGGAAATGATCATTTGGTGATCGGTCACGAACCCTCTGGCAAGCCTCAGCTCGAAAATTGGTCTATCAGCATCAGTCATACACGTGGATGGGTGGCTATCATTCTTTCCGTTGATTTCCAAGTTGGTATTGATATTGAATACACGTCTGACAGGGTAAGCAAGGTTGTGAATCGTTTTATCCGTGAAGATGAGCAGCGAACTACTTTGTCACAACAGTTGATCAACTGGAGTGCGAAGGAAACAGTCTATAAGTTGTTTTCTGAACAGAAACTTGATTATTTCGACATGCGGCTGCATACCCTGCCATCTGAAATTGGCGCGGTCTTAGACAGAGATGCCCATGTCGTCGAGGGTGGGATAGAGGGCTCTGTCATGGTAGACGTGCTTAAGACTAAAGGAGTCGCAACCGTTCATTACGAACTCACTCCAGATTATGTCCTTACCTATTCTTTTTATAGTAATTAGGTAATTGTAGTTGTATAATCAACCTTCTTTTTTCCAAGAAGAAGGTTTATTTGTTTTTTTTAGCTTTATATTTGGATAAAAAAATATTTTTTAGTACTTTTGCAGATGTAAGAGTGGATGATAATGCCACTGCTTGAAAAATAGAAATCGTTAACGACAAAAGACTATATTCTTTGATACGGAAGATATATTTTGCATTGTTTATTGCAATGCTGCTATGTGTTGGTTGTGAGTTTAAGCTCAAGCCCAACGATGATGATAACGATGCCAGTCATGCGCGTATTGAGCGCTATGACCGGTTGGAGAGTCGTTATCTGATTACAGGAGATTTCTCTGCCCTCCAGCAGATGAATACAGAGTTTCCTATTGAGACGCGTACCCTTGTTGAGAAGATGCTTCAAATCGGTGAGGTGAGTGATCATGATATCAATGAGCGATTCCTGCGTTTCTATCAGGATTCCACTCTGCAGACCATCATCACTGATGCAGAGTCGGAGTATGCCAACATGGATGACTTAAACAAAGAGTTGTCACAATCGTTGGAGCAACTCAAAGACTGGCTTCCTGATATGCCGATACCACGGGTCTATGCTCAAATCGGTGCGTTGGATCAAAGTATTGTAGTGGGGGACAAGATGATCGGTATCTCTCTTGATAAGTACATGGGTGCAAAGTATCCGGTCTACAAGGAGTTTGGCTTTTCCAAGGACCAGCTTTCCTCTATGGGGCGCAGCAATATTGTGCCCGATTGCTTGAGCTTTTATCTGTTGAGTCTTTATCCGATGGCAAACTATGACCAGCGTTCTCAGTTGGAAAAGGATCTGCACATGGGTAAAGTCATGTGGGTTGTCAACAAAGCATTGGGGAAGAATTTCTTCCGTACGGCTTATGTTTCCATCGTCGACCGCTACATGCACAAGCATCCCTCTGTTACTTATCAGCAGCTGTTGGCAAGTGATGACTACAGTGCTATGAAGTAGGCTGGTTTATCTCGGAGCAACATGCAAATATGAGATTGCGGATTTCCGCTATCTTCGCTTTTTCTTTCGGCTGGTATTGTTGATAGTATACGAGCGCGCTCTGAAGTGCGTCCAGGGCCTTGTACCATTGTTTGAGAAAGGAGTAGCAAAGTCCTAATCGATAATAAATCTTAGCTTTTTCATCTTCATGGCAGCGTGCTTGAGTCTGGTCGTAGAGTAGGGCGGCTTGAGCGTATTTGCCTAAGGTGAAATAGCTCTCTCCGTCAGCATAGTAGTAAAACGACAGTTCTTGTGGGTTGAAGGCTTGTAACTGGAGGATGACAGAATCCAAGCAGTTTGTGGCTTTCTCGTATTCTTGGTCATAGTAGTAGCATACCCCCAGATAAGCTCTGAATCTCGGATTGAGTTGATAGCTCTTGTCCAATCTTTGTAGGATGAGTTTAGCCTCATGGTACTTGCCACCCTGGAAGTAGGTAATAGCAATGCCCAACTGGTGGCTGTCTGTTTTCTTTAGAAGAGCATTCTGTCCTTCGGCAGGTAACATCGTAATGACCATCAGCATCATCGTGATGAACAACCGGCCGAAAGACAGATTCTTTTTATCCCTAAACATGTTGGCGATATGTTGTTAGGGGATTTACTTGAAGATGAGTTTGGCGTCTCTCTCTCCAGCCTCTTTCGCCCAAGTCTCCGGAATGAATTTCCAGTTATGATTGGGTTGCGGATCTACCGTCCTCATCTCCTCGATGGCTTTCATGAAGTAATAGCGTTGGTCACAGTCAGAACGCCATACGATTCTTGATTTCAAGCTGTCATGTGGAATGCCGGCACCCAGTGTGAGTAGTTGTCCGCCGCCATTGCCGCGGTAGCTGTTGATGGCCACGTTGTACCATCTGTCTTCTTCAAAAGGCTTGCCATTGCTCATTCTTATGATGTTGACCTTTTGCCCATTGGGCTTTCTGACGTCTACTTCATAGTCAATGCCGGCTGCTGCGTCAAAGTTGAAGATGAAATTCTTGAAGCGCCCACGCTCGTTCGATCCTGTGTTAACAGACTCCAGAAGGAAGAGATGATCATTTGGGGATGTCATCGTGTTGACCCATTGGTCATAGCTCATTTCCAGATAACCTTTGATCTCCTCGCCGGTGAGTCTCATCATATAAAGATGATTTTCATATTTATAAAGTTTAAACATGTCCCGAACCGAAATCGGACCTTGTTTGATGCTGTCGTTCAATGTCAGCGGTGCATTGAATGAGATATCAGCGCCAGTTAATTTCATTTGTAGATTCAGGATGAAATCGTTGAAGGCGCTGTTTCCGAAGAAGCTATCCCGTGTGTAGATCGTATGTGCAAAGTTGCCAATCTGTTTATTGGCAAAGTCACTTACCTTATTGAGGTAAGGCTCGAAATGCTTTACATAATCCTGGTCGATATTGTAATTTCTGACATCCACCAGTTCTCCCAGTTTTTTCTTCACTGTCCATTTTCCCTTTTCTTTTTCCAAGTTGATTGTAGCGACAGCTACTGTCTGTGCATTGTTTGCCGGGTCAAGGCAAAGCACATCTTTCCCTACATCGTTTTTTATCATCTGTTGGTGACGGGTATGATCATGTCCAAAGAGAATAAGATCAAAGCCTGGTACTTCTTTGGCAACTGCCAAAGAAGCATTTTCTGCATAGTTAGGAGTGACGATGCCACCTTCTGCACCGGAATGGAAAAGTCCGATGACAACATCCGGGTGCTCACGTTGTTGGATGACCTTCATCCAATATTTTGCTGCGGCTACCATCTCGTCAAAGCGCATACCCTTCCATGACGTCTGTTCCACCCAGTTGGGGATGGCAGGCGTGAGAAGTCCTAAGACAGCGATGCGTATGCCTTGGCGCATGATGATCGTGTAAGGCTTGAAATATGGCTTTCCTGTTTCTGTGTTGATCACATTGGCACCGAGCAGAGGACAGTGCAGTTCGCCGGCCCATTTGTCGAAACAGGCATGCGCTGTCTCAACGTCATGGTTGCCAATCGTCTCTGCGTCATAGCCAAGGTAATTGACGACATCTGCTGCAATGTTGTGCTGTAGCGTATCGACGAAATTTGAAAAGTAGTTGATCGGTTGTCCTTGCAGGATGTCACCATTGTCGAGCAGCAGCGTGCTCTCTGGATACTGGCTTTTCAACTGCTTGTAGAAAGTGCTCACCCGCGCGAGTGATCCCGGCATATCGCTGTTGTTGATAAAGTCATGTGGAAAGAAGCAACCATGAACATCGCTGGTTTCCACAATCTTCAAAGTGATAGCTTTCTTTTTAGCAAAGACAGGTGTGTTCATTTGTAAGCAGAGTAATAAAATGGATAGCATGCCCATCAGCCGTTGGTAACAGTGATGGCTTGTGGATCGTTGTATTTTCATTGTCGAAGTTATTTTTATTGCAAACTTACATAAAATCTCTGAAACAATGCCATCATCAGCCATAAAATGTTCTTTGGTGAGTCAAGAAATTTGGACATGGAGTTTTTACATGAGCATAAATTTGTGCATTTAGAATATTATGCGTACTTTTGTAGAGTTGGAATATATTCTTTTTCAAGCATTGTTTTGGTTTAGATAAGTATGGAAGATCAGTATATAGAAATTAAAGGAGCACGGGTAAACAATCTGAAGAACATCAATTTGCGTATACCTCGTAACGCTTTCATCGTGATGGCTGGTGTGTCAGGCTCCGGAAAATCGAGCTTGGCCTTTGACACGCTCTATGCAGAGGGCCAGCGTCGCTATGTAGAGAGCTTGTCGAGCTATGCCAGACAGTTTTTGGGGCGTATGAGTAAACCTGAGTGCGATTTCATCAAGGGCTTGCCCCCTGCCATCGCCATTGAGCAAAAGGTGACAGCCCGGAATCCGCGCTCCACAGTGGGCACTTCTACTGAGATTTATGAGTATCTGCGCTTGCTCTATGCCCGCATAGGCAAGACTTTTTCTCCGATTTCGGGGCAGGAGGTCAAAAAGCATACCACGGAAGACGTGGTGCAAAAGACGTGGGAGTTTGCCGACGGCACGAAGTTGATGATTCTCTCGCCGTTGTTGATTCCTCAAGGTCGCACGGGTCATGAGCAGTTGGAGATGTATTTAAAGGAGGGTTTCACCCGACTGATGAAGGGTACTGATGTGTTACGTATCGAGGATCTGCTTCAAGAAGACGATGACGCACTGTCCTCAGCATTGAAAGAGATGTTCTTGGTGATTGACCGTACGAGTGTGTCACATGAGAAAGACATGATCGCCCGCCTCATCGATTCCGCAGAGACTGCGATGTATGAGGGCAATGGTGCCTGCCGTGTGGTCTTCCTTCCCTCTGGGCTTAGCTACGACTTCTCGTCACGTTTTGAGGCAGACGGTATGACCTTTGAAGAGCCCGACGACAATATGTTCTCTTTTAACTCGCCCCTTGGAGCTTGTCCTACGTGTGAGGGCTTCGGCTCTGTCATTGGCATCAGCGAGGGACTGGTCATTCCCAACTCGTCGTTGTCGGTCTATGAGGGCTGTGTACAGTGTTGGCATGGCGAGAAGATGAAGTGGTGGCAGGATGAGTTCTGCCGGCGGGCGGCCCAGTATGATTTTCCCATCTTCAAACCTTATTTTGACTTGTCGCAACGTGAAAAGGATATGCTGTGGCATGGACTGCCGTGCGACAGAAAGAAGAATGGTGAGCGCAGGGCTGATGCTGTGTGCATCGACGGCTTCTTCGACATGGTGAAAGAAAACCAGTATAAGATCCAGTACCGCGTGATGATGAGCCGTTATCGTGGCAAGACCGTCTGTCCTACGTGTCATGGTACCCGTTTGCGTAAGGAAGCCACATGGGTGAAGATTGGCGGTTGCAGCATTGTGGACTTGGTGGAGATGCCGGTGAAGAATCTCAAGGACTGGTTCGACCATCTTGAACTTACCGACCATGAGCAGCAGGTCAGCAAGCGCTTGCTCACAGAGATAAAGTCGCGACTGAACTTCCTGTGCGATGTCGGGCTTGGCTATCTCACGCTCAACCGACAGAGCAACACGCTCTCCGGTGGTGAGAGTCAGCGCATCAACCTCTCCACATCCTTGGGATCGTCGTTGGTGGGAAGCCTGTATATCCTTGATGAGCCGAGTATCGGACTGCACAGTCGTGATACAGTCCGTCTTGTTCATGTGCTGCGGGAGTTACAGAAGTTGGGCAACACGGTCATTGTCGTAGAGCATGACGAGGACATCATCCGCGAAGCCGACTGGCTGATTGATGTCGGTCCTGATGCCGGACGGCATGGCGGTGAGATTGTGTATGAAGGCCGGGGGCCGCATGACGTAGATGCCACTACGACCAAAGCTTTGTTGGAGAAATACCCTCGTAGCCATACATTGCAATATCTCTTAGGGACAGAAACCATCGAAGTGCCTTCTTCCCGCCGTTCATGGACCAAGTCCATCGAGCTGAAAGGTTGTCGGGCTAATAATCTCTGTGGTGTGGATGTCCGTTTTCCGCTTAATGTGATGACGGTGGTGACCGGTGTCTCCGGTTCCGGTAAGTCCTCATTGGTGCGCGATACCCTCTATCCGGCTTTGAAGCGCAAGCTGGGTGAGGTGACGGATGCTCCGGGTGAGTTTCAGACGATGGAAGGCGACTGGCAGGATATTCGCCACGTAGAATTTGTCGACCAGAATCCTATCGGCAAGAGTACACGTTCCAATCCCGCTACATATCTGAAGATCTACGATGCCATTCGCCAGCTCTTTGCCGAGCAGCCTTTGGCCAAACAGCAGGGCTTCACCGCACAGTATTTTTCTTTCAATACTGAGGGCGGCCGTTGTGAGGAATGCAAGGGCGCAGGCTATATCACTGTGGAGATGCAGTTCATGGCTGATCTTGCGTTGGAGTGCGAAGCTTGTCATGGTCAGCGCTTTAAGAAAGATGTGCTGGAGGTTCGCTTCAAGGGTAAGAACATCAATGATGTGCTCAATATGACCGTTGATGAGGCTATCGACTTCTTTGGAGCGAATAGTCAGAAAAACATCGTCAAGCGGCTTCAGCCTCTGTCTGACGTCGGCTTGGGATATATCCAATTGGGACAGAGTTCTTCGACGTTGTCCGGTGGTGAGAACCAGCGTGTGAAGTTGGCTTACTTTATTGGTCAGGAGAAGCAGGATCCTACCTTGTTTATCTTTGATGAGCCTACCACGGGCCTTCATTTCCACGACATCAGTAAGCTATTGGCAGCTTTCAACGCTTTGATAGATCGTGGTCATTCAGTCTTGATCATCGAGCATAATATGGACATCATCAAATGTGCTGATTGGTTGATTGACATGGGGCCTGATGGTGGCAACCAGGGTGGACGACTTGTCTGTGAAGGTACGCCTGAGACGATTGCGGCCTGTCAGCAGAGTGTGACAGGGCAGTATCTCAAGGAGAAACTCTCATGATCCTCAAGAAGCATTGGCTATGATCTCTATACTCATTCCTACTTTCAACGACGATTGTGTGGCCTTGGCTCATGCTGTGGCCGCGCAGTGTCGTGACATACGAGGCTTGGAGTGGGAGTTGATCGTGGGAGATGATGGCTCCACAAATCAACAGAAGATAGATACTAATCGTCAGATCGACACATGGCCCCATTGCCGCTATTGGCTTGCCGGAGTCAATCGTGGGCGGTCTGCTATTCGCAATGCATTGGTGAGAGAAGCCCATGGACAATGGCTGTTGATGATCGATGCTGACTTGAAGGTAATGGAGAAGGACTATATCCGTCAATATGTTTCTTTCATGTCGGATCATCCTCAGCCCTGTGTCTGCTGTGGGGGATATCGGGTAGGGGAAGGTTCGGCGTCCAATCTGCGTTACCTTTACGAGAAGGCGTCTGAGTATTGCCAATATGCAGAGTTTAGACAGAAAGCCCCATATCACAGTTTTAAGTTGTCCAATACCTTGGTTTTCCGCGATATTTTGTTGTGCCATCGGCTTGATGAGCGCATCCGGCACTATGGCTACGAAGATGTCATGCTTGGCAAGAACCTTGAGAAAGAGGGGCTACCCATCGTGCACATAGATAATCCCGTACTCTTTGATCGCTTTGAGAGCAACGCATCATATATCAAGAAGATAGAGGATTCCGTTCAGGTATTAGTTACGTTTTGTGAAGACCTGAAAGGTTATTCTACGCTGTTGTCTTTAGCTGGTAGCAATATTGGTGGAGTCTTGTTGCGTTTGGCTTTTCCCGTACTCTCCTTTGTCCATCATCGTTTGAGAGCGAATCTTTTGTCTTCACATCCTTCTTTGTTGGCGCTTCGTTTTTACAAGTTGTATCTGCTGCTTAGTCAGTTGCGTCAATCTCAAAGTTCGTGAATAACTTAACAACTTATAAATCTTTGTATATTTCCTTTTGAGTCTCATTTTTTTATATTATCTTCGCAAGATAGAAGATGTAAAAAGATCAGATACAATGAGGCTCGTTGCATTTTTATTCTTACAATTGGCAAGTATTGCCGTGGCTTATTGCTCCACATCTCAGGACAATCAAGTTTCGGCCGATCAGTTATATACTCAGATCACCCATCTGATTCCACAGATGGAGCAGACACGCGATTCTGTCACTTACTATCAGTTGCTCTATCAGACCCTTTCTAAGGCATTGGTCTGCGACTCCATAGATGCTCTTCCTGACAAAAAAGGTAAATCCGATCCTCAGCATCGCAAGCAATTGTCCCGGCAGTTGAGAACGCTGAGGCCTCATCTCATCGATGGTGGCATGATGTATTATGCGCGTCACGACAATCCTACGGCGCTTCGTTTTTTCCATCTCTATCTGCAATCCCATTCGTCTCCGTTGTTCCGTCTTTCCGATAAGCAACAAGACGCCTATCTCGGTGCTGTTTCCTATTATGCCTCGTTGTTGGCTTATGGTGAGAAACATTTCCATGAGGCTGACCGCTATGCCGATATAGCGTTGAACGACTCCAATGTCGCTGAGGATGCGGCCGAGATAAAGGTTAACTGTATGCGTGAACTTATGCGCACGCCACTTGACTCCTCACGCTACGAATTGGCACTGTTGGCTTTGCATGACAATGCGCCGGACAATGCAGCTTATTTCCATCTCTTGACCGACTTTCTGTCCAGCCCCGGGCATGAAGGCGAACTGGAAAATTTCGCGAAAGACGAGCTGGCAAAAGACAGTCTCAATGCCAATGTCTGGTCGTTGTGGGGTGAGATCTATATGCGGAAACGCGATTGGGACGGAGCCATCAAGGCTTTGGAAAAGGCAGATACAATCGACAGTACACAGGTACAGGTGATCTACAATATCGGTATCTGCTGGGGAGAGAAAGCCCAGGAAAAGTGGGGGAAGGATTTGGAAGGCAATGCTGATAATCGTTCTACTACCCCCGAAGAGGCACTGCAAGGAAAGGAAAGTTATGTCTGCTTGGAAAATGCCGGAAATGCTTTCCGACGAGTCGCACTCTTGGATCCTCAGCAGACCCAAGTGAAATGGAAAGACGCGGCTGAACATGTCGATGCCGCCATACAGAAGATGAAAGACAGCGCGAGTGCGCCAACCGCTAAAAAGACTTCCTATAGAAGAGGTAGAAGAAGATGATCAAGGATATGAAAACAAAGATACTTCTATTGGTATTTCTTTTCATCTCCATGGCAGGTGTTGCACAAAAGAAAGAGATTGCGACGGCCAGGGATTATGTGAAAAAGAATACCAGTCTGGATAAAGCAGAGCAGATGATGAGGACTTTGCTCGCTGACTCTGATAACCGTTCTAACACAAAGATTTGGAATGTACTTTTTGATGCTCAACGCCGGCAGTACGAAAATGGTAATGAGAAGCTCTATCTCAAACAGAAATATGATACGGCGGCGATCTTCAATATTACCAGCAGGATGTTTAGGGATATGGAGACTTATGACTCACTCTTCAACCTTCCTCATCCCAAGGAATCAGATGCCAAAGAGTGGCGTAAATCCCATGGTCAGCTGTTGAACATGATTCGGCCCAATCTTCTCAATGGTGGCCTTTTTTTTATCAGAAGGCAGAAATACGACACGGCCTACCTCTTGCTCAACCAATATATCGAGACGGCCAACCAATCGCTTTTCTCAGCATATCATTATGGTGAGAAAGACAAGCATCTTCCCGAAGCAGCTTACTGGGCTGTCTATGCGTCGTATAAGATGGGAAACCGCAAGCAAACACTTCATCACACCTATCTTGCGCTAAAGGATACCACTCACTATAACCAGATGCTGCAGTTGCTCGCCCAGACCTATCTAGGCGAGGGGGACACCGCCAGATATGTCAAGACGCTCAGAGAAGGTTTCGACCGTAATCATCTCGATGATTTTTTCTTCTCCCATCTGATTGATTACTATTCTGCACGGAATGACTGGCAGCAAGCCTTGACCATGACCAATCAGGCGCTCGTTACCGATAGCCACAACCTGCTTTTCCGTATCACAAAGAGCATCATCTTGTTGAATACAGGCAAGTATCAAGAGTGTTTCGCCCTTTGTGACACGCTCATCCATGAGAATGACTCTGTCGCTGAGGCTTGGCTCAATGCCGGATTGGCACTGTTTAATCAAGGAGTGGCTTTGGACAAGAATCCGGTTCTCTCTGCAAAGAAGCACGGGCAGGTCGTCAGCTTCTATAAGCAGGCGCTGCCTTACTTGGAAAAATACCGGCAACTCCAGCCCGAGCGCAAAGACCGATGGGCACTGCCGCTCTACACTATTTACCTCAATCTCAACAGAGGAAAGGAATTTGATGAAATCGATAAATTGTTGAAATGATGGATATATCCCAATTAATAGCAAAAGCCGGCATCACACCCAACGGGATGCAAACGGCCACGATAGATGCAGTTCAGAATGGCAGCGGTGATGTGTTCGTCCTGAGTCCTACCGGCACGGGTAAGACTCTGGCCTATCTCCTGCCAGTCGCAGCACAGACCGACACTACAAGCACGACTCTTCAGACGCTTGTCGTCGTTCCTGGACGTGAACTGGCTTTGCAGTCCGACACCGTACTGAAGAACATCGGCTCGGGCATCCGCTCGATGGCGTGTTACGGAGGCCGTCCCACCATGGACGAGCATCGCTTACTGCGCCAACAGTGTCCACAGATTATCTTTGGCACGCCCGGACGCATCAACGACCATATCGCCAAAGGCAACATAGATGTTCAGCGGCTGGCCTTCCTGGTTATTGATGAGTTTGACAAGTGTCTGGATATGGGATTCCAGCAAGAGATAGAAACGCTCCTCCATAGCATCCCTTTGAGAGCCCGGCGCATATTGTTGTCCGCTACACAGCCTGAGAAGATGGAGGCAACGATGAACAGTTATCGTTCCGGCCACAAGATCACGACACTGGACTTCAGACCTGATGATGATGTAGCTACTGACCGCATCAAGGTGTTGGCGGTGCGCAGTGAAGAAAAGGACAAGTTGCCTGCCTTAGCTCAGTTACTCGGGCAGATAGGACAAGAGAGCAGTGTGGTATTCCTGAACTACCGCGATGCAGTGGAGAGGGTGACCAACTATCTCCTGGAACAGGGCTTCTCAGCCATTGCCTATCATGGTGCCTTGGAGCAAAAAGAGCGAGAGGAGCATCTCTACCTCTTTGCCAACCACTCGGTCAATACGCTTGTCAGTACCAATTTGGGTAGTCGCGGCATCGACATTCCGGATATCAACAACATCATCCACTATCATCTGCCCGAGAGTGAACAAGACTATATCCACAGAATAGGTCGTACGGCGCGATGGGATAAAACCGGAAGGACCTTCTTTCTCTTAGGTCCGGAAGAAACACTGCCGGAGTATGTCGACGCGGATGTTGAGGACTACAACCTTTCTGATCATGCTGATGAGGCTCCAACGCTGCCGCCGATGGTCACTATCTATATTGGTAAGGGCAAGAAGGACAAGATCTCCAAAGGCGACATCGTCGGTTTCCTCTGTAAATGTGGAGGACTGCAGTCCAAAGACATTGGGCGCATTGATGTCTACGACAACTATGCTTATGTGGCGGTTGCCCGACTTCAAGCCCCCAAGATGCTCAAGAAGGTGAAAGGTCAAAAGATTAAAGGACAGAAAACAATAGTCGAAGTACACAGAAACTCGGAAATGTGAAACACTTGACTTGGATTGTTCTTTCATGTGCAGGCTCAAATTAGCCAAAGTGTGAAATGTTCCGTTTTTGCATTTCCTTAGTACGAAAGGTCTTTTTCTATAGTAGTCCGCGACAAGTTGGATCAACCGCCATTTGTTGAGTAAACTGACAAAAAAGCGGGCTTGAGAATGCGATCTTTGCGAGGAATTGGGTATTTGGTCGAAAAAATGCGAATTTGGGCGATTTTCTTAAATGCTTAAATAACAACGAATTACAAAATACTCTTGTTTTTTCAGTTTGCCAACAAGGTACTTTGACCGGATCAGAAAGGTACTTTGACTTGGTCAGAAAGGTAAGATGACTCGGTCAGAAAGGTGAGATGATCAGGTCAAAGTACCTTTTTCTCAATCAGAAAAAGCAAAGATGACTTAGCAAGGCCATTTTGCCAGTGCCTCGACGGCGGTTTTCTGGAGTTTTCACCCTTTCCTCTTTTCTAAATCGTAGCTTTTTTCTGACACAATTTCGTCAAAAACTTTCTGATGACAGACTGCCATCTACAACTCCGGTCGCGACTCAAGAAAAAGTATATATCCACCTTTATCATGTGTCCTTTGCTCTTTCATTCCGTGTAGCGGAGCGTTCAGTCCTCAAAATGTCGTGCGAGGCGTTTAGCAGTACGGAGCTGTGAGTAGGTCCGTGTTACGTGACAATAGACCCAAATTAACCAACAGAAAATATTTGCTGCGACATAAAAGCCTTATATAATAAGGTGTATTTTTGTGTACATGGAAAACTGTTAAGTTGTTGAGGAAGCCCTCATAAATATGCCTTCTATATTCTAAATAAGTGTCAGTTTGACAGTATTTGTAGAGTAAAAGATAAATAGTTGCAAAAATATTTGCTGATTTGAAAAATAATTCGTAAGTTTGCATGAGAGTACAATAACCTCTAAGTATTAACTAAAAACAAGTGGAAATGAAGAAGTACAACTTTAATGCGGGTCCCTCGATGTTGCCCCGTGAAGTCATTGAGAACACTGCCAAGCAGATTCTGGACTTCAATGGCTCCGGACTCTCCCTGATGGAAATCAGCCATCGTGCTAAGGACTTCCAGCCAGTGGTCGATGAGGCAGTAGCTCTGATCAAAGAGTTGCTCGATATCCCCGAAGGTTATTCGGTGATATTCCTTGGTGGTGGTGCCTCGCTTCAGTTTATGCAGATCCCGGCAAATTTCCTCATCAAGAAGGCTGGATACGTCAATACAGGTACATGGGCTAAGAAAGCGATGAAAGAGGCTAAGCACTTTGGTGAGACTGTTGAAGTGGCTTCTTCTGCTGATGATAATTATTGTCATCTGCCCAAGGATTACACGATTCCAGCAGATTTGGATTATCTTCACATCACAACGAACAACACCATCTTCGGTACAGAGTTGCGTAAGGATATCGATTCACCGGTGCCTTTGATCGCTGATATGAGTTCTGATATTCTTAGCCGTCCTGTTGATGTGTCGAAATATGATGCCATCTATGCCGGTTGTCAGAAAAACATGGGTATGGCAGGTGTCACCTGCATCATTCTGAAGAATGACAAACTCGGACGCGCTCCACGTGAGTTGCCGACGATGATTGACTATAACACCCATGTCAGCAAAGGCTCCATGTTCAACACTCCGCCAGTAGTGCCTATCTACTCTGTGCTTGAGACCATGCGCTGGGTGAAAGCTCACGGTGGTGTCAAGGAGATGGACAAGTGCGCTCAGGAGCGTGCCCGCATCGTCTACGACGAGATCGACCGCAACAAGCTCTTCAAGGGTACGGTGGCCGTGGAGGACCGTTCGGTGATGAACCTCTGCTTCGTGATGAACGAGGAGTACAAGGATTTGGAGAAGCCGTTCCTCGATTTCGCAACAGGGCGTGGTATGGTAGGCATCAAGGGGCACCGCTCTGTCGGTGGATTCCGCGCAAGCTGCTACAATGCACAGACGCTCGAAGGCGTCAACGCGCTTGTACAGTGCATGAAGGATTTTGAGGCACAGCATTAATCTTAAAACTATCGACATGAAAATATTAGTTGCAACAGAAAAGCCTTTTGCTGCCGCTGCAGTGGAAGGCATAAAGAAGGTGGCTCAAGAAGAAGGGCATGAGATTGTGCTCCTTGAGAAATATCAGGAGAAGCAGCAGTTGCTCGATGCGGTAGCAGATGTTGATGCCATGATCGTACGTTCCGACAAAGTTGACAGGAAAGTGCTCGACGCTGCCAAGAACTTGAAGATCGTTGTCAGAGCCGGTGCCGGTTATGACTCTATCGACATGTCTTATGCCAAGGAAAAAGGTGTTGTCGTAGAGAATACTCCGGGTCAGAACTCCAACGCTGTGGCTGAACTGGTCTTTGGTCTGCTTGTCTTCACCGTCCGCAATTTCTTCAATGGCAAGTCCGGCTCTGAGCTGAAAGGCAAGAAGCTGGGCATCCTGGCCTTTGGAAATGTCGGTCGCAATGTAGCCCGCATTGCCAAGGGCTTCGATATGGACATCTATGCTTATGACGAGTATTGTCCGAAAGAGGTCATTGAGCAGAGTGGGGTGCATGCTGTGGACAGCCGTGACGATCTCTTTAAGACCTGCGACGTTGTCAGTCTGCATATCCCTGCAACACCAGAGACAAAGGGGAGCATCAACTATGATGTGGTGAATCTGATGAAGAAAGGCGGCATCCTCCTGAACACAGCCCGCAAAGAGGTAATTGATGAGGAAGGTCTCTTGAAACAGTTGGCGGAGCGTGAGGATTTGAAGTACATCACAGACATCAAGCCGGACGCTGATGAGGCATTCAAGAAGTTTGAAGGCAGATACTTCTCCACACCTAAGAAGATGGGTGCCCAGACAGCTGAGGCCAACATCAACGCAGGTATCGCTGCTGCTAAGCAGATCGGTGCTTTCTTCAAAGATGGTTGCACAAAATACCAAGTAAATAAGTAATACCTTGTGGACAGTGCTTCCTGCTTCACCGAGGTCGGTGAAGCAGGAAGCACTGTCTTTGAATACACCTTATATTATATAGCTAACATTTAAAGTCTATTACTATGGCATTGATCAAACCTTTTCGTGGCATACGCCCACCACAGGACTTGGTAGAGAAAGTGGCCTCACGCCCTTATGACGTTCTCTCCTCGGAGGAAGCAAGAAAAGAGGCCGGTGACAATGAGATGTCGCTCTATCACATCATCAAACCGGAGATCAATTTCGAACCGGGTACGTCGGAATATGATCCTCGCGTCTACACCAGTGCTGCCGAACATTTCAAAGAGTTTCAGGACAAGCATTGGCTGGTACAGGATAAGGATGAGCACTATTACATCTATGCACAGACCATGAACGGCAAGACACAGTATGGTTTGGTCGTCGCTGCTTCTGTCAATGATTACCTCACCGGTGTCATTAAGAAGCATGAGCTTACACGTCGTGACAAGGAAGAGGACCGCATGAAGCATGTCAGAGTATGCAACGCCAATATGGAGCCAGTTTTCTTCGCTTACCCCGACGATGACGTCCTTACAGCTCTCCTTGAGCGCTATGCGGCTACAAAACCCGTTTATGACTTTGTGGCACCTGATGATGGTTTCCGTCATCAATTCTGGATCATCAACGATCAGAACGATATCGCCACGATTACAGCGGAATTCGCCAAGATGCCCCATCTGTATATCGCTGACGGGCATCATCGCTCTGCGGCTGCTGCACTGGTGGGTGCCGAAAAAGCAAAGCAAAATCCCCATCATACGGGAAAAGAGGAATACAACTATTTCATGGCTGTCTGCTTCCCGGCAAGTCAGTTGACGATACTCGACTACAACCGTGTAGTCAAGGATCTCAACGGTTTGACATCGGAAGATTTTCTCAAGAAACTCAGCGAGGATTTTGAGGTTGAGGACAAGGGAGAGGCTATCTATAAGCCACAGTATATCCATGAGTTCTCACTCTATCTCGACAAACATTGGTATAGTCTTGTTGCACGGCCGCATGCTTATGACGAAAACGATCCTATCAAGTCACTGGATGTTGACATCTCCAGCCGTCTGATACTCGACAAGCTCATGGGCATCAAAGATCTGCGGAGCGACAAGCGCATAGATTTCGTGGGCGGACTGCGTGGATTGGAAGAGTTGAAGCGTCGTGTCGATAGCGGCGAAATGCGCTGGGCTTTAGCGCTTTATCCGGTTTCTATGAAGCAAATCATGAATATTGCTGACACTGGAAACATCATGCCTCCCAAGGCAACATGGTTTGAACCCAAGCTGCGCTCCGGACTGGTGATCCATCGTCTGGACTAAAACGGTTTCAAGAAATCATTTGAATGAACGACGAATATAAAACGATAGAAAACACGGGCGAGAGCTACTATACCGAGAAGCGTAGTAAGTTCCTCGCCTTTGCACATCATGTAGAATCGGTCGATGAGGCCAAGCAGATCATCGACAGCTATCGCAAGAAATATTACGATGCGCGCCACTGCTGCTATGCTTATCAGATTGGGGTAGGCGATGAGGTGCAGGTGCGGGCCAACGACGATGGTGAGCCTTCGTCGACAGCCGGTAAGCCGATAATGGGACAGATCGTCTCCAATGAGCTTACGGATATTCTCATTTGTGTTATCAGATATTATGGCGGTGTGAATTTGGGGACAGGCGGATTGATCGTTGCCTACCGCACGGCTGCTGCTGATGCGATTGCCCACTGCTCCGTTGTCAATAGACTGGTCAAGGAGAAGGTGGAGTTCCACTTCACATATCCCATGATGAATGGCGTGATGAAGATTGCGAAGGATATGAAAGCAGACATCGTAGCGCAGGATTTCAACATCGACTGCTCGATCGTTTTGGCTATCAGAAAGTCAGAAGCTGAGTTGCTCAGACAGAGGTTGGAGCATCTTAATTTCGAATAGAACTGTCTCTACTTCAAAAGATTTATATCCACACGTTTGGTGAAGTCAAAAATTAGTTATATCTTTGTAGCCAAATGTTTCGGATTAAGTTTCCGAAACCAGTAGTGATATGGCACCAGAAATGACCAGTGTACAGACAGACAGCGTGGAAACACGGCGTAAGACGACGCGTAACCGTGATTTCGGAAAGGGTAAGAAGCGTGATATCAAGCGCAACATACCCTCTGATCTCATACCCATAGAGGAAGAGACCTGGCTTCTACAGCCTATCGCCGTGACGATGATGCGCCACGATTATTCCCTCATACAGATACGTATCCTCGTCACGATTGTCGAGTATATGCAGTCGAAGTTGCACAAGATGCTCAACAAAGAG
Organism: uncultured Prevotella sp.; assembly: GCA_900540375.1. Classification (GTDB taxonomy): domain Bacteria; phylum Bacteroidota; class Bacteroidia; order Bacteroidales; family Bacteroidaceae; genus Prevotella. Next base: position 39,201 of record UQFS01000020.1, read on the forward strand.
CGTCTGCAACCGGAAATCTTCTCTGACGCTGAGCTTGACAATGACGGACGCTTGGAGATCAAGACGCTCTTCAAGACGCTTGGCGTGGATCCCAACCACTATCCTCAATTGCGTCAAAGCTTGAAGATGCTGGCGGCTATCCCTGTGGAGATCCCATATAAAACAGCCGACGGTCGCCATTATCAAAAGGTTACCAACCTCTGCGATGTCTATATTCCTGAGGATGAGGGTATCTATGAGAAATATGCCGTGTTGAAGATCGACCGTACTGTTGCTAAGCGACTGGTATCTCTTGACTTGGGTTATCATCGTTTGGGCAAGCAGATTGTGTTTGCCTGCAAGAACCGGTATACCCAGCGCATTTACATGTTTATAGAGAGTTGGCTTGACAAAGGCGGTACGATCATCAAGACCATAGACTTCCGTAAAATGCTCAGGTTGGAAAGCAACTACAAGAAATTCAGTGATTTCACTCGGCGAGTCCTTGAACCTGCCAAGGCTGAATTGGAGTCTTTGGCAGAGAATGGGTTCTGTGATTGCTATTTTGATTATAGCAAACGTTATAGCCATGGACAGCGCGGTGGAGAACCTGATGAGCTGGTCTTTAAGATTTACAGGCCAAAGAATCGGTTGAATCAGCAACTCAAGGATGTCACTGATATGCAGAAGAAGCAGTTTGCCAATATGCTCGTGAGATATTTTAGTTTCGACAACACGCTGGCCAACAAGATGTGCGACAGAATAACGCCTGAGAACTATCAGGATGCTGTCTCTAAGCTCGTTGATCTGCGGTCAAGGCTCAACAACAACCTCACGATCAATGACCGTGCTGCTTATACTTACCGTGCACTGGATAATCTCTTCAAGGGGAACACAGAGAGAATGTTAGAAAATAAAAAGTAAAAGACATAATATATGAAATCAAGAACTTCTGATTGGTTTGAGACAAAAATACGCTACGACAAAACACAAGAGGATGGTGGACAGAAACCCGTTACGGAACAGTATGTCGTAGACGCACTGAGCTTTACAGAGGCAGAGAAAGCCCTGATCGAAGAAATGCAGACTTACATCAGTGGCGATTACAAGATCACCGGCATCAAGCCTGCTCCTTATCACGAGATCTTCTTCAGCGATCTTAATGCCGATGACAAGTGGTATAAGGCTAAGCTGCAATTCATCACGATCGATGAGAAAACACAGAAGGAGAAGCGCTCCAATGTCAACTATCTTGTTCAGGCTGGCTCTTTATCGAAAGCCGTCAAGTATGTGGAAGAGGTGATGGGCGGTACGATGATCGACTATGTCATCAGCGCCATCAACGAGACTCCTACCATAGATGTCTTTGTTCACGATTTGGATCCTGACAAGAAAAAGAACGCAGAAGAGGATAAACCCGAATACGAAAGGGAGAACGCATCGGCAGACGACAACAAGGCGAAGGAGGAGTAATGGATGTTGATGTTGCATCGAATGTGAAAGAAGTCCTGGCTGAATTGCCAAAAGGCACCAGACTGGTAGCTGTGAGCAAGTTTCATCCCAATGAGTACATCGAAGCGGCTTATCAGGCTGGACAGCGTATTTTTGGAGAGAGTCATGAACAGGAGCTGGTCAAGAAGTATGCACAGCTGCCCAAAGATATCCAATGGCACTTTATCGGTCATCTCCAGACCAACAAAGTCAAATATATAGCACCGTTCATCAGTATGATAGAGTCGGTTGATTCGATGAAGCTGATGAAAGAAATTAATAAGCAGGCAGCTAAAAATAATCGTGTCATCAATGTGCTTCTTGAACTGCATATCGCCGAGGAAGAGGCAAAGACCGGTCTGACACTCGATACCTGCCGCGAGTTGCTGAGCAGCGGTGAGTGGAGGACGCTGCCCCATGTGCATATCAGTGGCTTGATGATGATGGCCAGTAATGTGGATGATCAAGACCAGATCGCGCGCGAGATGAGTACAGCTGCCGACTTCTTTGAAGAAGTGAAGGAGCAGTATTTCTATGATGATGACGCTTTCTGTGAGCGGTCGTGGGGGATGAGCCATGACTATAGAATTGCGATAAAATGTCGCTCCACACTCGTACGCGTCGGAACTGCAATTTTTGGTCCGAGAGTTTACTGATGAGGCCCCTCGACATTCGGTTTACATTAGTTATATAGAGATATTTAAGAGAAAACTATAAATCTAGGCATATGAATACAGGTAAAGTAGATGTTCTGCTGGGTCTTCAGTGGGGCGACGAAGGTAAAGGAAAGGTTGTTGACGTTCTTACACCGCGGTATGATGTGGTAGCCCGTTTTCAGGGAGGTCCCAATGCCGGCCATACTTTGGAGTTTGAAGGACAGAAATATGTGCTTCGCAGCATACCGTCCGGTATCTTCCAAGGTGATAAGGTCAACATTATCGGTAATGGCGTGGTTTTGGCTCCCGATTTGTTTATGGACGAGGCAAAAGATCTTGAGAAAAGTGGGCATGAGCTGACTTCCAGACTCCATATCTCCAAAAAAGCGCATCTGATTATGCCTACGCATAGAATTCTTGATCGTGCACTTGAAGCTGCCAAAGGCAAGAATAAGGTGGGAACGACCGGCAAGGGCATTGGCCCGACCTATACCGACAAGGTGAGCCGCAATGGTCTTCGTGTGGGAGATATTCTGGAGAACTTTGATCAGAAATATGCCGCTCATAAAGATCGACACATGAAGATGCTGAAGGCCTTAGGATGGACCGACTTCGAAGGCTTCGACGACGTAGAAAAGAAATGGATGGAAGGCGTGGAATATCTTCGTCAGTTCCATATCGTCGACAGTGAGCATGAGGTGAATAAGTTGCTGAGAGGCGGCAAGAGCATCCTTTGCGAAGGTGCGCAGGGCACGATGCTCGATGTGGACTTTGGAAGCTATCCCTTTGTCACATCCAGCAACACCGTTTGTGCCGGAGCCTGCACCGGGTTAGGAATCGGTCCCAACAAAATTGGTAATGTCTACGGTATCATGAAAGCCTATTGCACACGTGTAGGAGCAGGTCCTTTCCCAACGGAGCTTTTCGATGAGACGGGTAAGAAGATCAGAGATCTCGGTCATGAGTATGGTGCTGTGACCGGACGTGAGCGCCGCTGCGGATGGATTGACCTCGTACAGCTCCGTTATAGCATTATGGTCGACGGTGTGACGGAATTGATCATGATGAAGAGCGATGTCTTAGACGGCTTTGATACGATCAAGGCCTGTGTCGCTTATAAACTGCCTGACGGCACGGTGACACGTGACTTCCCCTATGAGATCGACAATGTGGAGCCTGTCTATAAAGAGTTGCCGGGATGGAAAACCGATATGACGAAGTTCACTTCTGAAGATCAGTTCCCGAAAGCATTCGCAGACTACATCAAGTTTCTGGAGGATGAGCTGGAGACACGTATCGGCATCATCTCCATCGGTCCGGACCGTGATCAGACGATTGTAAGAAAATAAATATCATTGATAATCAGTAGTATGGCAAATACGAAACCAGCCATTCCAAAGGGTACCAGAGACTTTGGCCCTGAGGAGATGGCAAAGAGAAACTATATATTCAATACCATTAAGGAAGTATACGCATTGTACGGCTTCCAGCAGATAGAGACCCCGGCTATGGAAACCCTTCATACGCTGATGGGCAAATACGGTGACGAAGGCGACAAACTCTTGTTCAAGGTCTTGAACTCGGGCGATTATCTCAAGGATATCTCTGATGAGGAGTTGCGAGAGCGAAACGTTCTCCACTTACAGTCCAAACTGTGTGAGAAGGGCCTGCGCTATGATCTTACCGTACCTTTTGCACGCTATGTGGTGATGCATCGCAACGAGTTGCAGTTGCCGTTCAAGCGTTATCAGATTCAGCCGGTGTGGCGTGCTGACCGTCCTCAGAAGGGCAGATACCGCGAGTTCTATCAGTGCGATGCCGATATCGTCGGCTCGGACTCTTTGCTCAACGAGGTGGAGCTCATGCAGATCGTTGACACGGTGTTCCAGTGCTTTGGCATCAGAGTGCAGATCAAGATCAACAACCGTAAGATCCTCTCTGGATTGGCTGAGGTCATCGGTGAGGCTGATAAGATCGTAGACATCACAGTGGCCATTGATAAGTTGGATAAGATAGGACTTGAAAAGGTCAACGACGAACTTCAGGAGAATGGTATCTCGGAAGAGGCAATTCAAAAGTTGCAGCCGGTTATCGCTTTGACAGGCTCTAATGAGGACAAGCTGAAGGTGATCGCTGACGTTTTGAAAGACTCTGAAACGGGATTGAAAGGTGTGGAAGAGACGTCCTTCATCCTTAATACTCTCAAGCAAGTAGGACTGAAGAATGAAGTTCAGCTTGATCTGACACTTGCCCGTGGCCTCAATTACTATACCGGTGCTATCTTTGAAGTGAAAGCTCTGGATACACCTATGGGTTCCATCACCGGTGGTGGGCGCTATGACAACCTTACGGGAATCTTCGGTATGCCAGGACTCTCCGGCGTAGGTATTTCGTTCGGTGCCGACCGTATCTATGATGTCTTGAATGCGCTTGGTCTGTATCCAAAGGATGCTGTTCGTTCCACGCAGTTGCTTTTCATCAACTTTGGTGAGAAAGAGACCGAGTACTGCCTGCCGATCATTTCGAAGGCTCGCGGCGCCGGCATCCGCACAGAGATCTATCCTGATACTGTCAAGATGAAGAAACAGATGTCCTATGCCAATGCAAAGCATATCGACTTCGTGGCTTTGGCCGGCGACAACGAGATTGAGGCTGGTAAAGTCACGCTAAAGAATATGGTTACGGGCGAGCAGAATCTGGTCGATGTCGATGAGATGATCAAACAGGTGCAGGGATAACAGATTCGTTTCGTAACTCTATATAATGAAGGTAGCCTCCACGGGCTACCTTTTTTCTTCTTATTTTTAGAAAGTTATGGATAAAAGTCCCATGAAAAAAGAAGGGATGCGTTTTGTAGTTATAGAATAAATTACTAACTTTGCATTCATATAATATTCAATCTATAATAGCAATGTATAGAACAAATACATGTGGTGAGTTGCGTATCTCAGATGTCGGCAAGAAGGTTACGCTTGCCGGATGGGTGCAACGCACTCGTAAGATGGGAGGTATGACTTTTGTCGACTTGCGTGACCGTTACGGCATCACCCAGTTGGTGTTTAACGAGGCTGTGGATAAAGAGCTGTGCGAGCGGGCAAACAAACTTGGACGTGAGTATTGCATTCAGGCTAAGGGCTTGGTACAGGAGCGACAGAGCAAGAACGACAAGATGGAAACTGGTGATATAGAGATCATTGTCAATGAGCTCAACATTCTCAGTCCTTCTCTTACTCCACCTTTCACTATAGAGGACAATACAGATGGTGGTGATGAGTTGAGAATGAAGTACCGCTATTTGGATCTTCGCCGCTCTGTTGTCAGACGCAATTTGGAGTTGCGTCACCGTATGACTATTCTTATCCGCAATTTTCTGGACAATCAGAAGTTTATAGAGGTGGAGACACCTGTGCTTATCGGTTCTACTCCAGAGGGAGCGCGTGACTTCGTTGTTCCTTCCCGTATGAATCCCGGTCAGTTCTACGCATTGCCTCAGAGTCCTCAGACCTTGAAGCAGTTGCTCATGGTGGCTGGCTTTGACAGATATTTCCAGATTGCCAAGTGCTTCCGTGACGAGGATCTTCGTGCTGACCGCCAGCCCGAGTTCACGCAGGTTGACTGCGAGATGAGTTTTGTGGACCAGGACGATGTCATCAACCTGTTTGAGGAGATGTGTCGTATGCTCTTCAAGGAGATTCGTGGTGTGGATATTCCTAAGCCTTTGCAGCAGATGACATGGCACGAGGCCATGCGTCGCTTTGGTTCTGATAAGCCGGATTTACGTTTTGGTATGGAATTCGTTGAACTGATGGATGAGTTCAAAGGTAAGGGTGAATTCTCTGTCTTTAACGAGGCTAACTATATCGGTGGCATCTGTGTGCCAGGCTGCGCTGACTATAGCAGAAAGCAGCTCAACGAGTTGACCGACTTTGTCAAGCGTCCTCAGGTGGGTGCTCAAGGACTGGTGTATATCAAATACAATGCCGACGGATCCATCAAGAGTTCTGTTGATAAGTTCTACTCTCAGGAAGTGCTCCAGGGCGTCTTGAAGAAGATGGATGCAAAGCCGGGTGACCTCGCACTGATACTTTCCGGCAGCAATGCCAATAAGACACGTATTCAGCTTTGCAGCCTGCGCCTGTTGATGGGCGACCGTCTTGGCCTTCGTGATAAGAATGTCTTCAAATGTCTTTGGATCATAGACTTCCCGCTCTTTGAGTGGAGCGATGAGGAGCAGCGCCTGATGGCAACACACCATCCTTTCACTATGCCTAATCCCGATGACATCCCATTGCTCGACGCTCATCCTGAGCAAGTGCGTGCCAAGGCTTATGACTTTGTCTGCAATGGCATCGAAGTGGGCGGAGGTAGTCTGCGTATCCATGATACGAGACTTCAGGAGAAGATGTTTGAAGTGTTGGGCTTCACTCCCGAGCGTGCTGAGGCTCAGTTTGGTTTCTTGATGAATGCTTTCAAGTACGGAGCTCCACCTCACGCAGGTCTTGCTTTTGGCTTGGATCGTTTTGTAAGCATTCTTGCAGGCTTGGACAGCATTCGTGATTGCATTGCTTTCCCGAAGAACAACAATGGGCGCGATGTGATGTTGGATGCTCCTTCAGTCCTTGAGCCTAAGCAACTTGAGGAGTTAAAGATTAAGATTGACAAAGAATAATCGTTACTATTGATTGATATACATCAAGCAGGATTAAAATTAACTTGATGTATATCAATAAATGATATAACGATCGTCACTTTGGTAAGTAATGAGACAACCTGTTACTAAAAAATATCTTATATTTGCAGTAAGAAAGTAATAAATTAGTTGTATATTAACTATAAAATTTATTTTTTACTAAATTATGGCAGAAAAGAAAGTAACAACAAGAAGAGTAGCTGGCAAAACTGCTACTGTAAAGAAAGCTGCAGCCCCCAAGAAGGTGGCTGAGATTTTAGTAGACGCTGAGAATGCTGGATTCCGTGCAGGTGATGTGTATCAGGCATTGTCCGCAGCTGGTACTGCTCAGTCTGTCTCAGAGCTTTGCAATGCAACCAATAAGACCGAGACAGAGATCTTGCTGGGTATTGGTTGGTTGCTCAAAGAGGGCAAGATCAAGGGTGAAGAAGGTAAGGTCGTGCTCGCTTAATAGGTGAATACTGTGCCGCAGCTTAGTATTAGGCATACTAAGTTGCGGTTTGTTTTTCGATGAAAGAGACTGTCATTCGCATTATGTTGGAAGCTGGTAATAAAGGTATCAGCTTAAGATATTTAGTGCTCCACGTTTATAATGCATATAATAGTCTGTTTCATCCTGTCAGCAAGGAAGAAGTTCGAGAGTATGTCTATCATTTAGTGAGGAACCACAGTATGTTGCCGACAGATCCTTTTGAGAGAATAGGGTGGGGAAGATACAGAATTAATCTCCGGTCACAAAAGGTTATTCAAGCTTATATTGATTTTAGCGGTGAGCAAAATGAATGTAAGTCTGGAGAAGAAAGTAGCAAGCAGATTGATGTCGATGGTCCTACTCTTTTCTAAAGTGTATTGTAGTTTTTCTTAGACGTATTGAGGCTCTTCTAAAAGGAATTGAGTTCTTTAGATATAATCAAAATAATCCGCAACGCCGTTTAAGCGTTGCGGAGGATTTCAGTGGAGAAACTTTATTTCTCAAAAACGTTACGTCTGATCTTTGTGAGGTATGCTTTTATGCCCTTGGCATTTTTTTCGTCAATGATGTGAAGCAGTTCTTTCATCTCTTTGCAGATGTTTTCTACTTGATCATGGGTATAAGGGTTGAAGAGTATTTCCTGCAGCAGATAGTCATCTTCTGAAAGAACTCCTCTTGCTATATTCATGTGTCGCTTGAATGTTGTTCCAGGAGCATCTTGATGTTTCATGACTGCTGCGAATACGAAGGTAGACACAAAGGGTATACTGAGTGAGTAAGCGACGGTCTTGTCATGCTCTTCGAAGGTATACTCATAGATGTGCAATCCCAATCCCCGATAGAGATCTTTGAAGAAGATGCGTCCCATATAATCGCCTTCAGAAATGATGATGGCATTTTCCTCAGACAGTTGATTGAGATTGGCAAAGGTTGGGCCAAACATAGGGTGTGTCGAGACATACGGGTGTCCAGTTTGTTCGTAGAACTCTTTTAGGTGAGTCTTGACGGAAGCAATGTCAGATATGATACAATCGGCGGGCAGATAGGGGAGAATCTCCTGAAAGGCTGGGATCGTGTATTTGACGGTCACAGCGTTGATGACCAGTTGAGGCGCGAAATCTTTCACCTCATCCAAGGTGGTAAACCGCTGACAGTTATATGTGAAGCGCAGTCTTCTTGGGTCTTTCTCGAAGACACCCACTTCATGGTCGAAGCTGAGCAGGTCGATGAAGAATGATCCCATCTTTCCTGCACCCATGATAAGAATCTTCATTTTTTTCGTCTGTGTAAGAATATCTATTTATTGATGATGGGCAATGACTTTTCATCTTAAGTTCGTTGCCCATCATATAAAGTGTTTACTGGTTGATGATCTCCATCTGCTGGCGGACACTCTCTTGATGGATAAGCTCAAAGACATGTGCAGCGCACTCTGGATCGATACCGCATAAGCTGGCTTGTGCTCCACGTTTTTCAAGAATCTCGTTGTAGCGGTTGGCCTGGAACACGGTCATATTGTGCTCCTTTTTATATTGACCGATTTCACGGCAAACGCGCATACGCTTTGAGATCAGATCCATCAGTTGGTTGTCAAGCTCATCGATCTGACGGCGGAGCTGGTTGATACCTTCTGTGGTAACGGTCTCATCACGCACAACCAAAAGGCTGAGGATGTAATCCAAGACATCCGGAGTCACTTGCTGACGGGCATCACTCCAAGCGTCGTCAGGATTGTAATGGCTTTCAACGATAAGGCCGTCAAAGCCTAAGTCCATGGCCTGCTGGCACAGAGGAGCGATCAGTTCGCGTCGACCACCAATGTGACTGGGATCGCAGATGATAGGCAAGTTGGGGATGCGTCGATGCAACTCCATAGGGATCTGCCACATCGGGAGGTTGCGATAGATCTTCTTGTCGTAGCTTGAGAAACCACGATGGATAGCAGCCATACGCTTCACGCCAGCCTGATTGATGCGCTCCATGGCGCCAATCCACAATTCAAGGTCGGGGTTGACAGGATTCTTCACGAACACAGGGATATCTACACCCTTGAGAGAATCTGCCAAATCCTGCATAGCAAAGGGGTTGGCGGTGGTGCGGGCACCGATCCAAAGGATGTCGATACCATATTTCAGACAGAGTTCCACATGCTCGGGCTTAGCGACCTCTGTAGCAACCAGCATACCCGTCTCGTCTTTGACTTGTTTGAGCCAAGGCAGAGCCTTCTCTCCACAACCTTCAAAACCTCCTGGTTTGGTGCGTGGCTTCCATACGCCAGCACGGAACATGTGGCAACCTTTGCTTCTCAGCTGACGGGCTGTATTCATTACCTGCTCCTCGGTCTCGGCACTGCAGGGACCAGCAATCACTATCGGTCGCTCATTATCACTCGGTAAATTCAGAGCTTCAAGTTCAAGTTCCATATCCTTAAGTTTTAAATTATTAATTTCTATTTTAATCTCAATTTTTGTTTGTGTATCAGATTCGGTATGAACAACTGTTCAGACAAGTACTACTTATTAGCACTGTTTTTCCAATGCTTGATGCGCTTCAGCGCTTCTTCAATCTTCTCGTCTTTAGCACAAAGAGAGATGCGGATGTAGCGCTTACCATTAGAGCCAAAGATAAAGCCTGGGGTGATGAAGACTTTTGCCTCATGAAGCACTTGCTCTGTCAGATCTTCCACATCGGCGTAGCCGTCGGGAATTTTTCCCCAAACAAACATTCCCACCTGGCTCTTGTCGTAGGTGCATCCCAGTGTGTTGAGGATTTGCTCGGCGATGACGCGGCGACGACGATAGTTCTCAATATTGTTCTCGCGGTGCCAATCTTCAGAATTGGTGTTGTAAGCCTCAGCAGCGGCAAGCTGAATGCCCCGGAAGATACCATTCTCGATATTACTCTGAATCCTAAAGATCCATGAGATATAGTCTTTGTTGCTCAGCATCATGGCCACGCGCCATCCTGGCATGTTGTGGCTCTTCGACATAGAGTTGAGCTCGATGCAATAGTCTTTGGCTCCCGGTATTTGCATGATGCTCATCGGATGCTCGTTGAGGATGAGAGAGTAGGGGTTGTCATTGACCACAACAATGTCGTGGCGACGGGCAAAGTCCACCAGCTTCTCGTAAGTCTCCATGCGTGCATTGCCGCCTGTCGGCATGTTGGGGTAGTTGGTCCATATCAGTTTCACTCCCTCAAGATCCATCTTCTCAAGTGTATCGAAATCCGGTTGCCATTCATTGTTCTCCAACAGGTCATAGTATATGATCTGGGCACCGAAGATCTTGTTCACAGCTGTGTAGGTTGGGTAGCCGGGATTTGGGATCAGCACTTTGTCGCCAGGGTTGCAGAAGGCGAGAGTGGCGTACATGATACCTTCCTTAGAACCTATGATGGGCTGGACTTCCGTGGCCCAATCAACATCCACTCCATATGTCCGCTTATAGAATCCAGCCATAGACTTGCGCAGTTCCGGCAGTCCACAAGTGGGTTGATAACCGTGTGCTGACGGATCATGAGCGACTTCACAAAGTTTCTCAATGGTCTGTGGCGATGGCGGCATATCCGGTGAACCAATAGCAAGCGAGATGATGTCTTGCCCTTCTGCATTGAGTTTGGCCACTTCTTTCAGTTTGCGGCTGAAATAGTATTCTTGAATTGTGTTAACTCTTTGAGCTGGTTTCATATTGATGATTATTGCAGTTGTTATTTTTCTATATATTCTCCGATTATCTTGATGTTGCGTGTCAGCGGTGTGATCGCGTCTACAGCTTGTCGATAGCGTACGAGATCATCATAGGTGACATCTACGTAGAAAAGATATTCCCACTCTTTACCAATGATCGGAAGTGACTGGATCTTGGTCAGGTTGATGTCATAAAAACTCAGGATGGTCAGCACTTTAGAGAGAGAACCTTCTGAGTGGGGAAGAGAAAAGACGAGACTGGCTTTGTTGACAGCGTTGACGGGTCTCAGGAAGTCGGCTTTCTGTGGTGCGCAGACGACGAGGAAGCGTGTGAAATTGTGTTTGTTGTCCTCGATATGGTCTTCCAACACCTTCAATCCATATAGTTCAGCGGCGTGGGCGTGGCAGATAGCGGCCCATCCGAGACAGTTGTGGTTCTTGATGTATTCAGCACTACCGGCAGTGTCATCTGCTTCTACTGCTTTGAGGTCGGGATGATTTGACAGCCATTGCCGACACTGCATCAGCGCCACAGGATGAGAGTGTACCTCCGAAACGGTAGTCCAGTCGTCTTCCGGTAGGCAACAGATGCTATGCGTGATATGCAACCGGTGCTCTCCGACAATGGTTGCTCTGCTGTCGCGTAGCAATTCATAGTTGTGGAGCAAGGATCCGGCAATCGTGTTTTCGATAGCCACCAATCCGATAACAGTAGGGTCACGCTTGATATTCTCGAACACTTGCTCGAAAGTATCGCAGCAGATGAGCTGAATCTGTTCCCCCTCGAAATATTCATGGGCAGCGATATCATGGAAAGATCCTACGCGTCCTTGTATTGCTATTCTCTTCATCGATCTGTTCTTTGTCTGTTCTTATATTGTTTTCAAGGTTATGTTACAAAAAATCCCACCTCATAGGATATGAAGCGGGACCTTGTATACAAAACCTGTTTGGTTATTGTCAGTCTTAAGTTGAAATCTACACGCAACTTCCCGCTTCGCATTTCCATGCAAAGTAAAAATAATAATAACGGAAAGATGCAAATGACTTCATAATGTTATTGAATGTTATTGTTTTATTTTTGTGCAAAAGTATAACAATTATCTGATATACACAAACATTTCCTTAGAAAAATTGCGAAACAGATAAAAAATTAGTATCTAATCGAGTTGGAAGTGGCCATTTGCGAGTTTAGGATTGATGCGCAGCACAGCTTCAGCGTCTTCTTCCGCTCCTCGCTTGTCACCCATTTGTAGGAGCAGGGCACCACGCAGACGGTGGGCTTCCTCAGTTTCTGTTTCCGGGGCTTGGGCAATATATTGGCTGAGCAATGCCACGGCAACGACTTTGTTGCCTTGAGCAGCCATTGCTTTTGCCTGGCCTAACAATGCTATAGACTTTTCAGATGTTGAAGATGGATTCTTTTCCATAATATCGTCATTCCTTTATATGAGTCGTTATTCCTTCATATTAATGATATGCAAAGATAATAAGATTCAATCTCTTTGCCTCATGATCTCTTTAAAAATGGAATGACGATTGAAGCATTTATGTATTTTTAATCAAAACAACCCTAAAAATGATGAAGCGACAGAGCGGGCATTTGATCTTTTCTTATCTTTGTAGAGAAATACAGCCAGGACGAATCATCTTTGCAGGATAAGCATAAGGGTGATGAGAAGTCTTTGCTGGAAATGGTTAAAGAGATGATGAACACAAGTAACTATATATTGATGGGCTTGTTGCTGTTAAGTACAGGCATCTGTGCCCAGTCACATAATGACTCCATCCCGAAGTCTGCTCAAAGTATAAAGAGCAAGGCACCGCTTTACACAGAAGCGGTGCCCAATGAGGTGTGGAGTGACGGCAATAGTCTCCATGCAGGGCTCAACGCCAGCATGGACTTGAGTGCTTACACTACTTTCGGTGGTCGGCGTCATCACAGTGGCTTTGCCCAGACTGCTAATGTAGCATATGCGACACCCCTCGGAAAGAAAGGAAGTCTTGTCGTCGGTGGCAATCTCAGCCACGTCAATGAGGGATCAAATAATTATGTGACAGGTTCGGTTTATGCCGAGTTAGGTTATCGGTTCAATGATCAATGGTCGGCTACCATCTATGGTCAGAAGTCGATAGGCTCGAATGGCTTCTATCCTTACTCTTATTATGGATATCCTTCATTAGCTTATCAGGGCATGATGAGTTCATACGGCTTCGATCCTTATGGCTATGGTGTCGGTTCCGGCTATTATGGTAATGTTGACAGGGTAGGGGCTTCTGTGCAGTGGAGACCATCACCGTCGTTCTCATTACAACTGTCAGTAGAGAAAGACTGGTACCACGATCCTTATAAAGACAGTGCCTTTGGTCCTCATAAATATGACTATCCTTTACCGAAGGTGCAGTGAGATCGCATTGAAATTGAGATACTCGTAAATAACAATACTTGCCAAACGAAAATAAAAAAACAGGGAAAAGACACATTGGTCTTTTCCCTGTTTTCTTTATATATGCTCTACAACTCTTGTTTAGAAGAAAAGGTAGCGGTTGTCGACAACCTTAGCCTTGACATAGAGTTCGTTCATGAAGTTGCCGGCATTCTGCATAGAGCGCTGACGGAGCTTCATCTCTTCCTGAGCCTCATTGAACTTCAGTGCGTTCTTCTTTCGGCTGACGACTTGGAACTGATAGACGCCGGCCAGACCCTTAACAGGATGGCTGCTGAAAGCACCGGGCTTTGTAGCGTAGACGGCACCACTCAGAGCTGGCTCGCTACCACCGGTAGACTGAACGAAGACAGGAGCGGCGAAAGTTACTTGGTTGACAGTAGAGATGATAGCACCCTTAGCCTTGGCAACGTTGATGCTGTTGGCACCCTTAGCTTTGGCGATGAGCATCTCGGCTTTCTTGTCACGCATTACCTCCTGCTTGATCATCTCCTTCACCTGAGGATCGCTCAGGTCGCGGTAGCCAATCGGATGGATCTTTTCGCAGACAACGAGCAGCAGGTTGTTGCCATTGTCACCACACTCATACATCGGAGAAACCTCACCCTCTTTGGCAGCGAAGAGCCATTTCATAGCGTCACGGGTAGATCTGATACCTGCAAGATTGTACTGGCTTGTGGTCACATCCTTAGCCTCCTGAATAGAATAGCCGTTGCGAGCAGCGTTCTTCACGATGCCGGATGGAGTCTGGTTAGCACTGACGAAGGTGCTGAACTTATTATAGACGTTGCTACGTGTGGTATTGGAGTAGTCGATCGGCTTCTTGATGACAGCAGCCGTGTACTTCTCCACCATATTCTTGCGGTCCAGAACCTGGATGATCAGGTTGCCCTGAGTCAGCTGAACGTTCTTCAGCTCGTTGACGTTAGATGTGAGCAGTGTGTTGAGGTAGTTCTTCGAGTCGTTGTCCATCGATGTAGAGTACTCATACATCTTGGTGGTGAGCCACTGCTCTTTGCCTTCTTGATTATATTTCTTGGCAATAGCGGCGAAGTCAGCACCGGTCTTCAGAGCGTTGTAGACAGAGTCAGCAGTCTTATGAGCCTCGTCGGGAGTAGTGCCAGCGATCTGGATAGCGCGGAACTGTACAGAGTCGGGGAGCTCCTGCTTAGCAACGAGCTTGACGATATTGAAAGTGTTGTCTTGTTTGTTCTCAACCGGGCCTAAAGTCTGACCGACAGACATAGAGTCGAGCTTGTCAGCGATATCTGTTGGGAAAGCCTCTTTGCCTACAGGAATCCCCATGTAGGGAACAGAAGAAGTGCTCTTGCGCACGATCTCAGAAGGATCAGTGGCAGACTGCAACTGGCCAGCCCAACTCTTGAACTGCTTCAGCAGTGCAGCGCGGTCTGCGGGAGAGGCAGAGATCCGGACATCAACATACTTGATGTCGCGGCTCTCGACATACTGACGGAAACGAGCCTTCAGCTCATCGTATTTAGCCTGCAGGTCAGCGTCAGAGATGTTTACCTTAGAATCTTGGATGCTGGAGTAGGGATAAGAAGCCAACTGGATTTGGCTCTCCTGGCTCTCCTCATTGAAGGCCATCTTTGCCTCAACAGGATTAGACAGCAAGCAGTGAGCGAGCAGTCCGTTGTACTTCTGAATGAGCAGCTGCTGACGGAGGCTCTTCTCGATGTAAGTCCAGTATTTGTAGATGGCATCCATCTGCTCAGCCATCTGCGGATTCTGCTGCTGAGCCTGAGCCTGCTTATACTGAGCGAGGAACTGCTTGAGTTGGTTGGCATCAAAGCGACCGGTCTGCTGATTGACGAAAGGCGTAGAGAGGAGCATCTGATTGGTACCCTCGTTGAGCACATTCTGCATCTCTTGGTCTGTTACGGTCATACCCAGTTTGTCGCACTCGTTCTCGATGAGGCGATACTGCACGAAGTTGTTCCAAACTTGATCACGAAGTTGGTTGAGCTGGTCATCGTTGAGATTGTCCTGACCCATGAACTTCATAGCCTGCTGGGCTTCGTCCACTTGCTTGGCAAAGTTCTCGTAATTGATTTTGTCTCCTAACACCTCACCGATTTGCTGGCGCTCATTGTTGCGAGATGACTCGCAAGAACGGAAGGCCTCTTCGGCGATGAAAGCGAAAAGGCCGAAACCGATGATGGCGATCAGCGCGACACTTCTGCTTCTAATTTTTCCTAATGCTGCCATTTTGTTTTGATAATTGTATTTTTTGTTTATTGATTTTCTACGTTAAAGCAAACTCTTTTAAAAGCGTACAAATTTACTAAATAAATAGCAAACGAGGGAATGATTTATAGAAAAAAACGTCAGAGATGCTTATTTATTCGTTAATATGCAATCTGACGAGTTCTATTTTCGTCATTGTGCTTTTAATGATTTTAAATTCGAACTTGCCTATCTTGATGATTTCGTTGAGTTTGGGGAAGCTTTGGTATTCATGGAGGATAAGTCCACCAATTGTCATATATTCGTCACTCTCGGGCAATTCCAATCCAAATTCCTCATTGACCTTGTCGATTTCGAGTCGTGCTGAAAGCAGATAATCGTGCTCATCAATCTTCTTAGCGATGTAGTGGTCTGTGTCGTGTTCATCTTCAATGTCACCGAAGATTTCCTCCACGATATCCTCCAACGACACCAATCCGCTGGTACCTCCAAACTCGTCGATGACCACACCGAGGCTCTTCTTCTGTTGCAGGAAGATGCGCATCAGCTTCTGTGCCAGCATAGTCTCCGGCACAAAGGGCAGGGTGCGGATATGATCCTGCCAGCGTTTGGGATCACGAAACATCTCGTGGCTGTGGATATATCCCACGATATGGTCGATATCCTCGCAATAAACGATAATCTTGGAGTTTCCACTCTCCACGAACTTCTGTTTCAACTCCTCCAGGCTGCACGTCTCCATGTTGACTGCATTGATCTCGGTGCGTGGGATCATGCAGTCGCGCACTTTCAAGTCGGGGAAGTCGAGTGCGTTTTGGAAGATCTTCACCTCGTCGTCGACAGCGTCTTCGTTGGGTGCGTTGTCAATGGATGTGTGGATGAGGTAGTCGAGGTCCACCTTGGTGAATCCTTCATCGCCCTCTTCCTTCGGCATACGTACGCCAAAGAGTCGTAAGATGCCCTTGGAGAGAAAGGTAGCAAACTTGCTGATGGGCCAAAGGATGATGTAGAAAACATATGCGATGGGGGAGAACACCGTCAGCATGGTGTTGGGGATGCTCTTGAACAGCGATTTGGGGAGAAACTCTCCCGTGAAGAGCATGATGAGCGTTGAGAGGATGGTATCAGCGGGTACTGTGAAGCCTGCGCTGCACCCTCGAAAGATGGTGTTGTCGAAGAGTTGGGCTATCAAGATGCCGTAGATGACTAAGACCACGTTGTTGCCCACAAGCATAGTAGAGACGAAACCGTTGGGATGGCGATAAAAGAAGGAGATGATATGTTGGGATAATCCATTCTTATTCTTATCCATCTCAGCCAGCATGCGGTTGCTTGAGACAAATGCGATCTCCATTCCTGAAAAGAATGCACTGAGCACCATCGTGCACAATATCTCTAAGATAAGTGGTATATCTACTTGCTGCACAATTATATGATTACAATTATGATATTTTCTGTTTCTCGATGTTATTGCTTCCCGCCACGTTCTGGCACAGCCTGACTTCTTTGGCCCTTTTGGATGCTGTCCTGCTCGGCGCTGCTTGTGCCAGAGTCGGAGTTTCCACCCTCAAGATCGCTTTGAGAGAAGGAACCCTTGGTATTGGTGACCATATAGCGGGTCATTTTCTCATCGGAGCGGAAATAAGATCCTTGCAACGTACGGTCGGGAGTGACGAGACGGGAGAAGACATTGGAATACAGTTCATGTGCGTTTTGATCCCAGAACAGTTCCTGGCTGGTAAAGCGCAGTCCGTCCTTGGTTCTCACACGCACTCTTGATCTGAGTTCCCACAACTTTCTTTGACTATAGTAGTAGGCAGTATCGCATTGAATATAGGCCTGCACATGAAACTTCTCGTCAAACTGCTCCAAGAAGAGTCCTTTCTCAAAGATCCATCTTGGTGGGCGCTTGTTTTCGTTGACCTCCCATTTTTCGGCAACGATACGGTATTTGATCACGCCGGAGTCTGAGATGAGCGTGTTGACACCCCATGAGGTCATCACGGCGACAGAGTCGCGGGCGCGCACAGCCGGTGCTGTATGCTCCACGGGATCGGTACAAGCAGCGGAGAGGCACACAAAGAGAAGAATGAGAAGACTATGATGCAGAGATAATTTCATGAGAAAATGCCTATACATCTTGTGTTATTGTACTTTCCACTTAGCAAACCACTGCTCGTTGAAGGTGATGCCGATGTTGATGCGGAAGGTGTTTGCCGTAATAAGGTTCTTGGCACTGCGCTTGACCCATTGGGCACTGATGTTGAGCAGCGAACGGTTGTTATATCCATTGACGATAGGGATACCAAAGCCCAATGAGGCGCTGAGCTCTTTTGGCCCCTCCAGGTTGCCTATATAATAATAAGGTGTAGTATAGCTTACACCGGTGCGGTAGCGGATGCGCTTCAAGAAAGAACGGCCATACTCGTCGGGGCAGATTTGTGTGCCGAGTGTGAACTGATGACGATCCTTATAATATCCTTTTACCAGCTGATAGTTGATGTTGCCACTATTGTCGGTGACGAGTTCGGGAGTGCTGATTTTCGACCACTGCTGGAGAGAGTAGTCGGCTCCAATCTTAACCTTGTTATCGTGGTTGAAAGTGAGTCCGGCTCCAAAGGTATTGGGGATCTTCAATTTCAAATCCAATTGTCCTGCGCCGGGATAGATAGTGGTGTCAGCCACAGCCGTGACAGAGTTGCTTGAGACGATGGTGGCCTGGGGCTTGCCTTTGATTTCATGTCCCATGCCATAGGTCAAGCCCAGTGTGAGTTGGTCTTTCTTGTTCAGCGGCAATGTATATTGCAGTCCGGCATCCAGCTTATAGCTTCTCACGTCGGCTGAGTAAGTCTTGGTGAGCGCATTGGCGGAAGAGTTGCTGTAACTGTTTGTCACTATGCGAGTGTAGTCACCATAAAGATAAGATCCGTTCACACCGATGGAGAAGTCGCGGATAGGCTCCCAGCCAAAGCCGAGATACACCTGATGCAATCCTCCGTCGCCGTTATAGGAATTGTAGGAATATGTCTTGTTGACATCACCTACCGATGTTGTGGTGGAGTAGGAATATCCGATATTGGTATAGGGGAGCAGACCGAAGCTTACGCCGAAATGGCGAAAGAGTCGGAACCCGGCCACCACATACTCAAAGTTTGCATTGTTGGCGTTGAGTTTTCTGCCACCTTCCTTAAAGTTGGTTTGCTGCAATGAGATACCGGCATCGAAAATAAACGAGAGACTGTCGATAGCCGAATAAGACGCAGGGTTGGCAGGGGTCACCTGATTGTGCTCCCGGAACCCTAAGGCCAATCCGTTCATACCGCGATTGAAGCCCGTAGACTGGTCAGAAAGTATTCCCAGCCCATATTGGCTATATGGAGAGTTGGTGCCGCTCTGAGCCCAGCCCGTTGTGGCGAGCATAGCCAAGGTGATGACGGTGAGTTGTTTTTTCATTGGTTTACTAACGAATACGTTTATCCTTCTTGGAGCTTCCATCCTTACCACTGTGATCGTAAAACACAGGGTATCTGCGGAAGTCAACTGCAAAAGTATTGAAAAAAATCGAAATTAACGCACGAAAGTGAAAATAATAAGGTATTTTTGCATCGTGAAACGTTTAAAACGACATTTACGAGTTGTTTTTCTCACTGTTTTGGTTTTCTTAACGACATCCATTCGGGCACAAGAAGCGACACCGAGACAGCTGCAAGAGATGGACAGTGTGGAGATTGGACTGCTCACCTGTTCTCCGGGAAAAGAGATCTACAGCTTATACGGACATACAACCATCCGGGTTCGCGATGCGGCCACGGGGCAAGACGTAGCGGTCAACTACGGCCTGTTTAATTATCATACACCCCATTTCATCCCTCGCTTCGTCTTTGGACTCTGCGACTACGAAATGGGGATCTACCCTTTTGAACTCTTTATGGAGGAATATACTGAAGAGGGAAGGGGAGTGATTGAGCAGCGCATCAACCTCACACGACAGGAGAAACTTGACATCATCAATGCGCTGACCTTCAACGCCAGACCCGAGAACAAGGTCTACCACTACAATTTTTTCTATGACAACTGCTCATCGAGAGCGCGAGACATGATTGTCGACCATATCCATGGTCATGTGGGCTATCGGGTCAATGTGTCCGTGACGAGCTCCTACCGTATGATGGTGCATCAGTGGGACGAACAGCATCCGTGGGACTGCTTCGGCTGTGATCTGCTGTTGGGCGTGAATGCCGACCGAAAGACGACTTTGCGTCAGCAGCAGTTTCTTCCCGATTCTCTGCGAGCCTCCTTTGCTACGGCAAAAGTCTTCCGCGAGCATCAGCCTCCTGTCAACCTCGTGGACAGTACATGGACGGCGCTTGAAGCCCAGGCTCCCGAGACGGATAGGTCCTTCTTTGATGTCTTCACGCCGCGGGTGGCTATTTCTATATTGACGTTGCTCGTAGTGCTGGCCAGTGTGAGTGAGTATCATAAGAAAAAGATCTATTGGGGCATCGACCTCGCTCTGTTGTTGGTCGACGGGTTGGCTGGTCTTGTATTGTTCCTCATGATCTTCTCCAAACATCCGACTGTCAGTCTCAACTTACAGATACTGTTGCTCAATCCTCTGTCGCTCGTCGGCCTTTATTCAGTGATCAAAAAGAGTAGGAGAGGACAGTACAGCAAGTGGTTGACGATGTTTGCAGTTTGTATTTTGCTGTTCTTCATTGGTAACTTCCTGCAAGACTATGCTTCGGGAATGAACATATTGGCATTATGTTTGTTGGATAGGTGTGTCGTCAACTATGTGGTTCGCTTTAAGGGCAACAACGTATTAACAAGATAGTAACAAGAAAATAACAGAAGAATGAGATATTTAGCTTTCATTATCGCTGCGCTGACATCCGCTGAGATGCAGGCCTTCGGGCTTGCACCGCGGCTGGTGGTCAATGTGACCATCGACCAGCTGCGCACCGACTATATGGAGGCTTTCTATCCCCTCTACGGTCAGGGCGGTTTCCGCCGCCTCATGCAGCAGGGACTGGTGTATGAGGGCGGTCGCTATCCTTTCACTCCCGTCGACCGCTCGTCGGCCACTGCTACGCTGTCGTCCGGCGCCACTCCTTATCTTCATGGCATCGTTGGTACCCAATGGCTCGACCGCTCTACGCTACGTCCTGTCAACTGTGTGGCTGACGAGAAGTATGGTAATTCTCCGCAACGCCTGCTGACATCCACTTTGGGCGATGAGCTCAAGATGAGCAGCAACGGCACGGCTATTGTCTACAGTTTCTCCCAGGATAAGGAGTCTGCCATTTTGTCGGCCGGACATGCTGCCGATGGCGCTTTTTGGATGGGAGATAATGGCACGTGGACGGGCACTAAATATTATAGTACTTCATTGCCTGCTTGGCTCAAAGCCTACAATACGTTACACTCTCAACAGGGTCGGACTGCGGCGCTGGCCAATGATAACGTGGTGTCGGTGTCTCTGCAAGCTGTGGCTTCTGCGTCAATGGGTCGCGACGAGATGCCCGACCTGCTCTATGTCACCTTGTCGGCAGCACGTGCCAAAGGTAAGGAAAACGAGAGCTGGCAGACGTGTATGGAGAGTGTCTATATGCAGCTCGACCATACGCTGGCTACGCTCATCTCGGGTGTGGAGCAGCAAGTGGGCAAAGACAAGGTGCTGTTTGTGGTCACCTCCACGGGCTACTCTGACGAGGCCCGCAAGGATTTGGATAAATATCGTGTACCTTCAGGTACTTTCTATATCAATCGTACGGCTAATTTGCTCAACATGTATCTTAGCGCCATCTATGGCCAAGGCAGATATGCGGAGCAGTGCTATGGTAATGAGATGTATCTCAACCATAAACTCATTGAGCAGAAGAGACTTTCAATGAAAGAGATTCTTGGCCGTAGTCAGGACTTCCTCATTCAGAATGCTGGCGTCGCCGATGTCTATACCAGCGAGCGTCTTATGGCCGGCAATAACGACATTCTCAAGATCCGCAACGGATACAACCCCACCAACTGCGGTGACATCATCATTGATGTGGCATCGGGATGGAAGCTGCTCAACGAAGAGACCCAGCAAGTCATCTACAGCAGTGCCGGCTTTATGCCTTTCCCCATTATTTTCTTGGGAAGCAATATGCCCCATGAGGTCGTCAAGACACCCGTGAACGTAGATTGTGTAGCTTCCACCGTGGCAAAGGCCATCCGCATCAGAGCACCCAATGCCTGCGCCACTGCTCCCTTGTTCTAAGCTCCCGTTGGATGCTCCAAGGGGAATTGTCTCCACCTAAAGCGTAAATATATAGTAAATGGTGGTAATAATTCTGAAAATCTTATTAATTTTGCAAGGGCGACTCGTTCGCTCTCTATTCCTTATTGTAATAAATAACAGACAAGATAAATGAATTTCAACAAAATCTTAAAGTCGCTCTTCGGCGATAAGTCAAGCCGTGATATGAAGCTCATCCAGCCGTTGGTGGAGAAAGTGAAGCAAGCATATCCCGATATCGCCAAGTTGAGCAATGATGAGCTCCGCGCCAAGTCAAAGGAGATCCGCGACTATGTGCAGGGAGCTGCAAAGCCCTATCAGGAAAAAATCGCTGAGCTCAAGGCAAAGATTGAGGAGACTCCTATCGATGAGCGTGAGCCGATCTTCAACGAGATCGATAAGCAAGACAAGGAGATGCTCGATGCTTTAGAGAAAGCCCTCAACGAGGTGATGCCTGTTGCTTTCAGCATTGTCAAGGACACAGCACGCCGCTTCTCCGAGAACGAGGAGACTGTGGTCTCCGCTACGGATTTCGACCGTGAGCTCGCAGCCAACCCTGCCAATGACTTCATCACCATCGACGGTGATAAGGCAATCTATCACAATGAGTGGACAGCTGGTGGCAACAAGATCAAGTGGAACATGGTTCACTACGACGTGCAACTCTTCGGTGGTATCGCTCTCCATCAGGGTAAGATCGCTGAGATGGCCACTGGTGAGGGTAAGACCCTTGTGGGTACCCTGCCCGTATTCCTCAATGCCTTGGCCGGCAACGGTGTGCACATGGTCACCGTCAACGACTATCTGGCTAAGCGTGACTCTGAGTGGATGGGACCGCTCTATGAGTTCCACGGACTCTCTGTCGATTGTATTGACAAGCATCAGCCCAATTCTCCTGCACGGCGCAAGGCTTATCAGGCCGACATCACCTTCGGTACCAACAACGAGTTTGGTTTCGATTATCTGCGTGACAATATGGCTCTGTCGCCAAGCGACTTGGTGCAGCGCCGACACAATTATGCCATCGTCGATGAGGTTGACTCCGTGCTCATCGATGATGCCCGTACCCCGCTGATCATCTCCGGTCCTATCCCCAAGGGAGACGACCAGATGTATGAAGAGTATCAGCCGTTGGTGGAGCGCCTCTATGAGGTGCAGCGCAAGCAGGCTACCGAGCTCTTGGCTGAGGCTCGACAGAAGATCACTGAGGGACGTGAGAAAAACGATCAGAAGGAGATAGAGGATGGATTCCTCAGTCTCTTCCGCTCTTACAAGGCACTGCCTAAGAACAAGGCGCTTATCAAATATCTCTCTGAGGAAGGTATCAAGGCCGGTCTGCAGAAGACCGAGGAGATCTATATGGAGAACAATAACCGACTGATGCCCAAGGCCGTCGAGCCGCTCTATTTCGTTGTCGACGAGAAGCTCAACAGTGCAGACCTCACCGACAAGGGTACCGACTGGCTCTCCAAGCAGGTCAACGATAGAAACCTCTTTGTGCTCCCCGACATTGCTGCTGAGCTTTCTGCACTTGAGGGGGATAAGGCGCTGAGCGACCAGGATCGTCTCGATAAGAAGGACGACCTGCTCAATCACTATGCTGTTCAGAGCGATAGAGTACATACGTTGCAGCAGCTGTTAAAGGCCTACACCATGTTCAATAAGGACGACGAATATGTCGTCATGGACGGTGAGGTGAAGATTGTCGACGAGCAGACCGGACGTATCATGGAGGGACGCCGCTGGAGCGACGGACTCCATCAGGCTATCGAGGCCAAGGAGCACGTCAAGGTGGAGGCTGCCACACAGACCTTTGCCACCATCACGCTGCAGAACTACTTCCGTATGTATCACAAGCTTGCCGGTATGACTGGTACCGCCAGCACCGAAGCCGGTGAGTTCTGGGATATCTATAAACTTGATGTAGTCGAGATTCCTACCAACAAGCCTGTCATCCGCAACGATATGGATGACCGCGTCTATAAGACCAATCGTGAGAAATACCGTGCTGTCATCGAGGAGATCGAGAACATGCGTGTGCAGGGCCGTCCGAGCCTGGTGGGTACAACATCGGTCGAGATCAGTGAGCTGCTCTCCAAGATGCTGACCATGCGTAAGATTCCTCATCAGGTTCTCAACGCCAAGCTCCATCAGAAGGAGGCCATGATCGTTGCAGAGGCCGGTAAGAGCACTAGGGGTATGGTGTGGGTGGCCAGCGACGGCCGTGCCTTCACCGACAAGCCTACCACGCTGCGCTATGAGCAGCAGCTCATTGACGCCGCCGACAAAGGTGCCAAGGGCGCTGACGGAAACCTTAAAGGGCAGAGGGCCGAGGATAATATCCACAATGAGGAGCGTATGCTCGGTGCCGTCACTATCGCCACCAACATGGCAGGTCGTGGTACAGATATCAAGCTTTCACCTGAGGTTAAGAATGCAGGTGGTCTTGCCATCATCGGTACCACACGTCATGAGAGCCGGCGTGTCGACCGCCAGTTGCGTGGTCGTGCCGGACGTCAGGGTGACCCGGGTTCCTCTGTTTTCTACGTCTCTTTGGAGGACGACTTGATGCGTAAGTTCGGTTCTGAGCGCATTGCCAAGGTCATGGACCGCCTCGGTTTCGAGGATGGCGAGCGTATCGAGAGTCCGATGATCTCACACAGCATCGAGCGCGCACAAAAGAAAGTCGAGGAGAATAACTTCGGTATCCGTAAGCATTTGCTCGAATACGATGATGTGATGAACAAGCAGCGTAGCGTCATTTACGAGAAGCGCCGCCATGCCCTTATGGGTGAGCGTATCGGTATGGACATCGCCAACGTGCTTTGGGACCGTGTGGTCAACATCATCGAGAACAACGACTATAAAGGTGCCAAAGAGAGCTTCTTCGAGGTACTGTCTATGGAGATTCCCTTCGATGAGAATGAATATGAGGGTACCAGCAAGGCTGAACTTGAGGAGCGCGCCTTTCAGGATGCGATGGCAGCTTTCAAACGCAAGACCGACCGCATACAGAGCGATGCCTATCCGGTCATCAAGCAGGTTTACAAGACACAGGGCGATGTCTATCAGTATATCCTCGTGCCCATCACCGATGGTCGTCATGTGGTTAACCTCCGCGTCAACCTCAAAGAGGCTTACGAGACCGAGGCCAAGAATGTGGTCAAGGAGTTCGAGAAGTTTGTCGTGCTACATATCATTGATGACGACTGGAAGGAGAACCTCCGTCAGCTCGACGAGTTGCGTCACAGTGTGCAGAATGCGTCCTACGAGCAGAAGGATCCGCTGTTGGTCTTCAAACTCGAAAGTGCCAAGCTTTGGGATTCAATGATTGACGATATGAACACGCGTGTGGTCAGCTTCCTTATGCGTGGCCAGATCCCTGTGCAGGTGCAGAGCCAGCAGGTGCAGGAGGCTGCGCCCGAGGAGCATGCACAGCGCTATCAGGAGCAGAAAGACGACATCGACGAGATTGAGCGCGCACAGCAGCAGGCTGCACAGCAGGATACCCGCGAGGGTGCTGAACAGCATCGGCAACCCATCATCCGCGAGAAGATGCCGAGACCTAATGATCCCTGCCCCTGCGGAAGCGGTAAAAAATTCAAGAATTGTCATGGTAAAGGATTGCATTAATCCTTGACCTCTCATCAATAAGGGTCGGCCCCGTGGCCGGCCCTTATTCAATATGTCACTGATATTTGCGCTGATTATGAAAATCCAACTCCAACAACTGTCTAAATCCTTTGGTGAAAAGGTTGCTGTCGACATCCCGCAACTTGAGATTGGCGACGGCGAGATCATCGGACTCGTGGGAAACAACGGAGCCGGAAAGACAACGCTCTTCCGTCTGATGCTCGACCTGCTGCAGGCTGACTCCGGTACGGTGCTACTCACGCCACACGGTGGCCCTAAAGATCAGTCCCCTGCATCTGCTCAATCCTCTGCGTCTGCTCTGTCTTCTCAGACTTCTCAATTTACTGCACTTTCTGATATGTCCCGAGTGAGCATCAATCCGGCGAAAAACGAGGAATGGAAGAAGATGACCGGAGCCTTCATCGACGACACCTTCCTCATCGACTTCCTCTCTGTCGAGGAGTATCTCGATTTCATCATCAGGGTGCAAGGGCTCTCCTCTATGGACTGGAATGTCAGTGACGATCCGCTTGTGCAGGGATTTAGGGAGTTCGCCGAGGGACAAATCTTCGATCAGAAAAAACTCATCCGTGAATACAGCGCCGGCAACAAGCAGAAGATAGGAATCATGGCGGCTATGATCTCGCGACCTGAGCTCCTGATTCTTGACGAACCGTTCAACTTCTTGGACCCTACCGGGCAGAACTTCCTCAAAAAGCTCTTGCTCGACTATCATCGCTGGACAGGTGCCACAATCCTCATCAGCAGTCACAATCTCCAGCATCTTGTCGATGTCTCCAACCGCATCGTTCTATTGGAGGACGGACAGGTCATCAAGGATCTCGGCAACGACAACCAGCAGGCTTTGACAACGCTCAACAACTATTTCAAGGTGTGAAAAATGCCTCACCCCAACTCCCCTCTTCGAAAGAGAGGGAAGTAGAATGCTCTGCGAGCGCTTGAACTTCCCATCTTGCTGGCGTGTCTTGGGTGTCTTAAAGCATTTCACGTCCATCCCCTTTGGAGAGAGGACTGGGGGGCTGTGGCTGTGGATTGCAGGCGAGGGCTATTGGCGTTTTTAATTGTATGGTTTGCGATGGGTGGAATTGTTTTATGCAGCGCGTATAGCTGTTGTTCTTTCCTTGTTGGAGTAAGATAGAAATTGTGTACGTTTGCTCCGAGGTTATTTGCTTGTGCATTTTCAATGCAAAAGTAAGTAATCTTTGGGAGACAGCGGTCTTCCTTTCCTTTTTTTGTATTACTATCTGTTTTTCACGATATGTGGCTATTCTTCCCAAGAACCTCGGTGTATCCAGATTAGAAAAATCTGACTTTTGTCTATCACCGGAAATTGCAGTTCTATCTTGAACTTGCAAGAGATTTTTTTGTAGTTGAAGAAAGAATCCAAAATCAAATTCATCAACCATTAACCTTTACACAATCATGATCATAGACAATTTGGAGATCTGATGCAGTATGCGCCGCCGAATCCGCTTATCGAAGAAGTGTGGAAATTCATGCAGACGCATGACTGGAAAAATATGGCCAACGGACATTAATTGCTGCCCGGGAGTTCGCCATCTTCTTTCCTCAGGACGGTGGTCATGCACCCTGTATCTCCGAGGGCACGCTGCACAAGGCGGTCTTTAAGCTGGCGGTAGAAGGATAGAAGGATGAATGCTGGTCTCAAAAAATAATCCGTGAGTCCACTTTAAAAAGTGGGATTATTGATTTTTCTGATTGTACCACGACCAATTTTTGAACGGCAAAGGTGATAGAGAGTTCAACTCTATAAAATGTCAAGTTTCAATTCGTATATAGAAAATATTATGGTCCTGCGACTCGTTTTAAGGACTCATACGAGGTATTTCTCGCTCTTTGACTTGATTTATGCCATTTGGGCGGCAATTCTTGCGTCAAACAGAAAAAGTCGGCGCATGTTAATCCA
>UQFS01000021.1 GCA_900540375.1 uncultured Prevotella sp.
CTAAGATCAATTTGATTAATACCCCATTACTTACTTGGTCAATCAGCCCAGATGAAGTAGCTGATATTTTGTGGCAAATTAAACAACATCAAAAAAATGGTGCGGTTTTAGTACATTGTTATCATGGAGCTGACAGAACAGGCTTAATTGTTGCAAGCTACCGTGTGATTTATCAACATTGGGATCTCAATGAAGCCAAACGTGAAATGCAACAAGGTCCTTACGGCTATCATTCTGTTTGGAAAAATATTGATAATTTCTTCACACAAGAAAATATGGCTAAGATCAAAGCCGAATTAGATAAACGTTCTAACACAACAAAATAGAGAACATGAATGAAAGTGCGGTTAAAATTAACCGCACTTTTATTTCCCACTACGCTCTTTTATTAAAATTAATGACTATGTTTGTTCAACAACAAAACTCAACACCATCTAATCTTGTGGCTTTCAATTTTCTATTGATTGCCTTTTTAACGGGAATTGCATCTGCGTTTCAAACGCCGACCTTAAGTTTGTATCTCTCTCAAGAGATTCAAGTTTCACCTTTTTTTGTGGGCTTATTCTACTCAGTGAATGCCATTATTGGCATTATCTTGAGCCAAATTCTGGCGAAATATTCTGATAAGCAAGATGATCGTCGCAAAGTGATGATTGTATGCTGCTTAATTGCCGTGCTTGGCTGTCTGATTTTTGCTTATAGCCGAAATTATTATGTGTTAATTATTATCGGCACAACGCTATTAGGGCTAGGTTCATCCGCTAATCCGCAATCTTTTGCTTTAGCGCGAGAATATGCTGAAAGTAGTCATCGTGAAGCGGTGATGTTCACCACAATTATGCGAACTCAAATCTCATTGGCTTGGATTGTTGGGCCACCACTTTCTTTTTTCATTGCGTTAAACTGGGGCTTTGATTACATGTATTTGGTGGCAGGTTCTGCCTTTTTACTATGTGCAGGCGTCAGCAAATTATTGCCGAAAATTCCTCGTCAAAGTGCCTTTCTGACCCACTCAGAAAGGCACTTTGACCTCATCATCTCATTGTTTTGTTGATTTCATTCCACTTTTTTCTTGTTTTCGTCTCGTTTTTCTCTCAAAAAGTCCTTACTGCGCTCTCTAGATTGCGCTTTCTCTCGAACATGATTTTGTCAGCTATTTTTAAGCTTGACATCCCTTTATTTCTCCCTTAGTGTTCAGACATCCATTTCCAGGCCTTTACTACATTTACCTTTCCTGCCTCTGTGCTGAATTCGTCCTCATCGTCAGCAGTGATGATGAATCCCTCGTGTAACTGATATTTCCGCATAGCTTCAGTCAGCCCGTTCATCTCGCGTTGGAAATTGTCGTCATTGAGTTCATAGCATACTTGTATCAACAGCTCGGGATGGTTGGCCGTGTCGACAGCTACGAAGTCACATTCGCCTTCTCCCTGCTCATAGAAGATATGATTCAAAGCGTAGTGATGTCGGAGCCAGATAAACACCATATTCTCCAACAGCCGTCCTTTGTCAGGCGTCTTTGACAGCGACAGACTGGCAATCAAACCTGTGTCGTAGCAATAGACCTTCTTAGGATTGCGTGCCGTGACCTGTAAGGAATCACTATAGAGACCGATGCTGCCGACAAGGTAAGCGTCCATCATATAGGAGATATAATCAGAGACTGTAGTTGAGGAAGCTACTCCACATACCGATTTAAGACGGTTGGCAGAGTAGGGCTTACCAATGTTGGACAGCAGATAAACGGCCAGCTGGCGTAGTGACTGCACGTTGCTCACACCTTTGTTGACAGCGATGTCGCGTATCAGAACGTCGTCAAGAAGAGAGCTCAGAATGAGCGGCTCTTGAGTCCGCAGGTATTCAGGGATGCCACCTTTCAGCATGTATTGTTGAAAGGTGGCAGCCGATGCTTCCAGTTTCTCAAAAGTTAAGAACTCAGTGTAGGAGAATGGAAAGAGCTCGTTTTGAAGATGGCGCCCGGTGAGATGGGTGCCTAAGTCTACACTGAGCAGTGTGGCATTGGAGCCGCTGATATAGATGGTGTAGTCTTCCCTCAGCAGCTGATGGATAAAGATCTCCCATCCTTTCACCAATTGTATCTCGTCAAAGAAGAGTTCCTTTGATTCTCTGGTTCTTATTTCTTTATAGAGTCGATTGAAGTCGTCAGCCTCAAAGCCCGTCAGCCGGATGTCATCAAAGTTAAGATACGTCACGTGCTGGTATTTCTTGGATGCCGCGATCTGTCGGAGCAACGTACTCTTGCCCACACGCCTCATGCCCGTGATGATGCTGGCATACTCTGATACATTCTTGATATGTGGTAGTTGCTCCCTCAATATCTCACCATGGCGTGGCTTGTATGTTGCCTCTTGTATGTCTATTACTTGTGCTATCTGATTCTGTCTAAGCATAGCCTCTCTCTTTTTTGTTATGATGCAAATTTAGGTAAAAAACAAATATCTTCCAAACAAAATGGAAGATTTTTCCCATTCTCAATGGAAGAAATCTCCCATTCTGAATGGAAGAAGTTGCTTCCGCATCTTATATTCCTCATTTTCCCGTATCAGTATTTTGGTATCTTGCGTTTGGCTTCCTCGCTGCTTGCGTCCTAAATTTCCTCATAAGTAGGGATTGTGAATATCCTTGAAAAGCCGTAACTTTGCAGACGTAAATCAGAATCACACAACTAAATCATAAAAAAGACTTTAAAGACAATGAAGAAACTGTTTACCCTCATGCTGCTCTTCATGGCAGCCGTGATGACAACCGCCACATTCACTTCTTGCGGCGATGATGATGATGACAACAAGACTGCATCTGTGGCAGGCACCTACACCGGTAAGGACACGCTCAGTTTTTCTGTCATGGGCATGGATCTCAAGCAGCCTAACACGGCGGACGTGAACTATGTCATCAACCAGAACAACGACGGTACCATCAGCGTGGTTATCCCGGAAGAGACGTTTGACTTCACAGCACAGAAGATGGGAAACATCGTGCAGGGAAGCTACTCTGTGACCAATATCCCTTACGACAAGACGAAGAATGCTTACTACCTCGACTATAGCAATAATGCCAGTGCAGACGTCTTTGTCTATGGCAATAAGAGAAACTATACCGTCACCGTGGGAAAAATCACCGTGACCTTCAGCGGCAACAAAGTGGCCATCGTCAACGAGCATAAGTTCGGCGGCATGCCGATGACCATGACCGGCACCTTCGTCGGCACTCGCAAGTAACTCTCATTATTATATATAATATATAGTGAACCACATCAACCGACTTTTAATATATCTGCTCGCAGGGTGCTGCCTTTCCTTGGCGGCATCCTGCGACGGCGTCTTTGGCGGTATCTATGACGAGGACAAGGGTAGCTCGACCGAAGTGAAGGCCGGACAGCTCTACATCAACGCTACCAGTTGGAACGACTGGTACTATGTAGACCTTGACTCGCTCTTAGAACTGACTGATAAAGGCGATGTCTCTGCTTTGCAACAGGCACAGACAAAGTTCACGCCGTGGCCTATCCCGCAGACCGAGAACGCTGAAGCCATGCGAGACAGCAGTGGCATGTATATCTACTGGTTCGACATCTTCGGCAAGGGCATGTCCAACTATGAGCGTCGCGGCTACAAGCCCACGGTGCCGCAGCCCGAGCCTGAGCACTGGACCTTTGCCGTGCACCGCGATAACGTACGCACCAACGGCGGCAGTGCCTTGGAGACAGCCTACACCTCGATGGATGAGGTGCCCGACTCAGTACAGGCGTTTGCTGGTAAGACGTTTACGCCCGACACGTGGACAGAGCGCGACGTGTGGGTAGACCGCACGGAGATGCTTAACTGCATCATGGGCAGCCAGGGCATCCGCATCAACCAGGTGCTGTCCTCGTGGCTCGTCTTCAACATCCCGCCCATTCCGCCCACCTATTCGTTCAACAACCATGTGTTTATCCTGCGTACCAAGGAAGGCAAGTACTTTGCGCTGCAACTGCAAGACTATATGAACGAGCAAGGCACCACCTGCTGGCTGAGAATCAACTATAAGAAAATCAAATAATGCACCATACGTCACTCTTCACGGTTTTTGCCGCTTTTCTCTCTTCATCTCCGTTGCTGGCTGCTGAGGCTCCCGACTCCCTGCTCACGGGACAAGAGCTCTCGCAGGTGGTGGTCACGGGAACGCGCTCACCGAAACTGCTTTTGGAGACTCCCGTGCTCACACAGGTCATCAGCCACGCCGATATCGAGAAGACCGATGCCACCAACCTCAAGGATGTGCTGCAACAGGTGATGCCCGGCGTGGAGTTCTCCTTTGCTCAGAATCAGATGGTGCATCTCAACTTCTCGGGCTTCGGCGGTCAGAGCGTGCTCATCCTTGTGGATGGTGAGCGCCTCGCAGGCGAGACGATGGACGACGTGGACTTCACACGCTTGTCGATGGACAACGTCGATCACATTGAGATCGTCAAGGGAGCGGCATCGGCACTCTATGGCAGCAATGCCAACGGTGGTGTCATCAACATCATCACTAAGGAAGCTGTAAAGAAATTCAGCGCTACGCTCGACGCACGTCTGTCCAAACATAACGAGCAACGCTATGGCTTGGCTCTGCAAAGTGGAGGCAACCGATGGAGCAATGTGTTCAACCTGAATAGGACGACGCAAGACAACTACGACGTGCACAGTGCTGACGGTGCGATTGCACGCACCATCACCACCATCTTCGGCGACCGTACATGGAATCTCGCCGACAAAGCCATCTGGCAGCCGTCGGACAAGTTGAAGTTTACGGGACGCGGAGGCTATTTCTTCCGTCAGGTGAAGCGCAGCGTGGAGTCACCGGAGCGCTATCGCGACTTCAACGCGGGCGGAAAGGCTCAGTGGACACTCTCTGACAATGATGTGATAGAAGGGTCGTACAGCTTCGACCAATATGACAAGTCGACGTGGCTGCGCCGGCAGAACCTTGACGTGCGCAGCTACTCCAATGTGCAGAACAGTGTGCGTCTGCTTTATAACCATACTTTCGGCGACAATGTGCTCACGGCCGGAGCCGACTATCTCTACGACTATCTCAACAATACCAAACTCGATGCGGCACACCGTCAGCAGAGCATCGACACCTTTGCGCAGTTCGACTGGAAGCTTAATAGACGTTGGGAGTTTGTGGGTGCGTTGCGATATGACTATTTCTCGGACCATCACATCCAGCGCGTCACACCGAAGTTCAGTGTGCGTCATACGCCCATTGACCATCTCAATGTGCGCTTCGGCTATGGCATGGGCTTCCGTGCACCGACATTGAAAGAGAAATACTACGATTTCGACATGATAGGTATTTGGATCATCACGGGCAATCCACTGCTGAAACCGGAGGTGAGCCATAACTTCAACCTCAGTGTGGAGTATGTCAAGGGTAACTACGGTTTTCTGTTGTCAGGATACTGCAATCGTGTGACCAATAAGATCACGTCGGGAAATCCTTATTACGCCAGTGCCACGGAGACGATGCCGCGACTGCCTTATGTCAACATCGACCGGCTTTATGTGGCTGGTTTTGAGGCTACGGCGCGTGCGCGGTGGAACTGTGGCCTCGACGTCCGGCTGTCCTACGCCTTTGTCGATGAGCAGGTTGGACATAAGGATGGACAAAAAGTCGCCAGCCCCTACCTGCCTGCACGCAAGCACAGCCTGACGGCACATGCCGACTGGACTCACCGCTTCTCTACGTTGCTGGATGGAATTGTGGCTCTGGACGGTCGCTTCCTGTCGGGTATAGACAACCAGGAGTTTAAAAACTATTATAAAGTGGAGGAAGGTACCATCACGGTGCATTATCCGGCTTATACGCTGTGGAAGTTGTCGGCACAAATGGGCATCGGCAAACATCTGAAGCTGACTTTTGCCGTCGACAACCTGCTGAACTATCGTCCGAAATACTATTACCTCAACAGTCCGATTGTCGATGGTACGAATGTGATGGTGGGCTGCAAGGTAAGGCTCTTTTAGTCGTCAAGCGATTTCAGCCATTTCTCTCCACTCTTAGTGTGGAGCCAAATGGCGAAGAGAATGGCAACGATACCAGTTCCTCCTAATACGATAATTAATCCATCAAGTCCTTGTATCATAGTTTTTATTTCTTTAATATATAATTTGCCACGTAAGCTATCGCTATAGTAGTAACTAATCCAACGATAAACAAACTGAGGAAAGTTGATGTCTTGACATTAGCCATGAAGTACGTCACTACCGCTCCCACGACCATGGCCGTGAAGCAGGTCTGAGCCAGATTGTAGAGGAACTAGCCGAGTGCCTCCCGTCTGCTCTTCTCACGTTCTCTGTCTTCTTTCAATGTCATACCGCAAAGATAAGACTTTTTGTCCAAACGCGCAACTATTGAAGAGATTATTTGCCGTTTGGATATTTTTCGCTAAATTTGTGGGAAAATAAGGTAAGGCAATGATAGAGAACATCGTTTTTGACTATGGCGGCGTGCTGGTGCAGTACGACTTTGTGGCTTTCTTCGGCAAGTTGTTGGGGAGTCGGGAACAGGGACAGTGGTTCATGGACCACGTGCTGCCGGAAGAGGTAGGCGCAGCCATGGACCGGGAGCTGCATCCTTTCGACTATTATATCCGTCAACAGCAAGAGCGATGGCCCGAGTACGCAGATACGCTCAGCTATTTTGCCAGTCACTACACCGATGTCTTCACAGTGGAGACACCAGGCATTCGCGAACTCATCCTGCTGCTGAAAGAGCGTGGCTTCCACGTCTATGGACTGAGCAACTGGTCGAGCAAGCTGCTGGAGGTGAAGGCTAAGTTCAGCATTTTTGGCCTCATCACCGACGAGCTTGTCTCTAAGGATGTGCATCTGCTCAAGCCTGATCCAGCCATCTACCAAGCTTTCCTCGGCAAGTTCCACCTTAAGGCAGATACATGTCTGTTCCTCGACGACAAGGCCGAGAACATCAAAGGCTGTCAGTCTGTGGGCATGCAGGGCATCCGCTTCAACAGAGAGAATCCGGCAGAAACAATCCTGGAAATAAAAAAGTTATTGGAGATTCATGATTAACATAGCTGTTTTCGCCTCGGGCAACGGCACCAATTGTGAAAACATCATCCGCTACTGTGCCCAATCTGATCATATCAATGTAGCGCTGGTATTGTGCAACAAGTCCGGCGCCCCTGTCTTGGAGCGTGCCGAGCGGCTGGGAGTGCCTACGGCGATCATGCCGCGCGCTGATTTCAACGATTCTGGCAAACTGTTGCCTTTGCTGCGGGAGCATGGCGTGCAGTTCATTGTCTTAGCGGGGTTCTTGCTGATGATACCATCGTTTCTTATCCAGGCTTTCCCCCATAGCATCATCAACATCCATCCATCATTGTTGCCGAAGTTCGGCGGCAAGGGTATGTACGGCCACCATGTCCACGAGGCTGTGTGGGCAGCGCACGAGCAGGAGACCGGTATGACCGTGCACTGGGTCAACGAGCAGTGCGATGGCGGTGACATCATTGCGCAGTACCGTGTAGCCCTCACGCCGGAAGACACACCGGAGACAATAGCCGCCAAGGAGCATGCATTGGAGATGGAGTATTATCCCAAAGTCATCGAGCGGCTGCTCTTATGACACCCACTACATCAGAGCGATGGTATTGCGATCCTTTCCCCCCTGGGGAAGTTAGTGGAGAGCAACTATTGCCGTTCTTCCCCCTGGGGAAAAGTTAGAGGGCTTTAGTAGTATCTCTTTGCAATACTCTTGATGACGCTATGATTGGGCACCACGGCACCTTTGCCGTTATAGGTGAGCAGCATCTCGGGAGCGTAGAAGTCGCATCCTCGGCAATTGTCGGGACTGTCAAAGACGTTGCAGGCCAGCTCACGCTGCACGGCGAGCAGGGCATTGGCAGGATAGGCTGCGCGGTGGCGGATATAAGCCCACACCAATTCGGTGAGGTCACGGATATAACTCTTGATATCCTTATTGATCTTCATGTTGATTTTCATGTTGATTTTCATGTTCATTCCTTTCTGTTAGAGGTTATCTTTGCATCACTAATGAGGGTTGACCAGAGGTTTTCCTTGTAGAATGCAATGCAAAGATAAGATATTCGTTGCTATATGTCGTCGTTAGTAGCGATAGTTTAACGATGTTTGCCGTTCTGTAGGAAATTTATGTTATAACAGCGGGGAATAGGTTAATTTTGACATTCCCCGCCGTTATGGTTGTACAGACTATTTCGTCTTCTTGATAGGCAGCTGATAGAGTATCTTGCCGTATTTGTTGATGGCAGAGAGTGTCAGCTGCTGTTTGTCGGCACTGATGATAGTAATAAAGTAAAACGATAGGGAGAAGAGGGTAATAGGTTAAAAGCGTTGAATCGTTTGCAGATGTGGGGAAAAGGTGCTAACTTTGTCTGATGATGAGCAGTGAACTGAATCTACGAAAGATTATCCACATTGACATGGATGCCTTCTTTGCCAGCGTGGAGCAGCGAGACCACCCTGAGTGGTGCGGTAAGCCGTTGGCTGTTGGTCATGACAGTTCAAGGGGCGTAGTAGCCACGGCGAGCTATGAGGCCCGCAAATATGGCGTGCACTCTGCGATGTCTATTCAGACAGCGAAACGGCAATGTCCCGATCTCATCATTGCTCCGGGACGCTACGAAGTCTATCGCGAGGTGTCGGCAACCATTCATCGTATCTTTCACGACTACACGGATTTGGTGGAGCCTATCTCGCTTGATGAGGCTTTCCTCGATGTCACGCAAAACAAAAAGGACATGGACTTGGCAGTGGACATCGCCAAGGAGATCAAGCAGCGGATACACGAGGAAACGGGGCTGACAGCTTCGGCAGGTGTTTCGTACAATAAGTTTTTGGCTAAGATAGCGTCGGAATATCGTAAGCCCGACGGGCTCTTCGTCATCCATCCCGATCGGGCGCTGGACTTCATCGCCACACTTCCCGTGGAGGATTTTTGGGGAGTAGGCGGTAAGACGGCCGAGCGCATGCACCGCTTGGGCATCTATAATGGCGCACAGCTACGTAGTATCTCATTAGGTTATCTTCTTCATACTTTTGGTAAAGCGGGGCGGACTTTCTATGACTTCGCCCGTGGCATAGACGACCGGCCGGTGGTCTCTGAGCGCATTCGCAAGTCGGTGGGATGCGAGCACACGTTCTCCCAAGATATTTGTCTGAAGTCAGCGGTTATCATCGAATTGTACCATGTGACGTTGGAACTTGTGGAACGGCTACAGGAGTCTCAGTTCAAGGGACATACGCTTACGCTGAAAGTGAAGTACGGCGACTTTACCACCATCTCGCGTAGCATCACGCAGGCAAAGGTCTTGCGCACCAAAGACGACATCCTGCCATTGGCTAAAAAGCTCATGAGTCGTGTGGACTACGATGCCAACCATCCTATCCGCCTGATCGGTCTTGCTGTCGTTAACCCTCATGCCGGAGAGTACCGCGAGAAAGAGCGGTGGATCGAGCTCGATATAGATTTCTAATAGGAGACAGAGTAACAAAGGAACAGATGACTTGCTACCAGTAATGGCGTTTACAAATCTGTGTTCCTATGTTACTCTGTCTTCTTATAGAGATTA
The DNA here is from genome assembly GCA_900540375.1 of uncultured Prevotella sp. Classification (GTDB taxonomy): domain Bacteria; phylum Bacteroidota; class Bacteroidia; order Bacteroidales; family Bacteroidaceae; genus Prevotella. The sequence goes on from UQFS01000021.1 coordinate 9,617, forward strand.
TGTGTTGCTATGTTATTCTGTCTTCTTAAAAAGATCTATGTTACTCTGTCTTCTTTATGGGCTCATCGATCTCACGGATATATGCGCGGTGCCTTCTGTGTTGCTCGGCTTCGAGATATTGCCACTGGTCAAGTACACCATGGTTGGTCTCCATCTGCGGCATAGCCTCGGCCCATTTGAATCCATAACGGCGGTACCAGCCGATGAGGTCGTTGAAGATAAGAGCGTTGGCGCCCTTCATGCGATATTCGGGCAGCACGGCAATGAGCAGCAGATCCACGGTGTCGGTCTTGTGCCATTTCATCACACGAAGCAAATGCCACCAGCCCATGGGCAGGAGACGGCCGTCGCGGGTATGCTGCAGAGCACGCGAGAAAGAGGGGAACGACACGCCGAAGCCCACCATGCGGTCGTTGGCATTGGCATCGACTACGCAGGTGACAAGGTTGAGGTCGGCACGACGGATGTAGTCATTGACCAAACGCGAGATCTGGTCGTCAGAAAGATGGGAAAAACCGTAGAGACCATCGTAGGTGCGGTTGACGATGTCGAAGAGTTCTTTGCCTTTACCGCGCTTTACAAAGTCAAGAACACCGTATTTGCGTACTTGCAGGTTATAGCGCTTCTGTACCAACTCTGCCGTAAGCGCAAACTTGCGGGGCGTCACCTCCGGCACCTTTATCCGGCATTCTACCCAGTCGTTGTCTTTGCGGAATCCAAGCTGATCCATGAAACGGGGATAGTACTCATTATTATAATTAATATATAAGGTGGAGAGACGGTCAAAGCCTTCGACCATCATGCCCTCGCGATCCATGTCCTCAAAGCCAAAGGGACCGCCGATGCAATCCATGCCTTTGACTTTTCCCCATTGGGCTACGGTGTCGAGCAATGCACGGCATACGTTGATGTTATTGATGAAGTCGAACCAGCCGAAGCGCACCATATGCCTGTTCCATCGTTTATTGGCCCGGTGGTTGATCATGGCAGCCACGCGACCCACAACCTTCCCGTCACGATAAGCCAGGAAATAGTCGGCTTCACAGAATTCGAAGGCCGGATTTTTATCCTTGCGTAGTGTCTTCATCTCCTCACCATATAGATAAGGTACTGCGCAAGGGTTGTCGCGGTAGAGGTCGTAGAAGAACTGGATAAAGACTTTCAGTTCATGCAGCGTCTCTACCTTTCTTATTTCAATATTACTCATTTCTTACAGATCGTTTACATGAAGCCCTGATGGTGCAGTGCTTTCTTCAGTCCCTTGCTCATGGATTCACAGTCTTTGGCGGTATAGCGGATGTCGGTGAACACCTGTGCGAGCGTCTCGGTGTGGTTGATTTCCACAAACTGCTTGTTCTCCGGCAGATTCTCCTTCGGCTCATAGATGTTGTCGATCTGTTGTGGCGTGTAGTCGTGATAAACCTCTTCGTGGACGATGCCGTCAAGAGGCAAGCGGTCGCTTTGTGCCGGATCCTCATCGGGCCAGCCCAATGTGATGGTAGCCACGGGGAATACCAAGGGCGGCAACTCTAATAAATCGATGATAGCTTGCGGCTGATAGGCAGTCGTGCCTAAGAAGCAAGTGCCCAGTCCGGCTTCCTCTGCCAGGTTACAGAATGTTTGGCAATAGAGCAGGGCATCAGTGGCGGCGTTGACAAAGCTCAGCAAGTTGTCGTAGCCGGGATGACCTTTACGCTGTTCGCCCCAAAGCGTCGTGCGACGATAGTCAGCGCAGAAAGTTAACACTACAGGAGCACCCATTACCATCGGTTGACCAAAGTGAGCGGGCGCCAAGCGCTCTTTCATCTTTGGGTCGCGTGTGACGATGACGCTGTAGAGTTGCAGGTTGCCCATGGTGGGCGTGCGCTCAGCCTGCTCCAGTAGACGATGCAACAGTTGCTCTTCGACCTCTTTATTTTGGTACTTCCTAATACTTCTACGGTGTATTAAACTTTCCATTTCTTGTTCAATTTAGTAATTGCAAAGATAGGAAGAATTTCCAAAAAGGAAAAGTTTTCTCCTAAATATCTTTAGAAAGTTGATAGAATTAGAGAAAACTTTTGTAGCTTTGCAGTCTACATTTAAAAGCAAATAATTCATCAACACAATCATGCAGCCCCAGTCTGAAAGGATTGACTTAAGGGGTTATCAACCAATGGAAAACAAACAGACATACACTTATGAAGAGGCTTACGATGCCTCTTTGCAGTACTTCGGCGGGGACGAGTTGGCGGCACGTGTGTGGGTCAACAAGTACGCCATGAAGGACGGCTTCGGCAATATCTTTGAGAAAAGCCCGGAGCAGATGCATTGGCGTATTGCCAATGAAATTGCCCGTATTGAGAAGAAGTACCCCAACCCACTCTCTGCCCAGCAGGTTTTTGATGTGCTCGATCATTTCCGCTACATCATACCGGCAGGCAGCCCGATGACGGGTATTGGCAATGATCATCAGGTAGCATCACTGAGCAACTGTTTTGTCGTCGGACTCGATGGCAATGCCGACAGCTATGGTGCTATTATGAAAATCGACGAGGAGCAGGTACAACTGATGAAACGTCGTGGCGGTGTAGGCCATGACATGAGTCAGATTCGCCCGAAAGGCAGTCCGGTGAACAACTCCGCACTGACCTCTACCGGCTTGGTGCCTTTCATGGAGCGTTACAGCAACTCCACACGTGAGGTGGCTCAGGACGGACGGCGCGGTGCGCTCATGCTCAGTGTGAGCATCAAACATCCCGACTCCGAGGCTTTCATCGATGCCAAGATGACGGAGGGAAAAGTCACCGGCGCCAATGTCAGCGTGCGCATCGGCGACGCATTTATGCAGGCTGCCGTTGAAGACAAACCCTACACTCAGCAGTTCCCGATCGACAGCGACCATCCGATGGTGAGCAAAGAGATGTCTGCCCGCAAGCTGTGGGAGAAGATCGTGCACAACGCATGGAAGAGCGCTGAGCCTGGTGTGCTGTTTTGGGATACGATCATCCGTGAGAGTATTCCTGACTGCTATGCTGACCTCGGCTTCAAGACGGTGAGCACCAATCCTTGCGGTGAGATTCCACTCTGCCCTTACGACAGCTGCCGCCTGCTGAGCATCAATCTCTATAGCTATGTCGAGCATCCTTTCACCAAGGAAGCTAAGTTCGACTTCGATAAGTTCAGCCGTCATGTACAGCTTGCTCAGCGTATCATGGACGACATCGTGGACTTGGAGATGGAGAAGATCGAAAACATCATGGATAAGATCCGTCGCGATCCTCAAAGCGAGGATGTGAAGCACACGGAATACCATCTTTGGGAGAAGATTAAGGATAAGAGCGGCAAGGGCCGTCGTACTGGCGTGGGCATCACCGCTGAGGGCGATATGCTGGCTGCCATGGGGCTGCGCTATGGCACGCAGAAGGCTACTGACTTTGCCGTGAGTGTGCACCGTAATCTGGCCATCAACGCCTATCGCTCTTCTGTGAAGATGGCTGAGGAGCGTGGCGCGTTCAGCATCTATGACGCTGAACGTGAGAAGAACAATCCGTTTATCCTCCGCTTGAAGGATGCCGATCCTAAGCTCTATGAGGACATGGTGAAGCTTGGACGCCGCAATATCGCCTGCTTGACGATAGCTCCAACCGGCACCACATCGCTGATGACACAGACCACGAGTGGTATCGAGCCCGTATTCATGCCCGTCTATAAGCGTCGCCGCAAAGTCAACCCCAACGATGCTGACGTGCATGTGGACTTTGTCGATGAGGTGGGTGACTCCTTTGAGGAGTACATCGTCTACCACCGTAAGTTCCTTGAATGGATGAAGATCAATGGCATCGACACGGAGAAGAAATATACGCAGGAAGAGATCGACGAACTCGTCGCCCGCTCTCCTTATTATAAAGCTACCGCTAATGATGTGGACTGGCTGATGAAAGTGCGCATGCAGGGCGCTATTCAGAAGTGGGTGGACCACAGTATCTCTGTGACCGTCAACCTGCCCAATAATGTCGATGAGGCACTTGTCAACAAACTCTATATTGAAGCTTGGCGCTCAGGCTGCAAGGGCTGCACCATCTACCGAGACGGCAGTCGATCGGGTGTGATGATCGCCGTGCCAAAGAAAGAAAAGAAAGACGCAGACCATAAGGAGACACCGGAGCCTGTCACAGCACCATCGATCCCCCGTCCATCTGTACAGGAGGTCCGTCCGAAGGAACTCGACTGCGATGTGGTGCGCTTCCAGAACAACCGTGAGAAATGGGTGGCCTTCGTGGGATTGCTCGATGGTTATCCTTACGAGATCTTCACCGGTTTGCAGGATGATGATGAGGGCATTGTGTTGCCGAAGAGCGTTACAAAAGGTAAGATCATCAAGCAGACCAATCCTGATGGTACGCACCGTTATGACTTCCAGTTTGAAAACAAACGTGGCTACAAGACCACGGTGGAAGGATTGAGCGAGAAGTTTAATCCGGAATACTGGAACTATGCAAAGCTGATATCCGGCGTGCTTCGCTACCGCATGCCTATCGACCATGTCATCAAGCTTGTCGGCTCTTTGCAACTTAAAGACGAAAGCATCAATACATGGAAGAACGGTGTGGAGCGCGCGCTGAAGAAGTACATCACTGACGGTACCAAGGCAGTGGGTCAGAAGTGCCCGGTCTGCGGTCAGGAGACACTCGTCTATCAGGAGGGCTGCCTCATCTGTACCAACTGCGGTGCCAGCCGTTGTGGATAATCACGCTATAGGTTTGACGTATGAAATGCGAATCAAGCTATATCCTCTTACGTTCCCTGCGTTTCCATGCCTTTCACGGCGTGGAGGCGCAGGAGCGTCTTGTTGGTAACGACTATGAAGTCAGCCTCAGACTGAAGGCTGATGTGAACCGTGCCGTAGAGAGTGACAAGGTGACGGACACCATCAACTATGCCGAGGTGTATCAACTGGTGGCCAAGACGATGTCTGAGCCTGTAGATCTTGTGGAGCATCTTGCCGGAGTGATCGGTGAGCGATTGTTTCAACGTTGGCCTCAGATTGATGCGATAGACGTGACAGTTTTGAAGCTCAATCCTCCTATGGGTGCTGATTGTCAGGGAGCGGGCATCGAACTGCATCTGACCAATCGCTAAGTGCTTGCATCATTAATAAATAATAAAACTCATTGCTTCTTTTCAGTTTCCTAATGTAAAATCCGTAACTTTGCATAAAATTGATACAAGTTTACGCTTGTTGGTACTGCAAAGGAAAGAATCATCGATATGTTGAAAAGGATACTTCTCATAATTCCTGTCTTCTTCTTTTTTGCACTTGTGAGCACAAGTGCTGCCTCTCGCTTTACGCTTGTCGTTGATGCCGGTCATGGTGGCAACGACTTTGGCGCTTCTGGTGCGGTGTCCAACGAGAAAGATCTGACGCTGAAATACGCTTTGGCGTTTGGTCGATTTGTGGAGAGCCATTGTCCCGACGTGCGTGTGATCTATACGCGCAAGACCGATGTCTTCATTCCTCTTCATGAGCGCGCTGACATTGCCAACCGCAACAAAGCTGATCTCTTCATTTCCATCCACATCAATGCAGTGGACGGCTCGCACACGGCACACGGTTTCCAAAGCTATACCCTGGGCCGCGGAGAGCGTTCCGGCGACCGTGGTATCCGTGAGAACCTCGACGTGGCTAAGCGTGAGAACTCCGTGATATTCCTTGAGAAAGACTACCAAAAGAAATACAGCGGACTGGACATAAACTCGGCAGAAAGCGACATCATGTTTGAGTTTATCGCTGACAACAACCGACAGCATAGTGTGGAACTCTCTCGCCTGATGCAGCGCTGTGTCTGTCAGGCTACAGGAAGACAAGACGGTGGCTCTCATCAAAACAATCTTGCCGTATTACGACTCACCTCCATGCCTGCCATCCTTCTGGAGCTGGGTTTTATCTCTACTCCCGATGAGGAGCAGTTCTTGAATTCTGACTCGGCTGTGGACCTCTATACAAAAGGTATCTACAATGCTTTCATCACCTATAAGAATAAGTACGACACCCAGTCGACACTGCCTTATCAGAACAATGTGATAGAGGTAAGTGCACCTGTCAACGACAAAACATATGATGACCAGGCCGTAACAGACGACTATCAAAGCAGCAGATCGACAAGGACGACTGTTCAAAGAAAATCTGTTGCACGGAAGGGAAACAGCGATACTCCGCAAAAAAGCAGCAGTACCCCGCAAAAGCGTGAAGTCACTGCTCTCAAGGCTTCTGGCAAGAATACTTCGAAATCCGACAAAGCAGGCAAGACTGACAAGCAGACAAAGAAAGACAATGACAGAAAAGTCAGTCAGCAGGCTGCTCATGCTCCGGTATTCAAGATTCAGATACTTCAAGGCTCGTTAAAGCTACGCGACAACGACCGTCAGTTCAAGGAACTCACAGGCATCGAGCGGATGGAGGACGGAGACAAATGGAAATACTTCTACGGTAGCAGTACCAACTACAATGCTGTCAACCGCTCCCGTAGGGAGATTCTCGACAAGTTTCCCGATGCATTCATCGTAGCCTATAAAGACGGTAAGCAGGTGGATGTCAACGAGGCGATCAAGGAGTTCCTCTCAAATAAACGAAAGAAATAAAAATCATACACACATGAAGTTTTTCACCAATGAAGTCAAGATTGCCCTTGTGGCCATCGTAGGTATAGCGCTGTTGTTCTTCGGCATGAACTTTCTCAAAGGCATGTCGGTGTTCTCCAGCGATAAGTCCTACTATATCAAGTTTAAGGACATCAGCGGCTTGTCACGCTCCAATCCTATCTATGCCGATGGCTATCAGGTAGGTGTGGTGAAGGATATCAACTACGACTACGACGGCAATGGCGATATCGTCGTGAAGTTTGATGTGGACAATGATCTCCGCATTCCCAAAGGTTCTTCTGCTGAGATTGTCAGTGACCTGATGGGCAATGTGAAGATGAATCTGCTCTTGGCCAATAACCCACGCGAGCGTGTGGAGCCGGGCGATACGATCCAAGGTCAGATCAACGAAGGTATGATGGGCTCAGTGCGCACGATGTTGCCGGCTGTGAAACAGCTCATCCCCAAGATTGACAGTATCCTTACCAGTGTCAATGCTTTGCTTGCAGATCCAGCTCTGGCTCATTCTCTGCATAATGTGGAGGCGATTACCAACAACCTCAACACCACATCACGCAATCTTAATACGCTGATGGCTCAGGTCAACGGGCGCGTGCCGGGTATGATGAACAAAGCCGACTATGCGCTGGGCAAAGCCGGTGTCACACTTGACAATACTTCGCGCTTGACGGCTAATCTTGCCTCTATCAATGTAGCCAATACGATGGCTAAGGTCGACCAGACACTTGCCAATGTACAGGAAGTGACGGCTAAGCTGAATGGCAAAGACGGTACGCTAGGATTGCTGATGAACGATGATATGCTCTATCACCGGTTAAGCAATACAGTGGACAGTGCGGATTCTCTACTGACAGACTTGAAGGCACATCCTAAACGTTATGTCCACTTCTCACTTTTCGGTAAGAAGGATAAATAAAGAAAGCAAATAAAAAATGCGTCACCAAATCTTTTGGTGACGCATTTTTTATTTGCTACTCTGCAGCGTCTTTTAGTTTGAACGAATTCTCTATGCTTACGATCTCAGCCTGGAAAGCGCGGTCTACCTGCAAGCGCTTTTCTACTTGCGCACAGCTATGGATCACGGTGGAGTGATCGCGGTTGCCGACGAGCTTACCGATGCGACTGGCTGGCATCTTGGTATATTTCTGTGCTAAGTACATTGACACTTGACGTGCCATCACATAGTCACGCTTGCGGCTCTTGGAACTCACCTGTGTCTGCGTGACATTGTAGTGGTTGCATACCTTCTCCATGATGTCGTCTATGGTGAGCGGACGGTCGTCGATCTTGATGGCACGCTTGATGACACGCTCAGCCAACTGCATGTTGATGTCGCTGTTATAAACAATGGAGTAGGCCATCAGCGAGTTGACCACACCTTGCAGGTCACGCACGCTGCCACTGGCCGTCTGGGCAATAAAGGCGATGACATCGTCGGGAATCTTCAGTCCGTCGCGGCAAATCTTACTGCGCAGGATGTCGATACACAACTGACGGTTGGGTTTCTCCAACGGAGCGATGACACCGCATGAGAAACGGGTGAGCAGTCGGTCAGGCATACCTTTGAGGTCTACCGGCGGACGGTCGGAAGCCAGAATGATGCGCTTGCCGTTTTTGAAAAGATGGTTGAAGATGTGGAAGAAAGTATCCTGTGTCTTCGGCGAGTTAATCCATTCCTGGATGTCGTCGACGATGAGCATGTCGATCGTCTGATAGAAGGCGATGAAGTCATTGAGATGGTTCTGAATGACCGCATTGGAGAACTGCACCTGGAAAAGACGGGCACTGATATACAGTACGCGCTTCTGAGGATAGAGGTGCTTGGCATGCACGCCGATGGCATTGATGAGATGAGTCTTTCCGCAGCCCGAAGGTCCATAGATAAACATCGGGTTGAACTGCAGCGTGTTGGGGTGCTCGGCGATAGAGAGTCCCACTGCACGCGGTAACTTATTGCTTTCTCCCTCGATATAGTTGCTGAAAGTGAGATGCGGATTGAGTTGCGGGTCGAGCTGCGGCACGGCAGCGTCGAGCATGGTCGGCGACTGGTTGGCGCGTGTCTTAGGCTGTGGCTTGGGCAGCGCGTCAGTAGGGTCAGCCTCAATGTTCTGCGTGAGGTTATGCTCCTTGTCAGTGACAACCTGGTAAAATAGTTTAGTGCCTGTACCAAAGCAGTGGTACATCACCTTGCAGAGCAGGTCGATGAAGTTCTCCTCCAGGTATTCATATACGAAGGGACTCGGTACAGCCACCTGCACCGTCTTGGTCTGCTCATCGTATCGCACAAAGTCGATGGGCTTAAACCATGTATTATATATCTGCTCGGTGACATTCTCGCGTATCAGCGCAAGACTCCTGTCCCAACGAGCATCAGGATCTGCTTTCTTCATGAATAATGTATGTTTCAGCGGTTGTATCTGAAAAGGATCATGCCTTGTTGGTTCAATAGTGACTGCGAGCATGATGAAATATCATTCTCTGTGCTCCGTCATCGCCTATCTTTTGCAAAGTTAGAAAACTTTTCCCAAACGTGCAAATCTGCTTTTTTTATTGTGCCTTTTGGGTATGGATACACAAGTCGTTGAAACATACAGAGTTAATCTTTTAAGTCTTTTCTTGTGAAACATCTTTGTAGCAACACGCATGTTGGTAAGAATGAACGCTTTTCATTATTTGCCTTACCTTGTGAAACATCAATATTTGCGATTTAAACAAAATTAAGTTTTTGCGCCCTCTTTATGTTCGCTCGCCTTTGTTAATCTTTGTATAAGCTCTTGCATGATTAAAATAAAAAGTGTAATTTTGCCAATATCTAACTTTCGTATCACTAACATCCTAAACAAAAACATGCATTACAAGCAACTACTTTTCACTACTGCTTTGCTGACAGCCATGCAGGCATCAGCACAAATCACAGTCAATGTCAACACGACGCAGAAGGGGCATGAAGTGTCGCCGGATCTCTACGGCATCTTCTATGAGGACATCAACCACGCTGCCGACGGCGGACTCTATGCCGAGCTCGTGCGCAACCGCTCTTTTGAGGACAACACCAAGGCGGCTGAGCATTGGAGCACAGTTGGGCAGGCAGCCATGCAGCTCACCGCCAAAGGACTGCTCAATGCCAAGCAGCACCAGGCTTTGCTGGTGACTTTCCGGCAGTCGGGCGACGGCATCGCCAATGAGGGCTTCTGGGGTATTCCCGTCGTACAAGGCCGCAGTTACCGTCTCTCATTCTGGGCGAAAGGCAAGCTCAAGGGACAGCTGCGGGCTGTGCTGACAGATGCTTCGGGCAAGCAGACGTTTGCCTCTGCCACCTTCGCCGGCACGAGCTTCGGCAATAAGTGGACATGCTATGAGGCTGAACTGACAGCCAACGGCAATGACAGCAAGGGACAGCTGCAACTCGTGGCTGACGGCAAGGGGCAGTTGGGCTTTGACGTTGTTTCACTTTTCCCGCCCACTTTCCGCAACCGGCAGAATGGTCTGCGTCCAGAGCTGGCCGGTATGCTCGACGACCTCCATCCTAAGTTCCTGCGCTTCCCCGGCGGTTGTTTTGTCGAGGGTCAGGAGAGTCCTGATAATGCTTTCCGTTGGGAGCGTACCATCGGTCCCGTGGAGCAGCGCGAAGGCCACTGGAATGTCAACTGGGGCTATCGTACCACCGACGGACTGGGCTTTGACGAATATCTCCAGCTTGCTGAGGACCTGCACGCCCAGCCGCTCTATGTCGTCAACGTGGGTATCTGGCATGGCGGCTTCACGCCGCTTGACTCCATACAGCCTTGGATAGACGAGACAATGAACGCACTGGAGTATGCCAACGGCCCCGTGACAAGTAAGTATGGTGCCCTGCGTGCCAAGAACGGTCATTCCGAGCCCTATAACATCCAATATTTGGAAATCGGCAATGAAAACAATCAGCCCGACCAGCGTCAGCAGAGTGACCACTACTACGAGCGCTTCAAGCTCTTCCGCGATGCCGTGCTGAAGAAATATCCCAATATGCATATCATCGGCAATGTGGCTGCATGGGGCACAGACGAGCCGAAGTGGGAGTCAAAGGAGCAGACTGAGCTTGTCGATGAGCACTACTATCGCTCTCCGGCGTGGTTTGCCGAGCACTTCCATCACTACGATGGCTACGACCGTCGTGGCCCGAAAGTCTATGTCGGCGAGTATGCCGTGACGCAAGGCTTCGGCAAGGTGGGTGACTTGAATGCCGCTTTAGGCGAGGCTGTGTTTATGATGGGTATGGAAAACAACTCCGACATCGTGCGCATGGCCAGCTATGCACCTATCTTCGCCAATGTCAACGAGACACGTTGGCGCCCAGACATGATTCAGTACGATGCTACCCGTGTGCTCGGCACTCCTTCTTATTATGTCCAGAAGATGATGGCCGACAACGTAGGCACACGCACCGTTGCTACAACACTGACGAATCCCTATCAGATCGCCGAGGCGCAGCAGCAGGTCAAGCCGCAGATCTGCTGCCGTGTCGGTGTGGGCACGTGGGCTACGCAAGCCAGCTTTGCCCAGCCATCGCTGACAGCCGGAGACGGCAAGGTGGAGCAGGTTGGTGGCAAGGTAGACATCCGTGGCATGTGGCAGCAGTCCAATGGCATTGTCAGTCAGCAGTCTGCTTCCGAGGGTGCGTTGCGATTGAATCCCCAGCGTACCGACGGCAACGAATACACCTATCACGTGCGTGCCCGTAAGGATGGCGGCGCCGAGGGCTTCCTCGTCGTGTTCAACTATGTAGACCCCGATAACTATTGCTGGCTGAACATTGGCGGTTGGGGCAATACGCAGAATGCCATCGAGCAGGTTGTCAACGGCAGCAAGTCACAGCTTGTCACCGCAGCCGGAAAAGTAGAGACCGGACGTTGGTACGACGTGGATCTGCATGTCAAGGGTGACAGCATCTATGCTTCGCTCGACGGCAAGCAGCTCTTTGCCACCAAACTCAAGCTGAGTACCTTTGCGGGACTCTTCCAAAATGCTACTTATGACGAGGCTATGGGCGAGTATATTGTGAAGCTTGTCAACACGCATTCCCAAGCTACTACAGCCCGCATCACGCTTGCCGGTCTGCATCCGACGGAGGCTCGTCTCATCCGTCTGTCTGCTCCGAAGGGCGCCGATGAGAACACGCTCGACACACCGACACGTGTTGTGCCGATGACTTCGACGTTGAGTCCTGACGGTGATGGCGTGAGTCTGGAGTTGCCGGCAAATTCGCTGAATATCGTAAGGATCAAATAGAAGTAGAAGACCCTCTCTAACTCCCCCCTAAGGGGGGGAAGAGCCTCACCCCCGCGCCCCTCTCCAAGGAGAGGGGTGTTGCTACTTGGTTAAACAGTAATTAGTCTTGTTTCGGACTTCGTGTCCTTTTGGTATTGAAGAATGATAGGTGGGAGATACTATACGGCAATCTCAATGCCGACCTTTGTATGAATTTACTCTCTTTCTGAACGATTTTTGGGCTTATACTATTAGATATTTTGTACTTTTGCAATAGTAATCTTTAATAGTAAAAGCAAATGAACAATCACAAACCTAAGCAGTGGCTACGTCCACAGACAGCCGTAAAGACTGTACCCTTCTTTTTATTATTACTGACATTGATACTCGGATCCTTCGACTCCGCCACACCGGTGATCTATATCATCGGCGACTCTACGGCAGCGAACAAAGACACCACCGAGGGACGCATCGAGCGTGGGTGGGGCATGTACCTGCATGAATATCTCGACGATGGTGTGCGGGTAGAGGACCATGCTGTCAACGGACGCTCCTCGCGCAGCTTCTATACTGAGGGCCGTTGGAAGAAAGTTATCGACAAGGTGAAGCCAGGTGATTACGTGATCATTCAGTTCGGACACAACGACGAGAAGCCGGCATCGGACCGCCATACCGACGTAGGTACCACCTTCGACGCTCATCTCGCGCAGTACGTCATCGAGACGAAGGCTAAGGGAGCCACTCCCATACTGATGAGTCCCGTGGTGCGCCGCAACTTCCAATGCGACACCCTCGTTGACACGCACGGAACCTATCGCTTGGTGGCCGAAAAGGTAGCCCGACAGTATGGTGCCGTCTATATCAATGCCAACGCGATTACCCACGACATCGAGCAGCGTTTGGGCCCCGATGGCTCGCGCAAACTGCACATGTGGGTGGAGCCTGGCAAATATAGTTGGGCAAAGGATGGCCGCAAAGACGACACACATTATAATATATATGGTGCGCATGTCGTGGCGGCAGCTCTTGCCAAAGCCCTTGGCGATGCTGTACCCGCACTGAAAAGCCGCGTGCGCACGAATAAAAAGTAATCAAGAATGATCGCATCGCATAACCATGAACAATCGTTTTCCCTTCAAGCCTCTTGCCCTTGCTTTCCTTTTTCTGATGACACCGAAAGGAGTCTCGGCGAAGCCCGTCACCTGGTTCGACGGCATCCATACGGTCAGCCTTTCAGTGCCTCGCGGCGTTGATCCCGTCGTAGATGTTGCTTCCCACATGTTCAAGGGCGACATAGCACAGGTGACGGGCATCGCACCAAAGCTGACCGACCTGGCTCAGCAGGCCACGATACGCCTCTGGCAGTTGGACCGCCTCTCCCGTCGCCAACAGCGTGAATTGCGGGATATGGGCGTGCCGGTAGAAAAATTGCAGACGCTGACCGACGGCTTCCATATTCGTGTCCACCAAGGGCAGATTGTTGTTGTGGGGACCAACGGGCGTGGCACTGCTTATGGACTGTTGGAGTTGTCGCGTCAGGCAGGCGTGAGTCCTTGGGTATGGTGGGGAGATGTCGTGCCCGGGCATCGTTCACGGCTGACGCTCGACGATCAGTTCACGATGACGCAGGGCGCATCGGTCGAGTACCGCGGCATCTTTCTCAACGACGAGGACTGGTCGCTGCGCCCTTGGAGCTGTGGCCATTCCGACAAGACTCCGTTTGGTGTCATCGGGAGGAATACCTATAAAAAGGTGTTCCAACTGTTGCTCCGTCTTCGTGCCAATGCAATCTGGCCCGCCATGCATCCCGGTACGGTCGCCTTCTTCCAGACGCCGGGAGCCAAGGCCATGGCCGACAGCTGCGGCATCGCTATCGGCTCTTCGCACTGTGAGCCCTTATTGCACAACAATGTGGGGGAGTGGAATGAGAAAAAGCGTGGCGCTTTCAACTATATCACCAACCGGCAGGCTGTGCAAGACTATTGGGCAGAGCGGTTGAAAGAAGTAAAAGACTCCAAGGGCGGCAATCTGCTCACCATCGGCATGCGCGGCATTCACGACGGCTCGATGGAGGGCGTGAGGACCATGAAGGAGAAGTTCGACGCCCTGCAACTTGTGATCGATGACCAGCAAAAGCTTATCGGGAAATACCTTGGTGATCCGAAACAGCAAACGCAGGTGTTCATACCTTATAAAGAGGTACTCGACATCTACAACATGGGGCTCAAAGTGCCCGACTACGTCACGCTGATGTGGTGCGACGACAACTACGGCTACCTCACGCGGCTGCCCGACAGCACGGAGCAGCAGCGCACGGGTGGCGGTGGCGTTTACTATCATCTCAGCTACTGGGGCCGCCCCCACGACTATCTGTGGCTGACCACCACACAGCCGGGACTTGTCTATAACGAGATGCGCACGGCCTATGACCACAACGTGCGGAAGATGTGGATCGTCAACGTTCACGACCCGAAGGTGGCGGGCTATGACTTGGAACTCTTCTTCGACATGGCGTGGAATATCGACTGCGTCAATGGTTCTACACTCAACAACCACTATCGTCAGTGGCTTTGCCGCCAGTTCGGCAAGCAGGCTGGTGATGCGCTCTTCCCGGCTATGCACGAATACTTCAGGCTTTGCGGCGAGCGTCGGCCTGAGTTCATGGGCTGGAACCAGACCGAGGTGTCGAAGGAACTCTACGACCGTGGTCTGAGTCCGGTACGCAACAGTGAGTTGTCGCAAACCGAGTTTGGCGATGAGCTTGACGGCTACCTCTGCCGCTTTGCCGCTGTGGCCGGACAGGTAAGGAAAGCCAAGGCTGCTGTCCGCCCCGAATTGCAGGATGCTTACTTCGCAGCCATCGCGTATCCCGTGTGTGCAGCTGAGGCTCATGCCTGCAAGATGCTTTGGGCACAGAAAGCCCGTCAGCTGGCCAACGGTTCAACGACAAAGGATATGTCCGCCCATCAGTCTGAGCTCTACCATGCTTGTGCCGAGAGTCAGCAAGCCTATCAGGAGGTGAGGGCGCTGACGGAATACTATAATGAAAAGATGGCTGGCGGCAAGTGGCGCCGGTCGATGAACATGCGCCCGCGTGACCTTCCCGTCTTCGGTGCCCCCGTGCTTCCCACGCTGCTCACCGACGTGCAGATGCAGGAATGGTTGAAGAAGGGAGAAAAGTCCACTGACAGAAAACTCACAGATTGGAGCGATACCTTAGGCGTGGTGGCCCGCAATGCCGCTGACTGGCTGCAGGCTTCCGAAGGCACGCAGGTAATTGAAATGTTGGGTCACAGCATGCGGGCGGTAGCTCTGCCTCAGGGTGGCAACGTGACGTATGCTTTCTCCACAGACCGCGATGGCGACCGCGTGCTGCGTGTGGCGCTTATCCCCACACAGCCCAACGACAAGGGCGACCTGAGCTTCTCTGTGAGCATAGACGGCGGACAGCCTACGGTGTTCTCACTTAAAGAGCCCTTCCGCTCTGAGCGTTGGAAACTCAACGTGCTGCGAGGACAGGCTGTTCGTGAACTGCCGTTGAAAAGTTTGAAGGCGGGTCACCATACGCTGACCATCCACGCCCTTGATCTGCATATCGTGCTCGACCAGTGGATGGTGGACAACAAGGCAAACCGCCGGTTCTATCTCTTTCCTGTCAGACAGACTTCCGGGCAGTAAGGTGTTGGGCGACGTCTTGTATACAGTCCAATGAATGTTTAGAAAACTGACAAAAAACGGCCCTTTCTTCTGCACGCCATAGGCCACGACCTCCACGCCTTTCAGAGTGGTCTTGCTGTCTTCGACCATGGTGATGCGCATACCATTCTTCACGGTCAGCGTCTGTGTCTCGAATCCCACATAGCTTACTTTGATTTTAGTTCCGGCCTTGGCATTGATTTGGAAGTTTCCGTCCATGTCAGAGATGGTGCCTTGCGTGTTCTTGCCATCCACGACCATGATGTTTGCTCCGATGATCGGCTCACCATTCTCGTCGACCACAGTACCTCTTACATGAGTCTGTGCCATCTGAGAAGTGTCAGCCATCATGGTTTGCACGCCGAGAAGTGGTGCACACGTCAGTGTTGAGCAAAGCAGCGTGCGGGAGAGCACGGTGCCGTAACGCTTCAGCAAATGATTTTGATGCTTCATAATTGCGTTTATTAGTAATGTATATATTTAGGTCTTGATTCTTGTCTCAAAGTTAACGACTATTGACAGCCAGTACTTTGAATAATGTACAGAAATATAGAATATCGTGCAGGAGCGACTATGGATGTTTGTCTCATTACACCTTTTTAATCTCCCGTTAATCTTTTTTGCACCGTGTCTTTTCTTCGTCATCTATGAATGGCGTAACTTTGCAGCCGATTTAGAGACTCGGAAAGAGTTGAAAGAGAAAGAAAGAGAATAATAGAGAAAGAAAAGATATAGAAAAGTCACGGAATGGAAAGACAAGTGTTTCAGACCGACTCACGCTGCCGCTGGAGCCGATTTAAGTGGACGATGCGTTTCTTCGCCACTATCATCGTGTTATTGGTTATCGTCTTCATCACCATGTTTGCGCTGGAGGGCAGTCCGAATATGCCTTTCCGCCACGACTACCGTGGGGTGATGACAGCCTCGAAGCCGCTCATGCGCGACACCAAGCTCACCAAGGCTTACCGTTCGCTGCGCGATAACTTTCTGGAACAGCGTATGCACAATACCTACCAGGAAAACTATGACCGTGCTCATCGTTTTGTCGGACATGGCAGGGGACTCACTCAGAAGTTTATCAACGAATGGAATGACCCGCGACTTGGCGTGCGCGCGGCGTGGTATGTCAACTGGGACGCACACTCCCTGCGCTCGCTCAAGCAAAACATGAAGCACCTCAACATGGTCATCCCCGAGTGGTTCTTCATCAATCCCAAGACCTGCCGGCTGGAGGTAAAGATCGACAAGAAAGCACTGGCTGCCATGCGCAAGAGTGGAATGCCCATCGTGCCGATGCTCACCAACAACTATGGCGATGACTTCCGTCCCGAGGGTATCGGCCGCATCATGAGCGACAAGCAACTGCGCAAACAGTTCCTCAACACCCTCGTCACCATCTGCCATCGCAACCGGTTCCAAGGCATCAACATCGACTTGGAGGAACTCTCCATCAACGACAATGCCTTGCTGACCAATTTCGTCAAGGAGCTCTCCATGCTCTTCCATGACAACAATATGTATGTCATGCAGGACATCACACCGTTTAATGAGGACTATGATGTGGAGCCGCTCGCCCGCTACAACGACTACCTCTTCCTCATGGCCTATGACGAGCACAATAGGGAGAGCCAGCCCGGCGATATCGCTTCGCAGCACTGGGTGGAGCGTGCCACTGACTGGGCCGCAAAGAATATCCCCAACGACAAACTCGTACTCGGTCTTGCCGCCTACGGCTATGACTGGGCACAGGGCGACAAGGGACAGACCGTGTCCTATGACCAAACGATTGCCTCCGCTCTCGATGCCGGCGCACAGATTCAGTTCGACGACGACTCCTACAACCTCTCTTTCTCCTACGACGACGATGACGGGCAGCTCCATCAGGTCCACTTCACCGATGCCGCCACCTTATATAATATCATGCGCTTCGGTGCCACCTATCATCTCGCGGGCTTTGGCCTTTGGCGTCTTGGCACGGAAGACCACCGCTTGTGGAACTTCTATGGCAAAGACCTGGCATGGGAGCAGGTGAAGTGCTGGAACATGAACCACGTGCTGAGGCTGACCGGTTACGACGATGTCAACTTTGTGGGCTCCGGCGAGGTCCTCGACGTGGAGTCAGAGCCTAAGCCCGGTAAGGTCACCGTGTCCATCGATCCCGACGATCAGATTGTCACCGAGGAGCGCTACCACAGCCTGCCCTCCACCTACACCGTCTCGAAGCTCGGTCACTGCGGTCCCAAAGACCTGCTGCTCACCTTCGACGACGGCCCTGATGCCCGTTGGACGCCCTCTGTCCTCCGTACCCTTAAGCGCTATCATGCTCCTGCCGCCTTCTTCATGGTGGGCTTGCAGATGGAGAAGAACCTGCCGCTGGTGAAGAAAGTCTATGACGAGGGCTACACCATCGGCAACCATACCTTCACCCACCACAACATGATTGAGAACTCCGATGGCCGCACCTATGCCGAGTTGAAGCTCACACGTATGCTCATCGAGAGTGTCACCGGTCAGAGCACCATCCTCTTCCGTGCGCCTTACAACGCCGACGCTGATCCTACCCAGCACGAGGAGATAGAGCCGATGATTCTCGCCAGCCGTCGCAACTATCTCTTCGTGGGTGAGGAGGTAGATCCTAATGACTGGCAACCCGGTATCACGGCTGACGAGATCTATCGCCGCGTCATCGACGGCGTGCACCGTGGCGACGGACATATCATCCTTATGCACGATGCCGGTGGCGTCACCCGTAAGCCGACGATCACCGCACTGCCCCGCATCATCGAGACGCTGCAAAAGGAGGGGTATCACTTCATCTCGCTGGAACAGTATCTCGGCATGTCGCGTGCTCAACTCATGCCGCCGATTCCCAAGGGTAAGACCTACTATGCGATGCAGGCCAACCTGACGCTGGCAGAGATCATCTATCATCTGAGCGACTTCCTCACCGCCCTCTTCATCATCTTCCTTGTCCTCGGCTTCCTGCGCTTAGGCTTCATGTATTATCTGATGATACAGGAGAAGCGTGTGGAGCGCCGCCGGCACTATCCGTCACTGACCAAGGCCAACGCGCCCCATGTGTCGATCATCGTACCTGCCTACAACGAGGAGGTCAACTGTGTGCGCACCGTGGAGACGCTGCTGCGCGAGGACTATCCCTCGTTCGACGTCATCTTTGTCGACGATGGCAGCAAGGACCATACTCTGGAGCGCATCCATCAGACTTTCGACGGCAATGACAAGGTGCGTATCTTCGGCAAGCCCAATGGCGGAAAGGCTTCGGCGCTGAACTACGGTATCGCCCATACCGACTCGGAATATGTGGTGTGCATCGATGCCGATACCCAGCTGCGCCCCGATGCCGTGAGCAAGCTCATGCAGCACTTCCTGCTCGACAAGGATCATCGCATCGGTGCCGTGGCCGGAAATGTCAAGGTCGGCAACCAGCGCAACATGCTCACGCGGTGGCAGGCCATCGAGTACACCACCAGTCAGAACTTCGACCGTATGGCCTACTCCTATATCAATGCCATCACCGTGGTGCCCGGTGCCATCGGTGCTTTCCGCAAGGAGGCCATTGAGCGGGCAGGCGGACTGACCACCGACACGTTGGCTGAGGACTGCGACCTGACGATGCGCATCAACGAAGCCGGTTATATCATCGAGAATGAGAACTATGCCGTGGCTATGACTGAGGCGCCGGAAAACGTGCGGCAGTTTGTCAAGCAGCGCGTGCGTTGGTGCTTCGGTGTGATGCAAACCTTCTGGAAGCATCGCTCCTCGCTCTTCAATGCCAAGAAGAAAGGCTTCGGACTGTGGGCCATGCCCAATATGCTCGTCTTCCAGTATATCATTCCGACGTTCTCGCCGCTGGCCGACGTGCTGATGTTCATCGGACTGTTCTCGGGCAATGCCCTGCAGATCTTCCTCTACTACCTGCTCTTCCTCGCCGTCGATGCCAGCGTGAGCATCATGGCTTATCTCTTCGAGCACGAGCGGTTGTGGGTGCTGCTATGGATCATCCCTCAGCGTTTCTTCTATCGTTGGATCATGTACTACGTGCTTTTCAAGAGCTATCTCAAGGCCATCAAGGGAGAGTTGCAGTCCTGGGGCGTGCTCAAACGTACAGGAAATGTGAAGATGTAGCTTGGTAGTACCAGTTTTTTTTCGTAAGTTTGCAGGTAATAACTAAAAGCACTTACGATGGAAAGCAAGGAGAAAACATGGACACCTGATCAAGACCAACAGGAAATCATCGGCCTGCAACATGGCCGTCACCTCGTTTTGGCACCGCCGGGATGCGGCAAGACACAGATTCTTGCAGAGCGCATCCGCAAGGCTCATGCCGGGGGAGTGGCCTACGGCGATATGCTTTGCCTGACGTTTACCAACAGAGCAGCCCGTGGTATGCGCGAGCGTATCAGCTCCAATCTCGGTGATCCCGATACGGCGCAGGTGTTTGTGGGCAATGTCCATCGCTTCTGTGCCCGCTTCCTCTTTGAGAATGCTGTGGTGCCCGGTGAGACTTCGGTCATCGATGACGACACGGCGGTGAGCATCCTCGCTACCTATCTCAATGAGGATGAAGACAAGGTGATGGGCAATTACCGGCGTCGCAGCGACTACAACCGTGTGGTGTTCATCTCCCATCTGATGTTTGAAATTGAGCGCGGACTCCCTAAGGCCATGCGTCAGCATCCCGACTGCCTGACCAGGGAGGACATCACTGTGTTGCGCGCCATCTGCAAGATGCAGCACAGAGAGTTTACGCGCGAGGCGCTGCTCGACATCTATCATCACAATGACTTTTACCGTGATGCCGTGCTCCAGCCCGATTTCGACGCTGTACTGCGTCCGTCTGCCCAGCGGATCTTGCAGTTTCTGCGCTATGCTCATGCTTACCAGGCTTATAAGCGACAGAACCTGCTTCTCGACTTCGAGGATCTCCTGCTTCTTACTTATCTCTCGCTCCACGACAATAAAGACTATAAGCGTTATCCGTGGATACAAGTCGACGAGGTGCAGGACCTCAATCCTTTGCAGCTTGCCATCATCGACGAACTTGCTACGGCTTCCCTTGCTGCGGCAAGTTCCGGGCACGAATCGCGGCCACAGTTCGGTGAGGGCTGCGTCATCTATCTTGGTGATGAGCAGCAGGCAATCTTCTCGTTTATGGGTGCGAAGCTCTCCACCTTAGGACTACTCAAGGAGCGTTGCAAGGGCAACATCCATTATCTCGGACAGAACCATCGCT
Organism: uncultured Prevotella sp.; assembly: GCA_900540375.1. GTDB lineage: Bacteria > Bacteroidota > Bacteroidia > Bacteroidales > Bacteroidaceae > Prevotella. The sequence goes on from UQFS01000021.1 coordinate 30,456, forward strand.
CACCGAAATATCTCCTCGACCTTCTCAACCGTTATGCTGTGGACGAATTGCATACTGATCCGGAGCTCTTGCCGCAGACAGCAGACTGCGACGATAAGGCCAATGGTCGTCTCGCCATCGTGGCCAGTGACGATGTAGACAGTGAGTTCAACGACATCACCCATCTCGTTGAGCAGTTGCGGCAAGCCCATCCCGACGAGACAGTTGCCGTGATTGTCAATGCCAACCGCGACGCCGACGCCATGAGTCGGGCCCTCGCCGCACAGGACATTCGCCATTTCAAAGTCTCGGGCAGTGATCTCTTTGCTTCCGATGAGGTGAAGCTGTTGCTGGCTCATCTCACCGTGCTGGACAATGACCGGCAGTTTTTGGCTTGGGCACGGCTGTTCAAGGGCTTGCAGGCCTGCGCCACTCATGCCTCAGCCCGAAGGCTGATGCACCAGCTCAAGGAGCGGGCCGTCTCTCCGGCGGAGTTGCTCACCGGTGACAAGACGATGTTGCAGCGCTTCGTGGAGACGTATCAGCAAGAGGACATCGTGGTCTTCGACACAGAGACTACAGGACTGAATGTCTTTGAGGATGATGTAGTGCAGATTGCAGCGGAACGCATCCGACAGGGTAGGGTGGTGGATACCTTCTCGGTATATGTAGAGACGGATCGCGAGATACCGTCAATGCTTGGCGACATCGTCAACCCGATCATCGAGGAGCGCAAGCATCAGCAGCTTCATAGTCATGCTGAGGCTTTGAAGATGTTTCTCGACTTTGCCCTCGGCAGTGTGCTGTTGGGACATAATGCCGATTATGACTACCATATCATGCAGTGCAATGTGGAGCGCTATCTGCCTGAAGTCAACTGGGCGGAGCGGCAGTCCGTCTGCTTCGACTCTCTGCGGCTCATCCGTTTGTTGCGTCCCGATTTGAAAGCATTCAAGTTGAAACAGCTTTTGCTGGAGCTTCATCTTGAGGGACAGAACTCCCACCTGGCCGACGACGATGTCTTCGCCACCGTGTCGCTGGTCAATTACTGTTATGAGAAAGCCCAGGAGGTGGTGCCCCAGCAGCAGGAATTCCTGTCACGCAAGGGCGTTGCCGCACAGATTAAGCTCTTGCGCGACCACTATGCGTCGTTCTATATTGAAGCTCTGCAACGGCTCTATCAGCGTCGGCAGTCCACAGAAGATCCTGCTTTGGTGGCTGAGATTCAGTTTTTCTGTGATTATGCAGTGAAGAATGGATGGATGAAGCGTGTGAAGAAGCTGCCCGTTATCCTTCGTTTCCTTGCCTATGATATCATTGACGTGGAGCAGGAGTACTCGCTCAAAGAGCAGTTGAACCGCCATGTCATGGAACTCAACACCTTCAAGGAAGCCGACCTTTGCGGTTCTTCTACAATACAGGAGCACGTCTTTGTCTCCACCATCCACAAGGCTAAAGGTTTGGAGTTTGATAATGTCATCGTCTTTGACGCCGTTGACGGCCGCATCCCTAATTACTACAATGGTGACAACCAACAGCTCAACGACGAGGATGCCCGCAAGCTCTATGTTGCCATGTCGCGTGCCAAGCGCCGTCTGTTCATCTCTTACAGCAAGGCTAAGTTGACCGCTTATGGCATCAAGCCCCAGCGTCTCTCCCGCTTCCTCGATAGCGTGAAGAAGATGATGGAGTAATGGTCAAGATGCTTACATCATCTTCCTTCTGATCCACTGCTCAAATACGGGGTCGGTGATGGTGATGCCAGTCTGTGGCGAAGAGTCGATGAGGTCGGCATTGATGAGGGCAGTCTTCAGTCGAGGGATGTTGGAATAGCTGCCGAGATGGTATTGTTGACGAATGTCCTCCAAGGTAAAGTCCTTGTTGATGCCTGAGGCAACGGCGCGCAGGAAGTTCATCTGATACTCTGTCAGTGGTTCCACGGCTTGGATAAACAGCACGTCGTTGATAGCCAATAGGTCGTTGAAGCCGCTGGCAATCTGCTCGTCGGTGATGACGCAGCCCTCTTTGGTCTGAGAGTAGATGATCCAAGCCAACTGCTGCACATAGGCTGAATAGCAGTCTACCAATGTGGCAATGCGTGCCGCTTGGTCTTTACTGATCGTGCGGTGGCCGTCGGCAAAGTGCTGGCAGATATAGTCTGCCCAGTCATCCACACTGATTTTCTTCAAGGCGATGAGGTCACCGAACTGATAGAAAGGCATGCTCTTGTTGAGGAATATGCTGCCCATGAGATGATGTTTGCTGCCGAAGAGGCAGTATGATACCTGTTGTTGGTGCTGCCATACACCACGCATTCGTGCCTGGATCTGTGTAGAGTCAGACAACTCACCGACCTGCTGAAATTCGTCGATGCACACCAGCAAGCGCTTGTCCTTTTTTTCTGCTATCTTCTCAGGCAGACTCAGGATCTCTTCCGGCGTATGCGTCTTCGGCGTGATGCCCAATGATACGCTGTATTCAGAGTAGGGGTCGGGAGAGATGGATATTTTCGGTGACAGCCGATAGATAAAGTCTTTGGCCTCTTCCAGCCATAGCTGACGTTGGCCGGCCGTCTGCTGAAGGATGGCGGAAGCCAGCTTGTTGTAGATCTCATATTCACTCTTGCAGCCAAAGATATCGGCGTAGACCACCTGGATCTGTTCGCTGTCCACCTGCTGTAGGGTATGTTTCACCAACGATGTCTTGCCCAAGCGACGGGGCGACATCAGTATAACGTTGATACCGCCTTGGAAGTCAGCCAACAGTCTGCGTGTCTCTTCCTCGCGACCCGTGAAATTATATCCGCTGACGGGCACACCGTAAACAAAGCTCTTCTTTTCCATCTCTTTCCATTTTAGTGGGTTGACGTTGCAAAGATACGAATAAAAATCGAGTCACACAAGTTTGTGTCATACAATGTTGTGTGACACAAGTCTGTGTGACTACGATAATCAGTTAATGGCGTAAGTATGGAGAATAAGTGCTATTGCGGTGAACCGTCATCCGGAAGCTCCTTTGCATCAGCGTTCTCAATGGGTGGCAGATAGTCGCTTGCCTTTGCACTGGAGATGATCGTGTGGCCAAGCTGCGACTCCAGTTTTTCCCTCGCCACCTTAGCCACGCTTCCGCCATCTTTCGCCACGCCTTTCTGTTGGCTGTAGCCTTGAGGATCGCGTTGTTTGGAGAGCTCGGTGGCTGAAGCCTCTGCAAGAATATTGAAGGCCATCTCAAGATTCGTCATGTTGTCACGGAGGTTCTCTTTCTTCAAGCCTTTGTGCTGCTTGTACTGCTTCGTGGTCATGCCACTCCACTCCTTGGTGATGATATCTGTGAGGGAAGCGTATTCCAGTCCTTCCTTTACTCCTGTTCGCTTCCATTCGTCGGTGAGCTCTTTGCGCACCTCTATCGACTTGATGCGCTGATTAATCCAATTATCGGAGTAGCCCAGACGCCTGTAGTCGGCAATGGCCTGCTGGATGTCAAGTTCCGGGTCTTGCATCTGGTCGACACGCGTACTTGCCACTTGCGCCATCCACTGCTTGAAGGGCTCTGCCTTTGGAGAAGGGATGGACTGGATGAGGCGGAACAGCTGCTCTTGATCGGCTACATCGGTCATGCGCATCTTGCCGTCGGCTGCTTTCAATTTCAAACCGTGACAATTTGTCACGGTTTCATTCCCTTCCTCTTTTAGGCGTTGTTTCAACTTCCGCCAATAGGCGGTGGGATCTTTACTGTCTGTCAATACACTGACCACGTCCACAATAGAGAAGTACCACTTCTCTTCCTTGTCGTCCCACACGGTGCGAATATTTTTTTCACCGAACAGTTTGATCATCTGTTTCCTTGTCATAGCTTAGCCATTTAATTGTCCTTTTCTGTTCTGTGTGACTTTTTTCCCGTTATAAGGTCTTACTTCGTTGCCTTGATGAAATAAGTGATCAGACAGATGTAAGCCACCAGTGAGCAGACCTCAGAGAGCGGATTGGTCCACCAAGTGTCGGCAATGGAGCACTCGATGCCACCGAACTTTATCAGTGCGCTCACCACGCCCATGAGGGCGCCACCGGCAATGAAACCGCTGGCGATGAGTGTGCCTTTCTCGCCACGAGCCTTGTTCACGGCTGCATCCTTCGAGCGAGTGGTGACAAACCAGTTGATGACACCACCCACGACGAGCGGAACGTTGAGTTCCAATGGGATAAACATGCCCAGAGCCACGGCGAGTGCCGGGATACGAAGACGGTCGAGGACGATGGCGATGACCGCTCCGATGCCGTAGAGCACCCAAGGAGCGCCGACACCGTTCATCAGCGGATCGATGACGGCAGCCATGGCGTTGGCCTGCGGTGCGGCGAGCTTGCCACTGGCAAAACCATAAGTCTTGTTGAGCACGATCATCACGCCCACCACCGTGGCGGCGCTGACGAGGGTGCCGAGGAACTTCCAAGTCTCCTGCTTGCTGGGCGTCGTGCCCAACCAGTAACCGATCTTCAGGTCAGTGATGAAGCTGCCGGCCATGCTCAGCGCCGTGCAGACCACACCACCCATGACGAGTGCGGCGAGCATGCCACCGGGACCACGCAGTCCCACGGCCACCATCACCACGCTGGCAAGGATCAGTGTCATCAGCGTCATGCCGCTCACAGGGTTGCTGCCCACAATGGCGATGGCGTTGGCAGCCACCGTGGTGAAGAGGAAAGCGATGATAGCGACGAGCAGGATGCCCACGACGGCAAAGAGCAGATTGCCGTGCATCACGCCCAGCCAGAAAAAGAGGAATGTGATGGCAATCACGGCGATGCTGCCAATGGCGATGATCTTGAACGAGATGTCGCGCTGTGTGCGTTTCACGGCTGCCGTGGCGTCGCCCTTGCCCTTCATCTCTTTGGCAGCAAGCCCAATGGCTCCTTTGATGATGCCCCAGCTCTTAACAATGCCGATGATGCCGGCCATAGCGATACCGCCAATGCCGATGCTGCGGGCATAGGCCTTGAAGATTTCTTCAGGACTCATGCTGCCCACCGTGGCCGTGATGGTCGGATCCCACATGTTCAACACCTGGTCGTGGAAAGCGAGCGACATGCCCGGTACGATCAGCCACCACACGGCGAGAGAGCCCAGGCAGATGTAGAGTGCATATTTCAGTCCGACGATATATCCCAAACCGAGCACAGCAGCACCCGTGTTCACCTTGAAGACAAGCTTCGCCTTGTCAGCGAGTACCTGTCCCCAGCCGATGAAGCGGCTCGTGAAGTTCTCGTTCCACCAGCCAAAGCTGGCCACGATGAAGTCGTAGAGGCCGCCCACGATGCCGGCGATGAGCAGTGGTTTGGCCTGACTGCCACCCTTGGCACCACTGACCAGAACCTGCGTCGTAGCCGTAGCCTCCGGGAAAGGATACTTGCCGTGCATATCACTGACAAAGTACTTGCGGAAGGGGATGAGGAAAAGGATGCCGAGCACACCGCCCAAGGCTGAGGCCAGGAACATGTGAAGGAACGATACTGTCATCTCCGGGTATTTGGCCTGGAGAATATAGATGGCGGGCAGGGTGAAGATGGCACCGGCCACCACAGCACCTGAGCAGGCGCCGATGCTCTGGATGATCACGTTCTCACCGAGTGCCTTGCTGCGGTGCGTAGCCGTCGACACGCCCACGGCGATGATGGCGATAGGGATGGCGGCCTCGAAGACCTGGCCCACCTTCAAGCCTAAGTAAGCGGCGGCGGCCGAGAACACCACGGCCATGATCAGACCCCATGTCACTGACCATGCGTTGACCTCGGGATAGGTGCGGTCGGGGCGCATGATGGGCGTGTACTCCTCGCCCTCTTTCAATTCGCGAAATGCATTGTCGGGCAGTTGCACTGCCTCTTTTTCTTTTTCGTCCATGCTGTATTGTTGATTGTTAGTTTTTATTTTGTCTTTGCTCTTACGTATTTGATGTCCTTATAGAGTTCCTGCATGCCCTGTTTGCTCTCGGGCAGCAGATGGAGCTTCACGCCATGGATGTGCTGCGTGGAGCGGAAGGCCTGCGGGCTGGCGACCTTCTCGCTGTCGATCTCGAGCTTGGCCAGACCCAGTCCCGGGATGCGCACGCGGTCGCCATCTTTGAGGTGCCGTACCAGCGTGTCGGTGAACTCAGCCATCACCAAGTCCACGTCGGACTTCTTTGCCGAGCAGTTTCGCTCGATCTCCTCGGCAATCTCCTCGGGCGTGACGGTCTTGTAGTGCATGGCTACAGCCTTGTATTTGCCGTAGTTCTTGAGCGTGGGATGTGTCTCTTTGACAATCTTGTATTCCATAGATTCAATATTCGGTAAATTTGTTTTACGTTTACTTCTCTCTTCCGGGCTTCGCTGCTGTTGTGAGTGAATCCGTGTCTCAGCGAGTGAAAGCTTTTCTGGTAGACGAAGCGTAACTCACTGATCATCAGAGTGCTATTATGGCCTAAAAAATTCTCTAGAGAATTTTTCGTCAAAACGGTACTTTTATCGGCTCATCTCGCCTTTCTGAGCAAAAATTCTCTAGAGAATTTTTCGTCATCTCAGTGATTTCATCTTTTCAAAGCATTTTTCCACTCGTTTCGCAAAAGTAATCATAAGGTTTGAGATATGCAAATTTTCAGACAGATAATTGGCTGATGACCTGTCAGATTGCGTAGGAGCACAAAAAAAGCCGGCTCTTTCCTTTGCGGGAAAGAGCCGACTCGGTGGTATAGGATTGGAAAGCTGCGGTGTTGCCCCCAGCTTTCTGCCTTAGTTTCTAAACTGCATGCCAGCGCCATTGGCATCAATGACGATGGGCTTGTCGCGCTTCACTTCCTCAGCGAGAATCTTCTTCGAGAGGTCGTTGAGCACGTAGTCCTGGATGGCACGCTTCACAGGACGGGCACCAAACTCCGGATCGTAGCCGACCTTGGCAAGATAGTCGATGGCAGCGGGCGTCCATTTCAACTCAAAGCCCTGCGGCTCGAGCATCTTCTTGACGCGGTTCATCTGCAACGTGACCACCTGTGCAATCTGAGACTGCGTCAGCGGCAGGAACATGATGATGTCGTCGATACGGTTGAGGAACTCGGGTCGGATGGTCTTCTTGAGCATCTCCATCACGTTCTTCTTCGTGTCGTCGATGACCTCCTTGCGGTTGCTGTCATTGAGATTCTCGAAGCGTTGCTGGATGTACTGGCTGCCAAGGTTCGACGTCATGATGATGATCGTGTTCTTGAAGTTGACCGTACGGCCTTTGTTATCGGTCAGACGGCCATCATCGAGCACCTGCAACAGGATGTTGAAAACATCGGGATGAGCCTTCTCGATCTCATCGAAGAGTACCACGCTGTAAGGTTTCCGACGCACAGCCTCAGTCAGCTGACCACCCTCGTCATAGCCGACGTACCCCGGAGGTGCACCGATCAGACGGGTGACGCTGAACTTTTCCTGATACTCACTCATATCGATTCGCGTCATCATATTCTCGTCGTTGAAGAGATACTCAGCCAAAGCCTTGGCGAGCTCTGTCTTACCGGTACCGGTCGTACCGAGGAAGATGAACGACGCGATCGGGCGTTTCGGATCTTGCAGTCCGGCACGGCTGCGGCGCACGGCGTCAGCGACAGCCTTGATGGCTTCGTCCTGTCCGACGACACGCTTGTGGAGTTCCTCCTCAAGATGGAGCAGTTTCTCACGCTCGCTCTGCATCATGCGTGTCACGGGTATGCCCGTCCAGCGGCTCACCACCTCGGCGATGTCGTCGGCGGTAACCTCCTCGCGCACCATGGCCTCACCGCCCTGGGCCGACTTGAGTTGCTCTTGGATCTTCTTGATGTCGTCCTGCAACTCTTTCAGCTTACCGTAGCGGATCTCTGCCACCTTGCCGTAATCGCCCTCGCGCTCAGCCTTGTCGGCCTCGAACTTCAAGTTCTCAATCTCCTGCTTGTCTTGCTGGATCTTATTGACGAGTCCTTTCTCAGCTTCCCATTTAGCACGGAACTGATGCTCTTTCTCCTTCAGCTCGGCAATCTCCTTGTCGAGTTGCTGGATCTTGTCGGTATCGTTCTCGCGCTTGATGGCCTCGCGCTCAATTTCAAGTTGCTTCAAGTGACGGGTGATCTCGTCGAGTTCCTCCGGTACCGAGTCGCGTTCCATACGCAACTTAGCGGCAGCCTCATCCATCAGGTCGATGGCCTTGTCGGGGAGGAAACGGTCAGAGATATAGCGCTCAGAGAGTTTCACGGCTGCGATGCAGGCATCGTCGGTGATACGAACCTTGTGGTGGTTCTCATAACGCTCCTTCAATCCACGCAGGATAGAGATGGCATCGATCTCATCCGGCTCGTTGACCATGACGGTCTGGAAGCGGCGCTCCAGTGCCTTATCCTTCTCGAAGTACTTCTGATACTCGTTGAGCGTCGTGGCACCGATGGCACGCAGCTCACCACGGGCCAGTGCTGGCTTGAGAATGTTGGCGGCATCCATGGCACCCTCGCCACCGCCGGCACCTACCAAAGTGTGGATCTCATCGATGAAGAGAATGATGTTGCCCTGAGCGTTGGTCACCTCTTTGATGACGCTCTTCAGTCGTTCCTCAAACTCACCTTTGTATTTTGCGCCGGCGATCAGGGCACCCATGTCGAGGGAGTAGAGTTGTTTATTCTTCAGATTCTCCGGGACATCACCGCGCACGATGCGTTCGGCAAGGCCCTCGACAATAGCCGTCTTACCTGTACCAGGCTCACCGATCAGAATAGGATTGTTCTTGGTACGGCGCGAAAGAATCTGCAGCACACGACGGATCTCCTCGTCACGTCCGATGACCGGGTCGAGTTTGCCCTGGCGGGCGGCGTCGATGAGGTTACGGGCGTATTTCGAGAGCGCCTGGTAGTTCTCATCCCCACTGGCGCTTTGTACTTTCTGGCCCTGACGCAATTCGTCGATGACCTTCTTCATCTCCTGCTCTGTGCAGCCCGCGTCCTTCAGGATGCGGCTCACCGTGGTGTTTACCTCCAGCAAAGCCAAGAGGATGGGCTCCACGCTGACGAACTCGTCGCCCATCTTCTGCGAGTCTGCGACGGCACGCTCCAGCACTTTATTGGTGTCGTTGGAGAAATAAGGCTGTCCGCCTTCCACGTGTGGAAGATGTTTTAACTCCTCTTGTACGAGTTTCTCAATCTGCATGGCGTTGACACCTAACTTCTGAAAGATGAAGTTGGTGACATCACGGCTTTTCACCAGGATGCCTTGCAGCAAGTGCACCGGTTCGATGGCCTGCTGTCCAGCCTGCTGAGCTGTGTTGACAGCTTCCTGCACGGCCTCCTGCGCCTTGATTGTAAATTTGTCAAATGTCATGTTGTTACTCCTTTCTTATTTGTTATTTTTATTTTCTGACACGACATTCTCAAATGATGTGCCCCGTAGGTTTAATGCGACAAAATGGCATCTCTGCATTGTTCCATCAGCCATTTTGGCGTACTGGTAGCTCCGCAGATGCCTACGGTCTCGGCCTTGTCAAACCAGCTGAAGTCGATCTCCTCAGGACTCTCGACCTGATGGCTGTTGGCGTTGACGGTGAGGCACTCGTTGAAGAGTACCTTGCCGTTGCTGCTCTTGCGGCCGCTGACAAAGAGGATAACATCGTGGTGCTTGGCAAACTCGGCGATGTTGGGCATGCGGTTGGCCACCTGACGACAGATGGTGTCGAAGCTGCGGAAGGTCGCCGTGGGGGCAATGTGGTTCTGGATGTAGTCGATGATGCGGTGAAACTCGTCGAGGCTCTTCGTCGTCTGAGAGTAGAGATAGATGTTGCGGTTGAAGTCGAGATGCTTCACGTCGTCGAACTTCTCGATGACGATGGCGTGCTGGTCGGTTTGGCCGACGAGTCCGAGCACCTCGGCGTGTCCGTTTTTACCGAAGATAACGATTTGAGCTGTTGGGTCATTGTCGTATTGCTTCTTGATGCGGCGCTGCAGGGCGAGGACCACGGGGCAGGTGGCATCGATGATCTCGATGTCGTTTTGCCGGGCGATCTCGTAGGTGGAGGGTGGCTCGCCGTGGGCACGGAGCAGCACCTTGGCGTGATGGAGTTGCTTGAGTTGCTCGTGGTCGATGGTGACAAGACCGTGGCTGTGGAGGCGTTCCACCTCCATGCCGTTGTGCACGATGTCGCCGAGACAGTAGAGCGTCTTGCCCGCTGCAAGTTCTTCTTCCGCTTTACGGATGGCAGTAGTCACGCCGAAGCAGAAGCCGCTGCCGGCATCTATTTCTATTTTGAGGTTCATGGGTGTCGCTTGTTTGCTGATTGAATTATTCTACGTTGACGTTGAGAATGACTTTTGTTTGATTGGGATCGTTGGTGATCATCAGAATACGGGGCTTGGAGCGAGCCGAGCGCAACTGTTTGGCATAGGCGGTAACCTTGAGTTTTGCGCTTTCTCCGGGCTCGATCTGTGTCTTATTGAGCGATACCTCCAAGCCTGTGGTGAACATCTGCAGTGAGCGCACCTTCAGCGTTTGCTTGCCTGCGTTGTTGATTTCGAGTACTCCTTTCTTCTTGTCCTTACCGTCAAAGTGTCCAAGGTCGATCTTCTCGGCACTGAGAACCATCATTGGCGCGTTGGCGCGCTGGGCATCGGTGAGGTGGTCGAAGTCGGGGAGGATGACAGCCGAGATGGAGATTTCTTTCTCCGGCGCCACCTTGTCACCAGGGAACATGCCAAGGTAGATGGACGACTGGGTGAGGCCAAAGTCGCGGATGGCCCGCGAGTTGAGCATCAGTGTCACCACGCCGCTGTGTCCGGGCGCCAGTTGTGTCGGTGAAACAGATGCCTTGAGATAGCTGGGCAGATGCATGACGACGGGTTGCAGCGTTTGCTCTCCTTTATTAATAATGTGTATTTGTTGGATGGGCTTGTCGCCACGGTTCACGTCATCGAACTCTACGTCGTTGTGGTCGAGGCGCAGGTCACCGATCTTATAATCATATTTCCCCACAAAGGTAGCCAGCGAGGGAACGACGACACCGTGCAGCGAGAGCACCATCATTGTGTCGGCAGCATTGCTCTCTATGCCTATCTGCTTGTTGAAGTGGCCCATGGTCTGGGCTTCGTAGCGCACGGTGATCTGGAAGTTCTTGCCTGCGGCGATGGCTGCAGAAGGCCAGTCGACGGTCGTGCAGCCACAACTGGTGCGCACGTCATTGATGGTCAGCGGCTGGTTGCCGCTGTTGCGCACCTCGTAGACGGCGGTCACGGGATGGCCGAAGAGCACCTGACCACAGTCGATGGCGGCGCTCTCTGTAGAAAGGCGTTGGGCGGAGAGGGAAAGAGGGAGGAAGAGGGTGGGGAGGAGAAAGGGCAAGGGCCTCAACAGACTCTCCAGCCTCCCCCCCAGCCCCTCTCCAAAGGAGAGGGGAGAGATATGCTTGATAAACAATTTCTTAGCGTTCATGCTTGGTTTCTTCTTTATATGGTTTTTTATAGAGGCTATAGTTTTTATAGTTTCTATAGCCTCTATTGTGTTTCGCTTATTGCTCGCAGGCGATTTTCTGAGCTTTGTCACGAGCGCTGAAGGCCGGACTGTAGGCGCACTGCACGGTGCAGGTGCCTGTCGTGTAGGAGCCGGCGCGGTCGACATAGTATTCGGTCTCGATGACATGCTTGCCCTTGGAGAGTGTGTTGAAATAGTAATTCGTCACATTGTCCTGCGGAGCCAAGTAGTAGCCACCATAATAGCCGCTGAGCTGACGGACCGGCTGTAGGCAGGCAGCACGCTTGTCCTGAACAGCCACGAAGTCGTAGTCGCGGTCAGCAACAATCGTGATGCGCACACGTACCTTGTCGCCCACCTTCAGCGTCTTGCCGTCGTGGAGGATCTCACGCTTGACGGTCATGCCGCTACCCGTGGCTTCCGTCTCGGTGACGGGCTGCCAGTACTGGGCATAGAGCGCACCCCAGGAAGTGCCGGTAGCAGGCTTGTCGATAGTCAGCGTCTTGTTGTTGGCAGCCTTGTCAATGGTGGTCTTGACATATCCGAGCCCGGCCGTAGCCCTTGGCATCGTCAACGTCTGACCGTCAACAGAGAAGGTTGGCTTCTGAGTCTGCAGAGCAAGGAGCGACAACTGTGCCTCACCCTTGTCGTTGGTGAGGAAGGCATAGACGGCGTCGGCTGTGTTGAGAGGCGTCGACCAACCCGTGGTGCGCTTTTCCTGCAAGAGCCAGCGCTGCATCTCCTCTATGGTCGTAGCGTCAGAGGGCTGCAGGCGCTTCAAGGCTTCGATGGCTGCCACCTGAGAAGGAATGCGATAGTCGCACCAACTGTAAAGAGCCCGCGGCGTGTCGAAGTAGCGGCCCGTCTCCTCTTTATAGACAGTGTATTCTTTCAGACTTTGGAGATACTCCTTTGCGCGTTGGTTCTGACCATACTGACTGAGGATGACAGCGGCACCGGCCTTACCGTAGATGGTCAGCGCTGTTGGCATCTTCTGCAGCAGACCGACGAGATAGCTCATGTCGGCGGTACGCGAACGGTTGGCCAGGGTGCAGGTATAGAGATAATGGCAAGCGGTCTCGCTCGGAGCAAGATGCTTGATGCCTTTCTTCTCGGCTTTCTTCAGTTCGGCTACCTCTTCGGCGATGTACTTGTCAAGGAAGGGAAATGAGCGTTTGACCATGTCGTTCACCTCCTTCGAGGCACCGGTCATGGTGTTGAGACGGGTGAGCATTTCGGCCACGCTTATGGTCATATAGGCGCTGCCCGGCATGCCCGGCCACCAGGCAAATGAGCCGTCGGAGAGCTGGAGCTTGCGGAGCTGGTCGGTGAAGTTGCTGAGACGATAGTCGATCTGCGTGCTGTCGAGATAGTTGATGAGCTGTTGCTTCTGTGCGGTCTCGCTTTCAGTGTCAGCGACCCAAGGCGTCTCGGAGAGTGCCAGATTCTTGAGTTCCTCGTTGGTTTGCAGGCTGCTGGTGAGCGAAGTCTCCTTTCCCGTCTCCTGCTGCCAGAGTTTCAACGTCTTGCCGATAGCGGGATCGGCATTGATAATGCTGCGTGCGATGGTGTTAGCGTAGAGCGCTGCGGCCAGTGAGATGGCGTCGCGGCTGTTGGGATTAGCCACGGTGGGCAGTGTTTGAACCATCAGCCATGCGGGATTACCGGTGTATTCGATCGTCAGCTTGCTGTCTTTGGCCTTCTTGGGGAAGAGCAGGCTGAGGTCGAAACTCGTGGTACCGGTGTTGCTCAGTGTGAACGGACGCGTGTTGCTGACATATTCCTGACTTGGCATTACGGCCATGTAGTGCTGTTCGCCATCGCTGAAGCCCTTGCCATCAGCCAAGACGCGGGCGATGACCAGGCCTTCGTGACGGGCATCGGAGGGCAACTGATTACCGGCAAAGTCAAAGGTTACGGGTACCGTCTTTCCGGCTTCTACCGTAAACGGCTTCTCCCACTCGGCGAGCACACGCTCGGTTTCAGCGTCGAGCAGTTGCAGATGGGCACGTCCGTTGACGTTGCGGTTGCTGGTGTTGGAGATGAGTGCTGTGGCTTGCGCCTTATCATCAGTACGGATGAAGCGCGGCAAGTTGGGCTGTACCATCACTGTCTTCTGGGCTACAATCTCGTCGTTGCGCAGGCCGTAGTTCATCTCCTTGTCGTGAGCCAAGGCCATGAACTGCCACGTGGTGACGCTCTCGGGCAGGGTGAACTTCAGGTTCACGTTGCCATTGGCGTCGGTCATGAGGTTGGGGAAGAAGAAGGCCGTCTCATTGAGGTCCTCACGCAGTGTAGCAGGTGTGCTGATTTTTGATGTCGCAACATTCTCTTGGTCCGCAGCCTTTGGTGCATAGCCAACGACGACATCATGGTCTGCCGCGGCCTCATAAGCAACTTTGCTGTCTGCAAAGTCGGCGGCACGTGACTTCTGCATCATTGCCATCTTGCCTCCGCGAATGTGGATTTGTTCTGTGGACATCAGCACTTCGCTAACTGCTATGAATGAATTGAAGATGCCCTCCATAGCGGAGTCGAAATGGCTGAAGCTGAGATCGCGTGTGTTGTAAGCCCGATAGTTCTGATAGCCATAGAGTCCGATGGCCGGCCAGCGTGTCGTGTTCCACTGAGCCGACAACATGCTGGAGGCAAAGTCGAGCGAGAAGTTCCAGTTGTGGGGATAGATGGCATCGAGACTCTTGTCGTACATGGCGGCCAGCAGTTGTGCTTTGGCAGGCTTAGCCTTGGCGTTGGTCACCTGCAGCGTCCACGTCTCTTTCTGTCCGGGCACGAGCTTGTCGCGGAAAGTCTTCCATGTCAGATGGAGCTGTTTATCGGGCTCGGGACGGGTGAGGACATCGTAGTGGGTGTAGCATTTGCCGTCCTTGACCCAAGCAAGGGCCAGCGTGAGGACGTCGCCGTACTCGGGCTTATACTGAATCTTTTCGGTTCTCACCTCATTGCTGAGCGTGCCCTGTCCCTGCTTGATGATCTTGTCGGAAGCAAAGACAGTGTAGAAGACGTGGACGTCTTTGTCGGAACTACCCACCTGAAGGTAGATGGGACTGCTCTCGGTGAATTGGCGGGAGGAGAGATAGTACCAGTCGTGTGTGGTAGTGACAGGATGACGGTCGGAATAGGTAAACACTACGATGTCGTTCCGCAGCGTGTCACCCTGGCAGATCGCCTCAAGATGGTGTTCACCCGAAGTGAGTTTCCTATATATATTAATAGGTGTTTCTGTCTGTACGGTTGCCCATGCACCGTCGTTGAAGCGGTAGCTGACGTTGGCCTTGATGCTCTCGCCACTCATGTTCTTGCAAGAAAAGAGGAAAGTCTTCAGGCTGTCGCGCAGGCACTGCTTGGGCAAGGTGCTGGAGAGAATGGCAGAACGGTTGGACAGCGGCATCATCGTCGTGGCCTCCTGTGTCTCGCCGGAGAGACTGGTGACTTTGGTTTCGGCAGTAATGCGATAGCCGAACCGCTGATTGAGATCGATGTCATCGGGGTAGGTCATCGGCAGTTTGACGTTAAATGAACCGTCGTCGGCAGTGACTGTGGAGTCGGTCAGAAGTGTCTGCCGACCGACTACGGTGCGATACCACCACAGCATGGGGCTGCGGCGAACCGTGTAGACGATCTTGCCACCCTGTACGGGTACGCCGGAATAGGTCTTCGCTACACCCCGAATGCGAAGTGTGTCGCCGGCCTGATAGGTCTGAGTGTATTTGTCAAAGTCGATTTGGAAGGTAGGACGCTTGTACTGTTCCACATGCACGGAAGCGTAGCCCATTGACGAGTTGTCGCTGCCGGCCGTCAAGGAGAACGTACCGGTGAGGCCGTGCTGCGGCAGGGCAAAGTCAGCCGATGCCGTACCGAAGTCGTCGGTAGTGACGGTTTGGTGGTTCACCTCCTTGCCGTTAGCATCGCGCAGCATCAGCGTGATGGCCTTGCCGGGCGCAACAGCAGATTGCATCGTGCTGTCGTTGACATTGTAGGCAATGGCCGTGGCGTGCAGCGTCTGGCCGGGACGGTAGAGCGATCGGTCAGTGAAGAGGCTGATATTGTGGTGCTCACGCTTGTTGTCCCAGTAGTAGAAATTGTCGTAAACGTTTTGTATGGGCAGTGCCTTGTCTTCGTCGGTGTAAGCCACATAGTAATTGGGGCGCTTGTCACCGTAGTGCAGTACGGCCTCGCCGTTGCGGTCGGTGGTCAGCGTTTGCAGCGTCTTCTGTGTGTTACCGTTGTCGTTGAAGAAGCGCAAGTGCGCTTCGGCAATAGGTTTGCCGGTGGTGGCGTTGACCGTGACAAAGCGGATGGCCTTTCCGGGCTGAGGCTGATGGAGCACGCTGAGGTCGCTCACACGCAGCAGCGTGCGCTGCGGATCAATGCCGGTGTTGCTGGTGGTGGTCTCGATCAGGTAGACACCTACGGGCAGCGCTTTGAGACGGATGGAGTCGGTGTTCTCTTTCCATGCAGGCTGACCATAGTATTGACGTGTGACGGATTGGATCTCGCTGGGGAAAATCCGTTTGGCAATGCGCTCATAGTCGTGTTTGCTGTTGGGATTGAGCTTGGTGTCACCGTTGAGGTTCAGACGGTAGACCTTCAGCGTGAGCGTATTGATGTTTCTGATGGAGTTGATGCGCACGAGTCGCTCCTGGTTGGACAGCAGCACGCCGTCGCCGGCGTTGATGCTGAACGAAGGAGCCTGCAACTCTTCGAGGGCGTTGCGCAGCACGTTCATGCGCTGCCAGTCGCCCCAGCGGCTGAGGGCGTAGTTGATGAAGTTGACACGGTGCTCGGCTGTGACGTCGCTGGTCTGGCTCATCGCATTGTATCGGGCAATGGCGATCTCACCGCATTCGCGCAAATCCTGGTAGGCGTTCATCAGCGAGTCGAGGCATTGCACGCATTTCGACTTGCGCAGGGCGCAGTCGGTCTGCTGGCCTTTGGCCTGCTGCATCCACAGTGCAGTCAGACAGGCGGCCGGTCGGTTGCCTTGCTTGACATAGTAGTCGTGAAGCGTCTTATAGTCCTTTGCTTCGAGTCCGATGACGTGGAGCAGATCGCCATAGAAGATCTTGCTGTCAATGCCTTCTACGATGGCGGGTTCATAATCCTCACATTTGTGTTTGGCCAACAGGTCGGAGTTTACAAGCGCGCGGCCAAACCACAGCTTTTCTTTAGCTTGGTTGTCCTTGTCGTAACTGCCCTGATAAGCTTTGCCGAGTGCGGCGGCATAGACAGCGCGGAGCGTTGGGTCGGTCAGGTGGGTGTAGTCCGCCTCTAACCGTTGCCGCATCACGTCGAGCGAGTCGGGAGCAACGCGGTCTTGCGCCTCCACTTCCATCCATTTGGCTTTCAGCAGTTGCCCGTAAGCTTTTTCTTGTCGGGCTTTCCTGACAATCTGATCCAACCACTGTAGTTCTGTCTTTGGTAAGTCCTTCTGCTGGGCAGTGGTGACTTGCTTCCAAAGACCTGAGAAGCTGTCGGCATACATGCTCGCCGACAATGCCAAGGCGGCTAAAACACATACTATCTTTTTCATATTGAAGAATTTACGCTTGATGTAAATGCAAAGATAAATATATTTTTTTGATTAGCCCTCATCTGCTAACTTTAATTAGTAGCTTTTACAATAGAGCATAGGTGTGGAATGCATGACTGACGAGTAGTTTCTCAAGAGCTCAAAGGCGGAGTAGTGTATAGAAACAAAAAAAGAACCTGCCCTCACGGGTGGGTTCTTTAAAAAACAGTAATTAACTCAAAATTTATAATCTATTGACTTGCTTTTGTCCCTAATTTTATTTTGTATTACTATCCGAGTATTCCTCTATGTAGTACACGTACGACGATTCTCTATCATCATCGTTTTCGAATGCAAAGGTAAGAAAAAGTTTTGTTTCCGCAAACAAACTTCAACAAAAAGGGATATTTCTTCAGTAAATAGCCTATTATATACCTTTTATTCTAATAAAAGCTGTATATTTCTACAATTTTCGTTTGATGAGACTCATTACTGAGACGAAAAGTGCCGGCAGCACTGTTTTGTGGGAGAGCCATCTATGCGGGCAGATGTCGGAGATATTGCTCATAGAGCCATTGATCCTGCTCTGCTATCGTCATGTGACTGTTGTCCAGTTCCACGGCATCATCGGCTTTCTCAAGCGGTGAGACCTCGCGGTGCGTGTCGATATAGTCTCTCTCCTGCACATTCTTCAGGATGTCGTCAAAGTCAGCGGGCATCCCCTTGGCTTTCAACTCATCGTAACGGCGTTGCGCACGTACCTGTGCTGATGCTGTCACGAAGATTTTCAGTTCGGCGTCGGGAAAGACGGTCGTGCCGATGTCGCGGCCATCCATGACGATGCCTTTTCCCTTGCCCATGGCCTGTTGCTGTGCCACCAATGCTTCGCGGACGAATGGGATGGCGGCGATGGGGCTTACATGCTGGCTGACTTCCATGCCTCTGATCTCTTTCTCCACGCATTCGTCGTTAAGGACAGTGCGGGGATTGCCTGTTGACGGATCCAGTTGGAAGCGGATATGTATGTCGGCCATCAATGCTTTCAGCTCATCCTCTTTCACAGAGCCGTCGGCGTTGAACAGCTGATGGCGCAGGGCGAAGAGCGTGACGGCACGGTACATAGCACCCGTGTCAATATAGACATAACCGAGTTTCCTGGCCAGCGCTTTGGCCATCGTGCTTTTTCCGCAAGAGGAAAATCCGTCCATTGCGATTGTAATCTTTTTCATGGTGTGAATGATTGAGCTATTGTGCGTTTTTAAAGTTTGCTATATATAATAAGGTGTAGGGGACTTGATTAAAGAGAAAAGGCAGCACTGAATATCAGACTCGAACTGGAAACATGGTATTTGCCATAGCTGACGCCAATCTTCAATCTGTTGAGGTCGAGACCGGCACCGAGTGAGAGTCCGGCGCCATGACTGCTGTCCTTGTCACCGTCGGAGATCTTCATCTCGTCGGCGCGCCGGAAGTTATAGCCCATGCCGAGCCAGAGGTTATCGCCAATCAGGAAGTCCCCGCCAACGACGATGTGGTTGAGCAGCTTGTAATGGGGATGGTTGAGATCCACCAGCGTCAACGAAAGTCGAAGAGGGAAGCTTGAGAGTCCCTTAGTCACACCCGCTTGCAGGTCAAATGGCATTTTTTCATAGTTCTCGTCGTAGGCCTTGAGCTGTCCACCGAGATTTTTGGCCGTAAGAGACACTGACAGCTGCCGGTCATCATCGTAGTAGTTAAGTCCCAAGTCCACGCCGAAGCCAATAGAATTGTAGTCACCGATGTAGGAAGCGATCAGCCTTGTAGTGATGCCGCCTGCGATTTTGTCAGTCAGCATATAGGCCAGGGTACCGCTCACTACGATGTCGCGTGCCGAGAAATCGCCTGTCTGTACGTTGTACTCATCGGTCTGCTTCATCTTGCCATAGTCGAGATACTGCGCACCGACGGCCCATGTGGCTCTTTCGCCACTTGCCCAGTTAAACGCGGCACTGGCTGCCTTGACACCTTGCATGTAGCCCATGTAGTTGAGCGCAACGGTTTTGGGCGTGGAGGAAGAGAGTAGAGCAGGATTGTTGAACAGCAGGTTCTCGTCGTCTTCCACCAAACTCACATTGTCGCCACCGATAGCTGCTGCATGAGCCCCTACAGGCAGACGCAGGAAATTGTAAGCGGTCTCGCTTTCAGACTGCGCCCATGAAGGGGAGACGCAAAGAGCGAGAAGAATGGAGAAAGCGGCTTTTTTCATTTATTTACCCTAATTCTTTGGCAAAGATACGCTTTTTTTCGAGATTTGCAGTAAATTTGCAGTGTGAATCTTTGATGATAACGGAAAGACAGGTAGATTTATTATAAATCATGGAAACGAAGAAGAGCGACAAAGCCAATTTGGAGCAGCACCGGAGAGAGTACTTTCTCATGGGGCTGATCTTTGCGCTTGCCCTTTTGTTTACCGCTTTGGAATATACGACACGGCCGCAGAATGTTGCTGACGACAGCGACCTCTCTGACGACATGACGGAGGAAATGGACATGAAACCGGCCATGGACATGAAGGACATGATATCCGCTGCTCCGGCTCCGGCATCGAAGTCTATTACTGACAACGTGAAGACGGTGGAGCATACGAGCAACAGCACGGATCAGATAGCGCCCGTTACCAGCAAACTGCTCATCGGCGACGGACAGGGCGTGGCCAAGGATGCCAATGTCACGGAGGCCTTGCCGCAGATAACTACCGACAAGGACTCGCTGGAAGAAAAGACGTTAGAGCAGTTGCCAGAATTCCCCGGTGGCATTGTGGAGTTTATGAAATGGCTTACGCGCAACCTTCGTTATCCACCGTTGGCGCGGCAGCAGAAGATAGAGGGTAAGGTGGTGGTGAGTTTTATCATCAACACTGACGGGTCGATCGCTTCGCCGAAAGTACAGAAGTCGGCCAATCCCATGCTCGACGCAGAAGCGCTGCGTGTCATTAAGATGATGCCCAAATGGAAGCCCGGCATCATGAATGGAAAGCCTTGTCGGACAATGTTCGCCATACCCGTTAACTTTGTAATTTGACAAGAGCGGGCAATATAGTGGAAACGGAACCGTTGTTTACGCAATTACGAATGATCAATTTATAGATGATGAATGTGGAATTATCAATGAAGTCAGCCTCTGAACTGTTGGGAGAGGTCAATGATTTCTTGGCCCGGTTGCCTTACGACCGTCAGCCATCCAGCCTTTATGAGCCTGTGAAGTATGTGTTGTCAATGGGTGGCAAGCGCATGCGCCCCGTTCTGATGCTGTTGGCATATAATCTGTATAAGGATGATCCTGAGAGCATTCTCATGCAGGCTGTGGCTTTGGAGACTTACCACAACTATACACTGTTGCACGATGACTTGATGGACAATGCCGACTTGCGCCGTGGGCACGAGACTGTACATAAGCGGTGGAACGCCAATCAGGCCATCCTCTCGGGCGACTCGATGCTCGTGCTCGCTTATCAGCGGATAGTAGAATGCCCTGCAGACAAACTGCCGCAGGTGCTTGAACTCTTCACCACCACAGCTTTGGAGATAGGAGAGGGACAGCAATACGATATCGACTTCGAGACCCGTACGGACGTCAGCGAGGAGGAGTATCTCGAGATGATACGTCTGAAGACAAGCGTCTTGCTGGCCTGTGCCCTGAAGATGGGTGCACTGCTGGCCGGAGCGCCTCATGATGATGCCGAGCGCCTTTATCAGTTTGGTGAGTGGATTGGTTTGGCTTTCCAGTTGCAAGACGACTATCTCGATGTCTACGGCAATGAGAAAGTGTTTGGAAAAGCAATAGGCGGTGACATCACCTGCAATAAGAAGACCTTTATGCTCATCAATGCCTATAACCACGCTAATGCTGCGCAACGTGCAGAATTGGATCGCTGGATCTCAGCAACAGACTTCGACAGGGATGAAAAGGTGAAGACGGTGACGAGACTCTATAATGAGATAGGTGTCGACAAACTCGCCCAAGAGAAGATTGTCAGTTGTTTTGAGCAGAGCAAGGCTTATCTCGATACCGTGAAAGTCAACGAGAGTCGCAAGCAGAAGCTGCGCCAGTATGTCGAACGCCTGATGAACCGTAAGTTCTAAAATATCTGTTGATGATACCTTTTATAGATACGCACGCCCATCTTGATGGTGAGGAGTTTAAGGAAGACCTGCCGCAGACCATACAGCGGGCAAAGAATGTCGGAGTAGGAGCCATTCTCATCCCCTGCATCGACGAGGCGTCTATAGTCTCGGTGATGGAGGTTTGCCGCCAATATCCTGGTTATTGCTATCCGATGATAGGCTTGCAGCCTGAGGAGGTACGTGAGGACTGGTCGCGTGTGCTCGATGTCATGCAAAAGAAGTTGGAGGCAAATCGTGCCTCTTTGTCGGCCGATGCTCCCCTTCGCTACGTTGCAGTGGGCGAGTGTGGACTGGACTTCTATTGGAGCCGCGAGTTTGAGCAGCAACAGCTGAGGGCTTTCGAGCGTCAGGTAGAATGGTCGGTCAAGTATCAGTTGCCTTTGATGATCCATTGCCGGAAGGCACAGAATGAGCTCCTCCATATCATGAAACCCTACGAGAAAGAACTTCCCGGTGGTGTCTTTCATTGTTTTACGGGTAATCAGAAAGAGGCAGAAGCCTATTTGCGCTTTGACCGCTTCTGCTTGGGTGTGGGCGGTGTGTCTACATTCAAGAGTTCCCATCTTCGTGAAGACCTCCCCGCGGCAGTGCCGTTAAACCGTATTGTACTTGAGACCGACAGTCCCTATATGGCTCCGGTGCCTCATCGGGGCAAGAGAAACGAGAGCGCTTATGTGGCAGATGTCAGGCAGACGATAGCTGAAGCTTATGGCGTGTCAGCAGACGAAGTGGCTCAGGTGACCAATCAAAACGTAGAAAAGCTCTTCGGAGTACGGCCGTTGGCGGTATGAGTACAGTAAATTGGCGGTATAAAAGCTGCAAATCAGTGGTTTGATTACCGGATCTCATTTGTATGACAACCGCAAATTGACGGTGAGATGGCGACATGGTTGCAGATAAGCAGTCTTGAATTCTTAAAGAGTTTTAAAAACTTTTGCGTTTCGTTTGTGGTTTGCGATAAAAGTAATACTTTTGCAGTCGCTATTGAAAAATGGCATTCAAACACGAAAGGGAAAGATGCTCGAGTGGTTGAAGAGGCACGCCTGGAAAGCGTGTAAACGCCTAAAGCGTTTCGGGGGTTCGAATCCCCCTCTTTCCGCAAACAAGAATGGATCACGACTCATGGTTGAGGGTCGTATTTTTTTTATGCTTTTTCTTTTTTTGTTCTTTAGTTCTGCATACTTTGCCATCATCCTTATGACTGTTTGATTTGCTTTTTTGTGGCAGGCGGAAAACACTTTTTCGTTGTAAGTATTAAAAAAGTTTTTTCTTTTATCTCTATGTGCTTCAAAAGTAGTATCTTTGCACACACATAGAAAAATAGTTAGCATAGATAGACCAATACATTTAAAGGAGATGAACAAATTAATACAGCGTCTCATTATTCTCGTGTCATTTATATTCTGTTGCAGCCTGTCGCAGGCACAAAAGAAAGCATCGACCCAGGCAAAACCGGCTGCACGGCAGGGGTCAGTATCCACGGACAGTGCGTCCTCAAATGCTGATGACGCAGACCTCGACAGTGCTACTGCCGAGAGCATGTTGGATCAGGCAGCAGCTTCCGACGGCGGCGACGATGCCTCAACGGACAATGGAGGCTTCTATAAAGCCTTGAAAACCAAGTTCATTGAAGGTAATGCCGGATTTATGTCGTTGGTGGCTTTGGCCTTGGTACTCGGCTTGGCCTTTTGTGTGGAGCGCGTCATCTACCTGAGCCTCTCGGAGATCAATGCCAAGAAACTCATGAAGGATGTCGATGGTAAGTTGATGGCGGGTGATGTAGAAGGAGCAAAGACGCTTTGCCGCAATACGCGCGGACCGGTAGCTTCCATCTGTTATCAAGGTTTGGAACGCATCGAAGAGCCGATCGAAGACATTGAACGTTCCGTAGCCAGCTATGGTTCCGTGCAGAGTTCTAACTTAGAGAAGGGGTGCTCATGGATTACCTTGTTCATTGCCATGGCTCCCTCGCTCGGTTTCTTGGGCACAGTGATCGGTATGGTGATGGCTTTCGACCAGATACAGACAGCGGGTGACATCAGTCCGACGATCGTCGCTGCCGGTATGAAGGTGGCTCTGATCACTACTATCTTTGGTATCATCGTGGCGCTGATCCTTCAGATCTTCTACAACTATATCCTTTCGAAGATAGAGCATCTCACCTCGCAGATGGAGGAGAGTGCTATCTCCCTGTTGGATTCAGTAGTGAAATATAAGTTGAAGAAATGAAACGGTTGAATGTTCATCAGCTTCGGAACTGGCCGACAGAGAAGATCTCCTCGCATGCGCTCTACCTGCTTGTAGGCATTGCGATGATTGTCTTCGTGCTGTTCTGGCTTGTCGGTTACAACCGTCCGTTCGAAGAAGATCCTAACTTCAATGCCCCCTTGTTCACCAATGTTTTGTTGGTGCTCATGATGCTCTATCTGTTGCTGGGTATTGGCTTCTCTATTTGGTCAGTAGTCTGTTTGCTGAAGAAGCGGGGCAAGACCGAGGCTGTGGAGAATGGAATCCCCGTGAAGAAGATTGGCTACTTGGTTACTGGTGGCGTCGCCGTCGTGCTGTTGCTGACCTTTGCTTTGGGCAGTACCGCACCGATGAAGATCAATGGTGCCACCTACGCCAGCAGTTTTTGGCTCAGAACATCCGATATGTTCATTGCCACATCGCTGGTGATGATGCTCATAGCGGTAGCTGCTGTCATCTACGGTGCCACAAAATATAATCGAAAGTTATGATGAATTTCCATCATCGCAGGCGCAGTGTACCTCAGCTGAACACGACCTCGACGGCCGACATCTCGTTTATGCTGCTCATCTTCTTCCTCGTCACCACCAATATGGACGTGGATAAGGGCATCACGCGCCAGTTGCCGCCACAGGGACAACAACAGAGTGAGCAGTCCTTCGTGGAGAAAAATACGGTGCTGGATTTGCAGATCACGGCTGACAACCGGTTACTTGTCGACGGCAAACCGTTTGTGGTGAACCGTCTGCAACAGCGTGTCGAGGCTTTTGTTACGCAGCTTGGCAAGCGTCATCTTATCAAGGTCAGCGTGGATCCGCAGGCCAGTTACGACATCTATTTCCATATGCAGAATCAGCTCGTCGACGCTTATCGTGACTTGCGCGATCGTCGGGCTATGAAGCAGTTTGGACGCCGCTATGCCGAGTTGTCACAAAATCAGCGCGACAAGGTGAAAGACGAAATCCCGCAGCGCATTGCGGAACAGTATAATGTTCGTCAGGATGCGACGCAACCAACACAGAAAGGAGGGCAGCCATGAGCATGTTTCGTCGTAGAGAACACACGGTTCCGGGACTCAACACAGCTTCGTTGCCGGACTTGATCTTCAGTGTGCTGTTCTTCTTTATGATTGTCACGCACATGCAGAAGGTGGCCGTGAAGGTGCAGTATCGTACCCCGCAAGGCACGGAGCTGACCCGACTGACGAAGAAGACTGCCGTCACCTATATATATATAGGTAAGGCTGCCGGCACGATGGGGCAGGCCGCTCACGGCCGTATCATGATACAGTTAAACGATAAATTCGGTTCTCCAGCTGACGTGACAGACTATGTCTCGCAAGAGAAGGGCAGGATGTCACCGGAAGACCAACAGCAGATGACTGTGTCGATCAAAGCAGACCGTCACACGCCAATGGGGATTATCACCGACGTGAAGCAAGCACTGCGTCAGGCAAAGGCCCTCAAGATCAGTTATTCGGCCACTCCGGTAGAAAAAGGCATGTCTAAGCATTGATATATCATCCGTTGCAGATCAATTTTTGAGCTAAAAGTATCATTTAATAATTATTTTTGTTATAAATGTTGTGTGTTTAAAGAATAATGTGTAACTTTGTGCACAAATTAATAGAAACAATGGCTAGACACAAATTAGATGCTTTAGACAGAAAGATTCTACAGCTTATTTCATCGGACGCACGCATTGCCTTTTTGGAGGTGGCACGCGCCTGCAATGTCAGTGGAGCTGCTATTCATCAGCGTATTCAAAAACTTACTCAACTCGGAATCCTCAAGGGATCACAGTTCATCGTTGATCCTGAAAAGATCGGCTACGAGACGTGTGCATATATCGGTCTCTATCTGAAGGATCCAACTACATTTGACGATGTGGTGGAGAAGCTGAAGAAGATTCCGGAGGTCACCGAATGCAACATCACTACTGGTGGTTATGACATGTTCATCAAGCTGTATGCGCGCAATAACCATCATCTGATGAACATCATCCATGATAAACTCCAGCCGCTTGGCTTGTCACGCAGTGAGACCATCGTCAACTTCAATGCTGTCATCGACCGGCAGTTGCCGATTCCAAATGACGAAGATGGCGACGAGGGGGAAGATGATTCTGAGCCTGAGATCAACGACAATGTAGATTAATCCTGAGGGTTACAGTCTCTCAAGGAGTAAGAAGGAGAAGCCAGTGTGCTTCTCCTTTTTTGTTATCTGCCATTTGCTCATGTCTATTTCCGGGAACCAGGCATCAGCCTCCTTGGGTTCCTGTTCGACGAGGGTAGCATAGATCCTGTCGGCCAAAGGCGACGCTTGACGATAGATGCTTTCTCCGCCGATGATGAAAATCTCCTGATCCTTAGCTTCCTGCTTGAGCGCTTCCACCATAGAATCGTAGAGCACGCAACCATGAAAACGTTCTTTCATGGTCTCACTCTTCCGTGTGATGACCACGTTGCGGCGGTGGGGGAGGACGCCGTTGGGCAAAGACTCAAATGTCTTGCGTCCCATGATGATCGTATGCCCAGTGGTGAGCGCCTTGAAATGTACCATGTCTTCAGGCAGATGCCACGGCAGACGGTTGCGGAAGCCGATGGCCCGTTGAGGCGACATGGCCACGATGATGCTGATCATAGCGTGATCTTGATTTTCCATTCTTTGGGATAGAGGTTGTTGGCACGGGAACCTAAGTTCTTCACAAAACCAAGTGGATGTCCCTGATAAGTGACGAGCACGTAGCCTTTAGGCATCTCCGTGGGCAGGGCAACAGCCTCGCGGCGAAGATATTGCAGTGCTTCGTGATAGTCTGCCTCCCATCTTGGAAAGGTTTCAGTGCTGAGAGCCGTGGAGAGAGCCAGACTTTCGTCGGGCACCAAGTCCTTGCCTTTTGCCGTGCCGATGGTGATGCCTGCCTGAAGAATATGCAGCCCCTTGGTTGCCAGGAGGTAATATGTGTCCCACTGTTGTGGCATGGCAACCAGCCGGTCTGCCACCCAGTGGAAGTTTACCGGCTCTTTCAGCCATTGCTGATAAACTGTGGTGGGCAGTTGATGGTCTTGTTTTCCTTTTTCCTTCTTTTTTTGTTTTGTTTCCCGTACTTTGTTTTCTTTCGTTTCTTCTTTCCCTCCCCGTTTTCTGAGCACAGCCATGAACAGGCCTTCGCCCATGGTATAG
Source organism: uncultured Prevotella sp. (assembly GCA_900540375.1). Classification (GTDB taxonomy): domain Bacteria; phylum Bacteroidota; class Bacteroidia; order Bacteroidales; family Bacteroidaceae; genus Prevotella. The sequence goes on from UQFS01000021.1 coordinate 57,040, forward strand.
CCGGGAAGGAAACGGCAGACGGGATAGTCGCCGACCAGTGGACCGGTGATGTTCCAATGGTCGTCGACGGGTACTTTCAGTACGTCGGCGTCTAATGTCTCCGCGATCCAAGCGATGTTCTCCTCGTCTTCTTTCGCATTGTAGGTGCATGTACTGTAGATGAGGAGGCCACCCGCGTTGAGGCAGGGCCATATCGTCTCGATGATTTCCCGTTGCAGGTCACGGCATTTCTCCACATTCTGTGGACTCCAAAGTCTGACGGCATCCTCATCTTTGCGGAACATGCCTTCACCCGAACAAGGCACATCGGCTAAAATCACGTCAAAGCGGAGTCCTGAGTGGGCATAGTCTTTGGGATAGTTGTTGGTGACGATGACCTCAGGATGCCCAAACTTCTGCATGTTCTCTGCCAAGACATTTGCCCTCAGTTTGACGGGCTCGTTGCAGAAGAGCAGGCTGCCTTTGGGCAATGCGGCTCTCACGGCTGTCGTCTTGCCGCCGGGAGCAGCACAGAGGTCAAGTATTCTCACAGGTTCCGTGACATACGTTCGGATGACGTGGTCGATGAACATCGACGAAGCTTCCTGCACATAGTAAGCACCGGCATGGAGGAGTGGGTCGAGGGTGAAAGCCGGACGACACGCAAGATATCGCCCTTCCTCGCACCAGGAGACCTTATCTGTCTGTTTGATTCTTTCTCCGTCATGTCCGGGAAATGTCATGCTATGTCGTTCCTCGTCTGTCGTTTTGAACGGGTTGAAACGGATGCTGACCGGTGAAGGGGTGTCGAGCGCCTGACACAAACGGGTGAAGCGTTCAGCTCCCATGAGCTGTCGGGTATAATCTTCAAAAGACTTTGGAAGTGTCATGTGGTTGGAATGTTGATGGTGGAATAATGCACAGCCGGTTAAATGGCGGGTTTGACGGGGAACAGGTAGAACTGTCGGTCACGGTCATAGTCCAGCATCCATTGGTCGACGATGATGCCGTCGTCAAGCGCCTGAATGGTCAGTGTGTGCGTGCCGGAGGAGAGTCGCACGTCGTCGGTGCGGATGGCTTGCCCCCGCAGCACGTTGACCTTCCAGCGCTCAGAGGTGCCTTGCTCATTCAGAGAATAGGTAAACGTGGTGTCGCTGTCGAGCGTTACCCGATAGCGTAACTGCTCTTTCTTGCAGGGTAGTGTGGGTATTAAAGCCGTGCGAAGGGCTGCGTCACCCTCCGGAGCATAGAACCGGAACGAAATCGAGGCACCCTTGGGCAGCAACACCGCCTTCATAGAGTGCCCCAGCATCTCGATGGTGCTGACATTTTTTGAGGCCAAAGTGTAGTCGCAAGCGTTTTTGACGACACATCCGTCGTCGTCTATTGGAGCGTCAATGCCGTCATAGCCGTCGTATTTCTTCAGTTCTCCGGTTGTCAGATTGTCGATGAATGTGGGAGCAAGGAAGACCTGAAGACCACGTGGTGCCATGTTCATCAGTCCATTCCACTTGCCGTTGGCCATTTTCCCATTGTAGTAGTTGGTCAGTTGGATGATGTCTTGGTAAGCTTTCCAACTTCTGACAGCCGACTCGAGTGCTTCGTCATCGTGATGAAAGCTCTCTTTGCGACCGATGGTTCTTGCTTCCTGGGCCTGTAATTGCTTAGTGGCCATGTCGGCAGCTACACAGACGGGATATTTCACGGCGGCGAAGAAGGCATCACGCAGTTGTGAGGGAATCGTAGCTTCTGCACGGTTGATGTCGCCCTTGATTTCTTGATAGTCATTGAGAAATCGCTCCAGCTCATTGCCAAATTGTTCGGCATTGAGTTCAGAGACCTGCACCGGCTGCTCATCCGCTCCATGTCCCTTCTCGCTCAGTCCCGTTTGGTTCCATCCCATAAATTCCGGCCGACGGAGTCCACAGAGCCAATAGAACTTTGTCATCGGCTTGGCCAGTCGCTCACCGGCTTCTTCCGAACTGCTGAACAAGCCAGTCTGCGAGGTGCTTCTTGAGGGCGTCGGGCCCCGTGGCGTTGATGTTCCAGGCCGTATCCATGAAGAGAGAGAGCGGGTAGGCTGCCACTTTGGGGTCGTGGATGACGGCGATCCATTGCTGCCGGATGTCTTTGTCCCAGCAGTTGCGAAGAGATTCGTAGACCAGTCCCGGTTGGGTTGTGGACAACCAAAGGTAGTCGTGTGGCGTGCCCTGGTAGCTGAGATGATACAAGAGTTTGCCGTTGTCACGTCCGTCTTGCTGATCATTGCCGGGCATTCCTTGCAGATAGCCATAGCCGTCGTCGGAGTATACGTGCCCTTTCTGGTGGTTGATGATGTTGATGTCGAAGGAGTCGGCCACCTCATTGCCGCTCTTGATATGTAGATGAGACCTTGATGACGTGGCTGTACCTGTGTATAAAGTGTTGGCGCGCAGTCTGAGCATGAGTTCGAAGAGCTGGTGATAATACACAGGCCCTAATGCATCCTGCCGGAAATGCTTGTCGAGTTGCTGATGATCCCAGACGAGCGCAGACCACTGTGTGCCTTGCAGGCTGATGCCCCGCTCGGGCACAGACGGACTCTGCATGGTCTCGTAGCGGTCGCTGAGCGTCAGCCGGTTCTTACGTTCCGGCGTCACATCGCCCCACCAGATCCATGGAGACACACCGGCAAGACGCGACAGCTCCAAGATACCGTAGGCTGTGCCGCGCCCGTTACTGCCCACGATGGTGATTCTGTTTTGGCGCACACCGATCCAGAAAGCGTCTTCACGGGTGATGAAACTCATGAAGGGCACGCTGAGGTCTTGCAGTCGTTGCATATCCTTGTTGCTGGCACGGTCGAGCTGATAGATGTCGATGATCCCACTACCATCCCGTTCTGCTTTCTTGCCTGTGACTGCTTTCATATCAGCGGAGAACATGTCCAGCGCCTTGTCCACCACGCAGTCGTATTTCTTCTGTATGGAGTAGGTGACGTGACCCTTGCCGCTGAACCAGACGATGTTGCCGGCAAGGAGTTGACCGGGCAAAGAGGTGAGGGTAATCAACAGACATAATATAATAAGGTGTATGCGCTTCATGTGAATTGTCTTTTCGTTTTGTGTATCAAACAAAGATAGCTATTTTCTGCAAGGTAGCGCCGCTGCTTTTGGCTAATTTTTCTTTTTTTGAGATGAGCTAACATAAATAATAAAAAAAATTTGTCCTTTCCATAAAATATAACTACATTTGTAGGAGACAACATATTAGACATACAAATGACATTATATCCTAAACTGATAGAGCAAGCCCTGGCTACTGTCATCTATCCAGGCACGAAGAAGAATCTCATTGAGAGTGGTATGCTTGCCGATACGCCGAGCATCAACGGCATAAAGGTGAGAATCATTCTGGTCTTTCCCCGCAATACCGATCCGTTCTTGAATTCGACAGTGAAGGCTGCCGAGGCTGCTATCCATTATCACATCAGTCCCGAGGTCGAGGTGACGATTCAGACCGAGTTCAAGTCTGCGCCCCGCCCGACAGTAGATAAGCTGCTGCCGCGGGTGAAGAACATCATCGCCGTCAGCTCCGGCAAAGGTGGCGTGGGCAAGAGCACCGTTGCTGCCAACCTTGCCATCGCCTTGACAAAGCTTGGCTATAAGGTGGGACTGCTCGACACTGACATCTTCGGCCCCTCTGTGCCTAAGATGTTTGGTGTTGAAGACGCGCGCCCCAACGCAGTGGAAAAGGATGGTCGTGACTTGATCGAGCCGATCGTGAAATATGGTGTGAAGATTCTGAGCATTGGATTCTTTGTGGATCCCGACAAGGCAACGCTGTGGCGGGGTGGCATGGCAACCTCAGCGCTGAAGCAGCTCATTGCTGATGCCGACTGGGGTGACCTCGATTATTTCGTACTCGACACGCCACCGGGGACTTCCGACATCCATTTGACACTGTTGCAGACGCTCGCCATCACGGGTGCGGTGATTGTCTCCACTCCGCAGAAGGTTGCGCTGGCCGATGCCCGGAAGGGTATTGACATGTATCGCAACGACAAAGTCAACGTGCCCATCCTCGGTCTCGTGGAGAACATGGCATGGTTTACGCCGGCTGAACTGCCCGAGAACAAATACTATATCTTTGGTAAGGACGGTTGCAAGAACCTCGCCAAGGAGATGGGTTGCCCGTTGCTGGCACAGATACCTGTCGTGCAAAGCATCTGCGAGAGCGGCGATGCCGGTGAGCCTGCTGCCGTGAATGTGGACTCCATCGTGGGTCAGGCTTTCTTGAATCTGGCACAAGCTGTGGTCACAACCGTCAACGTGCGCAACAAGAAACTGCCGAAGACCAAGATCGTACAAGTCAATAACGGCAAAGAGTGACAGAGTAACAGAGTAACAGTTTATTGACAGAAGTTTCTTCTTTCTGGAATTTTCCCCAAAGGGTCCATAGGGAT
>UQFS01000022.1 GCA_900540375.1 uncultured Prevotella sp.
AGGGCGGCCACAGCGGGCCGCCCCTACCGCGTAACCGCATTCGCGGTGTTGTTGCCACACATAGTTGTTGTTCTTAACACGACGACAGATGAATGGTGCAGTAGGATTTCTTGAAGCATATCACTGAGGCTGTTGGGGTGAGGCTGTTGGGTGATGAGGCTTTTTTTACCACTTCCTGAACAGCTCGAAGCCGAACTTGCAGCCAAAGACACGGTTGCCACGGCCATTGCTGGTGAAGAGACCCACGGAAAACATGCGGGTCGTGAAACCATAGCCCAACTCGATATAAGGATGGACATGATAGGCATCGAGCACAGAGACGTAGAAGCGCTCCATCTCGATGTAATGGCCTGCCCTGGGCACCCACGAGAGAAACAGCAGCGGGGACTCGTAGGTGAGGTTCATGCGGAGATAATAGTCTGAGCTCTCGTAGGTGGCAGAGCGCAGCAACTCGAATTGTCCGCTCCAGTCGTCATTCCATCCGCCGGGGATGTTGTTTTCCCGAAAGTTTTCATAGCTGAGGAAGTAAGCCTTCTTTCCTTTGGTAGAGTAGAAACCGAAGCCGCCGTGGGTCTGTAGCGATTGCAGGCGGTTGAACCGGTAGATATATTCTCCGTTCATCTCCCAACGCTCATAACTCGTGTTGGAATGGAGAATGCCCTTGAGCGAGCGGTCGTAGTCGATGGTGAAGATAGGGCCGTCCCATCCTCCTGGTCGGTATTGCAGCTGAAAGGCAGGGGCGAAGGAGCGGTAGGTGTCTGTCCATCCGAACTGCCGGAATTCCTGCTTGTTGACGGCCGTGCGCTGCTGATAGAGCAAGCCTAACTGTATGCCGAAAATGCTGTTGGCGTCGTAGTTGAGCACCAGTCGGCCGTCGGCTTGCCGGAATTCATGCAGACGGTCAAGAATAGGCGAGAGGTGGCTGGTGTCGGGCAGCTCCCTTTGGATGTCGTTGCGCACCTTATCGCTATGAATGTTGTTGCCGTTGCCTACCTCTAATTTCAAGTAAGCATTTTTCCGCTTATGAAAATAGTAGTAGAGCGGCACGCGCCAATAAAAGCGGTGCTGCTTGAAGGCGTAACCGCCGCGGAACCTCAGAGATATTTCCTTTTGCTCAGAAAACAGATAGTTGGCACGGAGGTCAATCTTATAGGTGACGCCCCGGTTGTGGTCGTAGCTCATATACAGCGGGTTGAGCATGGGGTTGAGTCGGATATAGCCTTGGTTGTTGACACCAAAGTTTGACTTGAAGCGGTTGAGCGCATTGTTGCCGATGACATCCCAGAGCACATCCTTGACAAAGTCATGCTTCTTGGGTGTGTTGACTTTAGTGAGCGCCACAGAGTCTCGTTTGTATTTCTCGGTGAACATCTGCGTGTAGAGCTCCTGCTCCTTGGGAGACAGCGTGTCGGGACGCAAGGAAGACAGCAGCGCATAGTCATCACGTCTTTGGATCGTGTCGACGGGAGGCTTGGGGCGGTCATAGCTTGCCAAGGCCTGCGCTTTGAGCTTATTGCCGAGGAGGGCAAAGCGCGTCTCAGCCTTGCATTGTCGTGGCAGCAAGGAGGCAATGCCCTTGTCACCCGGCGTGATGTCGAGCGTGAAGTCGATCATGTCGTATTCGCCTTTCAGCGTACAGCGGAGTACGCAACCGGTGTAGTAGTCGACCAGCGCCTCACCGTCGACCAGCTGCGTGTTGTCGCGGCGTGGATGAAAAGTGATGCGGGCGGTGCCGTCGAGGAGAAAGGTCACCCGATAGCGATAGAACTTATGGTTGTCGGCATGGAAAGGCGAGAGAAGGTAGTTTTCGATGATCGTCGTGTTGTAGATGTTGGGTGAGAGATAGCTCAGCGCCCGGTCCCATGCTTGCCGCCCGTGAGGTATTGTCGTGGTGTGCAAGAGCACTTGCGTGTCGAAGCGCCTTTGCTTGTAGATATTGTTTGAGAAAGTCTCACTGATATAATGCCGGTTGTGGCCATGAGCGATGACATAGAGCGAGGGCACCAACATCAGCAGTGGATTTTTCTTGTCGATGTCTATCGTGAAGCGGTTGTAAGCATAGGTGGCGTAGCCCTGCATGTTTGTGGTGTCCACCGTGGCGGCATAGTGAAACACCCGATGCAGCAGTGCTGTGTCGGCGCGCTCTCTTGCCCTCAGCGGTAACGCCATGAGAGCGAAGAGAGCAATGATCAGAATCTGATGCCAACTACGATGAATGTTCATAACCGATCTCTTTCTCTCCTTCCGGTCTGAAAATGATTAGTTATCTAATTCACTTAATTCCAACCATCTCATGCTCTTCTCATCAAGTTCATCTTTAAGCTTAGGCAAACGTTTGCTTTTCTCTGTGAGCTCTTCCACGGAGAGCTGTCCGCTGCAAAGCTCCATCTCCAGTTGCTTCTGCTCGTTTTCCAGTTTCTCGATGTCGGCGGTAAGCTGCTCAAACTCTCGTTTCTCCTTGTAGCTCATGCGTCGCCGGGTATCGTGGTGATAGTCTTTCTTGACCGGTGCCTTCTCGGTCTTGCTCTTCTCCTTCTCGCTGTCCTCTTTGGATTTCAGCACACTCCATTCACGATACTGCGTGTAGTTGCCCGGGAAGTCCTTGACGACACCCTCGCCCTTGAAGATGAGCAGATGGTCCACCACCTTATCCATGAAGTAGCGGTCGTGGCTGACCACGATGACACAGCCGGGGAAGTCTTCGAGATATTGCTCCAGCACCTGCAGCGTCTGGATGTCGAGGTCGTTGGTAGGCTCGTCGAGAACGAGAAAGTTGGGGTTGCGCATGAGCACCGTGCAGAGGTAGAGCTTACGGCGCTCACCGCCACTGAGCTTGTAGACATAGTTGTGCTGCTGCTCCGGCGTGAACATGAAATAGTTGAGGAACTGCGAGGCCGTCATGTGCCGTCCGCCCCCAAGATCGATGTAATCGGCAATGTCGGTGATCACGTCGATGACTTTCTCGTCGTTGTTGAATTGCAGCCCTTCCTGCGAGAAATAGCCGAAGCGCACTGTCTCGCCGATGTCGAATTTTCCCGAGTCGGGTGGCACGATACCCAAGAGCATCTTGATGAACGTGGACTTGCCGGTGCCGTTGTTGCCGACAATACCCATCTTCTCGAATCGCGCAAAGTTATAGTAGAAGTTATCCAGGATCACCTTCTCGTTGCCCTGCGAGTCGGTGAATTTCTTGGAGACATATTGGCACTCAAAGATCTTCGAGCCAATATAGACGTTGCTGGCCTTGAGCCTCATCTGCCGGTCCTCGATGCGCTGATGAGCTTTGGCCTGCAAATCGTAGAAAGCCTCCTCACGGTAGCGCGCCTTGTGGCCACGGGCTTGTGGCATGCGGCGCATCCACTCCAGCTCCGTGCGATAGAGATTCTTTGCACGCGCTATCTCAACAGTCTGATTTTCAATACGTTCCTGCCGCTTCTCTAAATAATAACTATAATTGCCATGATAGGAATAGATCGTCTCGTTGTCGAGCTCCAGGATCACTTGGCACACATGGTCGAGGAAATAGCGGTCGTGGGTCACCATCAGCAGCGTCAGCGTGGAGCGGGACAGATAGCCCTCAAGCCATACGATCATCTCAAGATCGAGATGGTTGGTCGGCTCATCAAGAATCAGGAAATCGGGCTCGTTGAGCAGGGCGTTGGCCAGCGCCACCCGCTTCTGCTGTCCACCGCTGAGCTGCCCCATGGGCTGGCCGAGATCCGTGATGTGCAGCTGTGTGAGGATTTGCTTGGCTCTGAGAATCTTGTCGGGATTGCCCTCGTGATTGAAGCAAGCGTCGAGCACGCTCTCCTCAGCGTCGAACTTCGGTGTCTGCTCCAGGATTCCGATGCGGATGTCGTTGCGATAGATGATCTGTCCGTCGTCGTAGCCTTCTTTTTCTACTAATATCTCCAAGAGCGTAGACTTTCCGGTGCCATTCTTGGCGATGAGGCCCACTTTCTGCCCTTCACCTACCGAGAAGCTGATATTATGAAACAGCACCTGCGCCCCGAAAGATTTTGTGAGATTTTGTACGTCTAAATAAGGTGTCATGGATACTATGAATTTCAGCCTTTGATTTCCTTGAGGATCTCATCGATGTAGCCGAGAACCTCGTCTTTTCCTGTTTTCTTTTCCGAGCTGGTGATGAAATAGGGTGGGAGCGACTCCCATGTGTCGAGTAAGGCATCCATCCATTGCTTGGCATTGACCTTGGCTTTCACCGGTCCCAGCTTGTCAGCCTTCGTGAAGACGATAGAGAAGGGGATACCACTCGCTCCGAGCCAGTCGACAAACTCGCGGTCGATCTTCTGCTGCTCGTGGCGGACGTCGATGAGCACGAAAACGTTGCAGAGCTGCTCACGCTGAAGGATATAGGAGCGTATCATCTTGTCGAGCTTATCCTGCACGGTCTTTGAGCGCTTGGCATAGCCATAGCCGGGGAGGTCGACGAGATACCATTCGTTGTTGATGATGAAATGGTTGATGAGCAACGTCTTACCGGGGGTTGCTGAAGTTTTGGCCAGCCCCTTGTGGTTGCAGAGCATGTTGATGAGACTCGACTTGCCGACATTGCTTCGTCCGATGAAGGCAAACTCCGGTTTATTGTCCTTTGGGCACATTGACACAGTGGGTGCTGAGATGACAAATTGGGCTTTCTTGATGTCCATAGCTGATTGTTTTTGTGCAAAGATACTCATTTTTAACTAAAAAGCAATGATTGTTTTGTAGGAAACCTATTTTTTTACTACCTTTGCGCAAAAATATTAATACAAGGTAAAGAAAGAGAATCATTTATGTCTAAGAGATTTGCCGAACATACCGGTCTCGATCTGACGAAGATCAATGACGAGGTGTTGAAGGAATGGGAGAAGAGCGACATCTTCCACAAGAGTATTGATGAGAGAGAGGGGTGCCCCCAGTTTATCTTCTTCGAGGGTCCTCCATCGGCCAATGGTCATCCCGGTATCCACCATGTGCTGGCACGCAGCATCAAGGATACCTTTAACCGCTACAAGACCATGCAGGGTTTCCAGGTGAAGCGCAAAGCCGGATGGGATACCCACGGACTGCCGGTGGAGCTCGGTGTGGAGAAAGAGCTGGGCATCACCAAAAAAGATATCGACAACAAGAAATCAGATAAGTATATCTCGGTTGAGGACTATAACCACAAATGCCGTGAGAACGTGATGAAGTTTACGGCTGAGTGGCGCGAGCTGACTGAGAAGATGGGATATTTCGTCGATTTGGATCATCCCTATGTCACTTATCACAATAAATACATTGAGACACTTTGGTGGCTGCTCAAGCAGCTCTATAACAAGAGTCTGCTCTATAAGGGCTACACCATCCAGCCGTATTCCCCTGCCGCCGGTACCGGACTGTCGAGCCATGAGCTCAACCAGCCGGGATGCTATCGCGATGTCAAGGACACCACCGTTACGGCACAGTTCCTCATCACTGACCCGAAAGCAGAGTGGACAAAGTGGGGTAAGCCCTACTTTATCGCTTGGACCACAACGCCCTGGACACTGCCTTCAAACATTGCGCTGTGTGTGGGTCCCAATATCGACTATGTCGCTGTGGAGACTTACAATCCCTACGATGGTGAGCCGATGACGCTCGTCATGGCAGAGGCTCGTCGGGGTGCTTACCTCAAGGCTGACCAAGAGTGCAAAGAGGGTGAGCTGCCTGCTTTTGACAAGGAGAGGAAGATCTGCCCTTGGAGAGTCATTGATCGCATGAAGGGCAGTGAGCTCGTCGGACTGCACTATAGCCAGCTGATGAAATGGGTGAAGCCCTGCGAGAAAGTAGGGGAGTATCAGCCCGAATTCGTCAATGCTTATGCTGAGGCGCATCCCGAGAAAGTGTTTGTCGGAGAGAATGGTAAGGATCATTTCGTGGAGATGGAAAGTGAGGCTTTCCGTGTCATCCCCGGTGATTACGTGACCACAGAGGATGGTACCGGTATCGTGCATATCGCCTCTACGTTTGGTGCTGATGATGCCAAGGTAGCTAAGGATGCCCATGTGCCTGCGCTTTACCTGATCAACAAAAAAGGCGAGACTCGCCCTATGGTTGATCTCCAAGGTAAATATTATGTACTCGATGAGCTCGACAAGAACTTCATTGAGCACTGTGTCGACGTGGAAGCTTACGGCCATCATGCTGGTGACTATGTCAAGAACTCCTACGACCCGAAATTCAACTCCGACGGTGTATGGGATAAGAAAGCATCGGAGAAAGCCGATGACCTGAATGTCATCATCTGCATGGAGATGAAGATGGAGGGAACTGCCTACAAGATTGAGAAGCATGTCCACAACTATCCTCACTGTTGGCGTACCGATAAGCCCATCCTCTACTATCCGCTCGACAGCTGGTTTATCCGTGACACTGCCAAGAAGCAGCGCATGGTGGAACTTAACAAGACGATCCACTGGAATCCCGAGTCTACGGGTACTGGCCGCTTCGGCAACTGGCTGGAGAACCTCAACGACTGGAACCTCAGCCGCTCACGCTTCTGGGGTACTCCGCTGCCAATTTGGCGCGACGAGAATCGTGGTGAGAAGTGCATCGGCTCGGTAGAAGAGCTCTATAACGAGATCGAGAAGTCTGTTGCTGCCGGTGTGATGAAGAGCAATCCGCTCAAGGACAAGGGATTTGTCGTGGGTGACTACTCTGAGGAGAACTACAACAAGATTGATCTCCACCGCCCCTATATCGACTATATTGTTCTCGTCAACGATGAGGGCAAACCGATGTATCGTGAGAGCGATCTGATCGATGTGTGGTTTGATTCCGGCTCCATGCCTTATGCTCAGCAGCACTATCCTTTTGAGGGAGAGATCAATGCTGAGGGCTTGAAGAAGACGGGTAAGAGTGAAAGCGAATATCGCGATGAGCTCATTCACAGCACCTACACGGGTACTCCCGTGCCTCCGGCTTTCTTCCCTGCCGACTTCATCAATGAGGGCGTCGACCAGACACGTGGCTGGTTCTTCACGCTCCACGCTATCGCTACGATGGTCTTTGACTCTGTCGCCTTCAAGAATGTCATCTCCTCAGGTCTCGTCCTCGACGCCAAGGGTAACAAGATGAGTAAGCACGTGGGCAATGTCACCGATCCTTTTGAGATGATCAATAAATATGGTGCTGACCCGGTGCGCTTCTATATGATGACAAACAGTGAACCATGGGATAATCTGAAGTTCGATCCGAATGGTGTAGACGAGGTGCGTCGTAAATTCTTCGGCACCTTATATAATACGTATAGTTTCTTTGCCCTCTATGCCAATGTCGACGGCTATGATCCTGAGACTACTTCTTTGGAAGCTTCCAAGGAGCATCTTGTGGAGATCGACCGCTGGATTCTCTCCAGCCTCAACACACTCGTGAAGGGTGTTTGTCGTGAGCTCGATGGCTATGATCCGACCCGTGCCGGCCGTCTGATCGATGCATTCGTCAATGACAATCTCAGCAACTGGTATGTACGCCTCAACCGCAAACGCTTCTGGGGTAAGGAGATGAGCGACGACAAGCTCGCTGCTTATAACACGCTCTATACCTGCCTGATGACAGTGGCTAAGGTGCTTGCGCCATTTGCTCCTTTCTCTGCTGACCAACTCTATCACGATTTGGGCGGTAAGATGGAGAGCGTGCACCTGGAGTCATTCCCTGTTGTCGACGAGAGCCTCATCGACAATGATTTGGAGCAGCGCATGGACATGGCTCAGAAGATCACGTCGATGGTGCTGGCACTGCGTCGTAAGGTCAACATCAAGGTGCGTCAGCCGCTGCAGCAGATTCTGATTCCTGCTGTCGGCGACAATCAGCGTAAGCATATCGAGGCTGTCAAAGACCTGATCATGAATGAGGTCAATGTCAAGGAACTCAACTTTGCTGAGGGACAGAGCATCTTGGTGAAGAAAGTGAAGTGCAACTTCCGTGTCATGGGCAAGAAGTTTGGTAAGCTGATGAAGGGTGTCGCTGCCAAGATGAATGGTCTTTCACAAGACGACATTGCGGCACTGGAGCGTGAGGGTAGCCTCAGCTTTGATGTTGACGGACAGAATGTCACTGTCGACGCCGCTGATGTGGAGATCATCTCTGAGGATATTCCCGGATGGCTCGTCAGCAATGAGGGCAATCTGACGGTAGCTTTGGAGGTAGAGCTGACACCTGAGCTTCGCAATGAGGGTATGGCCCGTGAGCTTGTCAACCGCATTCAGAACCTGCGCAAGGAAAGTGGCTTGCAGATCACCGACCGCATCAACGTCACTGTGGCTCCCAATGATGAGGCTGAGGCTGCTGTGAAGTCCTTCGCTGACTACATCAAGGGTCAGGTGTTGGCTGACAGCATCACCATGGCCGACAACGATGGCGCGGGGACTGACTTCGACAGCTTCAATCTTAATATCAAAGTAGAAAAAGCAAATGCCTAAAGAACAGATGGTTATTCATCTGTGAACACATCTGATAGTCTATATCATTTTATAATGAATAGCAAAAAGAAAATTCTCACCGGCGGCCGTTTGGCGTGGATCATTGTCCTCGCCATTCTGGTCGTCGATCAGTTGATAAAGATCTGGGTGAAAACCCACATGACGTTGGGTAGCTCCATCGAGATCACCAACTGGTTCTACATTGCCTTCATCGAAAACAAAGGCATGGCATTCGGTATGACACTCGGAAGTAAAGTTGTGTTGAGTGTCATTCGCATCGTGGCTGTGTCAGCTATTGGCTGGTTTATTTGGCAGACCGTCAAACAGCATGGCCGCACACTCTATGTCGTCTTTCTCTCAATGATTGCTGCCGGCGCTGCCGGTAATATCTTCGACTCCATGTTCTATGGACTCATTTTCAGCAACTCCTCACCTGACTATGTCTCTTATTTCGTACCTTTCGGTACGGGCTATGCTGGCTTTTTGATGGGACGTGTGGTGGATATGTTTTATTTTCCTTTGATACATGGTACATTCCCCATATGGTTCCCGTTTTGGGGTGGTGAGCCTTTTACTTTCTTCTCTCCGGTTTTCAACTTTGCTGATGCCAGCATCACGGTGGGTGTCATTGCGATGTTGATTTTCTGCCGGAAAGATTTAGAGTCTTTCAACGCTACTGTTGACAAGGGGCTGCATCGTGAACATTCCGTATCAGCTTCGTCATCCACTGACGAGAAAGGAGGAAAACAATGAAGTGTTTGCGTCTGCTGTTGGTATTCTTCAGCATGGTCATGGTGCTGTCATTCACGGTGAGTTGTAAACCCTCTGTACCCAGTACCTTCATCTCGCCCGGCGATATGGAGGATCTGCTCTATGATTATAACATGGCTGATGCCATGGCAGAGCAAGCTAAGGGCAACTACGCTGAGAATGTCGTCGCTTATCGCACTGCTGTTTTGAAGAAATATGGTGTCACGCAGGAGAAGTTTGATACCTCGATGGTTTATTACATGCGTCACGCCGATCAGCTCCACACCATCTATGAACATGTAGCACAGCGTCTACAGGACAAGTCACAAGAGCTCGGCTCCTCTGTGGGTACGGCTGGCGCTTTTACTGCTAATGGCGATACCACTGACATTTGGAGAGAGAGCAACTCTGTGGTGCTCATCCCGAATGAACCCTACAACCTTTACTCTTTCTTGATAAAAGCAGACAGCGCATTTCATAAGGGTGACACTTTTGTCTTAAACTTCCAAAGTGATTTCATCTATCAGGATGGAGCAAGAGATGGTGTCGTGGTGCTGTCACTGGTTTATCGCAACGACAGCATTGCACAGCGAGTAATGCATTTCTCCAGTTCGTCGAAGTATGATCTTTCTATCGATGATCCTAATTCTTTGGGAATCAAAGAGGTGAAAGGCTTCTTCCTCTTGGCACGAAACAATGACATGAACAGCTCGATGACAACACTGAAGATGGCATGTGTCAGCCACATCCACCTCTTTAGAGTGCACGCTACGAAGAATGCTGCCGGAAATTCTGCTGCTGGTGCAACCGGACCCAATGCCCCCGGTGGCTCTCCGCAGCCTAGGCCTGCAAATGTGCAAATGCAGATGGCACCGGATACAATGCGAAAGCAGTGATGATGACAATTCATCATTCAGAATTCATCACTCAACATTTTTTTCATTCAACATTTAACATTCATCATTCAACATTTCATATTATGTTATCAGTAGATCAATTAGAGGACAAACTCATCGACTTGGCTTTTGCTGAGGATATCGGTGATGGAGACCATACTACTTTATGCTGTATCCCTGAGGATGCCATGGGCAGGAGCCATCTGCTTATCAAGGAAGACGGTATACTTGCCGGTGTTGAGGTAGCAAAGAAGGTATTTGAACGTTTCGATCCTACTCTGAAGGTAGAAGTGCTCATCGGTGATGGCCTGCCGGTGAAGAAAGGCGACATTGCTATGATCGTTTCGGGTAAGACTCGTTCGCTTTTACAGACTGAGCGCTTGATGCTCAACATCATGCAGCGCATGAGCGGTATCGCTACGATGACCCATAAGTATGTGGAGCGTATCGCCGGCACTGGCTGTCATGTCCTCGACACTCGCAAGACCACACCGGGTATGCGCATGTTGGAGAAGCAAGCCGTGAAACTTGGTGGTGGCATGAACCATCGTATTGGTCTTTTTGATATGATTCTGTTGAAGGACAACCATATCGATTTCGCTGGTGGAATTGCCAATGCTATCGATCGCTGCCATCAATACTTGAAAGATAAGCATCTCGACCTGAAGATTGAGATTGAGGTACGCAACTTCGATGAGTTGCAGCAAGTACTGGACAAGGGTGGTGTTAACCGCATCATGCTTGACAACTTCTCTGTACCTGACACCAAGAAGGCCGTGGACATCATTAACCATCGCTTTGAGACTGAGTCTTCCGGAGGTATCACCTATGACACGATTCGGAACTATGCCGAGCAGGGAGTAGACTTCATCAGTGTAGGTGCGCTGACACACAGCGTCAAAGGCCTTGACATGAGCTTTAAGGCGTGTTGAAAATAAATAAGAACACTATGAAAATCAAATCCCGTATTTTGGGCATCACCTTGGCAGCACTTGTTATGGGTGCAACACAGGGTGAGGCTTGTACTAATTTTATTGTAGGAAAGAAAGCGTCTGTCGATGGTTCCGTCATCTGCAGCTACAATGCCGACGACTATGGCATGTTCATAGGCTTGGCACATTATGCTGCCAGGACACATAAAAAGGGTGAGATGCGTGACATCGTGGATTGGGATACACATAAATATATTGGTAAGATTCCTGAGGCTCCCGTCACCTATAATGTTATCGGCAACATCAATGAGTTTCAAGTAACCATTGGTGAGACTACTTATGGCGGTCGTGAGGAGATGGTCAATCCGGATGGAGGCATTGACTATGGCTCGCTGATCTATCTCGGCTTGCAGCGCTCACGTACTGCACGCGAAGCCATCAAGGTGATGACAACGCTGGCTCAGACCTATGGCTACTGCTCTGAAGGTGAGACGTTCACCATCTGTGATCCTAACGAAGCATGGATCATGGAAATGCAGGGTAAAGGAAAAGGAGAGAAGGGTGTCGTTTGGGTGGCACAGCGTATTCCTGACGATGCTATCTGTGGCCATGCCAATCAAAGTCGTATTGGTAAGTTTAATATGAAGGACAAGAACAATGTGATGTATGCCAAGGATGTGGTTGCTTTCGCCCGTAAGGAAGGTTGGTTCCATGGTAAGGATGCCGACTTCAACTGGAAGATGACTTACGCTAAGCCTGACTTTAGTGGTCGCCGCATCTGTGATGCCCGTGTTTGGTCGTTCTTCAACCGCTACGCCAAGGGGATGGACAAATATCTGCCTTGGGCTCTTGGCAAAGACTCTACAGCAGAGGATATGCCTTTGTGGGTGAAACCTACTCGAAAGCTGTGTGTGCAAGATGTACAGGTGGCTATGCGTGACCATTACGAGGGAACTCTGATGGCTATTGATTCCACTGACATTGGTGGAGGTATTTGGCAGATGCCATACCGTCCCACACCTCTTTTCTATGAGGTGAACGGAAAGAAATACTTCAACGAGCGTCCGACCAGTACTCAGCAGACAGGTTTCACTTTCGTCTCTCAGATGCGGGCATGGCTGCCGCGTAAAGTGGGTGGCGTGCTGTGGTTTGGTAACGATGATGGCAATATGGTAGCCTACACACCGATTTATTGTGGAAATACAGTCCAGCCGGAATGTTATAACACACCAGGTGCCGACGCGCTTACCTTTTCAATGAAGAATGCCTATTGGGTATGCAACTGGGTGAGCAATATGGTCTATCCACGTTATTCACAAATGTTCCCAAGCCTGAAGGCTGTCCGAGATTCTTTGGAGCAGAGTTATTTTGCCCGTCAAAAAGAAGTGGAAGACAAGGCTGTGGCTATGGCCTCCACAGACGAAGACGCTGCCGTACGTTATCTTAACGACTACAGCAACACCGTAGCTCAGCAAATGCTGGCTCGATGGAAGCAACTTGCCTTCTATCTGATTGTGAAATACAATGATATGACGGTGAAGCCGGAGAAAGACGGAAAATTCTTGTGTACACCGGAAGGTATCGGAGTAGCAGTGAAGCGCCCAGGCTATCCAGAAACTTATCGTGAACAAATCGTTAAGCAAACAGGCGACCGTTATGAGGTTCCCGCTAAGTAGTAGAGAAGAATTTCTAAGTAACAGACGAATTTTGTAGAGCGTCTGTTTTAACATAAAAATAAACGTCTGAGATGGTTCCCCTTTATAAGGAAATATCTCAGACGTTTTTCTTGTAGGGTTGTTATATATTGTTACAACTCAATTTTTTCTTTTGGCAATTGAAGTTTTTTCAAATCATTTCTCTGGAGCCAAAGGGATCTTCTTGACGCGGCGCTCATGGCGACCTCCTTCAAAGTCCGTAGAGAAGAATACATCCATAATCTTTTTAGCCATGTCTTCATCAATGAAACGACCGGGCATGACCAAAACGTTTGCGTTATTGTGTTGTCGGATGAGGCGGGTTACCTCCGGAATCCAGCATAGTCCGGCACGGATACCCTGATGCTTATTGAGCGTCATTGCCAGACCTTCTCCGGAACCACAGATGCCGATGCCTGGATAGACTTCGCCTGACTCAATACCTCGTGCAAGAGCATGACCAAAATCGGGGTAGTCGCAACTCTCCTCAGTGAAAGTACCATAATCTTTATAAGGCATGTTACGCTCATCAAGGTATTTCTTGACGTACTGCTTCAAGGCAAAGCCGGCATGATCACTTGCCAGTCCTACTGTTTTAATTTCCATCTCGCGTGTTTTTATATTTTAGAATTAATGTGTATATAACGTCAAATGAGCAATGGTATTGTCTACCATTGCTCATCTTTTATTTATATACTGCAGTTCATTACTTGACTAAGAAGGCTTTCACCTGCTTGTAGACATTCTCACCGGTATATCCGAGCTTCTCATCGAGCACTTTGTAAGGTGCAGAGAAGCCAAAGCCCTTCATGCCATAGATACGGCTGTTGGGGCCGATACCTACCAAGCCTTCGAGAGTGACGGGCAGTCCGGCTGTCATACCGAACTTCTTGACGTCGTAGGGGAGAACACTCTCCTGATACTCTTTCGACTGACGACGGAAGAGTCCCTCAGAAGGAGCACTGACCACACGCACCTTGATGCCGTCAGCACGAAGGGCAGCACAACCTGCTTCAAGCGTGGAAACCTCAGAACCGCTGGCAACGAGGATGACATCAGGATTCTCATCTGAGCCTGCTACGATGTAGGCACCCTTGCGAGCCTGCTGATAATCATTGCCCTCGGGCAGCTTGGCAATACCCTGACGTGAGAAAATCAGTGCAGTCGGAGTGTCTATGTTCTCCATGGCCATCTCCCAGCATACTGTAGTCTCATCAGCATCAGCCGGACGGAATACACGCACGCTGTCTTGTCCCTTGTGGTTCTGCAGCTTCTCCATCAAGCGGATCTGTGCTTCCTGCTCAACAGGCTCATGAGTAGGTCCATCCTCACCGACACGGAATGCGTCGTGGGTCCAAATGAACTTCACGGGTACGCCCATCAGTGCTGCCAAACGAACAGCAGGCTTCATGTAGTCAGAGAATACGAAGAAGGTACCGCAAGCAGCGATGACACCGCCATGGAGCATCATACCAATGCACATGTCAGCCATCGTCAACTCAGCAACACCAGCCTGGAAGAAGGCACCCGAGAAGTCACCTTTCTTCAGCGAGTGAGTCTGCTTCAAGAAGCCGTCGGTCTTGTCAGAGTTTGACAGGTCGGCAGAGGCGCAGATCATATTAGGTACTTGCTTAGCAAGCTCTGCCAAGCAAGCTGAAGAAGCGGCGCGTGTTGCGGAGCCTTCTTTCTGCTGTACCTTGCTCCAGTCGATCTTTGGTGCCTTGCCGGAGAACCATGTATCCATCAAAGCTTTCTTTTCAGGATTGGCCTTAGCCCACTCTGCTTCCTCAGCGTGGCGTGCTGCAACAATCTTCTTCAACTCCTCACGACGGTCGGCATAGAGTTTCTTTACATCATCAAAGATGACAAATGGATTCTCAGGATCACCTCCTAAGTGCTTGATGGTGTTGATGTAAGCGCCATCGCCTAAAGGAGCGCCGTGGGTCTTCACGTTGTGCTCATAGCTTGTGCCGTCAGCTTTCACGGCACCACGACCCATGATCGTCTTGCCAATGATGAGGGTAGGACGCTCTTTCTCTGCCAAAGCTGCGTCCAATGCCTTGCGGATCTCTGCTACATCATTGCCATTGATCTCGATGACATTCCAATCCCATGCACGATATTTGGCAGCAGTGTCCTCGTTCATGACATCTTTGGTCTCTGTAGACAGCTGAATGTCATTGGAGTCGTAGAACATGATGAGATTGTCAAGACCTAAAGTGCCGGCAATGCGGCCTATACCTTGTGAGATTTCCTCTTCAACAGCACCATCGGAGATATAACAATAGATATGATGGTGCATCATCACGCTGCCCAAACGTGCTTCGAGGAATTTCTCTGCGACAGCGGAACCTGCTGCGATAGCATGGCCTTGGCCCAAAGGACCGGAGGAGTTCTCGATGCCATGCATCACATCGAGCTCGGGGTGACCCGGACAGGGAGAACCCCACTGACGGAATTGCTTGATGTCTTCGAGTGAGAACTTGCCCTGGAGCGTCAGTGCGCTATAGAGCATCGGGCTCATGTGGCCTGGATCCAAATAGAAACGGTCGCGACCTGTCCATGTGGGATCTTCGGGATCATAGACCAAGTACTCGCTGAAGAGTACATTGATAAAGTCTGCACCTCCCATAGCACCTCCAGGGTGGCCAGAGTTAGCTTTCTCAACCATCGAAGCAGCCAGAATACGGATATTGTCGGCTGCGCGATTCATCAATTGAATGTCGTTCATAATATAATATAGTAAGTGATAAGACCTTGTTTTTATTTTGCTGCCTTATACTTGACAGCTGTTTTTTCTATTTCAAGTCCATGCTTATAGGCTTCGATATATGCGTCGAACCCGGCCACATCCTCAGGTGTCGGGCTGATCTCTGTACCAGTGTTGCCGACAAAGACACGCTCATCAAGGAAGTCTGGCAGGCTCTGACCCTGCTGACGGTGGATGCAATAAGAAGCTAACAGGGCAATACCCCAGGCACCACCCTCACCGGCTGTCTCCATGACAGAGATCGGAGAGTTGAGAGCCGCAGCAAGGATGCGCTGACCTACACCTTTCGTAGTGAAATAACCGCCATGACCAGTGATGCGGTCTACGGAGACTTTCTCGTCTTTGAATAGAATGTCGTTGCCAATTTTCAGCACGCCGACAGCAGCATAGAGCTGTGTGCGCATGAAGTTGGCAAGCGTAAAGTTATCGTTAGCGGCACGCACAAAGAGGGGACGGCCGTCAGCAAGTCCTGCAACGGGCTCACCCGATACATAGTTGTAGGAGAGAAGACCACCGCAGTCAGCATCACCTTCAAGCGCAACGTTGAACAGACGTGTGTAGAGCTCGTTGGTATTCTGCTTGACTCCTAACATCTCGGCATATTCATCGAAGATGTTCACCCAGGCGTTGATCTCGGAAGTACAGTTGTTGCAGTGTACCATGGCCACAGGAAGCCCGTCAGGAGTGGTGACGATGTCAATGACCGAATAGGGCTTGGAAAGATTCTTCTCCAACACAATCATGGAGAATGAGGATGTGCCGGCGGATACATTTCCGGTACGAACCTTTACTGCATTGGTGGCTGCCATACCTGTTCCTGCATCACCTTCCGGTGGACAGAAAGGGACGCCAGCCTGCAGGTGACCGGAGACATCCAAGAGTTTGGCACCTTCTTCGGTAAGCGCTCCTGACTCTTCACCAGCTACCAACACCTTTGGCAGAATATCGGCAAGATGCCAGGACAGATGCTTAGGGGCGATAAGTTTTTCAAACTTCTCGATTATCGCCGCATCGAATTGTTTAGTCTCCGGGTCAATAGGAATCATACCGGAAGCATCACCGATGCCAAGTACTTTCTTGCCTGTGAGCTGCCAATGGATATATCCTGCAAGTGTCGTGAGATATTTGATGCTATTGACATGGCTCTCACCATTGAGGATAGCCTGATAAAGATGAGAGATGCTCCAACGAAGAGGAATGTTGAAGTTGAACAGTTTGGAGAGTTCCTCAGCTGCCTGTCCTGTGTTGGTGTTGCGCCAAGTACGGAACGGAACGAGGATCTTATCGTCCTCGCCAAATGGCATGTAGCCGTGCATCATGGCGCTGATGCCAATAGCTGCGAGCCGAGTGATCTCTATGCCATATTGCTCTTTGACATTTTGGCGAAGAGAGGCATAGCAGTCTTGAAGACCTTCCCATATAGCCTGAATGCTATAGGTCCACAGTCCGTTGATGAGTTGGTTCTCCCACGTGTGACTGCCTTGCGCGATAGGCTTGTTCTCCTCGTCAACCAATACGGCTTTGATACGTGTAGATCCAAATTCGATACCGAGAACGGCACGACCGGATTCTATGATTGTTTGAGCGTTCATTTGGTTTCTTTCTTAATGTCATATCCGGCAATGCTCGAAGACGAGCATTGCCGGAATACAACGGTTTGAGTTAGCGGAGTGCTTTGTTCAGCATGTAATACATCTCATTCCAACGGAGCTCTTTGCGGAACTGCTCATAGTCGGTGTCCTTGTTGATGATGCAAGCCTCCATGTCTGCGATCTCAGCAAAGTCGCGCCAATACTCGTCGGTCAGACCAAAGCTGAAGCAAGAGTGGTGTGTGCCGCCGGCATTCATCCAGCATCCAACACCCACCTCAAATGTAGGCTCAGGAATCCACAGAGCAGATGCTACAGGAAGCTTCGGCAGCGGCTGGCTCTTGATGAGGTTGACATCGTTGGCAATCAGGCGGAAGCGATTACCCATGTCAACGACAGTGGCTGTAACGCCATGTCCTTGCTTAGCTGTGAAGACAAGACGGGCTGTTGGAGTCTTTCGTACACCGATACCGAGGAAGTGAACTTCCAGACGTGGCTTCTCCTCTGCGATATCCGGATTGACCTCAAGCATGTGAGACTCCAGGATAGACGTGTTGTCGCCATCGAAGTTCAGTGTGTAGTCTTCCAAGAAAGAGGTACCGCCGTCCAAGCCTTGGCTCATGAACCATGTGGTGCGATAGAGGCAGGCGCTCTTCCAGTCACCCTCTGCACCGAAACCGTAGCCATCGTGCATCAGACGCTGAGAAGCCAGGCCCGGAATCTGATCGAAGCCGCGACCGGTCTCTTCCACGTTGACATCACCTAAGTCGTCGAAGTTGGTGGTGAAGCCTTTGGCGCCATAAGCCTTCAACACGGCACGAAGGGTCAACTCAGCCTTGGCAGAGTTCCAAATCTTCTTGTACTCGACACTCTTCTCGTCCTTCAGGGCATCAGCCACAACATACTCCTTGAAGTAGACTTCATGCACAAGAGCATCGACGTCTTCGTCCTTTACCTTGTTGAAATATTCCATAACAGTAGAGAACTGCACGTAGTCGACGTGATAGCCCAATACCTGCTCAAAAGCTACCTTGTCGCCGTCGGTCACAGCGACATTGTTCATCTGGTCACCGAAACGGATGATGAGACAATCCTGTGCGTCAGCAACACCGGCGCAGACGCGCTCCCAAACAGCGATGTGCTTGAGCGTCTTCTCATCTTTCCAGTAGCCGATAACGGTCTTACGAGGCTTGCGCAGACGAGAAAGAATATGAGCGAACTCGCGGTCACCGTGAGCACTTTGGTTGAGGTTCATAAAGTCCATGTCGATGGTATTCCATGGAATCTTCTCGTTGTACTGAGTATGTAAGTGGAGCAGAGGCTTGCGAAGGATCTGCATGCCCTTGATCCACATCTTCGCGGGAGAGAAGGTGTGCATCCAGCAGATGACACCAATACATTTGCTGTCTACGTTGGCGCGGGCCATGACATCTGCCACTTCTTTGGAGCTGTTGGCAGTACCGGCATATACGACCTTGACGGGCAGCAGGCCTGAGTTGTTCATGCCTTCTACCATCTCTTTAGAGTGTCCGTCTACTTGTTTGACGGCGTCACCTCCGTAAAGGAGCTGTGCACCTGTGACAAACCAGATCTCGAAATCATTAAATGCTTTTTCCATGATGATTGTTTGGTTGATAACGTTTTTAATATAATTTGATTGTGAAAATACTTATCATTTCTTTTTCTGTCCGTAGTAGGCATTAGGGCCGTGCTTGCGGGAGAAGTGCTTCTCCACGAGCAATGGATTCATCTTGGTCTGTGGATTCACAGAGAAAGAGATGAAAGCCATCTTGGCAACCTGCTCGGCTACGACGGCATGATAGACAGCCTCGTCAGGATCCTTGCCCCAGGTGAAGGGACCGTGGTTCTTGACAAGGACACCGGGGGTATGCACATAATTGATGTGGTCTTTCTTGAACTTATCTACGATCACAACGCCCGTGTTGTACTCATACTCATCCATCTGATCTTTTGTCATGTCATCCGTACATGGGATGGCATCGTGGAAGTAATCAGCATGAGTCGTACCGATGTTGGGAATGTCACATCCTGCCTGCGCCCAAGCCGTAGCGTAGGTGGAGTGGGTGTGTACCACACCACCGATCTCCGGGAAGTTGCGATAGAGGACGAGGTGAGTAGGAGTATCCGATGATGGATTCAAATCGCCTTCCACTACTTTTCCAGTCTGCAAGTCCACGACGATCATATCGCTGGCTTTCATGGTGTCGTAGCTGACACCTGATGGTTTGATGACAACGAGACCTTTCTCGCGGTCAATGCCTGATACATTGCCCCAGGTGAAGAGTACCAACTGATGCTTTACCAAATCAAGGTTGGCACGATATACTTTTTCTTTTAATTCTTCTAACATGATAGTTATAACTTAAATTCCGGATCTTCGTCATACGCTTTGCTGTTGAACCGATAGAGGGCCGCGCCGCGCTTGGAAGTCAGTTTGTCAATTTTGTCGGTTTTCTCAATGAAATCGATTTGTTTGATACGCTTGCGGAAGTTGCGCTTGTCGATCTCTGCTCCTAAGATGGCCTCATAGACATGCTGCAACTGTGTCAAGGTAAATAGTTCTGGCAGGAGGTTAAAGCTCAGAGGCTCTGTATTGATGTGACGTCGCAACATCGCCAAGGCATCTCTTACCATGATATTATGGTCTGAATAGAGTTTCGGCATGTTGTCTACCGGCACCCATTCAAGGCCGTATTTCTCCCGAAGAGAATCATCGTAGTCTTTTACGTTGATCAGCGCGCAATAGGCAACGGAGATGACGCGCTCACCTGGATCTCGGTCTATGGCACCGAAAGCACCTACCTGTCGCATGTAGAGTTCTTTCAAGCCTGTGAGTTCTTGTAGAACTCTCTGGGCAGCTTCGGTCAGACTTTCCTGAGGTCCGACGAAGCCACCATAGAGTGACCATTCTCCCCGTCCCGGATCCATCTGTCGTTTGCCGATAAGCAACTTCAGCTTGTCTTCTTCAAATCCAAAGACAATGCAGTCGACTGAGACCCAAACTTTAGAGTATTCACTATAAAATCCTGTCATGAGTATATGGAATTAGAAGAAATACCAATAGAAGGCGCCGCAGAGCGCGATGACGCCCAAAGAGGCGATGATGTCTGCTACACTCCAACTGTCGCGGATCTGCTTGCGGTATTCCGGTGTGAATGTAATAGCGGCAATCTGTTGCTGAGAGGGTGCCTTGGTGAACATGGAGATGACAAACATCATCACAATGATGAACACCAACAGCCAGCACTCAAAGATCAGCCAGTTGGTCTGCCAGAACCATGTGGTGTTCTCCCAAAAGGCACCTGTCATTGCGGCATCACCATTATGAGTAATGACATTGGTGACGAGACGGAGCATACCGATTACGAAACCGCCGATGAGTCCCCACTGTCCGGCCATAGGAGTGATCTTCTTTGAGAAGATACCGAGTGAGAATACGGCTACCATGGCTGGTGCAAGCAATGACTGGATGTTCTGCAGATAGCTATAGAGGGTGTCCATGCTCATCATGATAGGCATCCAAGCCAGACCCAAGAGTACGACGGCAACTGTGGCCAGACGGCCGACGAGCACATAATGAGCCTCGCTTTTGCCAGCACGCAATGGCTTATAGAAGTCCTCGGTGAACAGAGTAGCACAAGAGTTGAAGAAGGCAGCAAGAGAAGTAACCAGGGCACTGATGAAGCCGATGGTCACAATACCCTTAACACCGGCGGGCAACACATCTTTCACCATCAGGGCAAAAGCAGCGTCGGTGTTGTTCATCACTAAACCATATTTTGCAGGGTTGGCAGCAAGAGCGGCAGCAACCATACCAGGGATCAAGAACATGAAGACAGGAAGAAGCTTGAAGTAGCCTGCGCAGATTGTACCACGACGAGCACGCTTCATCACGACGCTGTTGTCCTCACCCTTGGTCTGTCCCAGCACACGTTGTACGATATGTTGGTCGGTGCACCAATACCAGAAACCGATGATGGATGCTCCGAGGAAGACAACGAAGCCCGGATACTCATGATACATAGGATCACCTTCGCTCCAGTGGAACATGTGAGTGGTTCCGTATCCATTGTGAAGATGACTGCAGTAGGTCATCATGTTGCTCCAACCCTGAGTGATGCTTCCGTCACCCAGCGTAGCCAAGCCAAGGAAGAGCACAAGGAAAGAACCAATGATCAGAATAGGAGTCTGAATGGCGGACATCGTCATCACACCCTTCATACCACCGAAGATGGTAAAGACAGCTGTGATGAAGATCAGCCCCAGGGCACCATACCAGAAGGGAATGCCGAGCAGGTACTCAAAGAAAATACCACCCGTGAAGGCTGTCACACTCACTTTTGTGAGCACGTAAGCCACCAGCGTGATGATGCTCAGCCAAGAGCCTGTAGCCTTGGTATAGCGGAATTTCAGGAATTCCGGCATTGTAATGATTCGGCCTAACTTATTGTTGAGCAACTGGTAGAAAGGTACGAAGAGCCAGCCGAGAATGAGGATCATCCAACCTTGCATCTCCCAGTGAGCCATGCCCACACCATCTTTGGCACCTGTACCTGCCAAACCGACAAGGTGCTCAGAGCCAATGTTGGCAGCAAAGATAGCAGCGCCAATCACCCACCAGGGCTCGCCTTTACCAAAGAGGTAGTCCTGGCTGTCAGCGCCTTTCATCTTGCGCTTATCCTTCATGATGCTTCTGTAGACGGCCACGGCCACCAAGCCTATGCCAATGGCAAGGACCACCCAGTCAAGCCAAATAAATTCTTTTGCGTTCCAGTTCATAGTTTTTTCTATTAGTATTGTTTGTTATGAGAATCGGTTATTTCTTCACAGAAAATTTATACACAAGGTGACTGTAGTAAGTCTGTCCTGGTTTAAGGTAGGGATCAGAGAACTCCCAACCTTTGGTCTTTTGGTTGATCTTGGTAGGACTGTCGGGGTATTTCTGACTTTCAAAGCAGACACTGACATGCTTGGGATATTTAATGCCATGTTTGCAAGGAATGCCTGTACCTTGGAAGTTGCCTGTATAGACCTGTAAGCCCGGCTCGTTGGTAAACACCTCAAGCAGAATGCCTGTCTTGGGTGAGAAGAGGCTTGCAGCCACTTGTGTGTCATCGCCTTTACCATTCTTGAAGGTATTCAGGCACCAGTTGTGGTCGTAACCAGTGGCATTATGGATTTGGTCGAAAGTGGTATCAGTGATAGTCTCCTGAATAGCGTGGGGCTTACGGAAGTCCATTGGTGTGCCGGTTACATCACGGATCTCACCCGTTGGAATGTATTTAGCGTCAGACGGGGTAAACTTATCAGCGTTGATGTACATAACCTCGTCAGTGCCGACCTTAGAAGGATCATCATTGAGATTAAAATAGGAGTGGTTGGTCATGTTGATGACGGTTTCCTTGTCAGTTGTAGCCTTAAAGGTGATGTCGAGCGTGTTGTTACTCTTTACCAAATAAGTGGCTGTTGCCTTTACTGTGCCGGGGAAACCGTTTTCACCGTCGGGAGCCGTGATGGCGAAGGTCACACTGCTGTCAGTCTTTGCCTGAACATCATATACTTGATGAAGCCAACCCGTGTTGCCGCCACCATGGAGCGTATTCTCATTGTCGTTGGCACGAAGCTTATAGACTTTGCCGCCTACAGTGATTTGTGCATTCTTGATGCGGTTGGCATAGCGACCGACGCTGGAACCAAAGTCAGAGGGGCTGTTCAATGTATCAGCATACTGACGGATATTGTCATAGCCGAGCACTACGTCGGTGGGCTTGCCTTCCTTATCTGGTACACAGAGAGAAACGACACGACCTCCATAGTTGGTCAAGCATACTTCCATGCCGTTATTGTTCTTCAAAGTGATGAGCTCCACCTTTTTTCCATTCAGTGTTGTGTCAAAGGCTGCCGGATCAAGACCGGATACCGTACGGCTGGCTGTTTTGTTACCAGCACACGATGCAAGTGCCAGCAGGCAACCACCTGCGATACCTAAGTAGTTTTTGATATTTCCCATGTCTGTTTATAGTTATTGGTTTTATTGGTGGTAAAGTTACAATATTTTTTTGTAAGTTGTATCATATTCCACGTGAAATTTTAGAAAAATAGTACAATTTACACTTTTAAAGACAGCAATGGGTCTAATTCGGGTAAGGTCTGTAGCGTTTTCCTCTTTTATAAATGTATCTCGAATTTTACAGCAATGAGAAGAAAGAACGTTGTTTTGATCTTATGAAAACATAAGTTTAGTACAACGAATAAGGATAGGTTGGTTTACGGACTCCAGCTATGGGGAATTCTCTAAGTACTCGTCTATGCAGAGAAGAACGTAGCGTTACTTTAGACATAAAAAAGCCTTCTGTCGAGTAAGGCAGAAGGCTACGATAGAGTAGGAGAGATTTAGCAAATCTTTCTTGATCCGTCACCGATGACTACATCGATGACAGCAGGCTCGTGACCGTATTTGTCGTTGAACTTCTCCTTGGCGGTAGCAATGAACTTATCATAAAGTTCGTCTTTGACCAAGTTGATCGTACATCCACCAAAGCCACCGCCCATGATACGGCTACCGGTGACACCGCATTCCTTAGCAATGTCGTTGAGGTAGTCCAACTCTTCGCAAGATACCTCGTATTCTTTGCTGAGGCCATAGTGAGTCTCATACATCTTGCGGCCTACGGTCTCGTAGTCGCCTGCTTGCAAGCCATCACATACAGCCAGCACACGGTCTTTTTCACCTAAGACAAAGTGAGCACGCTTGTAGTCCTCGGCACTGACTTTATCCTTCACGGCTTCCAACTCATCCCAGTCAGCGTCGCGCAGTGTCTCGAACTTCTTGTCAGGGAACTGCTGTCCAAGAGCCTTGACAACATTCTCGCACGAGTTGCGGCGATCGTTGTAGGGTGATCCTTTCAGTTCGTGCTTTACTTTAGAGTTGAGCAAAATGAGCTTGTAGCCCTTTGGCTCCCATGGGAAGTACTCAAACTCGCGGCTACGGCAATCCAAACGCATCAGTTTGCCTTTCTGACCAAAGACAGAAGCAAACTGATCCATGATGCCACAGTTCACACCTATATATTTGTGCTCTGTAGCCTGACCTGCCAAGACAAGATCCCATTTAGAGACCTTGTTGTCACCGAAGAGGTCGTTGAGTGCATAAGCAAAGCAGCTCTCGAGTGCAGCGCTGGAAGACATACCTGCGCCCAATGGTACATCACCTGCAAAAGCAGCGTTGAAAGGCTTGACATCTACACCCAATGCGCGCATCTCCTGAACGATGCCATAGATGTAGCGTGCCCATGTTGCTGAAGGCCCCTTAGGATCATCAATGGTGAAATGTACCATATCCTTCAGGTCGATAGAATACACGTTACAAGTCTTCTGACCGTTTGGACGGATTTCAGCCATGATGCCCTGCTCAACAGCACCGGGGAAAACGAAGCCCCCATTATAGTCGGTATGCTCGCCGATGAGGTTGATACGACCTGGAGAAGCATAGATGTTACCTGTCTTGCCATCAAAATGCTTCACAAATCGGCTTCTTACAAATTCTATATCCATATGATTCTTAAATTTAATAGTTATAAGATGAAATGATATTTGATATTGATGTTCTTACTTTTCTCTAAGGTAGCGCTGATGTCTATTTGCTTAGTCCGATCTTGGAACCCAAGTTGCAGAACCAGAAAATATAAGCATAGAAGATAAACAGACAGCAGGTGGCGATGATCACGCCGGCAGCGTCTACAATAGATCCCATTAAAGGCATGAGCAGGGCTGCGCCAATGACACCTGTATTGATAACTCCGGTAGCGGCTTTAGTATGAGGTCCAAGCTCTTGAAGTCCGAGGTTGAAGATTAACGGCCACATGACAGAGTGGAACAATCCGGCTGCCAGCATAGCATAAATGCCCACCATGCCGGGAAGAACAATCGACAGAGCAATGCAAAGGGCGCCCAAGCAGAGGCATGCACTCAGCAATTTGCGAGGCTGGAACTTAGCCAAGATAGCTGCTCCCGCAAAACGTCCTACCATCATGCCTCCCCA
Source organism: uncultured Prevotella sp. (assembly GCA_900540375.1). Lineage (GTDB taxonomy): Bacteria > Bacteroidota > Bacteroidia > Bacteroidales > Bacteroidaceae > Prevotella. Next base: position 25,138 of record UQFS01000022.1, read on the forward strand.
ATAGAATGCGAGGAAAGAGGTGGCTACAGACGCGTAGTTGGAAGCATATTCCGGCATAGCCTTGAACTTGTAGGGGAGCATTGAAGGTACGCCAATTTCTACTCCCATATACATGAAGATAGCTAATGCACCCAGCCACACATGAGGATATTTGAACACACTGCTCTTATACTCGCGATGAACGCCTGCGTCCTCTGCCTGCTTAGCCTCATCAATACGCGGCAACTTCAAAAATACCAAGATTAGACAGATTAACAGCGTGAAAATTCCAAGTCCCAGGAATGGGCCAGGTACGGCAGATGGAGTGGGGGCTTGTCCACGAATGATAACATAAGTAATGAACAATGGGGCAAGTGTGGTTGCCACAGAGTTCAGCGCTTGGCTCAACGTCATTCGGAATGCGCCTTTTTCAGGGCTTCCGAGTACCATCACATAGGGGTTGGCTACGTTTTGAAGCATCACGACGCCACAAGCTACAAGACACATACTTGCCAAAAATACAACATAAACGTTGGCTTGAGCGGCAATGGCGGATTTGATACCAAAGGAGTTGATGATGAAGCCGATGCCGGCAACTGCCAAGCCGAGGATTAATGTGCCCTTATATCCAATTTTGCTCATCAGCATGGCAAAAGGAATACTCAAAAGGTATGCACCGTAGAAAGCGGTATTAACGTATTGCCCTTGTTGTGCTGTGAGGTCAAAAGCCTTGGAGCAGAATGCAATCATTGAATTGTTCATAGTCGTGATGAATCCAATGAGGAAGCACACGATAAAGACAACAATGAGTGCAAATGTATAGTTAGGATGCTGGGAAGAAGATGAGTTGGTCATGATTTTTGATTGATCAGATACTGATTGATTCATTTCACAAGTTACAACGGAAAGTTGCATAAGCCTTTCATATTTCTATTCTTATTAAAGAATATGATGATCAGACTTGTGCAACTTTCTGTTATTTTGAGATTTATTCTACGACACCAAAGTGATAGATTGTGTGTTGCTTGTACTGCTCTCCGGCATCAAGTACCACTGACGGGAAGTAAGGATGGTTTGGTGTGTCGGGGAAGTGCTGGCATTCCAAGCAGACAGCGGAGCGGCGTGGATAAATTGCTCCGTGAGTACCCTTAATGCCGGAAAGGAAGTTGCCGGTATAGAGCTGCAGTCCTGGCTCTGTGGTATACACTTCCATCGTGCGGCCGCTCACTGGTTCAATGAGTCGGGCAGCAAAGCTCATCTCTCCTTCCTCGTGCTTGTTGAGGACATAGTTATGGTCAAAGCCACTGCCGTTCTTGATTTGCTCGTTATCGGCATTGATGTCCTGACCAAAGGGCTTGGGTTTGCGGAAGTCAAATGGTGTGCCTTCTACGAGACGGATCTCGCCTGTCGGAATAGAAGTCTTGTCAATCGGCAAATAGTAATTTGCGTTGATCTGACAGATGACGTTGTCAATAGAAGGAGTTGGGTTGGCGATGCCGGCTAAGGCAAAGAAACCGTGATTTGTTAAGTTGATAATAGTTTTTTTATTGGTGCAAGCTAAATAGTCAATATGTAGAGAGTTGTCGTCGTCCCAAGTGTAAACGACAGTAGTCTTCAACTCTCCGGTATAGCCTTCCTCACCGTAGGCTGATACATAGTGAAGCACGAGCGTGTGGTCGTTCATCAACTCTGGATCCCAAACTTTGACGTTGAATCCTTTCTTGCCGCCGTGGAGAGAATTGGGGCCGTCGTTGACAGGCACGTCATAAACTTTTCCATGGAGAGTGAACTCGCCTTTAGCAATGCGGTTGCCATAACGTCCGATGAGACGGGAGAGATAAGGCTCCGGAGAGTTGATGACATCATTGATGTTGTCGTGTCCCATAATGACATTAGCGCGTTTGCCATCCTTATCTGGAACCATGATGGCGACGATAGCACCTCCAAAGTTAGTGATGGCAGCCTCATTGCCTTGTGCGTTCTTTAACACGAAGAGGTCAGTCTTCTTTCCTTTCACAGTGGTCTGAAAGTCTTCACGCTTCAGACCACAGATATTTTCCGTTGTTGTGTTTGTCATATCAACAAGTTTTTAGTTACGTTCTTGTATAGTTTTACTTCTACTTGCAAAGTAACTAAAAATATGTGATAAAAGCAAGATAAACGACGATAAAATACCCTTATTGCAATGTTAAAAATGATTTATTGATAGGAAATCTGCTACAATATAGCTCGAGCCTCCCACAAAAATGAAGTCATCTTCTGATGCATCTGCCATAGCTTGACGGAAAGCATTGGCAACAGAGCCATAGTCGTCGCCTTGTAGTTGGTGCTGATATCCAAGATTCTTCACTTGGGAAGCAGGAATGGCCCGTCGTGAAGTGGCCTGGGCCCAATAGTACTTTGCGTCTTTCGGTAGTAGCATCATCACGGATGATATATCTTTATCATCAACCATGCCGAAAACCATTCTTAATTGCTTGCAAGGAATGCTCTTGATTTGTGTAGCGAGATATTGCCAACCACCGACATTATGCCCTGTGTCGCAAATGACTAAGGGGCGCTGGTTGATGATCTGCCATCTGCCCGTCAGACCTGTTGTCTCAGATACGGTAGAAAAACCTTTGTGGATTGAATCTAAGGTAATATGAGGATCGTTAAGCTCACGTAGTGCGCATAAGATAGTATTGGTGTTCTTCGTCTGATAGTCTCCGCCAAGTTCTCCATGGAAAGAGCCGAAGTCATGGGTAACATAATTGCGCCCGCATTTTGCGTCATGGCATGGCACTGAGGAGATGACCTCCGGCTGATCTTCTGCAAAGGTGATAGGTGCGTCTTCCGCCTTGGCTTTTGCTTCAAAGACAGGACGTGTCTCTGCACAGGTTTCTCCTATGACAACAGGAGTGTGGGGCTTGATGATACCAGCCTTCTCTCCGGCAATCTTGGCTAAAGTGTTGCCAAGAAATTGTGTATGGTCGAAACTGATATTCGTGATGATGGACAATTCTGGACGAATGATATTGGTACAATCAAGACGTCCGCCAAGCCCTACCTCAATAACGGCGATATCGACTTTTTGCTCTTTGAAATAGAGGAAAGCCAAGGCTGTCGTCAATTCGAAGAAAGAAGGGTGGAGGGGCTCGAAAAAAAGTCGCTCACTCTCAACGAAGTCTATGACGCGTTGCTTGCTGATGGATTTGCCGTTGACACGAATGCGTTCACGAAAATCAACCAAATGTGGAGAAGTGTAGAGACCGACGCGATAGCCAGCCTGTTGAAGAATCGAGGCTAAAGTATGTGAGCATGACCCCTTACCGTTGGTGCCGGCAACATGGATCGTGCGATAAGCTCTGTGGGGATGACCAAAGTGTTCATCCAATGCCAAGGTGTTCTCCAATCCTGCTTTATAAGCCGAAGCTCCTACGTGCTCAAAGACAGGTGTACTATTAAATAGGTATCCAACGCATTCTTGATAAGTCATCGTCAAGGGATAATAAAAATAATCCCTCCCGTTGCCAGGAGGGATTGCTATGGATTAATTGAAGTAGCTTTTGAATTTCTCGAAGATGTTTTTCTTCGTCGACGTGTCGCCTTTGAAGTTTTCGCTGTCGCGTAGTTCTTCAATAGCCTTGCGCTCATCTTTTGTAAGTGTCTTAGGAACGTAGACACTCATATTCACAACCAAGTCACCGATACCGGTGCCATAGCCTTTCAGAGCAGGGAGTCCTTTACCTCTCAGTCGTGTACTCATGCCCGGTTGGGTGCCCGGCGCGATTTTCATCTTTATCTTGCTTCCACTGATTGTCGGTATTTCCACTTCGCCTCCCAGGGCTGCTGTAGGAAAGTCAAGAAGCAGATTATAGATAATGTCTTGCTTGTCTCTGATGAAGGTGCTGTCCTTCTCCTCCTCAATGAAAACCTGTATGTCACCATTGATACCGTTGTGTGGAGCCACGTTGCCCTTACCATGGGCATTGAGAACCATGCCGTCTTCGATGCCTGCCGGGATGTTGATCTCTACCACTTCCTCGCCTTTGACGACGCCGGATCCGTTGCATTCCTTGCACTTGTCTTTGATTACAGTGCCTTCGCCATGACAGGTTGGACATTCACTTTGCGTGGTCATCATGCCGAACATGGAGCGTACGGTACGAGCGACGACACCAGAACCGTGACAAGTCGGACATGTCTCTGGTTTAGCGCCGTTGGCAGCACCTGTTCCATGACAAGCTGTACAAGTCACATCTTTCTTGACTTTGAATTTCTTGGTTACTCCGCTTGCAATGTCTTGAAGAGAGAGTTTGACTTTCAGTCTTAGGTCAGAGCCTCGGTAAACGCGTTGTTGCTGACGTTGGCCGCCTCCGCCGAAGCCTCCAAAGCCTCCAAAACCGGAATGACCTCCAAAGATGTCACCGAACATAGAGAAGATGTCGTCCATGTCCATGCCGCCTCCACTGAAGCCGCCAAAGCCACCGCCTTGCGGGCCATCGAAGCCAAACTGATCGTATTGTTGTCTTTTCTGAGAATCGTGCAATACCTCATAAGCTTCGGCAGCCTCCTTGAATTTCTCCTCAGCTTCTTTGTTACCAGGATTACGGTCGGGATGATATTTGATGGCCAATTTGCGATAGGCCATCTTGATTTCATCTTCCGATGCATCACGACTTACGCCAAGTACTTCGTAGTAATCTCTTTTTTCCATTGTCTTGTGCCCGTCGATACTTCAACAAATTATTGTCCTACTGCTACTTTGGCATGGCGAATGACTTTATCGTTCATGGTGTAGCCAGTCTGCACGCAGTCGATCACTTTGCCTTTCTTGTCATCTCCCATACCAGGAACCATAGCCACAGCCTCATGGTAGTCGGTATTGAAGTCCTTGTCTTTGGTATCGATTTTCTTCACACCAAGACTCTCCAGTGTCTTAACGAACTTGTTGAAGATCATCTGCACTCCTTCTTTAATGACTTTCGGGTCTTCACTCTTGTCGGCAATGGCACGCTCAAAGTCATCGAGAACGGGCAGAATAGCGGTCACGGTCTTCACACCACCGTTGAGAATGAGATCGGCTTTCTCGCGCAACGTGCGCTTCTTATAATTATCGAACTCTGCAGCCGTGCGGAGATAGCGGTCTTTGAGCTCCTCTATTTCTGCTTGTGCCTCAGCCAGAGGATCTTTCTTCTCCTCCTTAGCCTGCTCCTTTCCATTCTCCTTATTATTGTTGTCGTGCTTACTTTGATGGTTCTCGTGAGTGTTATTCTCTTGTTTATGAGCGTCAGCAGTAGCTTTTTCTTGCTTCTCGCTATCGTGACTCTCCCTGGCAACTTTGCTTTCAGCACCTTCGACTTTTATGTCTCTTTCGTTTTGGTCGTTTTTCTTTTCTTCCATGATAAAATGTTTTTTAATGAAAGCTTTGCAAAAAATGTGCCGAATGGACATATACTGCCATTTTAAGCGTTTCCGCCGTACATTTTTGCTTTCTGCTCTTTGATGGTATCATCGTGGATATACTCATCGTATGGCATCAGCTTGTCGATCGTACCACTCGGTGTGAGTTCGATGATGCGGTTGGCTACCGTTTCGATAAACTCGTGGTCGTGGCTGGAGAAAAGCACGTTGCCTTTGAACGAGACCAGATTGTTGTTGAACGCTTGGATGCTCTCAAGGTCGAGGTGGTTGGTGGGGGTGTCGAGGATGAGGCAGTTGGCGTTTTGCAGTTGCATTCTTGCAATCATGCAACGCATCTTCTCACCACCGGAAAGTACGTTGACCTTCTTCTCAACCTCTTCCTGACGGAAAAGCATACGGCCGAGATAAGCCTTCATTGTCACCTCATTGCCAGCGCCATATTGACTCAGCCAGTCAACGAGATTCAAGTCGGACTGGAAGAACTTCGTATTGTCGAGAGGAAGATAGGCTGTGGTGATGGTCACGCCCCACTTATAGATGCCTCCGTCGGCCTGTCGATTGCCATTGATGATCTCGAAGAGAGCAGTCATGGCTTTAGGATTGTGACTCAGGAAGACAACTTTCTGATCCTTCTCGATATTGAAGTTGACATTGTCAAAGAGAACGGTACCGTCTGCATCGACAGCTTTCAGATTCTCTACTTCGAGGATCTGGTTACCGGGGTCACGATCCATTTGGAAGATGATGCCAGGATACTTGCGGCTGGATGGACGGATCTCCTCTACGTTGAGTCTCTCCAACATCTTCTTACGCGATGTGGTCTGCTTGCTCTTTGCCACATTGGCAGAGAAGCGGCGGATGAACTCTTCCAATTGCTTCTTCTTTTCTTCAGCCTTCATGCGCTGGTTCTGAGCCTGACGCAGAGCGAGCTGGGAGCTTTCGTACCAGAAACTGTAGTTACCGGCAAAGACAGTTACTTTACCGAAGTCGATGTCGATGGTCTGTGTGCTCACGGCGTCAAGGAAGTGACGGTCGTGGCTGACAACGAGCACCGTCTGGTTCTCGTCAATATCGCCTAAGTAGTCTTCCAACCACTCGACTGTGTCGAGATCCAAGTCGTTGGTGGGCTCGTCGAGAAGAAGGTTGTCTGGTTTTCCAAAGAGGGCCTTTGCCAACATGACGCGAACTTTCTCATTGTTGGAGAGCTCTGACATCTGTTTTTGATGTAAGTTTTCGTTGACGCCCAAGTTCTGGAGCAGCTGGGCAGCATTGCTCTCTGCCTCCCAACCATTCATCTCAGCGAACTTTTCCTCCAGTTCTGCTGCGCGGTTGCCATCTTCGTCGGTCATCTCAGGCTTGGAATAGAGAGCCTCACGCTCTTTTATATTGTTCCAAAGAGCTTCATAGCCCATCAAAACGGTGTCCATGACGCTGAAAGCATCGTATTTGAAGTGATCCTGTTCCAAAATAGACAGACGCTCGCCCGCTCCAAATTCAACGGAACCTTTATTGGGCTCAAGATCTCCGCTGATAGCGCGAAGCAGTGTTGACTTTCCTGCACCGTTGGCACCGATGACTCCGTAAATATTACCCCGGGTGAACTTGATGTTTACGTCTTTATAAAGAACTCTCTTGCCAAACTGTACGGCAAGGTTTGTCAGTGTAATCATTATATCTTCTGATTATTATTGTGGTTGATCTAAAATGCCTTGCAAAGGTACAAAAATAATGTGACTTCCTTATTGATAATACGGAATTTAACAATTTGACAAAGAGTGGTAACTGTTCGGCGAATGTATCTCCACACAGATGAGTAAGATTCGTAAAACACTGCTGGAAGATTAGCCCTTATCAGAAGAATGGTCTTTTATGCTTTATCAATCATTATCATGACACAAAAATATAAAGCAAATGATGGTGCTTGAAAGGAAACATACGGATATATGAATCTTTACAAAATGGCATCACCGCGGAGCCACAATCTAGAGAGCGAGGAAACTCGAAAATGAGAAAAAACAAAGATGAGTCATCGTTTTTTGCCGACTCATGTTGTCAAAGTACCTTCCTGATACTGTCAGAAAGGCTTTCTGACCAGGTCAAACTGCCTTTCTGATCATGTCATCTTACCGAGATGACAGCATCAAAAAGGCTTTCTGACAAGCGAAATCACTAAAATTTCATTGTAAAATTGCTGTTTTTCTGAAGGCGAAAACGCTCTGCAATTATAACGCTTTGTAAGTCAAATGATTACAAAAAAAACCTCAAAATTCGCAAAATTGAGAGCAACATAGGTGTCGGTTCAGAAAAACGCCTGCATTTGAGCGGAAAAATGTCAGTTTACTCAACAAAGATGTGGAGGAAGATATACTGCAAGAGATCGTGTTGTCAGCTCATGCAACAGTAGCGGTTTAGAGAAATATAACAGAGGCTATCACCTAAAAGATAATAACCTCTGTATAGTCATTAATATATTATTATGCTCCTATTCCAATATCTTTGTCATGGACATGGAAGAGATCAGACCATCAGGTCCGATAGTGGCCTTGATATTGAAGCGGGTACTTGTCGAAGTGCCATCAGCCTTTTCGACTTTCTGGACTGCCGAGAAAGTTGTGTTGTACTGGTATTCCTCATCTCCCACTTCCTTCTTGCTAATTTTATAGTCGTTGTTGATGTGCCAATTCATGTTCGAGATATCATCTTTATAGATTTTGCTCAGGAAAACGGCAACATCAGCTTTGGTCGCATCTGACTTGCCGAGGAAGTTAGACATGAGAGGCGCTACAGTAGCCGTCAAGCCATCTTCATTCTTAGCATTGATAGCTTGGAAGAAATGACGGAATACAGCACTGACCATGGTTTTTTCCTCAGGCTGCACAGTTTTGGCTTTGAGCAACTTCAGCGCGTTGTTAGCTTGATCAACGTGCTCACCATTTGCATGTTCGTTCAGATACGTAGTATAGGACTGTTCTGAATTGCCGTTTGTAGCATCAATCCAGTCCAAGGAGTCGATCTTGTGAAGAGCGTCAGCCTTATGTTCTGAGTTTGGGTGCTTGGTGAGATAGTCCTCCAAAGCTGTGCGGGAGCCACTGACGACGGCATTGGTCCAGTCGATGTCTGTCTGTTTTAAGCTCTGGAGTTTTGCTTCAACAGAGTCACGGTGTGCTTCCGGTGCATCTGGATTGGTATCAAGATAAGTCTGCAAGACAGTTGGGTCATCGCTCTTCATTGCAAACTCATAAGCTTCCTCTTCTTTTGAGTTCTTGCTATTATTGTAGAAGTAGAAACAAACGCCGCAAGCTAAAACGGCAAGAATGAGACCAATAATCAATGCACTATAGCTTTTCTTGGGTGCCTCGGGCTTTTGACGATGGTCAGACGATGTGGGTGGAACGACGCGCTGAGCATCTCTTGCCTCCGTTCGCTGATAGCTGTTACTTGTTTTCGGCGGAGTGGGAGGTTGTGGTTTTCTTGCCTCGTCTTGTTGTTTTTCAAAAGTCTGAGTGTTAGTACCGCTCTGCGGTTGCGAATCACGATTATTGTCAAAGGAATTGTTACCGACCTGTCCTTTTACCAAAGTCTCTCCCCGTGGAGTGAGATGATGGCAATTTGGGCACATCTCCTGATCTTTGAAATAGATTTCACCACATTGAGGGCATCTTACGATTTTACCGGCGATGGGGACACCACAGTTTGGACATGCAGGAGCTTTGTCACTGATTTGCCGCCCACATTCGGGACATTTTATAATAGCCATAATGAAAAGTATATTTAGATTTTAACGTTAAAATTCTATCAGTTCTCTACTAACGGTGTCGGAACCTGATTTCTCTGAGTTTATGTTTCCCCATGAATCGACTCTTATCGACGTATCCGTTGATGCCATTGAGATGACCTTTACCAGTATATTGCCACATAATGTAATCGAGATCATCTTTCAGCACCGGACTCCTTTTTGTATATTGGGCAATCATCACTTTGTAGTCTCTCAACTTTCCTAACAAGTTGTCGTCATAGAAGTTGGCTCCGGTGTAGATAAGAGGCTTTTGCTGATAGGCCTTTTCCATAAGATGGAGGAAAAGAAAGAGTGAGTCTTGAAATGCCTGAACAGAGAGCCCACTCCTCGTTTCCACATCTACCATGGGTATAAGATCCTGATCTCCGGGCCTACATTGTGTTTTGAAATTCTCGAGCTGTGTCTGTTGGGGAATGTTGGGACGATAGAAATGGTAGGATCCAACCTTCAGGCCGTAACGATGGGCAAGATCTATGTTTTGTTTGTATTTGCTGTCTATACGGCTTCCACCTTCTGACGCCTTGAGATACACATATGCCATTTTGGAAGCACCAATTGTCTCCCAGAACACATTACCTTGATAGTGACTCAAGTCAATGCCATGTATGTGACTGCACGTATCTTCGCATTCCACATAGTCTTGGGCATGTAAGCCCAAGGATGCGAACAGAGCCATGATGCAAATTATGAAACGATTCATAGTTGCAAAATTAGCGAAAAGTTTCCTTAACGCGTATGACATCATTTAATAATTAAAATTAATTAAGAGCAGCAGATGTCTCCTTTGTATATTTCCCATCTCTGCCTTATACCGCTTATTCTTCAATTTCCTGCAACGAACGGGCGAAGTTGTGGAAGAAATTGCTGACGGTCTCTATGGGGGCATAAACCACATAGCAGAGCCCACGGCGCAAGTTGCGGCGAAGTAAAGAAGAGTTGTTCTGAACGAAACCTGCCTTGCCCTGCCTGAAATGCCATTCTTCAGCTGTGTCGCTTACTGTGTGGTGGACCGACCGCATGACGAGCTTATAGGCAGAGGATTCCACATGATCGACAAAAGGCAATTCGTCCTGCTCAAACTGAAATACAGCCATGAGCATGCTACCCTGCAATTGGGCCATGCGACGAATATGAAGTTTACTTAGCCAGTGTTCCAATTTCACGAAGTCTACTTTGTCCCCCTTCGTTCTTAAGAAACTACCTAATTGTATAAGTCCGCCTAACATGATGCCTTTGTTGAGCATTGACGAGACATTGTTGACGATGATTCTCAACAGTTCCAGTGCTTCTATATTCGTATCGATAGCATGATATTCGTTGTTGACGATTTTTTGCAGACGATAGTTGAGAAAGCGGTTGCTCAACTGAGCCTTAGGTTGCTGATGAGCGGATGAATTCAAGGCTTCTGTGAGTTCCTGAGGTATATTCATCATCTCATCTTCATGATGATTGGCAATTCCCTTTAACGTTGAGGCCTCCACATGTTGAGTCTGAACCATTTGAAACAGACGTTGCCATTTAAAAGCGGACATCGGCTCCATAGCCTCCTGCTCGTTGAGAGATCCCGAACGGATCAGTCGAAAGAAATTACGTGTGATGACATCCATTTCACAAACGAGTTAAGAATACTGCTTGGGGAAGCGTAAAGCGATGGCAAGAATCCCCGCTACACCTAAAGCCATAGGATAATAAAGATACGGGAGAATCTGCATAGGACTACATCCTGCCAAACCTGCAGCCAAAAGCATTTGCACACCATAAGGGAGCAGGCCCTGTATAGTGCAGGAGAAAGTATCGAGGATGCTGGCATTCTTTCTGTTGTCGACACCGAAGCGATCTCCTAACTTCTTGGCGATGTCGCCAATGGTGAGTATAGCAATCGTGTTGTTGGCTGTACAGATATTGACAAGGCTCACCAAGGCGGCTGCTGCGAATTCAGCGCCTCGTTTGGTATGCACGCGTGAGGTGAACTTGTTGATGATGAAGTCGATGCCTCCATTCTCTCTGATAATCTCCAGCATACCACCAGCCATCATGGCGACCATGATCAACTCTCCCATGCCGCTTATGCCTTTACCCATAGCTATCAGCCAGGCAAAGAAGTCGTAACTGCCGTCGATCATGCCGATGAAGCCGCAGGCAAGTGAGCCGATGACGAGCACGGCCATGACATTCATGCCTGTGATAGCAAGAATGATCACCATCAGATATGGTATCACTTTGACAAAGCTGACAGTTGCAGCATGTGTCGGTGCAACGACTCCTTGTCCCATTAAGGTATAGATGATCAGCATGAGTATAGCGGCAGGTGTGGCAATAAGCACGTTCACGCGGAACTTATCACTCATCTTGCAACCTTGTGTTTGGGTGGCGACGACAGTGGTGTCTGAGATAAACGAGAGATTGTCGCCAAAGTAAGCACCTCCGACGATGATTGCGGTTAACAAGGGCAGACTGCTGCCAGTCTGTTGAGCGACACCAGCTGCTATCGGCACAAGAGCCACCACAGTACCGACACTTGTTCCTATGGCGGTAGAGATAAAGCATGCTGCCACAAACAAACCGGGAAGAACTAAACTGGAAGGTAAGATACTCAGCGTGGCACCCACGGTAGCATCAATGGCCCCCATGCTTTTGGCTGAGGAGGCAAATGCTCCTGCCAAAACATAAATCCAAAGCATCAGCATCAGATTATCACTGCTTGCTCCTCTGCTAAAGATGTCGATGCGCTTACGCAATGGAAAGCCCCCAGAGATGGCGATGGCATAGATGCTGGCGATCATAAAGACCACTGTCATGGGCACTTTATAGAAGTCTCCTGCAGCAATACTCAAGATCAGATAGAGCAGGATAAACACGATGAGTGGTGATAGTGCCAGCAATCCTTTTGCGTTTGTTTTGTTAATCATGCTCATAATATATGGTATGAACGTATATCCTTTTTAAAGTTGCGTGCGCCTATAAAAGTTCACATTCTCTTTGGTGAGCAATTCTATTGGCATGTAATTGACCGGATTGACTTCTTTCTTCAGGACGATGGCTTGGAAGAGAGTGTCAATGCAAGAATAACCTTGAAGAAAGGCATGCTGAGCAATGAGAAAGGAGATACTGCCTCTCCTCAGGCATTCTGCGTTCTTTCCAACCATGTCATACCCCATAATCTGTACGTCACGTCGGTTGGTGCGCAATAGAAAGTCGCCCATGATATGAGCTTTAGACCCCAGGGTGATGCAATGATGAATATTTGGATGAGCTTGAAACAAGGCTTCCATCTGTTTGTCATAAAGACTTCTGGTACCCTCCAAAGGCACTTCAAATTCTATGATTTCTGTTTCTGGGAAGTGGTCGTGCATATAATGTCTGAAACCTACCTCTCGATTGTCCTGTTGTTTACTGGCAACATAACCATTCTTTGTAAATTTCATCAACACGATTTGCTTCTCATTGGCGGCGATGAGCATCAGCATCCGTGCTGCAAAATAGCCACTGGCAAAAGAGTCCTGACCGAAAAACGACAATGGTTTCAGGTCAGGCATATACGAGTCAAGCATGATAAAAGGGATATTGTTGGCATGGAGTTGATCCGTAAAGGCACGCGTATTTTCCAAATCAGCCGGCACAATGACTACGCCGTCAGGTTTGGCTTGAAGACAAGCTTCGGTAGTCTCTTTGAATGATTTGGCATTAAAGCGTTCGTAGTGATGGATCTCTGCTGAGATATGAAAATCCCGACGCGCTTCTTGCGCATTCTTGACACCTTCTTCAATTTCCTCCCAATAGGCAATTTGTTCGTGCTGTGGGATGATGACGTGAAAAGTATATGTCTTGTTGTATGCCAATGCAGAGGCGTACATATTTGGCTGATAATTCATCTCTTCTAATGCTTTCTCTACCTTCGCCTTGGCAGAGGGTGACACATTAGGTCTTTTGTGCAAAACTCTGTCCACGGTTCCCACCGACACTCCTGCACGCTCTGCGATATCCTTTATTCTAATTTTGCTGTTGGTCATGCTCATATTATATATGTTGTTGCAAAAATAGCAATAAAAACTTAGAATAGACGCTAAGAAGGCAAATAATTTACAGGTATGAGTCAATTTTCAGTATTTTCTTTTTCTTTTCAAAAAATAATTGTATTTTTGCAAGGAGAGATACAAATACATGATCTGTCTGCTAAACACAATAAAAAAGCCGGTCTATAGGCTTTGGTTAGAGATGTTGGCGCTTGTCATTTTGCTGCCATTACTATATTCTTGCTCCGGGAAGAAGCAAGAACGGGTAGATCGTCTTAATGAGCAGTCCTATACTTGGCATTATCGCAATCTTGACTCAGCTGAGGTATATGCCCGACGGGCTTTGAGAGAAGCTGACAGTCAGAGTGACGGTGCAGCTGAAGCCTATAACAATCTTGCATTTGTCGACATTGCAAGGATGAAGTATAGAGATGCTTGGAAACTTCTGAAACAAGTACCAGAACTAACTGATAATCAGATAGAGATACTCATTTCTGATGTGCAGTTGATGCGTTTGTGTCAACGCGAGTCTTTTAATAAGGAGTTCTATGACTATCATGAGCGTGCACTTCGGTGTATGCAACGTTTTCAGAAAGAGTCATACAGATTATCTCCACATCAACAAAGAAGACTGCTGTATGCTCAGAGTGAATTTCAGATAGTCACTTCCGTTTACTACTATTATGTCGGACTGAATCAGCAAGCTGCTCAGGCTATTCAAGACATGAGTTCTTGGAATCAACTCATGCAGGATACCGCACAATACATCAACTACTGCTATAATATCGGTGCAGGGGGAATCATCTCGGGAGGTAACAAGCAGGATATAGCCCAATCAGAGTTTGACTACCTGATTCAGGCATATGTTTTGACCCAACGTTGCGACTTGCCATTTTGGGAAGCTCAGACTTTGCAGGCTATCAGCGAGCATCTGCAGGATCCGGGCATGCGCCGTCTGTTGATGCGTAATAATGTCCCGGCATTTAAGTACTTAAACACAGATGACATGCCAGATTCTCTCTTAGCGGGCAATCTGGCTTTACGAGCTTTGCAAATCTTTACGGCATATGGTGATGTGTATCAAGTAGCAGGTGCCAACCGCACTTTAGCGGAATGCTATTGGTATATCCATGATTACCGCTCTGCCTTGATATGCCTTCAACGGGCTTTATCCATCAAGGCCGTACATCAGGCTCCGGATCTGGTGGCTTCCATACGTGAGCGGCTATCGTTGGTCTATTCTGCTGTTGATGACAAAGCCAACAGCGACCGAAACAGGAATATCTATCTCGACATACAGGAACGCACGCGTCAGGATCGCCAGCTCGAGGCGCGCGCCAGCCAGCTCAATCATTCCTCTCGTCAGCTCAATGTCATGCTTGTAGCAGTGGTGCTGATGATTCTTATTTTTGTTATCTTGCTCTTTGTCTTCGATGCAAAACGTCGCAGAAGTGATGAGGCTTTCTCGCTGGATACACTGTTGGAACCTCTAAGAAACTGGCAAAACCAAAATGCGGACCGTAATCGTCTCATGATTGAGAATATCAGTGAGATGAAAGAACAACTGGCTGTCGGCAAACTGCATTTACGACAATACAAGCGTAGAAACCTTGATGCTCGTGCAAAGGTGCAACTGGTCAACAGCATCTTGCCTTTCATAGACCGCATGGTGTATGTCATTCACCAGTTGAAGCAGGAGAAAGAGAGTCTGCAAAAGGGTAGGGATGCTGAATGGAAAAAACGCAACTATGACTATCTCATTGAGATAACTGACAGCATCAATGACTATAATTCGGTGCTGACACAATGGATACAGATGCGTCAAGGAGATGTGAGCTTAAAGATCGAGAGCTTTGACTTGCAGGATCTTTTTGAGATGGTCGAACGCTCAAAAACGTCATTCCGTATCAAAGGTATTGATCTACAGGTGAAACCGACAGACTTGAAGGTGAAAGCTGACAAGACGCTCACTTTGTTTATGATCAACACGATAGCGGATAACGCGAGAAAATTCTCTAAAGAGGGTGGCGTGGTGAAAGTAGAAGCCAGCAGCACGGCTGACTATGTTGAGATCAGTATAGAGGATAACGGACCGGGTATGACAAAGGAGAAGCTAAGTCACATATTTGACCGAACCTATGCGGGTGGGCATGGCTTTGGACTGAAAAACTGCAATGGCATCATCGAGAAATACAAGAAGATGAGTCGCATCTTTAGTGTTGCGGCCATTGGTGCGGAGAGTGAACTTGGTAAAGGTACGCGTGTCTTCTTTCGCTTGCCTTATGGCTTCCGCCGTGCGCTTACCATGATCTTGCTGTTGTTTGCCACTATCTTGCCAATACTCTCTACACCTTCTGTACCACGTAGAGGCTATGCCCATGAAAGTCAGGCTGCTATTTATGCCGACAGTACTTATTACTGTAACATACGTGGAGAATATGGGAGGGCTCTGCGTTTCGCAGACAGTTGTCGGGCTGTACTCTCACCTAATGATACTGCCATTTTGCTTGATGTCAGCAACGAGACGGCGGTGGCGGCGCTGGCGTTGCACCAATGGAAACTCTACGAGAAAAGCAATGGCGTCTATACCCGTCTCTTCCGGCAGGCCAGTGCCGACAGTAGTCTGCCGGATTATGTCCGTACGATGCAACGCAGTGAAAACAACAAGACTGTGGCCATCATCCTACTTGTGTTGTTACTTCTGACCATTCTTCCTGCCTATTATTTTCTCTATTACCGCCATCGACTCGACTATCAGTCATGCATAGACCGTATTAGGCGAATGAATCAGTTGCTTACGTCTGATCTCTCTGATGAACAGAAACTCAAAGGTATCGATCATTTGGCAGACTTCGCTTCGTTTGACCTAAACGAGGATCAGCTCTCCACGCTAACAAATATCGTGCAGACGGTGCGCCAGGCCGAACTCGATGCGATGCAAGGGCAACTCCGGCAGGCTGATGATCTGGAGTTTGCCGAAGACAATTTGCGAAAACTGAATTTGGAGACAGCCCGTTTGCATGTCTCCAATAGTGTACTTGACAATTGCCTTTCTGCGTTTAAGCATGAGACGATGTACTATCCCTCACGTATCAGACAGCTGGTGCAAGAGTCGCCGGACAGCATTGACGACATAGTAGAAGTTGTCGATTACTATCATGATCTTTACGTGGTGCTGGCTCAGCAAGCCATGAGACAGTTACCACCCATACGCTTGGATGACGAGATGGTAGACTATTTCTTTGATCTGCTGACCGATGTAAATGATAGAAAAACACCGGCAGTGATAAGTAAGATGCTTGACGATGGCTATCTCAAGATGCAATGCTTATTAAGTCAGCGTCACGATGATGAGGAAGCTTGTCGTGCTCTTTTCACTCCCTATACTTCTGATGTACGTTTTCTGCTATGCCGTCAGATTGTGCGTGAGATGGGAGAGGCGACCAGCCAAAGAGCCTGTGGCTTGAGCGCTCATGTCCACAAAGAAGGAACTCTGATCGAGGTTGTGATGCCAGATCGGATGAATGAGCGTTGTCTGTTAGAAATAAAAAATAATCATATAAGCATATGAAAGACTTTAATGTTGTGATTGTGGAAGATGTGCCTTTGGAGTTGAAAGGTACAGAAGGAATATTCAAGAATGATATTCCGGAAGCCCATATCATTGGTACGGCTCCGGATGAGGTGTCCTACCGTAAACTCATGGGTAAGCAGTTACCGGATCTTGTGTTGCTGGATCTGGGACTTAGCGGTTCTACCACTGTGGGCGTGGAGCTTTGTCGGGAAACCAAGCAGGCTCATTCTGAGGTAAAGGTTCTGATCTTTACCGGTGAGATTCTCAATGAGAAACTTTGGGTTGACGCGCTGGATGCCGGCTGTGATGGCATCATCCTCAAGAGTGGTGAGTTGCTGACCCGTGGCGATGTAGCGAGCGTGATGGACGGCAAGCGACTTGTTTTCAATCAGCCCATCTTGGAGAAGATTGTGGAGCGCTTCAAACGTAGTGTAAACAATGACCTGATGCGTCAGGAAGCATTGATCGATTACGATATTGATGAGTATGACGAGCGTTTCCTTCGTCACTTGGCTTTGGGATATACCAAGGAACAGATTACAGCACTGAGAGGTATGCCGTTTGGTGTCAAGAGTCTTGAAAAACGCCAGAATGAATTGGTAAGTCGTCTCTTCCCTGACAGCAAGGGTACCAGCGTCAATGCGACTCGCTTGGTTGTCCGTGCCTTGCAGTTGCATATTCTCGATTTGGATAATTTGCAGCCCGATGAAGCATAGACAGAGATCGTGGCATTGGTACAGAGTCATTTATAGACTTTCTATAGGGCTGGCTTTGGCTCAGTTAGTACTCATCTTCCTTTCATGGCTATTGTCTGCCGCCATGCCCCAGTCATCAATTATCTCATTGCTGAGTGCTCGGGGCATCAGGTGGTTCTTTGGTTATTTTGTAGAGAGTGAGGCTTCTGCACCTTTGTTATGGCTCATCTTGGGTGCCTTTGCTCTTGGGGGGATGAGAGGAAGCAACATTCTGACAACGATCACTCAAAGTGTGAAGACTGGATTCTCAGCACTTCCACGTCGTGTCAAGTTGGCATTGATTTCTGCCGTCTCTTTCTGTGCTTTACAGATAGTCTGTCTCTTATTGTTAATTGTTCCGCCGCAGGCAGTGCTTCTTAGCGTCACAGGAACATTATCAGACAGTAGTTTCTCTGCGAGCATTGTTCCGAGTGTTTGCTTCATGCTGACCACTATATCGATCGTCTTTGGCTTGATCAGTGGCACGCTGCAAGGTATTGATGGCGTCTGTCGGGCTCTTTGCTCGCAGCATGCACTGCTGATGCCTTTCCTGCTGCTCTATGTGATGGCCTCTATGTTTGTAAGTTCTATATATTTTGTATTCTTTAGCTATTAAATATAATAATATGAAAAAAGTCGTTTTTGTCATTTTCCTTTGTATGGCTTTTACCCTTTCCAGTGCAGCTGCGAAGCGCATTGATCTCAAAGCGTTGACGGCAGGTGAGTTTACTGCCCTGCGAATGACAGGTATTAATCCTTTAGAGGGTACTGATCAGTATGCCAGCATCTCTCAGGATGGTAAACAGGTGATACAGTATTCTTTCAAGACCGGTAAGCAAACTGCAGTGTTGTTTGATGTTGATGACACACAGGGCGTTAAGATTGACAACTTCGACGGTTACATCATGTCGCCGGATGGCAAGCGAATGTTGATCCGTACTAAGACGCAACCGGTCTATCGCCGCTCTTACAAAGCTGTCTTCTATATCTACACCATGGCTTCACGTAAGCTGGAACCCTTGTCAGATGGTGGTCCACAGCAAGCTCCGGTATGGTCGCCCGATGGCACCAAGGTGGCATTTGTCCGTGACAATAACATCTTTTTGGTAAAGCTTCTCTATAACAACAGTGAGAGTCAGGTGACTAAGGATGGACTTTTCAATCATGTCATCAATGGCATTCCTGACTGGGTCAACGAAGAGGAGTTTGCTTTCTCTCATGCTTTGACGTTCAATGCTGACGGCACAATGCTCTGTTGGCTCCGTTACGATGAGAGTGCCGTACAGCAGTATCGCTTACAGATGTTCAAGGGCTTAAGCCCTGAGCATAAGGAATATGCGGTCTATCCCGGTGTGTATGCTTACAAGTATCCGAAGGCTGGTGAACGCAATGCCACCGTCAGCGCCTGGAGTTTCGACATTCAGTCTCATCGTATTCAGCGTCTGCAGGTGCCTGTGGACAGCGATGGCTATATGCCACGCATCCTTCCCACTTCCAATCCCGATCGTATCATTGTATATACGATGAACCGCCATCAGGACGTACTGAATCTCTATGGTGTCAATCCTCGCAGCACGGTCGCGCAGTTGCTACTATCAGATCGTATCTCCCGTTACGTCAAAGAGGAGGCGATAGAGACCGCACGCATTGGCAGTGATTATATCTTGTTGCCCTCCGACCGCGATGGTTACATGCATCTCTATCTCTATAATAGCAATGGGCAGTTGTTGCGTAAGATCGGAAATGGAAATTTCGATATAACAGATGTCTACGGTTATGACGATAAGACGGGTGATGTCTATTATCAGGCAGCAGCTCTCAATCCTCAGGACCGGCAGATCTATGTGTCACATAAGGACGGAAAGACTGAGCGACTCACTAAGAATGAAGGTTGGAACTCGGCCATCTTCTCCAGCGATCTTCGCTATTTCGTCAATTGCTGGAGCGACTATGATACACCTTATATATATAGTACCTGCAGCAACAGTGGTAAGGTGATTGCTACCAACCTCGACAACCAGACATTGAAACAAAAGATCCGTGAGTATGGTTGGACGAAGCGGGAGACTTTCTCTTTTACCACTTCCGAGGGCATTAAACTCAATGGATGGATGATCAAGCCGGCCAACTTTGATCCCAATAAGAAATATCCCGTGATCATGTTCCAATATAGCGGACCGGGCAATCAGCAGGTCATTAATTCTTGGGATGCAGGATCCATGAGACAAGGTGGGGCTTATGACCAGTATCTTGCTCAGCAGGGCTTCATCATTGTCTGTGTGGATGGCCGGGGTACTGGCGGACGCGGTGCAGACTTTGAGAAGTGCACTTATCTTCATTTGGGCAATTTGGAGGCCAAGGATCAGGTTGAGACAGCACTGTGGTTAGGTAAACAATCTTATGTCGACAAAGACAACATTGGTATCTGGGGCTGGTCTTATGGTGGCTTCTGTACGTTAATGAGCATGAGTGAAGGCCGCCCTGTATTCAAAGCTGGTGTTGCCGTTGCTCCTCCCACAAGCTACCGTTACTACGATACGATCTATACCGAGCGTTACATGCGCACACCGAAGGAGAATCCTGACGGTTACAACGATAACGCCATCACGCGTGCCGACAAACTCCATGGCGCATTACTTATCTGCCATGGAACAGCAGACGACAACGTACATCCGCAGAATACCTTTGAATATGCTGAGGCTTTGGTGCAGGCAGATAAGGATTTCAAAGAGGTGTATTATACCAACCGTAATCATGGTATCTCAGGTGGAAATACTCGCAATCACCTTCTTCGTCAAATCACACAGTGGTTTGAGGAGTATCTGAAGTAATCATTTTCTCCTTCCGTGAGAGTGTTTTCTTAAGGTAAGAATCGTTAATGGCTCCAAGGAAGAAAGCTGCTTGCTTTTCTCCTTGGAGCTTTTTTTGCTTTTGTCTTATATCGCTTATGATCTTACTATTCTTAAAAATATCAGACTTTTTTGTTGTAGATTGCAAGAATTGTTGTATCTTTGCATGAAAATACCAATAAGAATAAGATTTATGAAGCATCAATTGAGAAGTGCTGTCTGTACTGAAGGCAGAAGAATGGCGGGAGCCCGCGCTCTTTGGGTAGCAACAGGAATGAAGCATGAGCAGTTTGGTAAGCCTATCATTGCTGTTGTCAACTCTTTCACCCAGTTCGTACCAGGGCATACTCATTTACACGATATAGGTCAGATTGTTAAGCAGGAGATCGAAAGCATGGGGTGCTATGCTGCCGAGTTCAATACGATCGCTATCGACGATGGAATTGCTATGGGACATGACGGCATGCTCTACTCTCTGCCTTCCCGCGATATCATTGCAGACTCGGTTGAGTATATGGTAAACGCCCACAAGGCAGATGCCATGATCTGCATCTCCAATTGCGACAAGGTCACACCGGGTATGCTCATGGCTGCCATGCGTCTTAACATCCCTACGGTGTTCTGCTCTGGTGGCCCTATGGAGGCCGGACGCTGGAATGGTGAGAACGCAGACTTAATCACTGCTATGATCAAAGGTGCTGACGCAGAGGTGAGCGATGATGAATTGCAGAAGATTGAGTCGTGTGCCTGCCCAGGTTGTGGATGCTGCTCGGGAATGTTTACGGCTAACTCCATGAACTCGCTGACAGAGGCTATCGGCCTTGGTCTGCCTGGTAATGGTACGATCCTCGCTACACATGTCAATCGTATCGAGCTCTTCAAGCAGGCTGCACGGCAAATTGTCAAGAATGCACTGGCTTATTACAAGGATGGCGACGAGAGCGTGTTGCCTCGTAACATTGCCACAAAAGATGCTTTCCTCAATGCTATGACACTCGACATCGCCATGGGTGGCAGTACCAATACGGTGCTCCATCTCTTAGCCGTTGCTCAAGAGGGTGGGGTGGACTTCAAGATGCACGACATCGATCAACTGTCCCGCAAGGTTCCTTGCATCTGTAAGCTGGCTCCAAATACTCAGAAGTATTCTGTACAGGAATGCAACCGTGCTGGTGGCATCCTCGGCATCCTCAATGAGTTGAACAAAGGCGGTCTGATCTGTCCCAACGTGAAGCGTGTGGATGGTATGACTTTGGGCGAGGCCATGAAGAAATACGATATCACGGGTGCTACGATTGACCCGGAGGCTGACCGCATCTATCATAGTGCCCCTGGCCGGAAGTTCTCTACCAAGATGGGTAGTCAGGACACGCAGTGGCCATCACTTGACACTGATAGAGTCAACGGATGTATTCGTGATCTGCAGCACGCTTATACCAAAGATGGCGGCTTGGCTGTGCTCTTCGGTAATATCGCACAAGATGGTTGTGTGGTGAAGACAGCCGGTGTCGACGAGAGCCTGTGGCATTTCTCCGGCCCTGCTGTTGTCTTTGACTCCCAGGAAGATGCTTGTGAGGGTATCTTGGGTGGCAAGGTGAAGAGTGGTGACTGCGTGGTGATTACCCATGAAGGTCCTAAGGGTGGTCCTGGTATGCAGGAAATGCTCTATCCAACCTCATATATCAAGAGTCGTCACTTAGGTAAGGAATGTGCTCTGATCACCGATGGCCGCTTCTCCGGTGGTACGAGTGGACTGAGCATCGGACATATTTCACCAGAGGCTGCTGCCGGTGGTAACATAGGAAAGATCAAGGATGGCGATATCATTGAGATTGACATCCCCAACCGTAGCATTAATGTGAAGTTGAGCGACGAAGAACTCAACGCCCGTCCGCAACAGCCCTTGAAACGTCACCGTGTCGTCAGCAAGGCTTTGCGTGCATATGCTCAGAGCGTGAGCTCCGCAGACAAGGGTGGCGTGAGAATCATTGACTAAACGAGAACAATACAAAGACAAAATATGAGCGAGAATCAAAATCAAACAACACAGGCTGCTGCTTGGACAGAACCGGAGGCTCCCTGGTCGGGAGTGCGTATCGGTGAAGAGTGCAGCGGTTCAGAGATATTGATGCGGGCATTGTACCAGGAGAATGTGCACACGATCTTCGGTTACCCCGGAGGTGCTATCATGCCGGTTTATGATGCCTTATATACCTACACCCATAAGAAAGATCCATGGTTTCATCATGTCCTCGTCCGCCATGAGCAAGGTGCTGCCCATGCTGCCGAGGGATATGCGCGTGTCAGTGGTGAGGTTGGTGTGACGATTGTCACTTCCGGTCCTGGTGCCACAAACACGCTTACCGGCGTAGCCGACGCGATGATGGACTCCATTCCTATCGTGATCATCGCCGGGCAGGTGGGTGTAGGCTCATTGGGTACAGACGCCTTCCAGGAAGTAGACCTGGTAGGCATGTCCCAGCCTATCACAAAGTGGAGCTATCAGATTCGTCGTGCAGAAGATGTTGCATGGGCAGTGAACCGTGCTTTCTACATTGCGCGCAGTGGTCGTCCGGGTCCTGTCGTACTTGACTTCCCACGTAATGCCCAGATCCAGAAAGCCAAATGGATGCCGGGAAAGACAGACCGCGTCCGCTCTTATATTCCTTATCCTAAGATAGATGAGGAGACTGTCAAGGCGGCTGCTGAACTTATCAACAATGCAAAGAAGCCATTGGCTCTTGTCGGACATGGTGTAGAGTTGGGCAATGCACAAGATGAGTTGGTGGAATTCCTTGAGAAAGCAGACATCCCTGCAGGACGTACCTTGTTGGGTCTCTCTGCACTCTCTTCCGATCATCCTTTGAATATGGGTATGCTGGGGATGCACGGTAACTATGCTCCAAACATCAAGGAGCAGGAATGCGATGTGCTTATTGCCATCGGTATGAGATTCTCTGATCGCGTTACCGGACGTCTTGACTGCTATGCCAAACAGGCCAAGGTGATCCATTTGGATATTGATCCCTCTGAGATCGACAAGAACGTGAAGACTGATGTAGCTGTGGTGGGTGACTGTAAGGTAAGCCTTCCTGCCATCACGAAATACTTGAATAAGGCTGTTCACCGTGAGTGGCGTGACTCATTCAAGCCGCTTTATGAGAAGGAGAAGGCAGAGGTCATTGAGCCATCTATTCATCCCCAAGGCAAGGAACTGCTGATGGGTGAAGTGGTGAATGCCGTTGCTGAGGCTACCAAAGGCGAGGCCGTGCTTGTCAATGATGTAGGTCTGAACCAAATGTTCTCCTGTCGCTATTTCAAGTTCCATCGTCATCGCAGCATCGTCTCAAGTGGTGGCTTAGGTACAATGGGCTTCGGACTGCCAGCCGCTATTGGGGCAACCTTTGGCGCACCGGACCGTCAAGTTTGTCTGTTCACCGGTGATGGTGGCTTCCAGATGTGTATAGAGGAACTTGGAACGATCATGGAGCAGCAGGCTCCGGTGAAGATTATACTCTTGAACAACAACTATCTTGGTAACGTGCGTCAGTGGCAGGATCTGATGTTTAACCATCGCCGTTCATTCACACATATGCTCAATCCGCATTACGAGGAATTAGCCCGTGCTTACCACATACCCTATGATGTGGTGTTGACTCATGAAGAGTTGAAGGCAAAAGTGGAGAAGATGCTTACTACCGACGGACCGTATATCCTTGAATGCGCTGTCAAGGAGGAGGAGAATGTCACGCCGATGATCACTCCGGGAAGTGCGGTGGATGAGATGAAGTTGCATTTGGATATTTAATCGTTTTATGGAACAGAAGTTTTATACCTTATTAGTATATAGTGAAAACATTGCCGGCATCCTCAATCAGGTGACGGCAGTGTTCACACGCCGTCAAGTCAATATCGAGAGTTTGAATGTCTCGGCATCCAGCATTGACGGCATCCACAAATACACGATCACTTGCTGGTCTACAGAAGACCAGATTGTGAAGATCACCAAACAGCTGGAAAAGAAGATCGACATCATCAAGGCTAATTTTTACACCGATGACGAGCTGTTCATCCACGAAGTAGCCCTTTTCAAGATCTCTACGCCGGTGTTGCTGGACAATCCCGAGGTGTCGCGTGCCATCCGTCGTCACGATGCCCGCATGATGGAGGTCAATCCAACCTATTCCACGGTGATGCAGACTGGATTGACCGAGGACATCGCTGATCTCTTCAAGGTGCTCAACGGTTTCAACTGTCTTCTTCAATACACACGTTCCGGCCGCATTGCTGTGACACGCAGCTTTGAGGAGCCTGTTAGCGATTTTCTAAACCGTCAGGAGTAGCTATGCAGTCAAAGGTAGGTGAATATCCCTTCACAGTGGAACCTTTCCATTGTGATTTCAGTAACCATCTCTTCCTGAGCTGTTTGAGCAATGACTTGCTCAATGCATCAGACTATCACAGCGAAAGCCGTGGCTATGGCATCAGCTATCTCAATTCCAAACATCGTACTTGGGTGCTCTCCCGATTGGCGGTGGAGATGAACGATATGCCAGTGGCTTACGACAAGATCGCTATCTCTACGTGGGTGGAAGCAGCCTTCCGCTTCTTCACAAGCCGCAACTATGCCATCACAAGTCAGAATCATCAGACGGTCTATGGTTATGGTCGCAGCATCTGGGCAATGATCGACACGGATACACGTCAGCCTGTTGACATCCTACAGATACAAAACGGTCTCATCAAAGACTATATCGAGACAGAGCTTGATTGTCCGATCGCCAAGCCAGGGCGTGTAGCCATCAGCAAGGAAGCTGAGTTGGTGAGAACCGTCACGATGAACTACCATGACATCGATGTTAACGGACACGTCAATTCAATTAAATACATCGAGCATATACTCGATTTGTTTGATTTGGATTGGTATCGCAGCCATCGGGTCAAACGCTTCGATATAGCGTATGTCGCTGAGAGTCACGCTGGTGACGCTCTCTGCTTCTTCATGGAAAAAGTAGCTCCCAAGGGCACAGACTTCGATGAAGAATACCTTGTCAGAATCGTGAAGAGAGGATCAGAGAATAGCGAAGTAGTAAGATGTAGTATTAATTTTGTAAAAAACTGAAAGAATATTTGGTGGTTATATTTTAAATTATTACCTTTGCGCTCGAAAACTGAAGGGGAGATTAGAGGAACAAAGAAAGTCATAGATTTCTAACATATTATAATTAAAACACATTAATTATGGCAGAGATGAATTTTGGCGGCGTCGTTGAGAACGTCGTGACAAACAAGGAGTTCACATTGGATAAGGCACGTGAGGTGCTGAAGAATGAGACGATCGCCGTCATTGGTTATGGTATTCAGGGACCAGGTCAGGCTGGTAATCTTCGCGATAATGGCTTCAATGTCATCGTTGGCCAGCGTGAAGGTCGTAGCTTTGATAAGGCTAAGGCAGACGGTTGGGTGCCGGGTAAAACGCTGTTCTCTGTTGAGGAGGCTGTACAGAAAGGTACTATCATCTGCATGCTGCTCTCTGACGCAGGACAGATCTCTGTTTGGCCGAATATCAAGAAATACCTTACTGCTGGTAAGACATTGTACTACTCTCACGGCTTCGCCATCAACTGGCAGGATCGCACGGGTGTTGTTCCTCCAAAGGACATCGATGTGATCATGGTTGCTCCTAAGGGTTCTGGTACATCTCTTCGTACCATGTTCCTCGAAGGCCGCGGTCTGAACTGCTCTTACGCTGTTTATCAGGATGCTTCCGGTAAGGCTAAGGAAAAGACATTGGCTATGGGTATCGGTATCGGCTCTGGCTATCTGTTCGAGACAACCTTCCAGCGTGAGGCTACTTCCGATCTGACTGGTGAGCGTGGTGCTCTGATGGGTGCTATCGAGGGTCTGCTCGAGGCTCAGTACAATGTACTTCGTGAGCATGGACACACACCTTCTGAGGCTTTCAATGAGACTGTTGAGGAGCTGACACAGAGCTTGATGCCTCTGTTCGGTGAGAAGGGTATGGACTGGATGTATGCTAACTGCTCTACAACAGCACAGCGTGGTGCCCTTGACTGGGCTCCTCGTTTCCGCGAGGCTATCACTCCGGTTATGGAGTGGCTCTACCTGAGCGTGAAGACTGGCGAAGAGGCTCAGATCTCTATCGACAGCAACTCCAAGCCTGACTATCGTGAGAAGCTCAACGCAGAATTGAAGGCTATGCATGATATGGAGATGTGGCGTGCTGGCGAGACCGTTCGTAAGCTGCGTCCTGAGAACAACTAATCAATAGGTTAGCTTATAATATAAAATCCCCATCTTGATTTTTTCAAGATGGGGATTTTTCTTGATATCTTATAGTTTTACTTTGACTTTCTTTCCCTTGCTCTCATTGCCTACACGGTCGAGAGCGGTGACGACATAGATAAATTTTTTATCTCCTTTGTCATAGGGCAGGCGATACATGGTGTTTCCCGTTATTGCAATGATATGCGAGGCATCCTCAAGATTGACTTTCTCATCTTTCCCAAAGCGATAGACTACATATCGGTTGGTCTTGTCGCCCCATTTCTTAGCTTTGGGTGCGGACCAAAACAGAATATAGCCGTCACTTGTCCAGACAGGCTTCACCTTGCGGGGCTTCTTGGGAGCCTTGTTGTCCAAGAAAGCCATGGAAGGCGGCAGGGCTGGATAGCACCAATAGGCATTGCGCAGCACATTGCCATAGTTGCCGTAGTTGTCAGCAACCAGCTTGGCATACCACAGCACGGTACCGTCGACATGGTGCATCTGCTCATGCAGTGCGTGCTTGTCGGACATCTGATTGCTGTTGGGGTTGGTCGGCGAAGGATATTTCACAGTGCGTTCCACGTCCTCGCCAATGAACAGCGGACGGTTGGCTGCATGCTTGTCCCACCAGCGAATGAGCGTTGCATAGTCTACTGCCGGATGACCGATCTGCCAATAGAGCTGGGGTACACAATAGTCTACCCAACCGTTGTTCACCCATAACAGCACGTCAGCGTAGAGATCATCATAGTTCTGTAAGCCGTTGGTTTCAGAACCATTCATCGGATCACTCTTCCTGTTGCGGTAGATGCCAAAAGGAGACACACCTAACTTTACCCATGGCTTACGCTGATGGATGGTCTCGCAAAGCTGTTTGACGAAGATGTTGACATTGTCACGTCGCCAGTCACCAATCGTTCTAAAGCCATTGGGATTGTTGGCGTAGAGTTGCTGATCGGGGATGATCTGACCGGGAGCAGGGTAGGGATAGAAGTAATCATCCATGTGAATGCCGTCTACATCATAGCGGCTGACGATGTCATCAACGATCTTACAGATATAGTCCCGGTTCTCTTTCAGTGCCGGATTGAGGATATATTGTCCGTCATAGGCAAACACTCGCTCGGGATGTGTGATGGCAATATGATTCGAGGCCAGGGCTGTCGTTGTCTTTGTCTTGGCACGATAGGGGTTGATCCACGCGTGCAATTCCATGCCTCGCTTATGGCATTGCTCGATCATCCATTGCAGTGGATCCCAATAGGGATTGGGCGCTTTGCCCTGCACACCCGTGAGGAAACGGCTCCACGGCTCATATTTGCTGGCATAGAAGGCGTCACATTCTGCACGTACTTGAAAGATGATAGCGTTCACGCCGTCGGCATGGAGTGCATCGAGTTGCTTGGTCAGCGTGCTGCGCATCTCGTCAGGCGTCAGACCATTGAACTGCCCATTGACACATTGTATCCACGCACCGCGGAATTCACGTTTCCGTCCATAGCTGAACACAACTTGCAGAAGAAGGAATAGTAAAAATAGCGTTTTTCTCATAAAATTGTTTAGTATGAATGTTCTGAAGTGCAAATGTACATATTTTCTTTGTAATACAAAAAATCCATCAAGACAAAGTTGTCCTGATGGATTTTATAATATCTACTTCTAAGTCTATTCATTAAAACTTATAACCCAACGTAAGCAGTACCTGATTGCGCTTGAAGTTAACCTTTGTGGCATCCGCAATATTATCGTTGCTTGAATTAGCAATGTCGTAGTAGCTCATGAAGGGATAGAATTCACCATTGGTCTGCGTGTACTGGTAAGCTAAATCGGCGAAGAATTTACCTATTGTATAGCCAACGCCGCATGTCCAGCGGTTGGTGCTCTTCCAATTGGTGTAATCCGTAGATGTGGCATAAAATGATCCCGGGGATTCGATACTACCATCACGGACCCCATCCTTGTTAAACATCGGACTTACATAGTTGTAGCCTACACGTACGGCGAGCTGCGGCATTACTTTTACCTCGGCACCTAACTTCAGCGTGCTGACACCTTTCAGCACACGCTTGGTGTTGTTGTTCATGGCATCATCGCTGTTGCTGTTGTCGTAATAATAGCCCCAGTCGTCGTAGCCACCGCCATCGTTGATGCGGTTGTCGATATGGCTATAGTCTGCATACTCATAAGTTGCACCGAGTGCTACCATCTGGTCAATGGTGTGGCCCAGGCTCACACCGAACTTCCAAGGTGTATAGACCTTGTAGTCGTAGTCGGCCGCATGACCTTTATCCAGCTTATTGTTGCTGCTGTTGTACATGCTCACATCGGTGGCGCCAGCCTCATGGAGATCGTACCAAACCGGCGTGTTGACATAGAAGCCGATGCGGAAAGGTGACTGCTCAATGGGACGGAAAATCACACCGGCCTTGAGATCATAGCCTGTACCTGTAATCTTCAGAGACTCATAAGCGTCGGCAGAAGTTTCTTTCTCCAAATTCTCAGAATAGAGCGAATTGGAGTGATAATGGACATCGTGGATGCCGAAGGTCAGACCTAAGAATACCCGGTCGTTGATGTTGCCACTGATGTTGAAGTCATAGCTGCCTATGTATCCTTTCTGATATTGCCCATAAAGGAATTCGGTGCCGTTGAGATAGTCCAGTCCCGTCTGCTTTCCCGAAGCATCCTTGATGGGACTCAGCATCTTGGAGTAGCAGGCATCCACGCCATTCATGTTGTAGTCCGTGAGATAAGGATACTTTATGGCCGTCAGCTTATTCTGCGAGGCATTGTTGAGCTTATTTCCGGCAGTGAGGATTTGGTCGAAGTTACGGCTCTTATGATAGTTGAACGCAAAGTTCAAATAGTTCTTATATCCCGTGCGCATCGAATAGACAAAACCGCCCTGGTCAAAGCTGGCGTTGGTCTTGTCGCCATTGATGTGTATGCCGAAATTGTTGCTTAAACTTGGAGTCGTAGTAGCGTCTTGTTGTGCCACCAGTCCTCCGGAAACAGCCACCTGGCTGGAGCGGAAGAGGCCGATACCTGCCGGGTTGGTGCTGATCGTTGACAGATCGGCCCCCAAAGCCTCCATGGCACCGCCCATACCTACATAGCGGGCTGTACCGTTAAGTTCATTCTGTACAAGCTTTGTATCCTGATAAGTCTCTTGAGCAGCGGCAGGCAGCGCCATAGCTGCCATTGCCGCTAACAAATATTTCTTTTTCATCGTCATTCAAATGTTATAATGAGTAACCATTAATGTGATCTCGGTTCAGCGTCTGCCGCCGCCAAAGTGACCGCCGCCACCGGCTGAGCTATGACCACCACCGAATCCGCCGCCACTAAAGGAACCACCGCTGCCACCGAAGGAACCACCGCTGCCACCGAAGGAGCCACCGAAACTCGATGAGCGCGTAGTACCGAAGCTGGTATTATTCGAGCGGGTGGGGTAGTTGGTTCTCCCGCCAAACGACCGGTTGCTTTCGCTGCGCCATGTGTAAGTGTTGCCGCTGTTGCCATGTGTTGAAGAACCATGACCAAAACGAACGCCAGAGTTGGAAACATGGTCGTTTAAACCCCACGTACGTGTGCCGGTATATCCGCGTGGGTTGCCTCCATTATACACATATCCTCCTCCTGGCCAACCCCAGTGGTACCAACCATAGTAGGGATAGCCCCAGCCGTACCAGCCACCGTAGCCATAGTACCAGGGATCATACCAGCCGGCATACCCATAGTACCAAGGATCATACCAACCGGCATAGTCGTAGTACCACGGATCGTACCAGCCATTGTAGTAGTACCAAGGCGAGTAGTAACCGGCATAGCCCCAACGCCATGGACCATAGTAGCCATAGAACCAAGGATCATAGAAGCCGTCCCAACGGCTCATGCGACGCGTGTAGGTATAGTCGTTGTCGCCCAAGGCACGACCAATGTAGGCTGTGTCGACATATGTGGTGTCGGGCAGCACACCAAAGCCCGGACGGAATCTCACCATGCTGTTGCCCAGCGAGTCGCGTCCGATCTTCTGATACATGCTACGGATACCATAACGGTTGTAGTCATCCACGCT
This sequence comes from uncultured Prevotella sp., assembly GCA_900540375.1. Taxonomy (GTDB): domain Bacteria; phylum Bacteroidota; class Bacteroidia; order Bacteroidales; family Bacteroidaceae; genus Prevotella. The sequence goes on from UQFS01000022.1 coordinate 55,855, forward strand.
ACGTTTGCTTCCGCAGTAGTAGGCGGGCGCCTCTTTTGTAGTCGGCGCTGCCTTGCTTGGCGTGAAGTAAAGATCATCGTCTTGTGCCAACGCTGCCAGTGGCATAGCGCTGGCGAGTGTCAATAGAAGAAATAACCTTTTCATATCTCAAACTCCTTTTTATATTGTTCTTTTTATGTACAGTGCAAAATTACCGTATTTCTCATGCAAATATAGGGAAAATTCCCTATATGGTAGTAGAGTTTTCCCTAATTTTTATAATTTTGCAGAATAATTTAATCATTGGTTTATGAAATATCTTACAGCATCTTTTCATATCGTTTCTGAGCCTTCTCTTTTGCAGACGGCGCGTGATCTTATGGCCGACTGTGCGGGTGAGGCGGGCTTTGAGTCTTTCGAAGATACCGACGATGGTATCAAAGGTTATGTCCGGGAGGAGCAGTTCGACAAGCAACAACTCGATGCTCAGCTTGTTGACTTTCCGCTGCCCGGCGTCACCGTGACCTATGACCTTGCAAAGGTAGAGGATAGGGACTGGAATGAGACTTGGGAGAACAATGGCTTCGATCCTATCGACATCTACAACCGCATTGTCATCTATGATGCACGTCAGACGGCGCCCCAACTTCCAGAGGGAGCCATCCCTATAGCCATTCAGGCCCGTCAGGCTTTCGGCACAGGCACGCATCAGACTACCCAAATGGTCATCGGCTTGCTGCTGGATATGCAGCTCTCTGGCAAGCGGGTGCTGGATTGCGGCTGTGGCACGGGCATCCTCGGTATCGCTGCGTCCAAACTTGGAGCCAAGGAGGTTGTGGCCTACGACATCGATGAGTGGAGCGCTGACAATGCGCGCCACAACGCCCAACTCAATCATGTGGAGAATATTGAAGTCTTGCAGGGCGATGCCAACGTACTGAATCATGTCTCCGGTGTCTTCGATATTGTATTGGCAAATATCAATCGCAATATCTTGTTGCAGGATATGCCGGCCTTCCGCAATGTGATGATGCAGGGCAGCATACTCATTCTTAGCGGTTTCTTTGATGAAGACTGTGCTCAACTCAACGCGAAAGCTGAGTCTTTAGGTCTCAAGCAAACGGGCAAGTACTCCAAAGGCAGTTGGTGCTGCCTCCAGTTCGTCGTGAAATAAGAATGCCTCACATGGCCTTTATGTCCATTGGGCTTCCATACTTATACATTGGATGCAAGCGGTATTACTTATACATTATTCATGGAATTAATCTTTCATATGAATGTCCATGAAATGGTAACAAATTTTACAAGAAGGCATCACCACGGAGTCGCAATCTAGAGAGCGAGGAGAATTAAAAAGAGGAAAAAACAGTGAAGAGGCATTCATCTTTGTGGCCTTTAGTTGTCAAAGTACCTTTTTGATGTTGTCATCTCAGTGATTTGACCAGGTCAAACAACCGAGATGACGTGGTCAAATCACTGAGATGACAGCATCAAAAGGGCTTTCTGATAGGCAAATTTACCATTATCTCATTGCAGAGATACCATTTTCTTTGAGATAAAAAGCGCCCTATATCTACAACCTACTGACTGTCAGTTAATTATAAAAACACCCTCAAAATTCGCGAAATTGAGAGCCAACATAGGGGTTGGCCCTGAAAATCGCAAGGAGAAGGCTGGAAAAATGTCAGTTTATTCAACACTTATCTGTTTGTCATGATGATATCCTTCAAGCTGACACTGGGATTACGATAGCGGCTATTCGGATTCACCTTGGGTTTTAGAGACGGATATCGCTCAGACGAAACAGGATTGCGTTTTGCAAGCATAACGCACGAGCGATGCGGGAGAGATTTCACGCGTCAGATAAACTTTGGACTGAGCCCAAGCCGTTGTGCTTAAAACAAGCATAGCGGCCATTGCAAGGGCACAGAGATGGAAACGTTTCTTATCATGATCTTATAATATTTATGGTCTAACAATTGCAAAGATAGTGTTTATTTCGCAATGTTGGCTTATCATAATAGTTGATTTTATCTAAATTATTTTAAGTAAGGAATCCACCTTACGGATTCCATAAAATTCTGTATGATTGATGCTTTATATACAGACGCAGAAATCCACATGAACTTTAATGTCGGAAAACGGCTGCAAACGGCTGCAAGTAATCGGTTGATTATCAGTTAACAAGCGTTTGCAGTCTTTCCATATGGCTATTGTGAGTTCCATCCGTTTTGATTAATTTTGTACCGCATTTGGAACTTGACAATGAAGTGCCGCGGCATAAGATGTTGCACCCTAAAGCAGATAATGCAACGCAGCTGCACCAAAATTGTCAGACAATGCTGAAAACGGATAAATTCACAAGAACAAGCACTATGGGAAAGAAAAGCGAAACACAACTTAACAGTTCGGGCGGCATCGTCGTCAACGTAAGTCCGCGGCAGGTGGCTGAGCTGCTCGGCATCAGTTTGAGGACTTACTACACGATGGTCAGTCGGGGGAAGCTGCACCCGGTCAAACTCTCGGAGCGTGTGACCGTCGTCGCACGGAAAGAGATTCTTAGCATGATAGAGGCGGCACTTGGGGAGACGCTCTCGCAGTCGATATTCTCAAAAGACAAACGGAATGATTGTAAGGGGAAGGACAGCAAGGGAAAGGCGAATGATGGTGCTAAGACTCGCAGAGTGTCGAAAGGAACTGCCAAGGACCGTGCTCCCGTCGGTGTCACCCACGACACACATTATACCATGGCGGAGGTCTGCGCCAAGTTCGACTACAGCTATGGCCGTCTCTATACGCTTAGGATGCGGTATCAGATTCTGTCCATCCACGCTTTCGGTACGACCTGCTATCCCAAGGAGGCAATCGACAAGGCTATTGCTGAGGAGCGTGAGCGGTTGGGCAAGACGCTCAGCGAGCATTGGTACACCTGCGGAGAGCTGATGCGCATCTATGGCCTCGGCAAGACGCAGGTCAGACGGTTCGCCAACACCCAC
>UQFS01000023.1 GCA_900540375.1 uncultured Prevotella sp.
ATCTTACATTATCTGACTTGGACCAAATAAGGGACTTTTTAAAGTGGACTCATCCGTCTTTTCTAAGAAATATAGTCCAATCCTTGTTTTATTTGAAATAATATTTGTACATTTGCAACCGATATACAAATCTTGCATCTCCGAGAGCGATCTCACGAGAGAATTAAATCTAACAAGAACAACTATGGAAGGAATCTTTAGAGACGAAATAGAAGTACGACAGATCGATAAGTTTTTCTGCGCTGAGATGGGTCGGCAGATTCATCGCTATATCAAGGCTATGCATGGCTCACTAACCATGATGGAAAAGTTCGAAGCACGCTTGAAACAGCTTGATATTCCGAAGCGTGAGGATGCTATTGCACGCTATGTCGACTTGAACCGCAAGGTGATCATGTCTCTCGACTGGAGAATGCTTCTGGCCAGAGCCATTGCCAACTATTGCGACTCCTATCCCTATTTTCGCAGTATGATTGCCGACGAGAAGACCATTAAGTTCTATGTCGAGCGCATGAAAAGCAAGTATATCCGCTATCACCAGGTGTTTGAGCAGAACGGAAAATACGGTATCAAGGATCATGAGGGCAATGTGCTGTTAGGGGCTCACTACGATTTCCTGCGCACTCCCTATGTCTATGTCGACGACATGACGATGATGCCAATTATAGCCGAGAAGGATGGAAAGATGGGACTCGTGCTGCCTGACGGAGGCGACACGGTTGTGGTGCCTTTTGAGTATGATGACATCTCGCTCCGCGACGAAGAGCCATGGTTTGAACTGACAAAATCAGGCACTACGACATTGTGGCCTGAATAAAAAATATCGATGAAATCGGGTAAAATTGCAGGTTTATTAGTTTTAATCTTCCTCCTGTGGACACTGCTTTTTGTAGCACAGAAGCCGTTTTTCTTACTTTTTTATGGGGGATTCAGCCATCTGATGCCCGTGATTTGGCATGGTCTGCCTTTGGATTTCAGCATGTCGGGGTATCTTACGGCATTGCCGGCCATGCTTATTCTGCTTGGCAGCCTCCCCGTTATCCGCAGCCGAAGACCGTCTAAGACTATAGAGGTCGTTGTAAAAGTCTATTTTGGTTTGGCCGCAATGTGCTATTCTTTAGCCTTTGTCTCTAATATAGCCCTCTATGGCTATTGGCGCTTTCCCTTGGACTCCACTCCGATTTTCTTTGTCACATCATCTCCAGCGGCTGCTATGGCCAGCGTAGAGTGGTGGCAGCTTTTATTGGGATTGCTTGCCATAGGCCTCACGGCTTGGGGCGTCTGTCACCTCTTCACGCTTCTCTTCCGTCGCTTTGCATGGCAAGAAACCACATCGTGGCGTCAGAGCCTGCTCATGCTGCTCTTCTGTGGTTTTCTCTTCTTTCCCATCCGTGGCGGCGTCAGCGTCGCGACGATGAACACGGGACAGGCTTATTTCTCTTCGAATCAGGAGCTCAACCACGCGGCTGTCAACCCGCTCTTTTCCTTTATGGAGAGCGCTACCCATCAAACCGATTTTTCCAAAGAATATCGATTGATGGACGACCGTCAGGCTCACAAGGTGTTTGCGAGCTATAATCAGTCTCTTGCCTATGACAGCGCACATCTCAGCATCATCCGCCGTGAGACAGCTCAGCCCGATATTTACCTGATCATCATGGAGAGCTTCTCCGACACCATCATGCATGTGCCGCATGTCACCCCCATGCTCAACCACATCAAGCATGAGGGCGTGTGGTTCTCACGCTTCTATGCCAATAGCTTCCGCACCGACCGCGGACTCGTGTCAAACCTGCTCGGGGTGCCCGCACCATCGACAATTAGTTTGATGAAGTTCCCGCGCAAGACCTCTCTGATGCCTTCATTGGCCGCGCAGTTGGTGAAGCATGGCTATGCGACACATTACTATTATGGCGGTGACGCGGATTTCACCAACATGCGCTCGTTCCTTATCAATCAAGGATTTATGAATCTTACTGAGGCCCATGACTTTCCCGTGACCGACAGACTCAGTAAATGGGGAGTACCCGACCACTTGGTGTTTCAAAGAGTCGAGAAAGACCTCACCGAAAGCCACAGCACCCGCCCCACCTTCCGCGTCATTCAGACTTCCAGCTCTCATGAGCCTTTCGATGTGCCCTTCCATAGGTTGAGCGACAAGAAACTCAATGCCTTTGCTTATAGCGATGACTGTATCGGTCGCTTTGTCGAATGGCTCAAGAAAACTGATCGCTGGAACCGCAGTCTCGTGGTGCTGATTCCCGACCATCTTGGCGCATGGCCCGACGATATCGACAATTTCTCGTTTGGGCGTTTCCATGTGCCGATGCTTTGGACGGGCGGCGCCCTGTCTTCCACGAAAAGAGTCATTGACTTCTATGGATCACAGCAGGACATTACAGCCACTTTGTTGGGTCAACTGGGCTATGACCACAGCATGTTTCCGTTCAGCAAGGACTTGCTCGACCCAAAGGAGCCCCACTATGCGTTCTTCATGATGAACGATGGCTTTGGGCTGGTTGACGATCATGGCTCGATGATCTATGATTTCAATCGCAATGCTGTCGTCAAATCCAAAGGCTCATCATCACTGTATGAGCAACGAGGAAAAGCCATTACGCAAGTGCTTTTTGACTACATAGCACGACTGAAATAAAGACAAGAAAAAAATAGGAGTCAAACAGGTAAATTCCCTTTCTGATATAAATAAAGGCGGAAGTCCCTATGAAGGACTTCCGCCATCTTTTATTTTTATGATTACTACCAAGATTTATTTGAATCTTGAATAGATTACACTCAACTTGATGGGACTGTTCTGACCTGTACCCTTAGCCAGTCGCGTGCTGGTTAGCGACATATCGTTGGCAACTTTCGTCGTGACAATGGATGTCTGGCCAGTGTAGCTGGAGTAAGTGCTTGTGGTGTTCACCTCAACGGGTATCAGAACGATCTTGTTCCAGTTGCTACTGCGTTTCGCTTTATCCACATTTTTTATCGCTGTGACCAAAGAAGCAATGTTGGAGTAGATATAGCTGTTGTCACTGCTGTTTGTCCATGATGCTACATACGAGGTCTTGTTGTTGTCGATCTCGTTGTTCTCAAAGAAGCTGCGGATGGAGTCTTTCGGAATGAGCAGCACCTTCCTCGGAGCGTCAAAGGCATATTCGCTGGTGGAGGTGTTGTTCAGTCTTGGCACCACGAGCTGCGCAGAGGTGATGATGTCGCTTTCGTGACCCTTGGTGATGTCGTCGACAGGCAATGTCATCTCGGTGTAGATACCGGCAGGAGTCTTCAGATAAGTGCAACTCTGATCAGCCACTAATTTCTCGAGCGTCGATTTGTCGTTCGTGATCGTTGTGGTCTGCAACACTTCTTCAGTGCCCCAGAAAGAGGTCACATTTTGGAAGATGGTATCTTTCTTCACAGTGACAGCCTCACCGTTGACGGAGTCAGTTTCTGTGTACTGATCCTTCTCATGGTAGTAGACATTGAGCTGTGAGTCACTGATATAGGCCATATTACCCAATCCACCTACATTCTTGAAGAAGAATCCGGGCACCACATGATTGCGGAAGGTGTAAGCATTCTTGAAATATTCAGGATGCTCATAGTAAGTCTCCAACACGTAGGTACCGTAGTTGCTGTATACCTTGCCGTTCTTGTCGGTGTAAGGCTGGTTGAACTTAATTGTGATATACGGTGTATATTTGCTGCTGTCTCTGACATTCTTGGTCAAGTTGTAGTCGATGAGACTATATACCTTCGTAGCTTGGGCACCGTTTTTTCTCACCAATCCTTGCTCCAAAGGATCGAAACTGCTATAGTAGCTGCGATCCTCGTTCATTGTCTGACCCATCTCCATCGCCTTCAGCTTCATGGTGCGGGTAGAGTCGCCGTAGAAGTCTTTATAGAACAAGCGAAGTTCGCAGGAGTCTGCGTTAACGATCCCTGCCTCAAGTTTGCCTTGGGCATTACGACCATAGAGATTGCTTTTGTCGGGGAACTTGTAGTTCTCAAGGCAAGTGAACTGAGCCATGAAATCACCGGTGATATATGCACCGGTCTCAGGGTCTCGCACCTTACCAATATAACCCGTCAGCGAGTTTGACAAGACCGAATCGGCCATTATGGAGTTGCTGGAAATGTCGAACGACGCGGTACCGACCTCCACTGCATCCGTGAGATTGGAGAGCGAGGAGCCAATAGTATCCGTCGTATCGTCGCAGGCTGCGAAAGCAACAGCAGCTGTGAAGAGCGCAACTAAATACTGTATTTTCATGAGAAAATTATATTCCTAAGATGTTGTTGTAAAAAGTCTTGTAAGCTTGTACATAGTCATCGCCTGGATAGTTGAGAATGGGCTTTTGCTTATCCTTGGCATACTGCAGCAAGACTTTGCTGGCCTCTTTTCCTGCCTCCACGACACCATCACTGTAGTCAATAGCGAGCTTACCCAATTCGGTGTAGTCGAAGTGGTCGGCATAGGGTTCGAGCAGGTCGGGAGTGGCATTGCGGAATTCCACGCACTGTTTGAAATTAGTGCCGAAAGGCTTCTTGAAGTTCATGTTGAAAAGCGATGTCACCACCTTGGCATTAGCGAAGGAGGGATCGTCGTGATATGCTGTCTTGATATACAAAGGCACGACACCAGCCATCCAGCCTTGGCATTGGATAATATCCGGGGTCCAGCGCAGCTTCTTGACAGTCTCTAAGACACCACGTGCAAAGAAGATCGCACGCTCACCGTTGTCGGTAAACTCCTCACCGCTCTCGTCCTCGGTCATGGTGCGGCGGCGCTGGAAATAGTCCTCATTGTCGATGAAGTAAACCTGCAGACGCGAAACAGGGATGCTGGCTACCTTGATGATCAGCGGATGGTCGGTGTCATCAATAATCAAGTTGAGTCCTGACAGCCGGATGACCTCATGCAGTTGTCCCCGCCGCTCGTTGATATTTCCCCACTTTGGCATGAAAGTACGGATCTCGAATCCATTCTCTTGGATCTTCTGTGGCAAGTTGCGCCCCATCGTCGCCATCTCAGAGGTGGGAACGTAGGGAACCATTTCTTGATTAATGAATAAAACCTTCTTTTTGACCATTACGCAATAATCTATAATATATTCCGTGCAAAGTTACGAAAAAATACTATAAAAAACGATGGTTTTACATCAATTAAGGGTATTAGATCGCATTTTAAGCACTATATGGGAGCCAAAACGCTTCTTTCTGAAAGATTTCAATAGGATTTTATAAGTAAGTGAAACAGGCAGAAGAGAAAAAGAGAGCCACCCTTCAGCGGCTCTCTTTGACAACTGATGCGGTGATTGGTGGTTACTGATAGAACGATAACGACAATATCAATTACTCGACGACAACGAGTGGATCGTCCTCCATGACGCTCTGACCCACCTTCACACAGATAGCTTTCACCGTGCCGTCTTTCTCAGCCTCGATGTTATTGGCCATCTTCATGGCTTCGAGCACCAGCAGGGCATCACCGGCTTTGACCTCGTCACCAACTTTGACGTTGACGGCTGTGATCGTACCCGGCAGCGGAGCCTTGATAGCATTGGCTGTGTTGCCAACAGGAGCAGAAGAGGACTCGTCGGCAGCATCAGCAGCCACGGGGTTACCCAACTCCACCTTCTTCTTCTCAGGCTCAGCAGGCTTCTCCATGCCAACTTCGAATGATTCGCCGTTGACCTTGACCTGAGCCATGCTCTTCTCCTCGTCAACGTTGTCGATCTCTACGTTATAGACCTTACCGTCTATGGTATATTTAAATTCTTTCATGTCTTTGAATTATGGTTTAGCTGTGAATGACAAGAACTTAGCATTCCAAAGCGTATGCTTGGGACGAATGGTAATCACGCCGGACTCCTTGTCATGAACGTTGTTGCCCTGATACTCATAGAGTGCCATGGCAATGGCAGCATATATATTCTTATCCATCTTCGCTATATTGAAAAGTTTGATTACATCGGCATGCAGCCATGCTTCTTGGCGGGAAGATTCTGGCGCTTGTGAGCCAGTTGGGCCAAGCCGCGGCAGATGCGGAAGCGGGTGTTGCGGGGCTCGATGACATCGTCGATATAGCCGAACTGAGCTGCCTGGTAAGGATTGGCGAAGGCCTCAGTGTACTCGTCTTCCTTCTCAGCCAAGAAAGCCTTGACGTCGCCACCTTCTTCCTTGATCTTCTTGGCTTCCTTGCCACAGAGCACAGCAACGGCACCACTGGCACCCATCACAGCGATCTCGGCAGTAGGCCATGCAAAGTTGAGGTCTGCACGAAGCTGCTTGCAACCCATCACGATGTGTGAACCACCATAGCTCTTGCGCAGGTTGATGGTAATCTTTGGCACTGTGGCCTCACCGTAAGCGAAGAGCAACTGAGCACCGTGGAGGATGACAGCGTTGTATTCCTGACCTGTACCCGGAAGGAATCCCGGAACATCCACCAAGCTGACGATAGGAATGTTGAAGGCATCGCAGAAGCGTACGAAGCGCGCACCCTTGCGGCTGGCGTTGACGTCGAGCACACCGGCGTAGGCAGCTGGCTGATTGGCTACGATGCCAACGCTCTGACCATTGAAGCGCGCAAAACCAGTGATGATGTTCTTGGCAAATTTAGGCTGCACCTCAAAGAAGTCACCGTTGTCTGTAATGGCCTTGATGACCTTATACATGTCATAAGCCTTGTTAGGATCGTCGGGCAGAATGTCGTTGAGCAGATCCTCCTTGCGGTCGATAGGATCGGTGCACTCCACGCGAGGAGCCTCCTCGGTGTTGTTGGAAGGGATATAGCTCAACAGGGTACGAATCTGCTGCATAGCCTCTTCTTCTGTCTTGGCTGTGAAACTGGTCACACCGCTTTTTCCGGCATGTACGCTCGCACCACCCAGATGCTCAGCATCAATATCCTCACCGGTGACGGTCTTCACCACCTTCGGACCTGTCAGAAACATATAGCTGGTTCCTTCGGTCATCACGATGAAGTCGGTCAATGCAGGAGAATAAACGGCACCACCGGCGCAAGGACCCATGATCGCACTGATCTGCGGGATGACACCGGAAGCCAATATGTTGCGTTCGAAGATCTCACCATATCCGGCCAAGGCGGAAATGCCCTCCTGAATACGTGCGCCGCCAGAGTCGTTCATGCAGATGACAGGAGCGCCATTGGTCATGGCCATATCCATCACCTTGCAAATCTTCTGAGCCATTGTCTCGGACAAAGAGCCACCATTGACTGTGAAGTCCTGAGCATAGACATAAACCAAACGACCATCAATCGTTGCAGAACCTGCGACGACACCATCGCCGAGGAACTGCTTCTTTTCCATGCCGAAGTTGTGGCAACGATGGAGTTTGAACATATCATACTCTTCAAAGCTGCCATTGTCTACCAACATGTCGATGCGCTCACGGGCTGTGTATTTGCCACGTGCATGCTGCTTGTCAATTGCCTTCTGGCCACCGCCCAAGCAAGCCTGCTCGCGCTTCTCGACGAGCTCCTTAATTTTCTCTGTTTGTTTGCTCATAGTTATCTTTATTGGATTTTGTGCAAATAAGTATTTCTTTTATATCAGACTGCAAAGTTACTAAAATTAACCGATATAGCTACCAATGCCATGTAAAATGTTGTGAAAGGGCTATGATTACATGCCGATTAGATGCAGAACCGTTTGGTAATATTGCCATAAGCGTCGATGCGACGGTCTCTGAAGAATGGCCACCAGCGACGCACCTGCTCGCTGTGGTGTAGGTCCACATCAACGATCCGACTCTCTTCTTCCTGATTGGAAGCACGATAGAGCAGCTCACCCTGAGGACCGGTTACGAAACTCGATCCCCAAAACTGTATGCCATGGGTAAGCCCTGATGGATCTGGCTCATAACCCACGCGATTGACGGTTACGACGGGCAGCCCGTTGGCAACAGCATGTCCCCGCTGTACGACTGTCCACGCCTCTCGCTGGCGCTCTTGCTCCTCCTTGGTGTCAGAGGATTCGTAGCCAATGGCAGTGGGATAGATGAGCAAGTCGGCATCCTGCATGGCCATCAGTCGTGCTGCCTCCGGATACCACTGATCCCAACACACTAAAACACCCAAAAAACCGACTGAGGTCTTAATAGGGCGAAAACCAAGATCACCGGGGGTGAAATAGAACTTCTCATAGTAGGCGGGATCATCGGGGATATGCATCTTACGATAGATTCCTGCGATAGAGCCGTCGGTCTCCATCACGGCAGCTGTATTGTGATAGAGTCCTGGCGCGCGACGCTCAAAGAGCGAGGTGACGATCACTACGCCGTTAGCCTTCGCCAATTGACCGAAGAACGCCGTCGACGGTCCGGGGATGGGCTCTGCCAAATCGAAGTTGTCGACTTTCTCCTCTTGGCAGAAGTAAAGCGTATTGTGAAGCTCCTGGAGTACGATGAGTTTGGCACCCTTTTGAGCTAAGTCGTTGACTTTCTCTGCGAGTCGCTTCATGTTATCGCTCTTGTCAGCAGTATTGTGCTGTTGTATGATTCCTATTTTCATCTTCGTATGAATTAGTTCTATGATTTTTCTACTTCTCCTAAGCAGTAATGTGTAAGTTTTTGTCCTATTTCAGACTTCCCTTTGGTAACTGCATCGTCAGACAGTGCAATGAGCCATGCTGTCGAATCACGGTGAAAGCATCAATGCCAATGATGTCATAGCTGGGGAAGGCTTGACCAATGGTAGCAAGGGCAGCCGAGTCACAATTGGGCTGCTGATAAGTGGGAACGATGACAGCCCCGTTGATAATCACAAAATTGGCATAAGTGGCCGGGAGCCGTTCCTCGTCATCATAGATGGGGCGCGGAGATGGGAGCGGTATCAGGCGATAAGGCTTTCCATCAGCGTCTCTCAAAGTCCTCAACTGATTTTCGAGTGCCTTCAAATCTGCATATTGCTCGTCTTGTGGATCGTCACACGCTATATATAATAAGGTGTGGTCAGGAGCCATGCGTACAATCGTATCAATATGTCCGTCAGTATCATCGCCCTTCAGGTTGCCATAATCTACCCAAAGAATGCGTTTGGCACACAACCGTTTTTGCAGTTGCATCTCAATGTCTTCCTTGGTGAGTGGTTGATTGCGGTGAGGAGCCAACAGACATTGGCTGCTGGTGAGGATCGTGCCTTTGCCGTCGCTTTCTATTGAGCCACCCTCCAACACAAAGTCGGTATTATCGTCCCAACCACAGTCAAAGACTTGTTGGCCATACAGCTGCCGGGTGATCGTGTTGTCATTCTCCCAACGGAATTTCTCACCCCAACCATTGAACTTGAAGTCCAGGATCTTGTTTCTTTTTGTTGCGTCAGACGCAATCAAGGTAATAGGGCCGTGATCACGTGCCCACGTATCGTTGATGCTGCACTGATAGATATTCACACGTGTTAATGCCGGCTCGCTCAGATGGCTTTGAAGCAGAGACCGAGTCTCAGCGGCATCTGAGGCTGCGATGACAACACGTTCGTATTTGGTGATGACCTTTACGAGCTCTATATAAGTCGAGATAATATCCTTGAGATAGGGCTGCCAATCGGTTGTTGCATCGGGCCAGGTAAGCTGGATGGCATCTTGCGGCTCCCACTCAGCGGGTAATCTGTATCGTGTTTTCATATTTACTTCTTGATTTCAGTCGAAGAACATTACGTGTCTGCTACTTCCATGAGACTGTATTTGTTCTTCATGATTCTGTTATAAATGTTTTTGATCCATAGATGATGAGTAGCTATAAAGCCACACCCTATGGCCATCATCACGCACCACGAAACTCGCTCTGTCAAGGCGTTCTGTAGGACATTGATGAGAAACATAGGAATGACGAAGGCTAAAATCATCAGAAGCATCGTCACGTAGTTGGAGTTGGTGTAGCCGATGAATTTCTCGTTAAGAGGGAGTCGCTGCTTGTTGTAGACAGCAATCTGCATCAAGAGAAAATACTGCACGCCGGCTGTAAACACGGCGTAGGAAACGACCATCAGTAAAGACCATTTGCCGATGATGACCATGGGCAACATCATCACAAACGGTACCACCATCAACAGACATGCAAAATAGTATTTGGTAGTCAGCAGGCTGAGCAGACTCTCTTTATGCACCATCAAGCAGGAGATATAGTTGCGCTCATAGGACATTGTCCGCGTAAGAAGCATACCACCGTAAACAATGAAATCATAGATACACCAAAAGTTGGTCATGAACGCATCGTCATAAACGGTTGATACGGTGATCAATAAACTGATAAAAACCACAATGACTGACGCAGAAAGAAACAACTTTCTTGGTCCTTTATTGCGAAGAAGTGATTTGAATTCCAATTTGAGGTATTCTCCCACCAAACCATATCTACTGAGTGCAGAAAGTCCTGGCAGCATATGAAAGGACTGGCGCTTTTGCTTTGTCAGTTCTGTCCAAACAGCGTGATACTGGATCTTGGCATTGACCACAATCAGTAGTATTAGCAAAGCCAAAGCAGCAAGGTGGGGTAGGAGGCTCCCTTCATCGAGCAGACTACCGACGGAAGCGTAGAATTCCATCATGTGATCGATATTGCCACTTAACAGCCAAGGCAGGAAAAGCAGAAGCCCAACCGCAATAGGCAGAAGCCACCATAGCATATTCTCGATGACCAAAGCTCTGACGATCGCATACCATTGGCTGTCAACCATAATGAGGATCCACCATAGCAAGAGAAAGGACAGGGCAGGCGCAAGACCGTAGGAAAAGACTACTGCCATCAGACAGTAGGGCAAGAAGAGAAAAAGCCAAATGACACAAGCGGGTGAAAATAGCGACCGGAGAACAAAGCTGTCGATGAGGACGTGTGTGGGAATGGGTAACAACACGTAGGGCTTTACTAAATGGGAAGGGGTGTTCTGCAAAAAGAAACGGCCAAAGAAATCAGCAATCAGCACAAAAACCGATATACCCATAAAGAACTCCAAGGCAGTGTTTCCTCTCTCGTCTCTTACAGAGAGTGCCAAGAGCACAGCAATAAAGACGAGATAAGAAGCCAACAATAGTCCCGACACAGCCATCGTCCACTTGGCAGCGCGATTAGAAGCGAATAAGGGGGAACGCCGCTCAGCCAACCAACGATGATGACTGAGCAAACGATAATAAAATAGAAATTGACGGGGTGGAATCATCACTCTAATGATTTAATAATGTATGGTCTGCAAGCTACTGTCGCTTCTGACCAATACTTGTACTATCTAAGGTCAATGACCTCTGCCTTGGGGAAATCCTTTGCATGGAAAGTGAACATGCTCGTCGGCAGATTCTTTGCCTTGAAGTTGGAAATGGTGATTGTTGACCAAGTGTTTCCCTCACGCATCTTCACCACAGAAGGCTGGTAGGTGCGGGCGTTGACTGTCAGATACATTTCACTGACTGGGCGCTGGCGATTGGTTGCTGTGAGATGAATCACATAATTGGCGTCTTTCTTCGTCATTCCCATCTTATAACCTTGCTTATACATGGTGATGAACGTATAGGGATTCATGCGCATGCGCTGAGCCTCTGTCGGCGTGGTGACGTTCACCTCGTTGGTCTTTTTCATCAGAGTCCACTGGGTCTTGCCATTATACCATACAATGGCTTTCGGCGTATGGGCATAAAACATGCTACCTTTGATAGCAATGGAACCAGAGGTCTTACCAATCTTCGGACTGGAGATGGAGAAGTTGGCCGAAGCACCACCTTTTCGTCCTATCAAGGCGGCAGTACGGTCGAGCACTTTACGAGCCTGCGCAGCATTCTGAGCGAAAGCACCGAGGCTCAACACCATCAATAACGTAATGAATAATAATTTCTTCATGCCGTATATATTTTTATAATTCAATATCAAAAACCTATGTCTTTTATCAGATGACAGAGGACATTGCAGCTAAGACTGCCGTTGTCGAGTATTCTGTGGTTATCCGTTGTGAATCTGCTGCAAACGCTGTGCGAGGCTGTTCTCGTCGGCTATAAGCACTTCACGCGGTTTAGAGCCTTGCGCCTCTCCCACGATACCAGCCTTCTGCAACTGATCCATTAGTCGTCCGGCACGGTTGTATCCGATTGAGAACCGGCGCTGGATCATGCTGGTAGAACCCTGTTGCGTGAGAACTATTGCTTTCGCAGCCTCATCGAAATAAGGATCCAAAGAGCGCACATCGGCACCTCCAACTCCAGTTTCGCCGGAAGTGGCATTAGGATCATCAGGCTCCGGCAACTCCATGGGATCAAGTGGTCCGGGCTGATCGGCGATGAAATCATTTACAGCTTCGATCTCAGGAGTATCAATGAACGCGCACTGCACACGCACTGGATCACCACCAGAAAGAAACAGCATATCACCTTTTCCTACCAGCTGATCAGCACCAGTGCGGTCAAGAATCGTACGGGAGTCGATCTGAGAAGCTACGCGAAAGGCCATACGACCAGGGAAGTTGGCTTTGATGTTACCGGTGATGATCTTAGTCGTCGGGCGCTGGGTGGCGATGATCATGTGAATGCCAACCGCACGAGCCAACTGGGCAATACGTGCAATAGGTAACTCGATCTCTTTTCCGGCCGTCATAATCAAATCACCAAACTCGTCGATGATAACCACGATATAAGGCATATACTCGTGTCCGTCGGTGAGTGAGAGCCGATGATGGATGAACTTGTCGTTGTATTCCGTGATCTTCTTCACGCCGGCCCGTTTCAGCAAATCATAGCGATGATCCATAAGCTTGCAAAGAGAGTTGAGTGTTCGGACTACTCTTTGAACGTCTGTGATGATGGGTTCATCCTCATTCTCTGGCAGTGCAGCCATATAATGCGGAGCAATCTTATTATAGATGCTAAATTCCACCTTTTTTGGATCCACCAAGACGAACTTCAGCTCATTGGGGTGTTTCTTATATAAAAGGGAGGTGATGATTGCATTGAGACCAACAGATTTACCCTGTCCCGTCGCACCAGCGACAAGCAGGTGAGGTAGTTTAGCCAAATCAACCATGTACACCTCATTGGTAATAGTCTTGCCAAGTGCCATCGGCAGTGCCATCTTCGTCGTTTGGAATTTCTTGGTGTTCAATACGCTCTCCATCGAGACGATCTGAGGATTTTTGTTTGGCACCTCAATACCAATCGTTCCTTTACCAGGGATAGGTGCGATGATTCGGATGCCAAGAGCTGCCAAGCTCAGTGCGATGTCGGCCTCAAGGCCACGGATCTTGCTGATTCTCACACCTTCGGCCGGTGTAATCTCATAGAGCGTGACTGTAGGACCAACGGTAGCGTTGATCTTGCTAATTTGAACGCCAAAACTGTTGAGCACCTCCACGATGCGGGCATTGTTGGCCTTAATCTCATCCATGTCAATGACTGGTCGACTGGAGTATTTCTTCAGCAGATCGCACGACGGAAATTTATAGTGAACGAATGGTTCCCATGGATTGATAGGCGTGTTAAGGTCGTAATGCTCACCAACCTGACCGCTGCTGGCTTTTTCTTCCTCACCATTTTTCACCACCACGCTGTCGATCTTTTCTGGGCTCACTTGTTCAGTGTTGGTAACATGGGGTTCAACAGATATAGGAGCTTGTACCGGCTTAGGACTGAACTGAGACATGTCCGTCAAATCAACAACATTACCAGAGTTGCTCTGAGTGCCCTCGTCTTTAGTCTCATTATCAATCTCATTATCAGAGGCTTCACTTGCAGCAGCGTCTACTTGGTACTCGTCATTGTTTGCGCCTTCCTCCTCATTTCCGTCCACATTTCGGTTGGTGACCGTGAATTTCACTTTCTTAGTCACATATTTCAGCGGATTCATCGCCTTTCTGATCACTGTGATTGTCTCAGAAGTGAGATAAGTCAAGAAGCTGACGGCAACAATCAGAAGAATCGCTGTCAATCCCGGAGCACCGACAACATTCTCTAAATGCTCCACAACAAAAGCACCATGCTGCCCACCGGGGTTAAAGATGCTGTCGCCCATAATAGGAGTAAGGAATTTGGAAAAGGTAACAGACAACCAAACCATCACGATGGTCAGGCACAGAAACCACTTCCAAAGGTTCACCTCAAGGACGTGCATTAGCTTTAAGCCTACCAAAATGATAAAGGAAGGAATCAAAAAAGCAGGAAGGCCAAAGTTCACCGAGATGAGGTAATAGGACAAGAGAGCGCCTGCCGAACCGCATGTATTTGTGAATACATGCATGTTGTTCAGCCATTCTCCCGGTCTCATATTCTCCAAAGTGCTCTGATCGGCAGATCCCGTTGAAAAAAACGAAACCATGGCAATAATCATGTAAATGGATAATGCCAAAAGGATAAACCCTAAAAAGAAATCAGTCGTCTCACTCTCAAATATATGTCGAAAGCCAACCGCCTCGCCAAATGTTTTTGGCTTGCGCTCAGATTTTTTTCTTGCCATTTTCTGTCTATTGATGATGATATATGCAAAATTAGTGTTTTTTGCTGGAATGGCAAAACAAAACTGCTCCAAGTTTTTATTTTTTGAACAATCATTGAAAAAATATGGAGTTAATGAATGTCGTCTCACTTCTTTTTTATAATTTTGTAAACAATAAGCATTGCTACGTTCACAATGAAGAAAAAGTTATACAGTAAATTCGACAAGAAAGAGATTTCTGAGTTACCGCGAGTGTCCTTCCCCGGACGCATTATCACGATCATCTCTCCGGGTGAGGCTGATAAGGCAGTGGATTATCTTCTCTCCATGAACATTCTTGGGGTTGACACCGAAACCAAGCCAGCCTTTCATCGTGGAGAGCATCATCGCGTAGCATTGCTCCAAGTATCCACACATGACACTTGTTTCTTGTTCCGCCTCAACCGCATTGGCATCACCCCGTCGATTAAGCGATTGTTGGAGGACAAAACAGTTAAAAAAATTGGTCTTTCTTGGCATGATGACATCCACATGCTTCAAGACAGGGAAGCCTTTACCCCCGGTCTCTTTATTGATTTGCAAGATTTAGTTCCGCTGTTGGGTATAAAGGACTTAAGTCTGCAAAAACTCTATGCCAATATCTTTCATAAAAAAATATCTAAACGGCAAAGGCTTTCAAATTGGGAGTCACCACAGCTTGATGATAAGCAGAAGCAGTATGCTGCCATTGATGCTTGGACTTGTGTCTTACTTTATGAGGAAATGGAAAGGCTGCTCAAAACCAAGGACTATGATCTCATTGTGGTTCCGGAGCCGGAGCCAACTGTGAATAACAAAAGTAACGATTCAGCTAACAAAAGTAAAGATGATGTTGAGACAAAGGAAGTTGAAGAAAATATAAATTTGATGGACTACACAAATCAAGAAAATAAAAGTTCATCAGTGAATAAAAGGGAGAGCTCTTCTAAGAAAAGAGTTCGCAAACCAAGAAAAACAATTAAAAACGATTGACATGTATAAGAATATATACTTAAAGAAAGGCAAGGAAAGTTCATTGGAACGGTTCCATCCATGGATCTTCTCTGGGGCAATCCATCACATGGACGAGGACATTGCGGAAGGTGATTTTGTAAGGGTGATCTCTGCTTCTGGCGATTTCATCGCTGTCGGGCACTATCAGATCGGTAGCATCGCCGTTAGGGTGCTATCGTTTCACGACATCACGATCGACGGTGAATTCTGGGAAAAACGGTTATCCTCCGCATTGACCATGCGTCAAAGTGTAGGCATCGCTGATAATCCTCAAAACAATACTTATCGTTTGGTTCATGGCGAGGGTGATAACCTTCCAGGACTCGTGATAGACTGCTATGGTTCGACTGCCGTGATGCAGGCTCATAGTGTTGGAATGCATGTTTGCCGCAAAGAAATCTGCAAGGCGTTGGTGAAGGTGATGCAGCACCGCGTAAAGAATGTTTATTATAAAAGCGAGACGACATTGCCGTTCAAAGCAGAACTTGGACAGGAGAACGGATTTATTTATGGACAGACCGATGACAATATTGCTGTTGAAAACGGACTGAAGTTTCATGTCGATTGGTTGCGTGGTCAGAAGACAGGATTCTTTGTGGATCAACGTGAAAACCGAGCTCTATTGGAGCATTACGCTAAGGGTAAGAGCGTCCTGAACATGTTCTGCTACACAGGCGGATTTTCTGTCTATGCAATGCGTGGCGGTGCAAAGATGGTTCACTCTGTGGACAGTAGTGCTAAAGCCATTGAGTTGACAAATGAGAATATAGAGCTCAACTTCCCTGGCGATACCCGTCATGAAGCTTACTGCGACGATGCTTTTAAATACCTTGACGAGCATGATGATCAATACGATCTGATCATCCTTGACCCTCCTGCTTTTGCCAAGCATCGAAGTGCGCTGCATAATGCGCTCAAGGGATATACAAGGCTGAACGTCAAAGGTTTGCAACGTATCATGCATGGCGGTATCCTTTTCACTTTCAGTTGTTCGCAGGCCGTGACGAAAGAGAATTTCCGGAATGCCGTCTTTACCGCGGCAGTACAGTCGGGTCGCAAAGTACGTATCCTGCACCAACTTCATCAACCCGCTGACCATCCTATCAACATCTATCATCCCGAAGGTGAGTATCTGAAGGGTTTGGTTTTGTATGTGGAATAGACACGTATTAAGTATTAACATGAGAAAAGATAATTGTTTTACCGATTTCATCGAGAATTATATAAGCCGTTATGAGTTGTTGTCTCACAACGGCTTTTATCTTGTGGCGCTTTCGGGAGGTCCGGATAGTGTAGCTTTGATGCTGACACTCAAAGATTTGGGTTACCATGTCGATGCAGTTCATTGCAACTTCCATCTGCGAGGAGCCGAAAGCGATCGCGATGAGGGCTTCTGCGTCGAACTGTGTAAGAAATACCAAACTCCGCTTCACCGTATTCACTTTGACACCAAAGCTTATGCCAAGCTGCATCACCAATCGATAGAAATGGCTGCTCGAGAACTGCGTTATCACTATTTTGAGCTGTTGCGTAAAGACATTCAAGCCGATGCCATTTGTGTGGCTCATCATCGTGATGATCAAGTGGAGACAGTGTTACTTAATCTCATTCGTGGAACAGGGTTAAGGGGACTAACAGGGATGAGACCCAAAAACGGGCGTATAGTCCGGCCTTTTCTTGGCATTAGTCACCAAGATATTCTTGACTACTTGCTTCACCAGCATCAGGACTACGTCATCGACAGCACAAACCTCGAAAGAGAAGCGCAACGCAACCAGCTAAGATTGGACATCATACCTCTGATGGAAAAAATCAATCCTGAAGTCAAAGCTAACATCGCACGTGCCGCAGACATCCTAACAGAAGTAAAAGAATTCGCCGACCAACAGATGGATTCTATCATTCACTCTTGCCTTGAAGGAGGTAGCTATAAGTTCTCTGCTATCAAAAACACTGGTCATGGCAAACTGATTCTGTGGCACATATTATATAATAAGGGCTTCAACCGTCAACAAATTGAGGAAATCAACGCCTGCTCTGAAACGAGCAGACATTGGCTTTCTGACAAATATGTGGTTTGCTTGGAGAAAGACAGCCTTTCTGTCGTCGAAAAGGACAAATGGCTGATGGAGCTTCCCTCTATGCGTATTCCGGAATGCGGCACCTATTTCTACTCGGCTTTGGGAAAAGACATCATGAAGCTACGATTAAAGGAAGTCGTTGCAGATGCTCTTGTCATTGACAAGCATCCACAATTTGCTTTTCTTGACGCTGTTAAAGTTCATTTTCCACTTACATTACGTCCAGTCAAGAAAGGGGACCGCTTTGTCCCTTTTGGCATGAAAGGATCTAAGCTGGTCAGTGACTTTATGAATGATCTAAAACTGCCTATGATTGATAGAAAACAGCAATTAGTAGTTGTTGACAATCAAGACACTTTACTTTGGGTTGTTGGCAGAAGGGTTGATAATAGAGTTGCTGTAGGCTTAAATACTCAAAAAGTTATCATTATGGAGCAAATTTAACACGATTTTTATATCAATACTACCGCCATATCAATATTTTTAATTATATTTGTCATCAAATAGAAGAGAGGGTCAAAAAGCGATACTCTCCATAACGTATAAAACAATCATCAATAAAAATATCTTCTATGTTTACCGACACTGACAAACAACAAATTGAGAAGCGGGGAATGACAGTCGCTCAAGTTGAGCATCAGCTTGAGCAGATTAAAAACGGATTTCCCTATCTGCGCCTAAAATCTACGGCGGCAGTTGGCCAAGGGATCTCTGCACTCAGTGATGCTGAGCAGCAAGAAGCAGAGAATGCTTGGGAAGAGTATAAGAACGAGGGACATACGGTGGTGAAATTTGTTCCTGCATCGGGTGCTGCCAGTCGTATGTTCAAGAACATGTTTGCTTTCCTCAACGCAGATTATGACACGCCTCAGACCGACTTCGAAAAGACATTCTTTGCTGAGATCAAAAAGTTTGCTTTCCGTGAGGCTTTGTGCGACGCTTGCAAGAACAATACGGGGAAAAGCATTATGCAACTGATTCATGCCGGAGACTATAAAGCTGTTGTCCGGAATCTCTTGATGCCAGAAGGCTTAAACTATGGTCAACTGCCTAAAGGCTTGTTGCAGTTCCATGAAGACGAAGAAGGTGTCCGTACGCCTATGGAAGAGCACCTGGTAGAGGCAGCTTTATATGCCAGCTCTCAAGGAAGAGCTTTGGTTCATTTCACAGTCTCGCATGACCACCTGCAGCTCTTCGAGCAGAAGGTGGAAGAGAAAAAGACTTATTATGAAAAGAAGTTCAACACTAAACTGGAAGTTAGCTTCTCGGAACAAAAGCCCAGTACAGACACGATAGCTGCCAACCCTGACAACACTCCTTTCCACAACGACGACGGCTCACTGCTTTTCCGTCCGGGAGGTCACGGTGCGCTGATTGAGAACCTCAACGAAATCAATGCTGATGTCATCTTCATCAAGAATATCGACAATGTTGTTCCTGACCGTTTGAAAGCAGACACGATCAAATGGAAGAAGATCATTGCCGGTGTACTCGTAAAGACCCAGAAGAGAGCTTTCAATTACTTGAAAGACTTGGAGTCGGGACGCTACAACCATCAGAAGCTTGAGGAAATCATTCATTTTGTTCAGCGTGTTCTCTGCTGCCGTCGGAAAGACATCAAAGAGCTGGAAGATGCAGACTTGGTGATCTACTTGAAGAAAAAGCTCAATCGGCCGATGCGTGTCTGTGGTGTCGTGAAGAATGTCGGTGAGCCTGGCGGCGGTCCCTTTCTGGCTTACAATCAAGACGGCACCTATAGTCCTCAGATTCTTGAGAGCAGTCAGATCGACAAGAACAATGCTGAATATATGAAGATGTTCACCTCTGGTACACACTTCAATCCTGTCGATCTTGTCTGTGCTACAAAGGACTTCCAAGGTCATCCCTTCCATCTTCCAGACTATGTTGACGCCAACACGGGCTTCATCAGCTCAAAAAGTAAGAATGGCCGTGAATTGAAGGCTTTGGAGTTACCCGGATTGTGGAACGGTGCCATGAGCGACTGGAATACCATATTTGTGGAGGTACCTTTGGATACTTTCAATCCAGTAAAGACCGTCAACGACCTGCTTAGAGATGCTCACCAAGGGAAATAACCCTTGTCCTTTGTAGCTTCTACAATGTAATAAGGAGAGTTTGCTTGCAGAATAGGGCAGTAGACTCTCCTTCCTATTTATTCATTCTCCTTAAGAAATATCGCTATTCTTGGTCTAATTCAATGGAAAATGATTACCTTTGCATGAGATAAGAAATCATATAATTAAGTTCTTCTTTTAGAAGAAAGTCACAACTCAATAGTTATGAAACAGACAAAGATCGTTTGCTCTATCAGCGACCGTCGCTGTGATGTCGACTTCCTGCGCAAACTGTTTTTTGCAGGAATGAATGTAGTCAGGATGAATACGGCCCACGCAACTCCGGAGGGTATCCGCAATATTATCAGTAACGTGCGTAAGGTCTCACCGCATATTGGCATTCTTATTGATACCAAGGGTCCGGAGGTGCGCACGACAGATGTGCCCGAGCCTATTCAGTATCGGACTGGTGAGGCTGTGAAAATCTTCGGCCGTCCGGAGATGGATACCACACATGATATCATCAATCTTTCTTATGTTGACATCGCTAAGGATGTTAAAGCCGGAGATGACATGCTCTTTGATGATGGCGCCATCGATATGAAGGTGATGGGTATTGAGGGACCGACGATCTACGCAGAAGTGCAGAACGACGGAGTGTTGGGTGCACATAAGAGCGTTAATGTTCCTGGTGAGCACATCGACCTTCCTGCGTTGACCCCCAAGGACAAGCGCAACATTCTTCTGGCAATTGATGAAGATATTGATTTCATCGCCCATAGTTTTGTGCGTTCTGCTGCTGACGTGAAAGCTGTTCAAGATATTCTTGATGAGCATCATTCCGACATAAAGATCATTTCTAAGATCGAGAACCAGGAAGGTGTAGACAATATCGACGAGATCATTGATGCCAGTTATGGTATCATGATCGCACGTGGCGACCTGGGTATTGAGGTTCCTATAGAGCGCATCCCTGGTATTCAGCGTATGATCATTCGCAAATGTGTAGCAAAGCGTAAACCTGTGATTGTTGCGACTCAAATGCTCCACACCATGATCAACAATCCTCGGCCTACACGTGCCGAGGTGACAGATATTGCCAATGCTATCTATTCCAACACAGATGCCTTGATGCTTAGCGGAGAGACAGCATCCGGAAAATATCCTTTGGAGGCTGTTGAGACGATGGCAAGTGTTGCAGAGCAGGCAGAGAAAGACCGTATCTCATTTGGAGAATTAAATAATGTACCTTTGAGTGAGCATTGCACCCAGAAGGAATTCCTGGCACACTCTGCCATAGAGTCTACCCGATTGCTGGGAGTTGCCGGTATTATCACAGACTCCGAAACAGGTGAGACAGCCCGTAACTTGGCAGCATTCCGTGGTTCGAAACCAATTTTGGCTATCTGCTATAAAGAGAAGACACAACGTTGGCTCAACCTTTCCTACGGTGTGACTGCTATCTACCAGAAAGATCACGTGAGCCCTGAGTTTATGTTCATGGCAGCCATCCGTATGCTTCGTCAAAAATGCTATATCAGCAACGATGACAAGATAGCTTATCTCTCCGGTTCTTTTGGAGAAGGTGGTGGCACGACTTTCCTGGAAATCAACCAAGTCAAGAAAGTGTTTGACCGTGAATATCAGTTCCATTTGCCACAGGGACAGAAACAGCAATAATCATCTGTTACTCTCAAGACTGGAGTATCCTACAAGTTCATCTGTTCTACCGCCTACAGGTCGGAAATAAACAAGCATTTGGTAGGAATTCTCAGTCTGATAATAATTACCTTGTGAAGGGACGGGTCGAAAGGCTCCGTCCCTTTCTTTTTGTAGATATTGATAATTATAGTATCCCTGTTTCAGCCAAAGAGCACGTTCGTAGCATTGTGCAGAATCATTCCACAGCATTTCGTATTGAGAGAGGAAACGGTCTTGTGTCCAATTGCCATTCAAATAGATGGGGTGGGGTGATCGTGGAGCCTTCAATGCGAAATGTACACTGACGTATTCTGTAGTACAGTCATTTTCGTAGTTATCGCTGTTCCTTATATAATAAGCGCCGTCCGCGTCTTTGTCAAAAACATAATTCGGCCGTGGCTCATCGGGCCAAAGCCAGGCTTGATAAGCTTTTCCATCCCAATCAACACGCTCTACACCCATGGCAGGACGGTCTACATCCAATATCTCAAACTTATGATATTCATTACCTCCGTCAAAAATCAAATCCCGGCAGTGGCTCCAGCGCATAGAAGTTGACTGAATATACTGTGGAGCAGGTAAAACAACGGCTTGATCCCATCGCTGGTTTTGCAGGGCAATAACATAAAATTGTTGAAGCGGGTTCGACGCAACGATCGAAGGATAATCTATCTTAGCCTCTAATTGTTGATGACTATTGTTGACGTCAATATCAGTATTTGTAATCAAAGACATTCTCACAGTCACTTTCTGGTCCAAAACCATGAAACAGGCACGAAGCAAGTCTTCATTGGTGTCTTCGTCGTAGACTGTCACACGATAGTTACCACTCAATTTTAGTCGGCAGCGATCATTGGGAATTGTCAGACGATAGTGAGTATAGAGCTGATTGGTATTGATAGACTGCTGGTAGTCTTCAATGGTATTTCCTTCTGCAAAGCCTTCACAATAATCACTCTCAAAGATTTGGGATGAGCGTGACCAGTCCTTTTCGCAATGTTCTATACGATAACAAAGCCGACGATGTTCATGTGTGAGATCGTCAAAAGAGATATTGACTATTTCCCCATTATTTAAACTAATAATCGGCAAGTTACGCCAATCGTCACCGGCTGTTACCTGTAACGTAGCAATCTCATTGCTTAACAATTCATTTTGTTGAGCTTTGGCGCGTCTCCCCCATAGAAAAAAACAGAGAAGAAAAAATAGCAGAGAAATATTGAATCCAAGATCTATTGAAAGAAAAGCCTTTGGATGTTCCATAGCTTATACTGATTTGGAATTTTCAATATTTCTCTGCTTATCAGGTATATAGGGAATAAATTATCCCTTGATAGCAGCTACACCTGGAAGCACTTTGCCTTCGATAGCCTCGAGCATAGCACCACCACCGGTAGATACGTAGCTAACCTTGTCTGCAAGACCGAACTTGTTGATAGCAGCGACAGAGTCACCGCCACCGACGAGAGAATAAGCGCCATTCTTCTGGGTAGCTTCTGCGACAGCCTTAGCGATCTCGCCAGTACCGTGAGCGAAGTTAGGCAATTCGAAGACACCGACAGGGCCGTTCCACAGAATGGTCTTGGAGTTCATGATGATCTTCTTCCAGTTCTCGATACTCTCTTCACTTGCGTCCATGCCTTCCCACTCGTCAGGAATCTGATCGATAGGGAATACTTTACGTGGTGTGTCATTGGAGAACTCCTGACCGCAGACGGTGGCAACAGAGAGACTGAGGTTCACGCCTTTCTCTTTGGCAGCCTTGATAACATTCAGAGCCTCTGGTATCAGATCATCCTCATGGAGAGACTTACCGATGTGTCCGCCCTGTGCCTTGATGAAGGTGTAGCCCATACCGCCACCGATGATCAGGTTGTCAACCTTGTCGAGCAGATTCTTGATAACACCCAACTTAGAGCTAACCTTGGAACCACCGATGATTGCTGTGAAAGGATGCTGAGCATTTTTCATCACATTGTCGATGGCTTTAACCTCTTTCTCCATCAGGTAGCCGAGCATCTTGCTGTTCTTGTCGAAGTAGTCAGCGATAACTGCTGTAGAAGCATGTTTGCGGTGAGCTGTACCGAAGGCGTCGTTGACATAGACATCAGCATAAGATGCGAGCTTCTTGGCGAAATCCTTCTGACGGTCTTTCATCTCTGCTTTAGCAGCATCGTACTCCGGAGTACCCTTCTCCACGCCGACGGGCTTGCCTTCCTCCTCAGGATAGAAGCGAAGGTTCTCCAGCAACAGAGCCTCACCCGGCTTGAGGGCAGCAGCCTCTGCATCAGCATTTGCGCAGTCAGGAGCAAACTTAACTTCTACACCAAGCTTCTCAGACACCTTGCCTACGATCTGCTTCAGGCTCAGTTTAGGATTGACTTTGCCTTTAGGCTTACCCATGTGGCTCATCATGATGACAGCGCCACCATCATTGAGAATCTTTTTCAATGTGGGCAGTGCACCACGGATACGAGTGTCATCAGTAACATTGCCATTCTCATCCAATGGCACGTTAAAGTCTACACGAACAATTGCCTTCTTACCAGCAAAGTTGAATTCATCGATTGTCATTTTTCTAAGTGTTTTTATTAAATGTGAATGTTCTTTCTGCTGTTGCAAAGATAACAATTATTCTCGAATTACAAATAATTGAGTAGCTCTTTTTTTTAAAACACATCGTTTTTGAGAAAATAGTGGGCTAACATTAAGATTCCGTGATTGCTTTCATTTCGGAATACAAGCGCTTTTGTGGCTTCTTGAGGCTCAATAGCAGCAGATAATATTGATAAAAGGAATAGCATCAATATTCACAAGAGCGTCTTGGCAGATAATTAGTGTGAGTCAGTTATAGTTTGTTTGGGAAAGCGATTTTCCAAACAGCTACTGTTGCATGAGCCAACAACGCGTTCTCTTGCAGTATATCATCTTCCATTTTCTTTGTTGAGTAAACTGACATTTTTCCGCCCTTCTCCTTGCGATTTTCTGAACCAACCACTATGTCGCTCCCAATTTCGCGATTTTTGAGAGCTATTTTATAAGTAATTGATACACAACACTATACAGACGCACAGTGTTTTTCTCTCCAAGAAAACAGTAATTTTACTATGAAATTCTGCCGATGTTGCCTATCAGAAAGCCTTTCTGATGCTATCATCTCGGTAAGTTGACATGGTCAGAAAGGCACTTTGACCAAGTCAGAAAGCCTTTTTGTGAGTATCAGAAAGGTACTTTGACAACATGATCCGGCAAAAAGCGATGACTCATCTTCGTCTTTCCTCGTTTTCAAGTTTCCTCGCTCTCTAAATCGCGACTCAGCGGTGATATCATTTTGTAAAGATTCGTTTATTAGGGTATTTCCATTCAAGCGCCACCATTTGCTTCATATTTTTGTGTCGTGACACAGATTTATAAAGCAAAAAGAGACTTTTCTTCTGATAAGGGCAAATCTTCCGGCAGTGTTTTACGCTTGTTTGTCGTTAGTACGGAGAGTAAAGTATTATCCGGCGAAAGGATCTCACACTCTTCCTAACATCTTGAGTTGTCGTTAATGCCCAACAATAGTGTTATCAATAATCTGCTATTTTTTTAATAGATTGTTGCTTAGCTTTCGTATTATTTTGTAATTTTGCACTATAAAAAGAAAAGATTATGGACCAAAAAAAGAATCAAGAAGATTTTGAGGCGCTTCTTCGTGAGACTAAGCGCGAGGGAATAGAATATGTAATTGAGGATTTGGAAAAAGGAGGCTTTTTCGATGCTCCTGCATCTGCCGGTCACCATCTCAATGTACCTGGTGGTTTATGTGAGCACAGTCTGAATGTTTGTCGCACTGGTCTTGCCATTTGGGAGGGAATGAAGACGCTCGACGCTGCTTCTATGGGTGAGGTGAAGCGAGAGAGTATCATTCTTGCAACATTGCTTCACGACGTTTGCAAGATGGATATCTACAAGCGTACCATGAAAAAGCGTAAGAACAAGTTAGGTCAATGGGAGGATGCTGAGGGCTACAATGTGTCGTACAAGGATTTTCCGATGGGCCATGGAGAGAAGAGTGTTATTTTGCTATTATTGAGTGGCCTTCAACTTAACGATGACGAGATGTGCGCTATCCGGTGGCATATGGGGGCTTTTGGGCTTAACTTCAACTCTTATGAGGATGAGCGTTGCTATGATACAGCTCGTACTGAGTACCCTCTCTGTGCCATTGTGCAAGCTGCCGATAGTCTGGCGGCAGCCGTCATTGAGACTACATCCGAGGATATTGACAATCTGTAAACGGCCATATCGAAGATCCGTTCTCTCGATAATTATTTGCATTCATATTGATAATGATTATAGATTAGGACGAGAGAAATGAGCTTTGTTCACATGAATAGACCACTATACTACAAGTTCTTGTGCGATATTTTATTCAAAGAGAAGTATAAGGAATATATTTTTAAGACAAAGCGGACCGGCGTAACAAAGAAATCACCACACCACGTACCAACAGATAGAGAATGAAGGCCAACCACAACAGATGGTTGGTCCAGGCCTGTGAAGGGAGGATGAGGGAAAACGCGATCCAAGCCACGACAAAAAACAATAGAGAGGCAGCAAAACAGGCCAAGAGCATCGGGCGTGTGAGAGTCAGTCCAATGCAAATACCATCCAAGACAAAAGCCAGAGTGCCTGCAAGTGGTATCATACAGGCCCAGGGAAGAAAACGGTCAGCCATCATTACCACCGTTTGGTCGTTGCTCAGCAAGGCAACCAATAGTCTGCCACCGAGCGCATAGAGCAATGTGGCGGTGAAGGCCAATCCTGTGCCCCATTGAATCAGCCTCCGGATGACCGCCTGCAGTCCCTGACTATCATTGGCGCCCCACGCATGTCCAGAAAGTGCCTCACCGGCAAAGGCAAAGCCGTCCATGACATAGCTGAACAGCGTGAAGAAGGTCATCAGCAGAGTGTTGGCCGCCAGCACGGTGTCGCCTTGACGGGCACCGAAGGCTGTGAAGCCAAAGTTGACCGCCACAAGGCAGACAGTTCTAAAAAAGATGTCACGGTTGAGCGAAAAGAAATGAGCCAGCTCCGTGCGCTGCAAAAGTTCCTTCCATGAGATATGTACGCTACCCAAGCGAACTACATGACGACAAAGCATGTAGACAGAGGCGAAGAGTCCTGTCCATTGGGCAATCAACGTTCCCAAGGCTACACCCTGCATTTTCATTCCAAGTCCTATGGCTAAAGACAATGACACGATGACGTTGACAACATTCTGAAAGATAGCCACATACATCGGAGATCGCGTATCCTGCATACCGATGAACCAACCATTGAGACACATCAATGCCAGGGTAGGGGGCGCACCCCAGATGACGATGCGGAAATAGACATTGGCGATGGCTCCCACACCAGCAGAAGGAGAGATAAGCCATAGCACCAACTTCCAAAGCGGATATTGCAGCAACAGAATAATGGCTGCCACGCTGATGGCCACACCGAGAGCCCTAAGCAGTGATGCGTAAATCGCTTTGCGGTCGCCAGCACCGTGTGCTTGTGCCGTAAGACCACTCGATCCCATGCGCAGAAAGCCGAAAAGCCAATAGGTGACGTTAAAGAACGTTGTGGCTACTGACAGGGCCGCAAGATAAATGCCGGAGCCAATGTGCCCGACGATGGCAAGATCGCAGAGACCAAGGAGCGGGATGGTGATGTTGTTGATAACCGAGGGCAAAGCCAATTGCAGGATGCGACGATCGAGTGTGGACAGTGTAAAGGACATGAGAACGAGAATATTAAAGAAGCGGAGCCCCTTGACCCCGCTTCTTCGTGATAAGATAATTCAAATTGAAGAATCCTCAGATCTCTTTCTCTTCCTATTCTTCAATTTTTGTTGTTTGATTACTGTCGGGGATCACATTTTTCCCTTCGGAGCTGCTTATGCATTTTTGGCTGCAAGCGGAGCAGCCTGTGTGTAGACGCGTGTGGCAAGATCCTTGTCGAGCGTATAGACGCCGTAACCGTTGTCGCCGATCATCTTCAGACTGTCGATGATGTTCTTGGCATTTTCCTCTTCCTCGACCTGCTCGTCGATGAACCATTTGAGCATGCTCTGGGTAGCGAAGTCGTTGTCCTCGAGCGAGGTAGCGTAGAGCTTGTTGATGAGTCCGGTCACCGTCTGCTCATGCTTGAGGGTGTTTTGGAAGAGATCGAGCGGATTAGCCCATTCAGTGGGAACGCCCTGGATAGGGTCGAGCATCACGCGGCCATCACGCTGCAGGATATAGTCGAAGAAGATCTTCACATGGTCCAGCTCCTCCTGATACTGCACCTCGAACCAGTGAGCCATGCCGGGGTAGCCCTGTGCATTAGCAAAGGCCGACATCGACAGATAGAGATAAGCTGACCAGAACTCAGCATTGATTTGCGCATTGAGCGCGTCTTGCATTTTTTGACTTAACATAATAAAAGTTATTTATTAAATGAAGAGATCCGTCATATTCAAGCCTGTATATTCAGACCTGAACATTCTGATCTGATAATTCAAATCTGCATAAGATATCTTTTTAACGCTTCGAAGTCGTTTGGCATCTCCACGCTCTGTTTCTTTCCGCGCATGAAAGCCTGGAGCCGCTCGGGGATGGCAATGTCGGCATTGTCAATCGCGTCGACCTTCTCCTTGAATTTAGCAGGGTGAGCAGTCTCAAGGAAGACACCAACCTGACCGGGCTGCAACTGCTCGGAGAGTGCTTGATATCCGCAAGCACCATGAGGATCAAGGACATAGCCAGTTTCGTCGTAGCACTGCTTCATAGTCTTGCGGATAGCGTCGTCACTGTAGGTAGCACCCGAGATGTCGTTGCAGATAGCTTTCCAGTCGTTGTTGTAGAGGTCAAGGATACGTGCGAAGTTGCTTGGATCACCGACGTCCATAGCGTTGGCAAGCGTCTGCTTGCTCGGCTGCGGTGAGTAGATTCCTGTTTGCAGATAGTTGTAGAAGATGTCGTTGGCGTTGTTGGCGGCGATGAAGTGCTTCACGGGCAATCCCATGCGGATACCGAAGAGCCCGGCCGTGATATTGCCGAAGTTACCGCTGGGAACACAGACTACCATATCCTTACGTCCCGGTCCAACAAGTCCCATGCGCTTGAGTTGTGCATAGGCATTGAAGTAATAGAAAGCCTGGGGCAGAAAGCGCGCCACATTGATGGAGTTGGCCGAAGTCAACTTCATGTGATCGTTGAGCTCCTTATCCATGAACGCGTTCTTCACCAGTGCCTGGCAATCGTCGAAGACACCGTCAACCTCCAATGCCGTGATGTTGCGTCCGAGAGTAGTGAACTGGCTCTCTTGGATTTTGCTGACTTTGCCTTTGGGATAGAGCACATAGACGTGGATGCCGTCGATGCCGAGGAAGCCGTTGGCCACTGCTGATCCCGTATCGCCAGAGGTGGCTACGAGTACGTTGACCTCATGATGAACGCCCGTAGCCTTCTCGTCTTTCTTAATGAAATATTGCAGCAGACGGGCCATGAAGCGAGCGCCCACATCCTTGAAAGCCAATGTGGGGCCATGGAAGAGCTCAAGGCTGTAGATGTCTTCTTTGACTTGATGCACTGGTATTTCAAAAGCCAGTGTGCTGAAGACGATATGCCGCAACGATTCCTCGTCCACGTCGTCGCCAAAGAAGCAGCGGGCTACCTCCAAGGCTATCTCTTGGAACGAGAGCCTGTCGATGTTCTCGAAAAACGACTCGGGCAAGCGCTTGATCGTTTCGGGCATATACAGTCCGCGGTCGGGAGCCAGTCCGTGCTCCACCGCCTCACGGAGTGTGGCCATAGGAGCTTTATGATTGGTTGAATAGTAGTTCATAATCTATTTGATTTCAAATGTTTATCTATGTTTATTATTAAGTGCAGAGACAGTCTGAGCATTATACAATGTTCGTGAAAGTATCTGTCGGTCTGAGCATTATTCGATGCTCATGAAAGTTTCCATGAACTCGTTGAGGTGGAGCATGCCGTAGGCGCCTTCCACGCACGATACCTCGTCGTAGGTCTGCACGCTGTCGGGCTCAATGCCACGATACCAAATAAGGAAGGGAACGGGCTCCTTGACGTGGGTACGGATCTCGACGGGCGTTGGATGGTCGGGGAGTACAGCAATGCACACGGGCTCGTCCCACGTGCTCACCTCTTCGAAGATGGGTTTCACGATGCGTCGGTCGAGATAGTCGATGGTGCGCAGTTTTAGTTCCAGATCACCGTCGTGTCCGGCCTCGTCGCTGGCTTCGAGATGAAGGAAGACGAAGTCCTGATGGCGCAGCGCGCCAATGGCTGCTTGTGCCTTGCCTTCATAGTTGGTATCGGAGAGTCCCGTGGCTCCCGGTACTTTCACCACGTCAAGTCCGGCATAGTGGCCGATGCCTCGGATGAGATCCACGGCAGAGATGCAGGATCCGGAGTGAATCTGCGGGAAGAGCTCTTGCAGGGTCTTCATCGACGGGCGGTATCCGCCGCTCCACGGCCAGATGCTGTTGGCCTTCTCTGCTCGGCCCTGATTGAAGGGATGCTCCATGAGCAACTGCTGAGAGCAGAGAATGAGGTCGTTGACCAGGTCTGCAGTCTCCTGTGCCGTCATACGGTCACCGTCGTGGCGATCGGCCCAACCCTCTTCCGGTTTTACAAGCAACGGACGCCACTCCTCATTGGGATGGTCATGTGGCGGAGCGCAAACAATGTGCTTGTTGCCGCCTTTGATGATGAGCAGATGACGATATTGTATACCGGTGATGAAGCGAATGCGGTCATTGCCGAGTTTATCGTTGAGATATTTGATGAGCACGTCTCCCTCCTTGGTTTTGAGATGCCCGCCGTGGTGGTTTTTGATGCGTCCGTTCTCAAGTTCTATGATGTTGCATCGTAAGGCGAGGTCTTCGGGCTGCATGTCGTAGCCAATGCTGGCGGCTTCGAGCGGTCCGCGTCCCTCATAGACTTTGTTGAGGTCATAGCCGAGGATAGCGGTGTTGGCAACCTCTGAGCCTGGCAGAAATCCGTCGGGGATGGTCATCAGTCTGCCGGTGCGTCCTTCACGTGCCAGTCGGTTCATATACGGAGTGTCAGCGTATTGCAGCAGGGTCTTCCCTCCTAATCGATCTACGGCGTGGTCAGCCATGCCGTCGCCCAAGATGATAATGTGTTTCATGGTTATTCTGAATTTGCAATCCTTCGGTTAAATGTTAGCGATACTCATGATGTTGGCAAAGACACCGGCGGCTGTCACGCTGGCACCGGCACCGTAGCCCTGGATGAGCATAGGATACTCTTTGTAGCGCTCAGTAGTGAGCAGCACGATGTTGTTGCTGCCTTCGAGACTGTAGAAGGGATGATCCTTGCTGACAGCTTTCAGTGCTACGCTGGCCTTGCCCTGGTCCATCGTGGCCACGAAACGCCACCGCTTTCCCTCTCTCTCGAGTTGCTCACGTTCCTGTTCAAAGTCAGCGTCGAGCTTTGGCAGGTTTCTCCAAAAGTCGTCCACAGAGCCCTGAAAATACTCGTCTGGTACAAAGAGATGCTTCTCCACGTCGCCCTGTTCGATGCGGTATCCGGCCTCACGTGTGAGGATGACGAGTTTGCGGATGACGTCAGTGCCGCTGAGATCGATGCGAGGATCGGGCTCGGAATAGCCTTGCTCCTTGGCACGTCTGACTGTTTCGGAGAATGGCACGTCGGCAGCAATTTCGTTGAAAATAAAGTTGAGGGTACCACTGAGTACTGCCTCAATGCGCTGGATGCGGTCACCGGAGTTGCGCAGGTCGTTAATGGTGCCGATGATGGGCAGTCCGGCTCCTACGTTGGTCTCGAAGAGGAACTTCACGCCACGAAGCAGTGCTGTGTCCTTGAGCAACCGATAGTTGTCGTAAGATGAGCTGGCTGCGATCTTGTTAGCGGCAACCACGTTGATGTTGTGGTTGAGCAGCGTGGGATAGAGGGCGGCAATATCGGCAGAAGCCGTGCAGTCGACAAATACTGAGTTGAAGATGTTCATCTTCAGGATATTCTCGCAGAGCGACTGCGGTGTGCTGGGCTCAGAGTCGTGTAGCTGCTCGCGATAGTTGTTCAAATCGATGCCATCGCGGTTGAAGATGGCGTTTTTCGAACTTGCGATGCCCACGACATTGAGTTTGAGCCGTGAGTGCTCCTTGAGCTCCTCGTATTGGTTGCGGATTTGCTCGAGCAGCTTACCGCCAACGGTGCCAACACCACAGACAAAGAGGTTGAGCACCTTGTATTCAGAGAGGAAGAAAGAGTCGTGGAGGACATTGAGTGACTTACGCAGAGAGCGAGAGTCCACGACAAAAGATATGTTGGTCTCGGAACCACCCTGAGCACAGGCGATGACGGAGATACCGCTGCGGCCTAATGTGCCGAAGAGTTTTCCGGCGATACCCGGTGTATGTTTCATGTTCTCACCGACGATAGCGATGGTAGCCAGATTGCTTTCGAGATGCATGGGGAACATGGCGCCGTCGGTGATTTCTGAGGCAAACTCTTTGTTGAGCACCTCCACAGCCTCTTCTGCATCCTCGTTTCGGACACCGATGGAGGTAGAGTTCTCTGATGATGCCTGGGAGACGAGGAACACGCTGATGCCGTTGTCGGCCAGCGCCGTGAAGATGCGTCGGTTGACACCAATGACACCGACCATAGACAGACCGGAGACGGTGATGAGCGATGTACCGTTGATGCTGGAGATGCCCTTGATGGGTTTGGCGTCGTTGGCAATCTTGTCCTTGATAATAGTTCCGGGAGACGATGGGTTGAAAGTATTCTTGACCCTGATGGGGATATTCTTTACACAGACAGGGTAGATGGTTGGCGGGTAGATGACCTTGGCACCGAAGTTGCAAAGTTCCATGGCTTCGACATAGGAGAGCTGATCGATGGTGTAGGCCGACTTGATGACGCGCGGGTCTGCCGTCATGAAGCCGTCGACATCTGTCCAAATCTCGAGCACCTCAGCGTCGAGGGCTGCTGCGATGATGGCTGCGGTGTAGTCCGAACCACCTCGTCCGAGGTTGGTGATTTCGCCTGTGTTGCGGTCGGTGGAGATAAAGCCGGGGACAAGTGTCACCCGTGGCATGTCCTTGAAAGCTTCCACGACCAGCTGATTGGTCAGTGCGCTGTCGAGTGTGTTTTTCCCGGCAATGTCATAGGTTTTGATAAACGACCGGGAATCCATCCATTTCGAACCTCTGACAAGTGTAGCGACAATGTTGGAGCTGAGCCGCTCACCGTAGCTGACAATGGCATCCAGGGTTTTCTTGCTCAGGTCGCGGATGAGGAACACACCGAAGTAGATGGAGTGCAGTTGCTCGAAAAGTGCGTCGACGGTGTTGAAAAGTGTTTCTCGGTCATTAGGATCGGTGATAATGGTGTCGATCATTTTGTGATGACGGTCCACCATCTGCTCGAAGCTTTTGCGCCACTCATCCTTGCCGCTGACGGCGAGTCGTGATGTAGCAATAAGTTGATCGGTAATGCCCCCAAGAGCGCTGACGACAACGACAATGGGTTGCCGGCGGGCTTCGTTTTCTACGATGCGCTTCAGACTAAGAATACTTTTCACGGAACCTACCGATGTTCCGCCGAATTTTAATACTTTCATAATTATATAATGTTTATAGAATGAATTGGCATCCCTCATACAAAGAGGCAATGCCAAAACTTAGTTTTCTAAGCTACCGTCCGCCCTGCCGCTTATGTGCAGAGCGGACGGTGGGAAGATGCAACTGCTGGCTTAAACCGAAGCAGAAGCCAGACAGTTGCCGCAGGGTGAGGGTTCTAACTACAGAAGAACAGCACGATGATCTGAGCAGCAAAGATCCTGAGGAACATGCTCAGCGGATATACAGTGGAGTAGCCCACAGCCGGAGCTTCCTTGGAGCACGAGGCATTGGCGTAGGCCAGTGCTGGTGGATCGGTGTAGGTACCGGCGATCATACCCATGATCGTGAAATAGTTGAACTTATATCTCAGTCGTGCGATAGTACCAATGATGAGGATTGGCACCACGGTGATGATAAATCCGGTGTAGACATATTTCAGTCCGTCTCCAGCTACTACCGTCTCCCAGAATCCGGCGCCGGCCTTGATACCCACGCTGGCGAGGAAGAGCACGAGTCCGATCTCTCGCAGCATCATGTTGGCCGAGGTGGTGGTGTAGGTTACAAGCTTGATGCGATAACCAAAGCGGCCGATGAGAATGGCGATGATCAGCGGGCCACCGGCGATACCGAGTTTCAAAGGCACGGGCATGCCGGGGATAGCCAAAGGAATGCTACCGAAGAGGATACCGATGATGATGCCGATGAAGATGGTGGCGATGTTCGGCGCGTTGAGACTCTTGACAGAGTTACCCATGAGGTCAGCCACACGGTTGACATTATCCTCCGGACCGACGACGAGGATACGGTCGCCGATGTGGAAGTGGTGATCGCGGCTGGCAAAGAGATCCATGCCCTGGCGTGAGATGCGGGTGACGTTGACACCGTAGACGCTCGAGAAGTGCATCTTGCCCAGTGTCTTACCGTTCATTTTGGGATTGGTGACGATGATACGCTTCGACACAAGCGGTGACTTGCTTTTCTCGTCAGCCTCTTTCCAACTTGCTTCTACCTCAGGACCGATGAAGGCCTTGATGGCTTCGGCATCTGCTTCTGCGCAGACAATGTGGGCTTCGTCGCCCATCTCAAAGACAGTATCCTTAAGAGGTGTGGTCAGCTCACCGTCGTGGAAGAGGTGGGTGCAGACCATATCGCGGTTGAGAAAGTCTGAGATCTCCTGCAGGGTGCGCCCCGCGATATAGGCGTTGGTCACCTTCAGCGTCATAGCGTGTGGCTTGGCGTGTGGATTTTCCTCCTCAGCCTCGTTGAGTTTTTCTTCTTCTTCCTTGAGGTTGGTGCGAGTGATGTAGCGGATGGCGATGGTGGCACCGATGATGCCGAGTACGCCGAGAGGATAAGCACAAGCGTAGCCGTTGGCAATCTGCGGTGCTTTGCCAGCCCCAAATACCGAGTTGAGGGCTTCGTTGGCAGCACCGAGTCCCGGTGTGTTGGTCACGGCACCGTAGAGGGTACCCACCATCATCGGCAGGTTGAAACGGTTGCTCGTGTCAAAGAAGACGTAGTAGCAGGCAAACATCACCAGCACGTTGAGCAGCACCGTGGCCGTGGCCAGCAGGTTGAGCGTCACGCCACCTTTCTTAAAGCTCTCGAAGAAGCCCGGACCCACCTGCAAACCGATGCAGAACACAAAGAGGATCAGTCCGAAATCCTGCAAGAAGGAAAGGATCGGGGTAGGAGCCGTGAAGCCGACGTGACCGGCGACGATGCCGGCGAACAAAACAAAGGTGACACCCAGGGAGATGCCGCCAATCTTGATTTTTCCCAGCAACACGCCCACGGCGATCACCAAGGAATAGAGCAGCGCGATATGTGCCACGCTGTCTTGGGTTGTGAATAGATTGATCAACCAGTCCATATATGATTTTTACAATTTCTTTGCAAAAGTACGATAATTTATGCAATGAGCAAAAGAAAAGACAGAAAAACTAAGAAATAGTAAAGCGCAAATCCTATTTTACTGCCTTTTCTGCTGCTCATCTGCCATTTTTGTACACTTTTCCGGTCTTATTCATCTCAATGGGGAAGATGTAAGGAAGAGGGATACGGCTGCGTCAATGCGCTTATTCCTGCTCCGAGACGATGCCGTAGCCCTTGAGCCAGTCGTCGAGGATCATGCGGGCGATGGACAGTCGCTGTGGGATGCGAGGCAGGGCATTGTAGCGAAACCAGCTGCCACGCGAGAGTTCCGACCGCTGGAGATGGACCTCACCCTCGGCATAGTCGGCATTGAAGCCCACCATCAGTCCGCACGGGTAGGGCCACGGCTGCGAGCCGAAGTAGTGGAGGTTGGTGATTGTCAGTCCCGTTTCTTCCATCACCTCACGGTGCACTGCCTGCTCAAGGGTCTCACCGGTTTCGACAAAACCAGCCACGAGGCCGTAGAAGTCACCCTTAAAGTTCTTGGCATGAACAAGGAGTACCTCGTCGCCTCGATGGATGAGCACGATGATCGCAGTGGCCAACTGGGGCCACACCTCTTTACCGCATTGTGTGCAGCGCTTCGAGATGATGGTGTGCATCTTCATCGGAGCGCCACAGACGCCACAGAATTGGGTGTTGTGGTTCCAGTAGAGGAGCTCCTGGCATTTGCCGGCCTTGAGATAGAGCTCGGTGGAGAGATGATAAAACGAAGCTCGAAGCCCCACAAAGTCGAAGCCTGAGGTGCGCAGCTCGGGATCGGTGATCTCCACATGTTGCGGATCCTCGAGCATCAGTGTTTTCACGAGCGTGCCGTTTTCCATGGGGCTGACCTCCATGATATGGGTCCAGGCATGGGTCTTCACCGGCGTTTCCTCGGTGCAGGGGATCGTATATTTTCCGTCGGACAAGCGCTGCAGGAGCAGGTCGGTCTTGCTGAATATAAAGTAATATGTCTTCATCTGCAATTATTTCTCGGCTGTTACCGTTGCTTACTTCACATAGAAGTCGATGAGCTGCTGAATAGCCTGTCGGCAGGCGGGACAAAAGTCTGGATTCTGATTGGTGCGCATACGGCAGTCGTAGTAGGCGCGGTAGACGCCTTTGGGCTTGTATCCGGCTCCTTCGTAAAATCCGGCTTTTCTATCCTTGCCAATGAGGTTTCCCCATTTTCCACGGAAGTCCACCTTAGTGGTGATGTTCTTTTCCCAGGGCTCCACGTCGAGCGGATAGATGTCCACTGTCTCGTCGTCATAGGCATATTCATCGGCAAGCCCGGCGAAGCTGTGTCCAAACTCATGTACGACAACGGGCTTGGCATACTGGTTATGGATGGAGGCGAGCAGATAGCCGTTGTAAAATCCGCCGCCACCATAGCGTGTGGAGTTGACCAGTGCGATGATATGCTCATAGGGAGTACCGGCGAGCCAGTCGTGCATATCTTTAAGGTGTCCCGTGGTGAGGTATCGCTCGCTGTAATTGGTGTCCCAGTGTGAGTGCAGTGCCGTGTTTTTCCATATACCTTTTCCCGGTTCGCTGGCTCCGCTCTCCTCGGATGGCGACTCCACAGCGACGACGTTGAAGTATCGACGGCTACTCTTGAAGGGTTCGTAGGAGAAGAGCGTCTCCATCGACATGCGTGCGTCGTCGACAAAGGTCTTCATCTCTTCGGTTCGGTAGCCCTCGGCAAGGTAAGCCAGGTGGATGCAGTGGGTGGTGTCTTGAGCTTGTTGCAGGACGACGTATGGTGTGACATTTTTCTCACCGAGATGTGCGATGAGTATATCGGTAGGAACTACGGTATGTTTGAGGTGGCTGCTGACTTGGCGTCGGCTGTTGCGCAGGTCCACGGTGATGTCGACGGTGTCCTTGGGCATGGGCACGAGATATACGTTTTCAAACGATTTCTCCAGATGCTGAGCCTCGGGCTCTTCCTGCCATTCCTGAAAGAGGGTGGAGAAGGAGTTGCGGTAGATGACACGTTGCGTCTTATGATCGCGTACCGTGATCTGTCCGTTGCCCTCCACGGGAACCTCTGCGAGGCGTTGGCGCTTACCATACCATCGGGGCTCCACATACATCTGCGCCAGGGCGATGTGCTGGGTGGTGGCGGTGCCGGAGAAGATGTAGTCGATGCGCAGAGTCTTGTCCTGAAAATAATCTTCGAAACGCTGGGCGGCAGCGCTCATGCTTATCATGGCGGCCACCGCCAGCAAAATGTAGTGTTTGCTCTTCACCATAATCATATTAACTATTTAAGATTAATGATTTATGTGTGTTGTTCTCTCTTCCGATGCTTTTAGTAAACCCTCAACTCATCACCGACACGGATCTGATAATCAGGCGTTAAATGGTTTTTCTTGTAGAGACTCTTCAAGCGTATGCCATAGTACTGGGCTATGGAGTACATGCTCTCGCCGGGCTTTACCACGTGGGGGCGGTACTTATATGTCTTGATGGCTTTCTTTTGCTTTTTCTTCAAATAAATGATGTCTCCAGCATGGAGCACGTCGTGCTTGTCGCGCTCATTATATTTTGCCAGCTTACGCCACGGCAGGTCGGTCTCCTTACCGATGGACTTGAAGGTGTCGCCCTCGCGTGCTACGAGATAATAGTTTTTGTTGTAGATACGGATGGGGTGGAGTCGCTGTCCGGCCACTACGGCATGGTCGCGTGCTCCCCGCTCAGCCATGAACTTGTCGTAGTGGCGTGCGTGGTCGTATTGGTTGAGCTTATAGAGCTCGATGATGTCAATAAGTTTTTGGGCATAGGCGGGATTGGTGGCGTAGCCGCACGACTTCAGTCCCCATGCCCATCCACGGTAGTCGGTCAGGTCGAGTCGGAAGAGCTGGGCATAGCGTTGATTGTCCGAAAGGAAGCGGCTATGATCCTCA
Source organism: uncultured Prevotella sp. (assembly GCA_900540375.1). Lineage (GTDB taxonomy): Bacteria > Bacteroidota > Bacteroidia > Bacteroidales > Bacteroidaceae > Prevotella. The sequence goes on from UQFS01000023.1 coordinate 37,811, forward strand.
TAGCTCTGTTTGGCATTGTCGTAAGCGCGGAAGCACTCGCCGATGCCGTCGTCGTCCTGGCTCATTGTCCGCCCCGTCCATCCGTGACATTTGATGCCGAAGTGGTTGTTGCCCTGAGTGGCGAGTGGACTGAGTCCTGCTCGGCTCTCAAAGACGCCCTGGGCCAGCGTGATGCTTGCCGGAATGCCGTAGCGGAGCATCTCTTCGATGGCCAAATCCTTGTATTGATCGAAATATTGTTGATAAGCTTGGTTCCACCTCATCTGCGCCTTCAGCGGCAACACGGCGAGGAGAAACATGACAGAGGCAAAAAACTTATTTCTGATGCTCATGGACATATCATGTAGTATAGAATGACTCATTATTATTAATAACCATTGCAAAGTTACAAAAAAACAGATAGAAAGATGCAAAACGATTCATTTTTAACGATTCGTGAGCGATAGACAATTCTGAGATGTGACGCCCATGAGTGAGAGAGGGAAGAACCCCCATGAATTTTTAATCAAATAAGTTCAGTTTTATTTGGTAGTTCAAGAAAAAAGCTATATCTTTGCACTCGCAAAACAAGCAATTGGGGGATTTCCCAAGTGATTTTTTGCCGATATGGCTCAGTTGGTAGAGCAACGCATTCGTAATGCGTGGGTCGGGGGTTCGAGTCCCCCTATCGGCTCTTCAAGCATTTTTTGTTAGGCGGAATTAGCATATCGGTAGTGCGCGGGCTTCCCAAGCCTGAAAGGCGGGTTCGATTCCCGTATTCCGCTCAAATATTTCCCCTCTCTTTTTATATACTTTTCATCAGAAATGATCCGTTGTAGGTTTCTATTGTGGTTAAATTTGTAAGCCACTATTTCTTCTCTATTTACATTTTGCGTTTCTCGCAGCATGTGATACCTTGTAAATGTAGCGGTGAAGCGGATGTTAGGAGAGGAAACTTTTCGGAGCTGGAAAGTGACCCACTTGTTATGCGCTCACTGCTACACCATTACATAAGGCCGCGCGGTATGCGGCAGAAAAACCATCGACTCTACTTCTATGCACATGAGAAGGACGAGGATAGAGCCTAAGAATCTTAAGCGACGACAGAATTTATGTCCAGGAGTTCCAAGCTACTTGTGGTATTCCAAGCTTTGAACAAGTCACTCCTATCATTATAAAAACAGCATGCCAACCTGATAGACAATAGCAGAAACGATCCAAGCCAAAGCTGTGGTGTAGCATGCGGTAAACAATGGCCATTTCCAAGTGCCGGTCTCCCCTTTAATAGCAGCCAACGTGGCTACACATGGGAAGTAAAGCAAGACAAACAGCAGAAAGCAGAAGGCTGTAAGCGTTGCAACAGGACGAGCTTGACCTATCGTCATACCATGCATCTTAGCTATATCAGCAGTGATAGACTTATTTAGGCGCTCATATTTACCTCCGTTATCATTATATTCTTTGTCATCGGAATAGCTATCATCATTGGTATATAACACACCCATAGTAGAAGCGACGATTTCTTTAGCCCCAGCGCCTGCGACAATACCCACGTCAAACTTCCAGTTGAATCCTTGGGGATAGAAAATGGGTTCAATGGTTTTGCCTATCTTGCCAATGTAGCTTTGCTCTTGTTGCTGCTGAACAGAGAGTTGATCATTATGAGGGAAATAGCCTAATGCCCAAACAATTATAGTAGCGACAAGGATGATACCACCCATTTTCTTGAGATATTGCCGGCCTTTCTCCCATGTATGACGGAAAACAGCCTTGGCGGTAGGGAAGCGATAGGGTGGGAGTTCCATCACAAAAGGCGTGTCTTCACCCTTGACGATATATTTTGTCATCAATTTGCTGATGATAATTGCCATGAAGATACCTATGAGATAGAGTGACATCATCACCAACCACTGCGTGTTGCGTGAGAAGAATGTGCAGATGATCATAATATAAATAGGTATTCTTGCCTCACAGCTCATCAAAGGCAGAATCATCATCGTCACCAACCGTGAGCGGCGACTCTCTATTGTGCGTGTTGCCATTACGGCAGGAACATTACAGCCGAAACCCATGATGAGAGGAATAAACGACTTGCCATGTAGTCCCATCTTATGCATGAGCTTATCCATGATGAACGCGGCGCGCGCCATATAGCCAGAATCCTCCATGATAGAGATGAAGAAATAGAGGATGAGAATCTGTGGCAGGAATACGATGACAGAACCAACGCCACCGATGATGCCGTCTACAAGCATCGCTTTGACAGGCCCTTCAGGCATTAAACGCCCGATAGCATCGCCCAACATGCCAACAAGTGAGTCGATCCAGTCCATAGGATATGATCCCAAACTGAAAGTCACAAAGAACATGATGGCAATCAGCAGCAAGAAGATAGGGAAGCCTACAATCTTGTTAGTCAGGATTCGGTCGAGCACATGAGTGATCTGGTAGGTGTCCTCTTTATGCCCTTCTTCGTACGCGGCCTCATTCAATGCTCCATGTATAAAACCATATTTTGCATCCATGATAGCCGTCTCAGCATCTTCCTTGGTTTCATCCTTGACGCGTTTTTCTGCTTGGTCGCGGTGACAGAAGATCTCCTTTGCATCCGGTAATGCACTGACAAACTTCTCAACCTCCTGGTCATGTTCCAGCAACTTGATAGCCAAATAGCGGGTTGAGTAGAGTTCACGCACATTCTCTTCTTTCTTGAGGTGCTCTTGTATCTCACTGATACCATGCTCTATCTCGTGGCCATGGTTGATATGGATGTGACGATAATGCGATTGTGCGTCTTCTGTGCCCTCATATACTTCGATGATTTGGTGGAAGAGTTCTTTGACACCTTTACCGGATTTAAACACAGTAGGAATCATTGGCACACCAAACAACTCCGACAACTTGTCGAAATTGATATGGTCTCCACGTTTCTGTGTCTCATCAAACATGTTCAGCGCAACCACCATACGTATATGCATGTCAATGAGTTGCGTCGTAAGATAGAGGTTACGCTCCAAATTAGAGGTATCAATCACATTGATGACAACATCCGGAGTCTTTTCAATCAATTGTTTTCTGACATATAATTCTTCGGGGGAATAAGCTGAGAGAGAATAGGTGCCAGGAAGGTCGACAATGTTGAACTGATAGCCTTCAAAACTGGCGTGCCCTTCTTTTGCATCGACGGTAACACCAGAGTAGTTGCCTACCCGTTCGTGAGCACCTGAGGCAAAATTAAAAAAGGAAGTCTTGCCACAATTAGGATTTCCAACCAAAGCGACATTGATCACCTTACGCTCCTGAAGTGCTACCTTCTCCATTAAATCGGTAGAATCTTCATAAGACTTATCGTTCGGGCGAAGAGCCACATCAAGATCAGCATTGCTGTCATCATTGAGCGACAGATCTTCGACGGGCTGTCCTTTTGCCGCCTGCTGCTGTTTTTCTCTTCGTTCTTTCTCTTCTATTTCCTTAGCTTCCCCAGCAGTCACTACCTCTATCATGTTAGCCTCGCTATGGCGCAGACTCACCTCATAGCCCATGATACGATATTTCACGGGATCTCTAAGAGGTGCATTGAGCAGGACGTCCACTTTTTTACCTTTGATGAACCCCATTTCTACAATGCGTTTCCGGAAACCACCATGACCATTGACTTTAACTATAACGCCACTTTCTCCTGTATGCAGCTCAGACAATCTCATAATTTATAAATCTCCTGTCTTTCGTTTTCTAATGCAAAGTTACTAATTTAATCTTGGAATATTCTCTCTAAGAATATGTTTCTTTATATTTCTCTATAAAATACCTAAAAATGATTAGCATCGGCCATGTGACTTGATAAGGCGCCTCATGAATATGATGAATTATATGAAGTAATATTTTGCACTACAGAGATTTTTGTATAACTTTGCAAGCAAAAATATCATAGACAAGAGCATAGACAATGGGCAGAAAACGTCAATCATTACCAACCATAGAGAATATTACTATCGAGTCGATAGCAGCCGAAGGCATGAGTTTATTTCATTTCAACGACAAAGTGGTGTTTGTACCGTTCGGTGTGCCCGGCGATGTTGTTGATGTCCAAATCGTGAAGAAGAAACATAAGTACAACGAGGGACGCATCATCAATATCATCAAGGAAAGCGATCAAAGAATAGAGCCTTTCTGCGAGCACTTTGGTATTTGTGGCGGATGTAAGTGGCAAATGCTGCCTTATCAAGAACAGCTGAAAGCTAAACAACAGCAGGTACACGACCAACTGACACGAATCGGCAAAATCGCATTGCCGGACTTCACGCCAATACTTGGTTCTGTAAAAACCAAAGAATATCGCAACAAGCTGGAGTTCGGCTGCTGCGACAGACGATGGTTTACACATGAAGAGCTTCAGGATCCCTCTTTAGATTTGGACAACGGCAATCATTCCGCCATAGGCTTCCATATACCTGGTGCTTTTGACAAAATATATCCTATCCATAAGTGCTGGCTGATGGATGACCTTCACAATAACATCCGCAATGACATTGAAGCCTATGCCAAAAGCATTGGCATGACCTTCTACGACGTACGTCAGCAAAAAGGAGTGCTGCGCAACCTGATGTTCCGAAACTCCAATACGGGCGAATGGATGCTCTTGATACAGTTTCATTACGACGAGGAAGGCGATGAGACTAAAGCTATGCAACTATTACAACATGTTGCAGAGCGCTACCCGCAGATCACCTCTTTAATGTATACTGACAATCAGAAGGGCAACGACTCGCTGTCTGATTTGGAGTTGAAGACCTTCAAGGGTAATAGCTTTATCTATGAGGCAATGGAGGATTTGAAGTTTAAGGTAGGCCCCAAGAGCTTCTACCAAACCAACACAGAGCAAGCGTATCAGCTATATAAAGTGGTACGCGAGTTCTGCTTCATGCCACTTAATGACGTAGAAGCCCCTACAGAAGATCCTCTGCTTTATGATCTCTACACGGGTACGGGCACGATTGCGAACTTCGTCGCACGTAAGTCCAAGCGTGTCATTGGTATAGAGTATGTCGAGGAGGCCATTGAAGATGCAAAGGTAAATAGCCAGATCAACAAGATTGAGAACACCACATTCTTTGCGGGAGATATGAAAGACATCCTCACAGATGACTTCATCAAAGAGCACGGACGGCCAGATATCATAGTGACGGATCCGCCACGTGCAGGAATGCACCCTGATGTAGTAAATGTCATTCTTAATGCACGTCCTAAGCGCCTGGTCTATGTAAGTTGTAATCCTGCTACACAAGCGCGTGACCTACAACTGCTTGATGCTGGATTCAAGGTGAAGGCCGTGCAGCCAGTAGATATGTTCCCCCACACTTCCCATGTGGAGAATGTGGTATTGCTCATCAGAAAATAAGTCTTCATTAGAATCTGTAGCTGATTATGTCTCAGACACTATATATCAAAAATATGGTTTGTGACCGTTGCAAAATGGCTGTCAAACAGATCTTGGAACAGGCAGGGCTACATCCGCTTGCTATAGAGTTAGGCGTTGTCACGATTGAAGAGGGCAGCCTCAGCGGCGAAAAGCAATTGCAGTTGGCTCAAGCACTCAAGTCCATTGGATTTGAACTGCTTGAGGACCAGCGGCAACAACTGATGCATCAGATTAAGACCGCAATCATTGATTTGGTGCATTATAAGTCCTCAGGACAGCCTCTGACACTCAGTGCCTATCTTGCAGAGAAATTTCATTTAGATTATAGTCGGCTGAGCAAACTCTTCAGTGAGTGTGCCGGCATGACCATTGAGCGATATTATATGCTACAACGGGTGGAAAGAGTAAAAGAGCTCTTGAAGTATGACGAGTTGACACTCACGCAAATCGCACAGCAGATGAACTATTCAAGTGTTGCTTATCTAAGCAGTCAGTTCAAGAACGTTACAGGGATGACACCTTCTAAGTTCAAGTCTTTGAGTTTCAACTCCCGCATAGCCTTAGATGAAATATAAATTGAGTCATATGGAAAACATGGAATTAAGAAGATCCTGGCCATATCATCTTCTCGGCATCATTGTGGTGTTGACTTGGGGAGTCACCTTTGTCAACTCTAAAGTATTGCTCAATCACGGACTGATGGCTCATGAGATTTTTACACTCCGCTTCCTTTTTGCATGGCTTTGTATATGGTTGATCTCTCCCAAGAAATTATGGTGTAACAACCTGCACGACGAACTATTGATGGTGCTTTTGGGTATTACCGGCGGCTCGCTCTACTTTGTTACCGAGAATATTGCGGTGAAGGTCGGCTATGTCAACAATGTGTCTTTCATCGTCTGTACAGCCCCTTTGTTAACAACGATATTAGCGCTCTTCTTTCTTAAGGATATCCATGCTAACCACAAGCTAATCATCGGTTCTCTGGTTGCTACTATTGGTGTGGGGCTTGTAGTCTTTAACGGACAGTTTGTTTTGAAGATAAATCCCTTGGGTGACATTCTGGCACTTGCAGCATCTCTCTGTTGGGCAATCTACAGTATTCTGATGAGATACATTAGTCACTATAGCAGTGTGTTCGTCACGCGCAAAGTTTTCTTCTATGGACTCGTTACTGTGTTGCCAGTTTATTTGGTACGTCCCTGGAATTTTCCACTTCATGAATTCCTTCAACCGGCGGTTTGGGGCAATTTACTTTTCCTTGGCGTTATAGCCAGCTTTGCCTGCTTTGCATTGTGGAGCTATGTGATTAAGAAGATTGGTGCAATTTCTGCCAGCAACTATATCTATCTTAATCCAGTCAGCACGGTCGTTGCCAGCACACTTGTCTTGCATGAACGTATGACGATACTGGCTGTCATGGGTGCAGGCTGCATTCTTCTTGGTGTATATATCGTCAGCAAGGCTCTACCACAGAAGGCTTAAACAGAGGAGGATTAACAAGATTAAGGCGTATGAACAAGCTGATAGAAAACATTGATTTCTCAGCATACAAAGATCCTGGGATATTGGAATTTAAAGACGTAGTGATAGAGAAGAAGACTCTTCCTCTCACTATGGTAGCGTGTCCTGGAAAGGTATCTTCGATCGTCGTCGACCCAACGGCAGGTCATCAGCTTATCATGACCATTCTTGGACTCGACAAGGTCCAAGAGGGATATATCACAATTGATGGGGAGTTGATAACCTATGGATCCGGGGCCTTCTTCCGCCAAATGATGTGCTATGTGCCTCATTTCTTGCCACAGGTAGATATGACTATAGGAGAACTATGTCGACAAGTCATCAGTAAATTCAATGGTAAGAATTTGAGAGCGGAAGCTTTGACTGACATCTGGAAAAGTTTAAGTATCGACGCTTCAATATGGAAAGAAAAGATATGCAAAGTCTCCCAAACAACACTTTGGCTTGTACTCTTGTCTTTAGTACCTTTAAGCAAAGGATCCATTGTGCTGATTGAAGAACCACTTGTTAAGAATGAGGCTGTGGATTACTTTGTCAGTCAATTGGCGCAACAAGGCAAAGAGGTGATCTGTACTACACAGACCCATCCTTTCACCTCTTATCAAGTAATGAATTTAACATTATAAAGTGAATAAACCATGATGAGTTTACAATTCTTAGGAGAACTTCTGTTCTGTATATTGTTATTAGCCATACCGTTTGTATTGGACAATATACTAAAACTCAATATCAGTGATAAGTTGTTGAAAGGGAGTATCAGTCTGCTGGTACTGATTGCCATCTATGGCACCTTCCTCTCTTTTGCAATTTGGCAAAATCATCTTTGGCTTACCATATTAGCAGCCTTCATTGTAGTTGTAGTGACATGTATATGGGCCCTGCTCCGGTTTCATCTCAAACTACGACGGTTGCTACTCCCATCTCTCATAGGCTTACTGGTGGTCATGCTGTTTTTTGCCCCTATATCAGCCTTGCTCATCACGCCCTTTCCGCAGTCTTTCTCACCTCAATATTTTCTTCCTGTTGTATGTCTGCTGTCTGGCTCTATATCGTATAACATGGTTCGTGGTATTCGCAAATATTATGTTGGATTGCAGAATCATGCTGCCCTATACAATTATTTATTGGGCAATGGTTGCACGCATCATCAAGCAGTAGCCTACTTTCTTCGTCGTTCTTTGCAAAGCACCACATTGTGGGTGCTTCGGCGTATATCCATCACCATGCTCACCGCATCTCCACTTTTGCTGTTAGTTTTGGTGTGGTCTGGAGTGCCTGTCCTAAAAGCGACAACCCTTAACTTCATGTTTTTCTTCGCAGTTCTTTCTGGTTCTCAGCTCTCACTATTTCTCTCTTTGTGGATTGCCCGGCGCTACACTTTTGACGAGTACAGCCGTCTTCAGCCAGTCGCGTAACACGCCTGCATATTGGTTTTGAGAATCTGCAACCATCACTAATACGCGTTTGCCCCCTACTAATTGGGGGCCAAGGCACATTCCTTCGTAGTTGGCGAAGCTATGATCAAAGAGTTTCATATTGGTCTGCCACTGTGCGAGCAGAGTCTTCTCAGACGTAAGGATGTTGTAGCAAAACAACTTGCACTTGACAAATGCTCCCAATTTCATTTTTGGAACATAAGCTTCACGCTCTAACACCAAGAGGCTGTCAGCACTAAAAGCACACAATGAAGGTACGCCAAACGTGTAGAAAGCGCCTTCATGCGGCGAAATGCTTGCAGTATCCATCTTATAGGGAATAACACGGTTGACTTTCATGATGCTGTCAATCTCTAGTAATCTTATTGGTACAGTTTCGTTGCATGTCCAAAGATGGTGGTTTTCCTTGCAGTACGTCAGAGCTTCCAACCCTTCGTTTCCTGGCAGATGCCCCAAAGAGTCCGGCCAGGCTGCGACACGTCCGGTATAACGTCCTTGCCTATCAAATTCAACGATGTGGTTGTCAGCTTCACCACTTACCATCAGAGTGCCTCGATCAGGTAAGTAAGCTATTCCTTCATCGTCTCTCCTTGGTTTTTCAGATCCATAGAATCCTAAAATCTTGGCAGATCGTATAGCACCTGTAATAGAATCAAGTTGGATGTCGAAAACAAAATAACCGTCATGGTCACTTTTATCGCTAACCACCGCATATTGTGTCCCCCCTAACCAAGCAATGCCACTGTAATTACCTGCAGGAATTGTCTCTTTGAACTGTTGCTGAGGATTGAGTGAGATGGTGATTTGTGATCGAGCAGATACCGCCATCAATAATATAAGGACCAATGCCAGAATGTATCTCATAAAAATATCTTTTCATTAATAAACGCAAATTTCATCAGAATATTTGGTGATACGGAATGAATCTTGTAAATTTGCAGAAGAAATGGAGAAAACAATAAGGGGTTGTTTCGGTTCGATCGGGATACTCATCAAATTACAATGAAAACCGGGATTTCTTCTCTTGTTGATGGCGGGCCACAATGTTGCGAAAGCAGCAGCTGTAAAGCCGGTGGATTACAAAGGCAGGGAGGACCCACAACTTTTATAGCTGGAGTTTTCATCACATCATCGTTGCAACCCCTTTCCATACGGAGAATGGCGCGTAGGCAATGGTCTCGCGTATTCTCCTTTTTTATTCCTAATCAGTAGACTTAGGAAAGTAACATTCATAATTAACAAATAGGAGACAAATTATGTTTAGCGGTATTGTTGAAGAAATGGCCACCGTCAAAGCCATCACACAAGATCAGGAAAATATAAATCTCACACTTAGTTGCTCTTTCACGCATGAGTTGAAAATCGACCAAAGCGTTTCACACAATGGCGTTTGTCTGACTGTGGTAGACTTGAAGGATGACTGCTATACAGTGACAGCCATGAAAGAGACATTGGACCGTTCCAACCTTGGATTATTAAAGGTGGGCGATGCTGTCAATGTTGAGCGATCAATGATGATGAACGGACGACTTGACGGACACATCGTTCAAGGTCATGTCGACGAGACAGCTGTTTGCACAAATATAGAAGATGCTGACGGGTCGGCCTATTTTACCTTTAAGTATCAAAATAATCCTGAGATGGCCCGCCGTGGCTACTTCACTGTAGATAAAGGTTCTGTTACTGTCAACGGTGTTTCTCTTACCGTGTGTGATCCAACAGACGACAGTTTCCGTGTAGCTATTATCCCTTATACACGGCAAAATACCAATTTCCGGGACATAAAGGTTGGCAGTGTCATCAATCTTGAATTTGATATCATAGGTAAGTATATCGCACGACTAAGACATTTCGAATAACCTTCATCTGTACTATCTTGGACATCCGTTTACATTTAACAAAATAGAATTAAGCCTCGTCCGACACAATGGTGTAGGAACGAGGCTTAATTTATTTATGGCGAGCTAAATTAGTATGCTCTTGCGATGATGACACGATATTTGGCAGGTTTACCACTTACCATGTCAACACCTGGTGTCTGCTCATAAGCGAATGGAACACAACGGATGGTAGCCTGTGTATCTTCTTTGATCTTGGCCTCTGTCTCGGGAGTACCGTCCCAGTGGCAAAGGAAGAAACCACCATCTTTAATACGCTCCTTAAACTCTTCGTAGTTGTCACATTCGTAAACATGTGCATCACGGTACTTGCGAGCCTTTTCAAAGACGTTCTTCTGAATATCATCAAGCAGGTTCTTCACACGCTCTACAATGCCGTCAAAGCTGACATTCTCTTTCTCCAAAGTGTCACGACGCATCACCTCGATCGTATTGTTCTCTAAGTCACGTTCACCCATTACCAGTCTTACAGGCACACCCTTGAGCTCATAGTCGGCGAACTTAAATCCTGGGCGTTTGTTGTCTGCATCATCATACTTCACACTGATGCCTAACTCGTCAAACTTATCCATGACAGGCTTCAGTTTTTCAGTGATAGCAGCAAGTTGCTCTTTATTCTTCGTAATAGGCACAATGACGACCTGTATAGGAGCCAACTTTGGAGGCAACACCAATCCGTTATCATCTGAGTGAACCATGATAAGTGCACCCATCAGGCGAGTAGAAACGCCCCATGAAGTAGCCCATACATACTCAGGCTTGTTCTCCTTATTCAGGAAAGTGACATCGAAACTCTTTGCAAAGTTTTGACCAAGGAAGTGGCTGGTACCACTTTGTAGAGCCTTACCGTCTTGCATCATTGCCTCGATCGTATAGGTTTCCAAAGCTCCGGCGAAGCGCTCTGTCTCACTCTTGACCCCTTGGATAACGGGTACACCCATCCAGTTCTCGACAAAGTCAGCATATACCTTGAGCATCTTCTGAGCCTCAGCCTGTGCTTCCTCGGAAGTTGCGTGGGCCGTATGACCTTCTTGCCACAAAAACTCGGAAGTACGCAGGAATGGACGCGTACGCATCTCCCAACGCATTACATTACACCACTGGTTACACATGATAGGCAGGTCACGCCAAGAATGTATCCAGTTTTTATAGGTATGCCAGATCATTGTCTCTGAAGTAGGACGGATGATCAGCTCCTCATCGAGTTTTGCAGCTGGATCCACAATGATATCCTTTCCATCATCACTGGTCTTCAGTCGATAATGAGTAACCACAGCACTTTCTTTGGCGAAGCCCTTTACATGCTCAGCCTCACGAGCAAAGAAGCTCTTCGGGATAAGCAATGGGAAATAGGCATTCTGCACTCCTTGCTTTTTAAACATCTTGTCGAGCACAACTTGCATTTTTTCCCAAATGGCATAGCCATATGGCTTGATAATCATACAGCCACGCACAGGTGCAGTCTCAGCCAGGTCTGCCTTCATCACCAAGTCGTTGTACCACTGGCTATAGTTGTCAGCTCGCTTGGTCAATTCTTTCAGTTCTTTAGCCATTTTAATAAGTTGATCAGAGCAGAATAGGGAATTGCCTACATCAAGATAGGCATTTTCCTCTCTGCAAAATTTATTATTTGCTTAATTTTGCCACAAAGTTACGAAAAAAATATCGGATAGCTCTCGCACAAAGCGAAAAAAAGAGTTACCTTTGCAGTAGAAAAAGATCAACCAACAAAATTTAAAACATTAGTGATATGAAAAAGATTACATTAGCAACAATGGGATTGTGCATGCTGACCATCACTAGCTGCGGCACAAGTCAGGGCAATGGTGCTTTGATCGGCACCGGTGCAGGCGCTGCTTTAGGCGCAATTGTCGGTAAGATCGCTGGCAATACAGCTGTAGGTGCAGCTATTGGAGGTGCAGTGGGCGCTGGCACTGGTGCCATCATCGGTCGTCATATGGACAAAGTGAAAGCAGAAGCAGCAGCTAAAGTTCAGAATGCTAAGGTGGAGGAAGTTACAGACGCTAACGGCTTGAAAGCTGTCAAGCTGACTTTTGACAGTGGCCTTCAGTTCGACCTGAACAAGTCTACACTGCGTGCAGCAGCCAAGAAAGACTTAATTAACTTTGCTTCTGTATTGAAGCATAACACTGATTGCCTTGTAGATATTCAGGGATATACCGACGCTACAGGTGGTGACAAGATCAATATGCCATTGAGTCAGTCGCGTGCCCAGGCAGTGAGCAGCTATCTAGTTTCTCAGGGAGTCTCTTCCAGCCAGTTCAAGAATGTTGCCGGCTACGGCAGTCAGAATCCTATCGTTGACAAGACTGTCGCCCCTCAGAACCGCCGTGTGGAGGTCTATCTCTATGCCAGCCCTGAAATGGTGCAGAAGGCAGAGAACGGAACTCTGAAATAAGTTAATAACAAAGAATATTGTTTTTGCAATATCATTTGCAGAATAAATAGGGGATGCAGGCTCATTAGGGGTCGGCATCCCCCTTTTGGCATGAATAGATTCAAGAAAATCCTTCGCTGGGGTGTCAGTCTTTTCTTTGCATCCTCTATATTGGCTGTCATCACTTACCGCTTCATTCCGGTCTACATCACACCGCTGATGGTTATCCGCTGCTTTCAAAATGGTAGTCTGACGATGCATCATCAATGGAAACCACTTGACGAAATGTCTCCTCACATGCCAGTGGCAGTGATGTCAAGTGAGGACAGCCGTTTCCTCTTACATCACGGTTTTGACTTCAATGCCATTGGCAGTGCTGCCGAGCGCAACCTCAAGCACAAGCATGGTAAAAAGTTTGGTGCCAGTACCATCTCTCAGCAGACTGCCAAGAATGTGTTTCTGTGGCCAGGACGATCATGGGTCAGAAAAGGATTTGAGGTTTATTTCACGGCCCTCATCGAACTTTTCTGGAGCAAACAGCGCATCATGGAAGTCTATCTCAACAGTATTGAAATGGGCGACGGCATCTATGGCGTAGAAGCATGCGCTAACTACAATTTTGGAAAAGATGCAAAAGATCTGTCGCGTGCAGACTGCGCCCTGATCGCTGCTACGCTCCCCAATCCACGCAAATTCTCCTCGAAATACCCAAGTGGATATATGCGCCTGCGTCAACGCCAGATTATGGCCAATATGCGCTACATACCGTCCTTCCCTAAAGAAGGCGAAGACTACGATCCAAAGACTGCCGTAGGATCCACTTACCGTTGAACATTCATCGCACTCGACCAAACATTAGAATATGACTCAAGAAGAACAAAATATCCTTTCCCAACTCAATGATGCCCAACGCCAGGCTGTCGTCTATGATGATGGACCCGAACTGGTTGTTGCAGGAGCAGGATCAGGAAAGACACGTGTGCTTACCTATAAGATTGCATGGCTGCTTGAACATGAGCAACTGAAGCCGTGGTCTGTCTTAGCTCTTACCTTCACCAATAAAGCCGCTAATGAGATGAAATCGCGTATTGCACAATTGGTAGGGAAGGAACGGGCACGCTATCTACAAATGGGAACTTTTCACTCTGTCTTCTCTCATATTCTGCGTGCCGAAGCTCGACACATAGGCTTTCAATCTGGATTTACCATCTATGATGAGACTGACTCTCGATCTTTAATAAAAAATATCGTTAAGCAGATGGAACTTGACGATAAAAAATACAAGCCTACTGATGTGCATAAAGCCATATCTCGGGCAAAGAATGATCTGTGTACGGCCGAACAATATGGCAATGACGGCAGCCGTATAGAGAAGGACCGACAAAAGAACATACCGGAAGTATACAAGATTTATCTTACTTATCAGCAGCGTCTTCATCAGGCCAACGCCATGGATTTCGATGATCTGCTGATGCTGACTTATGAGCTGTTTCTGACCCATGATGAAATCCGGCAGAAATATGCCAGCCGGTTTGAATATGTATTGGTTGATGAGTATCAGGACACCAACTTTGTGCAGCAGCAAATTCTTTGGCATCTGACAAAGGAACGGCAACGAGTATGTGTTGTTGGTGATGACTATCAGAGTATCTATGCTTTCCGCGGTGCCAAGATCGATAACATCCTTAACTTCACCTCCCGATATGAAAATGCAAAGGTGTTTAAGTTGGAACGCAACTACCGGTCTTCCCGTTTGATCGTTGCAGCAGCAAACTCGCTGATGAAACACAATCAACGGCAGATCGAGAAAAACGTCTATAGCGAAAATGAGGAAGGAGACAAACTCACAGTTCTTGAGACTCAGTCTGATAAACGTGAGGCAGCAGTGGTCTGTCGGGAAATCAAGCGCATCAAGGCTAAAGAACATTGTCATTGGAGCGATTTTGCCATTCTGTACCGAACAAATGCCCAAAGTCGTCTTTTTGAGGAACAAATGCATAGCCCCGAAATGGGCATGGCTAATTGCTATCGTGTGTTTGGAGGGGTTAGCTTCTATCAGCGCAAGGAGATAAAAGACGCATTGGCCTATTTCCGACTTGTTGTCAACTCTGATGACGAAGAAGCTTTCCGGCGTATCATCAATTATCCAACCCGTGGTATTGGCAACACTACTGTTCAGAAGATCATCTCCACTGCACAACAAAACGGAATAAGCCTGTGGGAGACCATCTGCCATCCCGGGCAATATGGATTATCTGTCAATCGTGGCGCACTTTCAAAACTTGATGCTTTCAGACAACTGATTCAGTCGTTTATCGATAAACGTGGAGCAGTTGACGCATTAACATTGGGAAAGGAGATCTTGGAACGTAGTGGCATGAAAGCTGACCTAGATGCCGACAAGACACCGGAAGGCGAAGGTAAGCGCGAGAACATTGACAGCCTCACTTCCGGCATCGCCGACTTTGTGCAATCGCAGCAAGAGCAAGGACTTGATGACCACGAATTGTTGAGCGATTATCTTTCTACAGTATCTCTGTTGACCGACATGGATAACGACGACTCGTCCAGTGACAAGATGACATTGATGACCATCCATTCTGCGAAAGGCTTGGAATTTGGAACGGTTTTCATTGTTGGCATGGAGGAGAATATCTTTCCAAGTCTGATGTCTGCGGACAGTCAACGAGGATTAGAGGAAGAACGTCGTCTACTCTACGTGGCCATCACGCGTGCTGAGCACCATTGCTATTTGTCCTGGGCTCATACACGTTGGCTCTTCGGTAAGATGGACCCTTACGTCAGAAAGAGCCGCTTCCTTGAGGACATTGATCCCAAATATCTGAATATACGTGCGGAAGATGGCGGAGCTACAATACGTAATCATGGTGGATGGAACAGAAAGCCATGGGATGATGACGACTACGAGATCAATAAGCCTTATACCGGAAGCCATCCTTGGGGCGACGAGTATCCCCATTACAGTAGCCGTATGCAGAACTCACGTCCCGTAGCCGGGCAGTTTATGGCTGATCCACAGCCAAAGATCACCAAGCCTCACAGAGCAGAACAGGCTGTAAATCCGTTCTCTCCCTCCTTTGAACAGCAACTGCGGCACAAAGGTAATTTTAGAAAAGTGACAAAGGCAATGACTAATGGAGGTCGCACCATCAGTTCCCTTAGCGAGAAAAATGCAGTTAGCGCCCATGTGGATCCCAGCCAAAATGACGCAAGCAACTATGGAATTAAAGTAGGTTCTGTCATACTTCATTCACGTTTTGGTAAAGGCCAAGTAAGGAAGATAGAGGGATGTGGAGAAAACTGCAAAGCCACAATTGACTTTGAGGAAACCTCTACAAAGGTACTGCTTCTCAGATTTGCAAAGTTTAAAGTACTTTCAATATAAATAGATATTGTCCTCCCTTCCAAATTGGAAAGGAGGACAATATCTTTAAGCTACTACCGGAATTAATTGACTTCTAAGCAGCATATTTAATAAACTTCATCTTCGCTGATATCCTCTGCTTCAAGGTTGAGTTCATCAGGACTTGTCTCGTACGTGGTTCGATAGCTTTCTTCCGTAAGTTTTTCATCATCAAAAGCATCATCGTCGTCATCGTCCTGCTTGAAGTTTTCATCATCAATATTCTCTTCCTCTTTTTCTGTATTTTCCGAATCCACGCTATCTTCGTCATCCTTCTCACTATCTTCATCAGCAAGGAAGACTGGTGTAGCGACGGCCTCTGGCTTCTCTTTCGCAAAGATGGCTTCTACCCAAAGGCCTTTGGGAATTTCCAATACTTCAAATCCGTCGCTGACTTTCTTCTCATAGAGGCCACCCGGCTTGTGCAGACGATCTTTGGGAAGAGTAGTGGTAGAGATATCAAATCCGCTTTCGATGATGTCCTGGATACTTTGTGACAGAGACTCCCATCCTCCACCGAAGTTGCGTTCCAATACTTCGATGAGCTTAGCGGCAGAGATATGACGGATATTCTCGTATGTCAGATCTGTCACTCTCAGGATCGGGCGCTTCTTGATTACAAGATTTGGATGGTTATCTTCAGACTTACCGATTTGAGCGACTTTAAAGCCGCGATCCTCATACTTCTTAATGATCTCAGGCTTATCCACTTTTATCTCCTCCATATCAAAAGCCGTATTGATAATGTCGGTATAATGGCGTATATTCTCTTTGAGATCGGAATCTTTCTCGACAGCCTCTAAGAGGCGGAAGATGTCGTTCTCCTGCAAATCCCAGACATTACTCTTGGATAATGTCTTAACAGTAATTGCTTTTTTGTCTTTCATGGTCTTTGATGTTATATGGTGCAAAAGTAACATTAAATTCCTAATAAGCAAACAAAATCAACAAATAATTTATGTCCAAAACTTAATGTTATCTGTTGGATGCATTGTTTTTCCACATTTAGGGCATGTTTTCTTGTTCCAAGGCTTAATATGACTGCTCCCACAGTTGAGGCAAAGCCTGCCTGCCAAAGACATGAAAGAAAGTGCAGAGTCTGCGATGACACCACCCACAACCAAGGGTTGGATCGTTTTGCAATCAGGACAAGTGATCATTTCGATATGTTGCCCCATGAATCCACGGCCTTCGTAGACATCAGCTTCGTAACCACAGACCTCACATTTATATTTGATGATATGTGCCATAGACTATTCTTTTGGATTTCCCATCAATTTACGGTAAAGCTTCTCGTATCTCTTGGCTACATCTATGTAGTCGTGGTGCTTCCTTATATATATGATACTCTGTTTTTTGAGAACAGGTATCATTTCGGGATGTACAACGAGTCGTTCCAAGGCGTTAAAGACACTATTTTCGTTCGGCTCAACATTGACGATTGGTCGCAGACTGTCTTCGCCAAGGATTTCGTAGTTTTCCGGTTCTCCACCTCCTACACAGATAATTCCACGCGACATCGCCTCAAGGGCGTTCATGGCCGGGGTATAGCTATAGAGCTGGTCAAGGATTACATCTGCTTCGTTCATCATCTGAGTATATTGTTTGAAGGGCACACCGTTGGCAACCGAGAGAGAGACTTGCTTCGGATATCTTTGTTTGAGTTTTTGGGCTGCTTCCAACATGATATCAGTTCCCTTATAGGCACTTCTGTTTTTTGATATGCCAATGAAAATCTTTAAGGGTAAAAGTGACTGGCTCTTAACGTCATTTTCTTGTCTCTTTTGCTTGATAGGGAACGGAATGAAAACCGTCTTATTTGGAAATAGAGGCTGGTAACAGGCCCAGTACTCATAGAGTCCCGCAACGACAGCATCGCAATCATGAGCAATGTATTGATTGAGCTGCCCTTTGGAAGTATTTAGCCAGTCTGTTCTTTCCTTCATGGCATCATCGTCAGTCCGCAGTCGGTCACCAATGTTGAAGTCGCTGTATCTCAATGGCATCCTTGTGATATTCTCATGCATCCAATAATAGTCCATTCCAAAAGCTCCCATCACCATCTTTCCATTGTGTTTCCGCAGATAGTGGTAGATTGGCAAAATTTTCCCTGCTTTGAGCTCCAAGAACATTGGATTGATGATCTGTACTACGTCATACCCTCTCATACGTGGTAGCGAAACGGCAAGTCTGGCAGCAAAGCTAATGGTACCGATTACTCCGTCGCTACGTCTAAGATCTATATCTCTTGGATAGTCCTTCCAAAAATCACCATTGCTGGCAACCACCACTTTGTGGCCCAGTTTTCTAAGTCCCTCGGCCAAAGTGTTATAGACATTGCTGTATTCACCGATCAGAAGTACCTTCATCTTATTGCTTCATTTTTAAGCTGCTAAAAAGTAACTGCCGCCCCCAGTGAGAACTGATCAACTTTCGAAACAAAGTGTATTTGCGCGTGTATTGATGGTCGGGTAGGGGGTAGAGACCTTTGTTCTTCAATACCTCTATTGCAGCATCCAGCTGCTGTCGGCTTTGAGTGAGTACTATGATGTGGTAGAGATAGTCCATCGTGAGCTGAGCCACACGACGCTCCAATGCCACTTTACTCTGTGTGGGAGACAGACTGGCAATGCATTTAAGATGATCAATTACACGAAGAATGTCTTCTAACCTCTTTTCAACAATCTCTTTATCGACATTATGGGTAATGGACCCTGTTCGCTGACGATAGTAATATGCTTGTGCATTGGTGTCGAAGACCCGCGCGCTGCGAAGTAATAGTTGCGGGGTGAACTCTTCATCTTCGTGATAGATGCCTGGTGTGAACTTTAAGTCATCCAACACTTCTTTCCGGAAAATATACCCACATGCAGCCGCTCTCATATTATTTTCGGTCATATATTCACATCCACTAACAGGTTGTGGTGCAGAAAAAGCAGTATCAGTGCCATTGTTGTTCGTCATGTGGAAAAGTACCATATCAGGCCGGTCGTAACGGACAAAATCCAGACAATGCTCATATGGAGCAGTCACCAAATAGTCATCACCATCAACAAATTGGACGTATTCGCCTTTTGCCCATTGCAAGCCATTATTCCGTGCGACAGAAAGTCCTTGATTGGATTGCCGAATATAAATGAGATCATCTCTCTTCGACAAAAAGTCAATTGGAGACCTGTCAGATCCGTCATCAATGAGAATAATCTCTCTTTCTTCCTCACAGAGCGATAAAGACAAGATGCTATTCAGACATTCACCTAATAGCGTCACGGGGAGATTATATGTAGTCACAATGAAACTGACGAGTGGTTTCTGCATATTAATCTATGGATTTTGCAAAGAGTTTTAAGTCCCAACAAATGCAGAGCTTTCAATTTGAGAGTATTATGATAGGGTAGGACCG
The DNA here is from genome assembly GCA_900540375.1 of uncultured Prevotella sp. Classification (GTDB taxonomy): domain Bacteria; phylum Bacteroidota; class Bacteroidia; order Bacteroidales; family Bacteroidaceae; genus Prevotella. The sequence continues at coordinate 57,292 of UQFS01000023.1, forward strand.
GAAAATCCTGGCGAGTTTTACCTGTAGAGCGGAAGACATCCAGTTGGATGTTCAGCACATCAGCATAGTATTCGGCCATCAGCTGGTCATAGTCTTTGACTTTTTGTCTTGCTCTTTTGTCTGTAGCCATTCGATGGAGCATGATCAGGTTGCCATCAAGAAGACTATTAAGATCCTTGACTCCCGCTTGCTGAGTGATACCATTGGGGTTGAATGTATAGTAGTAAAGTCCTACATCTGTTGTGGCCACGCGACGACAGTGACGTAACACTTGAGGCAACGTAAAGGTATCCTCAAAGGTTCTACCTTCCGGAAATTTCACATCTTGCCACACTTCGCGTTTATAAACTTTATTGCAAGCATAGGTGTGCTGCCAGGCTTTAGTCTCTAACCAATAAACAGCGTTGAAAGTGAACTCGCAACGAGTGAAGGTGACACGCGCCTGTCGCGGAGAACCGAAATGGCGATAAAGCGGAAACTCCAACATGTCGTAATCTGGATGGATTGAAAGCTGCTCCATCAGTTCCTTTAATGTGTCAGGAGCTAAATAGTCATCACTGTCCACAAACATAATATAGTCGCCCTTAGCTTTTGCAAGTCCGGAATTGCGTGCAGCACTCAGTCCACTGTTGCGCTTCAGTCTGACATGCTGTATGCGCCCTTCTTTCCTTGCATAGTTTTCACATATCTTCGTGCTTCCGTCTGCTGACGCATCGTCAACAAGGATCATCTGCCAGTCACGAAAATCCTGCATCAAAATGCTGTCAACACATCTCTTCAGTGTTTTTCGTGTCTGAAAAACGGGTATGATAATGCTTAATTTCATTTTGCGTCTTTCATTAATTCCTTAAAGAAAGCGTTCAAATCTTCATCGAGACCTTTCATGATATCCCCTCCGACGATCACAGTGTCATCATCAGCCACAAAAAGTTCAGCTATATGCTCCTTATCCTCATTTTCCAACACGACGCTATACGGCTTCAGTATACCCATTGAATCCACAAAGCTATGGTTTTTCTTCAGATAGCGTCTGAGAATAAGCGTGACACCATCATAAAAGTCCTCATCTTTCTGATTGATCCATTGCTCTACCACACACCTTGTGATCTCTTGATCGTCATCGTCAAAAGCAGTAAGCTCACCCGTCTCTTGATTGGTTCGCACGTGAATGTCGGTCAATATAGCATTGTCGCATTGCGATGGGAATTTCTCAGCCACTTTGTGGAAGAATCGGTCAAGTTGTTGCATCGTTTGTTCTGTTGCCTTCATCATAGCAGTTTATCTTTAGATGTTTTGTTTCTGCAAACTTACACAAAAAAAATGATTTTCGAGCAAATATCACTAAAAACTTTCTTAATCTTTATAATGTATGTACAGAAACAGCTATCAGTGCAATATATCATTATGTGTCATCTTCCCTCACTTTTGCACCACTTTGTGAAGAAAGACAAGGTTATCAAAAAGGCATTAGAAATATTTTCCTGACTTCATCACTTTTTTGTTAAGATAAAATACTACTCTTGATAA
>UQFS01000024.1 GCA_900540375.1 uncultured Prevotella sp.
TCTTTCTAAACATCTGTATTGCGCTTCTTTGATGATACAAATTTACGAAGAATATCTCAAATAGCCAAATCAACAAGAAGGATTATTTTAAAGTAGAGTCATTTTTGTTACAAAAATACAAAAAAGAAATAACAATAAGGCCGAAAAATACCGAAAATGCAATGACAACCACTGCTATCATAACACAGGTGATGGTAATGTACTGCTGGTTGACAGTGTAGCCGAGCGGCTTACCAGCCAACAGCTGTGTCATCGTGGAGTTGATGTCTCTCAGCGTCAGATCGCCTGAGAAGGTGTAGCCTTTCAGGTCGTCGTTGATGTAGAGGAAACCGATAGTCGGTTTTCAGCTCCAACTGTCGCAGCACTTGTGACAGCGGCTCGTTTTGGACTTTCAGCACCGCGTCGCTTCCTTGTGCTGTGACCGAAGTGGTTCACAGGGTGAGGAAACACGCTAACAGAAAAGTCAGCCTTAACATTTTACTCATAACCTTTTAGTTTAGTCAATTTTAAATTCTCTTACGTTATCAAATCGTAATGCGATTGAAAAAGGGTACCCCAAAATCGAAAAAAGATTTAGATTTTCTCTAAATTGGGTGTTTCTGCTTCCGATTTTTAATCATTTGGAACGTTTGGAGAAGGTTGCTAAATGCTGCTCTGCCGGTTTGCCCGCTTTTGTTGGTAATTCTATATTTTGTCGGATAAACTGACAAAAAAACGGGTCTGAGAATGCGATCTTTTCGAGCGAGACATCCTTCGTCCGGATTTTCGCGATTTTTAGGTGGTTTTTCGTAAATATTTGATAGTCAGTATGGTACGTGGATTTAAGGGCTGGAGGGGAAATGAGAAAGGTACTTTGAGGGAAAATTCTCTAAAGAATTTCTCCTCAAAGTACCTTTTTGATGCTGTCATCACGCCTTTTTGATGTGGTCATCTCACCTTTCTGACCATGTCATCTAAGCGTGATGATATGGTCAAAGTACCTTTTTGATGATGAGAAGACGGCTTTTTGTTTGTTTGAAGACGTTTTTTTCGTTTCCAAGGCTCAGCCGCTTCTCTAGAATGAAAGTGCGCGGTGATGTGCTTTTGTCAAGAACTTTAAACCTATTCTACCACAACATTAGTTGAAGAAGTTCCAGCTGATGCCAAAGCGGAGCACGCTGCCGTTGAGCGGATAGTGCGGAGCGAAGAAATAGTTTTTCTTGCCCATGCTGGCGTTGACATGGCTCATCATCACGAAGAAACGGGTATGCTGGAGATGGAAGTTGGCATAGACGTTGATGATCGGGCAGTTGCCGACCTTCACCTTGCTGTCGTTGTCCTGCACGGCATATTGTCCGATACCCGGCACATACTCCGGCGCGTTGTATTCGGTGAAGTAGCGGAGGTCACCGCCTAAGTCGCATTTCAGCACGTGGGCGATCTTGAACTTCAGATAGAGATTGGTATAGACATTCAGCAATGGCAGGGGCAGTGCGTCTTCATCCGTCGATTTCTGCACGGTGGCCACGGTTTCCCAGTTGAGGAGGCCAATCGTGAAATTCTGTCTGGCCTCGGCCGTGAACACGCTGATGGGCGAGCCGGCTTGTTTGACCGACACCTTATTATATAGGCGCTGATCGTTCTCGGTGGTGTAACCTGTGGAAAAATAGGTGTAGTTGTGCAGCTCGTCGAAGGCGAAGCGCAGTTGCGTGCGTGTCTTCTGATAGTTGAGCAGTCCTTGCAGATGGAGGTGATCGATCATACTCATGTCCTCATCGTCCCACCAGTAGTGGCGACTCTGATAGTGACGATAGTAGAACGACGGCTTCTCGTGGGCATAGAATCCCGAGGCGGCGAGCGTCATCGTATCCTTGAAAAGCGGGAAGTTGAGATCCACGCCACCGTTGACATGTATTTCTCCGGCGTTGATGCCTGCCACGCCGAGCATTCCGGTCACGTTGTAGTGGAGCGTCTTGCCCTGCGTCTTGCTGAGTTGTGCGCCAATGCTCAGCGCATTCTCGTTCCAAGAGCTGACACCTGCGGAGTCGGGAAGCATGAAATGGCGCAACTCGTGCTCGGCGAAGATCTTTGCTCCCGTCTTGACCCATTTGTTGAAACCCTCGAGCAGCGAGATGGCTAACGTGTTGCGCAGCGTCCAACTTTGGGTTTTGTCGTAGATAGAGTCACCGGTGAGCTTCTCAGCTACCGTGTATTTGTCGAGATAATAGTTCGCCGGTGTCTGATAAGCCTCGTAGATGCGACGGTAGTTGTCGAAGGCGATGGTATGGATGAAGCTGGTGACAGGCACGTACTCGTTCTTGAGCCATGACGTGTCGGCCTTGGTTTTTTTCTCGGCAGCGATAAGGCTGTCGGCCACAGCCTTGCTGCTGACGTTGATGCGTCCGCCCTTGTCGATGGAGTCAGTTTTGACAGGCCCTTCGGCAATCTTTGCGTCGTCGGGTCTTCCGGTGAACTTCTTCTTGTTCTTCAGTTCCTTCTCAGAGAGTTTCGCGCCACGCTTTGCGGCCTCTTTCTCGAGTTTTGCCTTGTCCTTCTGCTCCTGTTCCTCTTTCTTCGACTCCATGGCGAACTTCTTCGCCTTGATCTCTTCCGCAGTCATCGGCACCTTGCGGTTGAATCCGATGCTGTAGCGCTGGGAGAAGAAGACGTGCTGGTTGTCGTTACGGTTCCAGTTCTGCGTGAGCATCGTCGGGATCTCGTTTTCGGCATAGTTGTCGGTGAAAGCCTCTGGATGCGTGATATAGTCGTCGTTGGTGATACCGCCGTTCTCGGTCACCTTCTCGTGGTTGATGGAGGCGAGAAGGTGGGCCTGATAGCGCTCACCAAGGTAGGAGCCGTACATCGTATAGTTGAAATGTGAGGCCGCCTGACTGTCGTAGTAGCCACGCGCGTAGAGATAGTCGAAGTTGAAACCGACGCCGATCTTCTTGCCCGCGTTGATGCCGAACTTCGCGGTGAAGTGATCCTCGCCGTTGGTGCGGTTGCCACAGTTGTTATACGTGAGGTTGGTGAAGGGCGAGAGCGTGTTGGTGAAGTGAAACTCGCTGACGGGCTTCACGAAATAATCGTAAGGCTGGGTGAAGATAAACTGTCCCAGGTTGCGCCGGTCAATGAAGATGCGGGCCTGCCGTGCCGATCCGAGGTTGCCCGTGGTGTTGTATTCTCCACGGAGTCCCGTGGCGAAGACAGTGTTGGGAAACATGTGCGACATGGTGTCGAGCGGAGCGGGCGTACGATCGCCAAAGCGCTCGTCAACGGTCCAGACATAGATGCCCTTGGGTATCTCTTTGTCCGATCCGAGCGAGTCGGTGTTGTTTCTTCCGTTTCTGCGGCTGATGTCTCCGTTCTCGTTGATTTGGTTGTAGCTGTTGTTGCTTCGGGTGCTTTGTGCCATGGACAGCGAGAAATGCAGAGCGAGGAGGAAGAGCAGTGAGAGTATCTTCTTCATTTCAGGAATCTTAGTCCGCATTCAATGATCTTGAAAACCATGGAAGCGAGTATGATGATCGTGCCGACGGTATTGTCGGACCAATAGAACACAGCGACGCCGATGAGCGCGCCAACCATGAAGGTGGCGTTGAGCCAGTTGCGCAATACGGGATACTGCCCTCGGCGCTTGATAGGCTCGAGCCTGCTGCGGTGTTCAATCTGTGAGTTGTCGTCCATCTGTCAATCTTTCGTTTTTTTGTTGCCGACATGCGGAATGGCAGTGGCGGCAAGGGGCGCAGGGACATGCGGGGTACGGGTGCCGCGCCTGGTTATAACCAGGCGAACAGAACTGAGGGATCCAATGGCTGCGCGGGGGGTTCTTTTTATCTTTTTTGAGGGGTGAGGGGGACTTTTTCGGAGGGTGAGGGGGAAGGGATCAGTATTTGATCTGCAGGGCTTTGCAGATCTTGCCGAAGATGTTGTCCTTGCGGTCGATGGTCTTGCGGCGGAACTTACCACTGCCTTTGAGCAGTTTGGTCTTCTTTTTGTTCAGTGCAATTTTGTCAGTGATCCAGTCGTCGGCCTTGACCGACATGCCTTCGGAGTCACCGCGGTCCATCTCATACTGGTAGGAGATGCGCTCCAGCGTGCAGTGGATGTGACCGTCGGTAGCGTTGGCGATGATCGTATAGTTGAACACGGTGCGGTCGAGCGAGAGGAAGGAGCTCTGGAAGACCAGCCACTCTTTGTAGCGGGCGGCAATGGTGTGCTCGCCTTTGTTGACAACGGATATCTTGCTGTTGGGGAATTCGCATTGCTCCTGGGTGAGCGCCTGCAGGGCAGCGTAGACGGCGGAATAGATCTGGTCGGCAGTCTTTCCGGGTACGTCGCGGTCGAGGGTGAAGACCACCTTGCCGTCGATCTCGGGTACGGCGCCGACGAGATATTTGGCATCCTCCAGTTTTTTCTGCGCTTCGGCTTTGGCCCTTTGAGCCTGCTCAGCCTTGATCTGCGTGGAGTCTACGGCAGGTGCTTCCCATGTGTTTTGACCCATACATGCCAAAGGCAGTAAGGCCAGCAATGCGATGATGATTTTCTTCATAATCCTAAGTTTGCCTATAATATTGCAAAGTTACGAAATAATGTGGTATTACAAAGGCGGGGTGTTGGTTTTAACGTTTGTTTGGTATAGAGGCTCTCTCCTTATCCTTTCATCTCCAACTGCTTCTCGAGCCTTACGACCTCGTCGCGGTACTGAGCTGCCTGTATGAAGTCGAGGTTCTTGGCAGCCTGCTCCATGAGGGCCTTGGTGTTGGCGATACTCTTCTCCAACTCCGGGCGTGTCATGTGCAGGATGATCGGATCGGCAGCCACCATCGAAGTCTCCTCCGGTCCACTGTAGGCTATCGGCTTGTCGGTGGCGCGGCGCATACTCGTCTCCTCGCTCTTGGCCTGCGGCATGGAGCTCTTGATGGCCTTGACGATCTGCTTGGGCGTGATGTGGTGATCCTCATTGTATTTGAGCTGGATGCTTCTGCGGCGGGCCGTCTCGTCAATGGTCTTCTGCATGCTGTCGGTGATGGTGTCGGCATACATGATCACTTTGCCGTTGACATTGCGGGCGGCACGGCCGGCAGTCTGCGTCAGTGAACGGTGAGAACGCAGAAAGCCCTCCTTGTCGGCATCGAGGATGGCGACAAGAGAAACCTCCGGCAGGTCGAGACCCTCACGCAGAAGGTTCACGCCGACAAGTACGTCGTAGACACCGGCGCGCAGGTCGTTCATAATCTGCACACGGTCGAGCGTGGCCACGTCGCTATGGATGTAGTTGGCCTTCACGCCATGGTTGAGCAGGTATTCGGTGAGTTCCTCGGCCATACGCTTGGTCAGCGTGGTGACGAGGACACGCTCGTCGCGGTGGCCGCGGGTGAGGATCTCGTCAAGCAGATCATCGATCTGGTTCTCCGAAGGGCGCACCTCTATCTCCGGGTCGAGCAGTCCCGTGGGGCGGATGAGCTGCTCCACGACAACGCCGTCGGCCTCCTGAAGCTCATAGTCGGCCGGCGTGGCAGAGACATAGATGACCTGGTGGATCATCTCGTGGAACTCCTCGAAACGCAGCGGACGGTTGTCGAAGGCAGCCGGAAGGCGGAAGCCATACTGCACGAGGTTTTGCTTGCGGGCACGGTCTCCGCCGTACATTGCGCTGATCTGCGGTACACTGACATGACTCTCGTCGATGACCATCAGATAGTCTTTGGGGAAGAAGTCGAGCAGACAATAAGGACGTTGCCCCGGCTCACGGCCGTCGAAATAGCGGGAGTAGTTTTCGATGCCCGAGCAATGCCCGAGCTCTTTGATCATTTCCAGATCGTACTCCACGCGCTCCTTGATGCGTTGTGCCTTCAGGTCATCGCCCATCTCCTTGAAGTAGTCGATTTGCTTGGCGAGATCGTCCTGAATATGACTCACGGCGCTGTTGGTCTGCTCCTGAGTGGTGATAAAGAGGTTGGCGGGATAGATATGGTAGTCTTCGAAGCGCTGAAGGGTGTGCATGGTCACGGCGTCGCATTCCTCAATGCTGTCGACCTCGTCGTCCCACCAAGTCACGCGCAGGATGTTGTCGCTATAGGCCATGGCGATATTTACCGTGTCGCCCTTCACCGAGAAGCAGCCACGTTGCAGGTCGATGTCGTTGCGGACATAGAGTGCGGTGACGAGCTTGCGCAGAAACACGTTGCGGTCGATTTTCTCGCCCTGCTTGATGTCGATGATGCTTTCCTGCATGGCCACGGGACCGCCCATGCCATAGATGCACGACACCGACGACACCACGATGACATCCTGACGGCCTGAGAGCAGGTCGCTGACAGCGGCCAGACGCAGCTTGTCGATTTCCTCGTTGATGGATAGATCTTTCTCTATATATAGGTCCGTTGTCGGCAGATAAGCCTCGGGCTGGTAGTAGTCGTAGTACGAGACATAGTAGTCCACGGCATTGTTGGGGAAGAATCCTTTCATCTCCTCATAGAGCTGTGCGGCCAAAGTCTTGTTGTGGCTCAGCACCAGCGTGGGCTTGTTGACGTTGGCAATGACGTTGGCCACGGTAAATGTCTTGCCCGATCCGGTGACACCGAGCAACACTTGTGCGGGGGCGCCTTGTCGGATGCCTTCAGTGAGCTGGTCGATGGCCTGCGGCTGATCGCCTGTTGGCTTGTATTTTGAAGTAAGTTGGAAATTCATAAGTGCAAATATACGACTTTTATGGCATTGCACATACATTTTATGCTAAAAAATGTTCTGTGCCTTTGTGAATAAAATATTTATATGTAAATTTGCAGTTCAAAAGTGTAGATATGAAGAAAACGTGTCTCCTTACATTAGGTTTCGTCTTGTTGTTCACCGGTTGTGCGCAAGAATTCAACCGAGTGTATAAGTCAACTGACTACCGCTATAAGTATGAATACGCCAAGGAGTGCTTTGCCGAGGGTAAGTATGTCCGTGCCACTACGCTTCTCCAGGATCTCATCGTTCCGGAAAAGGGCAGCCGTGACGCCCAGGAATGCCTCTATATGTTGGGCATGGCAGAGTATTGCAGCCGTGACTATGTAACGGCATCCGAGACTTTCAGCAAGTACACCAAGAGCTATCCTCGCGGCTACTTTGCTGAGATGGCCTACTACTATGTCGGCCAGAGTCTCTATATGTCTACGCCTGAGCCCCGTCTCGACCAGAGCCAGACCTTGCAGGCCATAGCGGCTTTTCAGGCTTATCTCGACCTTTTCCCCGACGCCAAGATGAAGGAAACGGCACAGAAGCGCCTCTTTGACTTACAGGACAAGCTGGTGGAGAAGGAACTCTATTCGGCTCAGCTGTATTATAACCTCGGCACTTATTTCGGCAACTGCTCCGACGGTGGCAACAACTATGAGGCTTGCATCGTCACGGCAGAGAATGCCTTGAAGGACTATCCCTATACCAAGCGGCGCGAGGACTTCGCCCTGCTGATCATGAAAAGCAAATATGAACTGGCACAGCAGAGCGTGGAGTCGAAGAAGATGGAGCGTTTCCAAGATGCAGAGGACGAGGCCTATGGTTTTGTCAATGAGTATCCTGACTCAAAGGAGCGCAAGCTTGCCGAAGAATATATTGCTAAATGCAAGAAGATAACCGACATGGCGAAGGACTGATCGCCGGTCACCCTATGGAATGTCAATACAAGATAAACAACAATAGATAATACTATAGATAGAATGGATTATAGAAAATCAAATGCTCCGACCAACACCGTTACACGCAATGTGATGGACTTGTGCAAAGAGACTGGTAACATCTACGAGAGTGTCGTGATCATTTCGAAGCGTGCCAACCAGATTTCTGTTCAGATCAAGGAAGACTTGAGTAAGAAGCTCTCGGAGTTCGCTTCTTACAACGACTCTTTGGAGGAAGTGTTCGAGAACCGCGAGCAGATTGAAATCAGCCGCTATTACGAGAAGTTGCCAAAGCCGTCGTTGCTGGCAACACAGGAGTTTATCGAAGGTAAGATCTACTGGAGAAATCCAGCTGACGAGGTGGCCGCTGACAGCGAGCGTAAAGATGATCTGATCTGATGATACAACGCAAGCAAACTGTTTTCCTGTTGTTGGCACTGGCAGCCATCATTGTCTGCCTCTGTCTGCCATTGGGAGCCATCGAGCCAAAGGGCATGGGTGTTCCGGCGCTCTTCTATAACATTGGGCTCTACGCCAACGGTGGCTACCAGGTTCATCCGCTGCTCTTCGTCGACTTGGTCATCACGGGCGCGCTGACGCTGGCCTGTATCCCTCTGTTCAAGAAGCGCAAGATGCAGATGAAGATCTGTGTGGCGAATATCGTGCTGAGTCTGGTGTGGTATGGCTATTATGCTTTCTGTGTTCTGCACCTTTTCAAGGATATGGGCACGTTCCATCCTCGCTTTGCCGGCTGCCTGCCATTGGTGGCGCTGATTCTTTTCGTTTTGGCCTATCGTGGCATCAAGGCTGATGAGGAACTGGTTCGCTCGATGGACAGAATCCGATAACGACTACACATTATTATATATATAACATACAAGCCCCCTTGCAGCATATTTGCGGCAGGGGGGCTTTGAAGTTTATGTGATGAGTTATGATGGAGCTGTGATTACAGTCCCAGTCCTTTCAGTGCCTTTCCGGCAGCTTTGTTGACAGCGTCGTTGGCCTTGTCGGCAGCCTTATTGACTTTCTCGGCGGCTTTGTTCTGAGCTTTGGTCACAGCCTCGTTGGTTTTGGAAGCGGCTTTGTTGCCCTCTTCGTTGACCTTGTTCTCAGCTGCGGTCTTGGCATTGTTGGCGGCTTGCTCAGCAGCAGCCTTGGCTGTGGCGGGAGCGGCATCGATGGCGGCTTTGGCAGCAGCGGGGGCATTCTTCAGCACAGCAGCGGCTGCTTCAGCGGTGGCAGTAGCAGCGGCACCCTTCTGCAGGTAAGGAGAGGCGAGGTTCACAACATCTTGAGCCACGGCTTTCTTGGCTTCGTCTGCTGTAGTGGCTGCTGTTGTGGGCAGGTTCTCGATACTGTTGATCAGGTCGGCGATAGTTGTGTTGTTGGTGGCTACGCTCTTCAGGGCCTGCTCATTGTCCTTGACGAATTTCTTGATGGCGGCACCGTAGGTCTTGGCATCGTCGAGTTTGCCGGCATTGACCAGCGTCTTGTAGGTGGTTGCCAGGTCTGCCAGTGCTGTGGTTATCTGTTTGGGCTCTTTCTTTCCGATAGCACTTGAGGCCTGAGCAGTCAGAGCGCTGAGTGTTGACTTGATCTCAGGAGCAAGAGCTGTGGTGTCTGCCTGTTCCGTACTGTCGGCTGTTGCCGTTGAGTCTGTAGCCTCGGCAGCAGACTTTGTCTTGCTTCCTCCGCAGCTGGCAAACAACATTGCAGCTACGGCCATGACTAACATAATGTTCTTTTTCATGATTTCGATTGTTGAAAAGTGATTAATGTTTTATGTTTAAGACTTGTCATTCTTCATAGTCATCAAGTACTTTCTTCATTCTTGCACGTCCGATGGCAATGAGACGCTCGGATTTGTCATAGTCAGAACCGCTGAACCTGCGCATGGGGATATCTAAAAGAATATCAGGGGGACAGAGTCTGAGCATGAGCTGTGCGTTTTGATGAATCATGATGCTGGCGGTACGGTTTAATAACGTAAAGTAGTTTACGTCTAACTTTAATCCGCCCGGTACTATTCTGCTGAGAATTTGCAGTGCTCGTGAAGAAGCCACACGCTGACGCTCTGCGGTGCGCTTTAGCTCTAATTCTCCTTCATAGTCATGCCCGCAGACGTTGACGGCCACGAGCAAATCGCCTTTATGCTGCTCCACGCGGTTGAGAGGTAATGGATTGGTTGTGCCCCCATCGATGAGCAATTTGTTGCCGAGGTGCATGGGTTCGAAATAGGCTGGCAGGGAGATGCTCGCGCGGATGGCCTCATAGAGGGAACCGTGGCGGAAGACCACCTCATGGCCGCTTTCCCAGTCTGTGGAGATGGCGGCATAAGGAATGGGCAGTGCGTCGATGTCAGTGTCGGGGACGATGGTTTTGAGCGTGTCGATGATGCGCTTGCCTTTGACGAGATGGTTCAAGCTTGGCGAGTAGTCAGTGAGCTCCCGAATCTTTCGCTTGTCGATCGTCTTCATCCATGAGCGGAAGGTCTCGAGGTTGCCGGTCGCATACATGCCGGCGACGAGCGCGCCCATCGATGTGCCTGCGACGGAGCGGATATGGTAGCCACGGTCAAGGAGTTCCTCGATGGCACCGATATGCGCCAGCCCGCGTGCGCCTCCACTGGAGAGCACAAGCGCTACCTCCTTCTTCCGACCACGTATGCGGCGGATGACGGTATCCTTCACCTCTGTGAACAGGTCAAGCAGGTTGCTGTTTTCTGTTCTCTCTGTCATATTTGCTTCTGTTTCTTCTTGGGTCTTTATGATGTCTAAACCATTTGTTTGCGTCTATTCTTTGATCTTCCACTCGTCGATACAGCGGTGCTCGCGCGAGAAGTTGACGCCGATCTTCACGATCTTGCGGCTGTCTGTGGCAAAGGGCTTGGCGTAGTCTTTGTCCTCAATTTGCTGCAAGGCGATGTCTGCACTTTGGTCGTATTTGAACTCAAAGATATAGATATAGTCCTTTGTCTTCACGATCATGTCGATGCGACCGTCGGAAATCGTGCGCTCCACCTCAGTGTAGAAGCCGAGCAACTTCGTGACGATGTAGAACGCATTTTGGAAATAGAGCTCGGCGTCGCCTACGATCTTGTAGTCCGTGTCGGCGAAGAGCACCTGCATGCGCTTCATAAATTCTTCAGGCTTACCGTTGCGCAGGGCAAGCACAAAGTTGCGGACATACATTGGTGCTCCTTCGCTGCCGGTATGAGCATAGTAGGGTAGGAGGTAGCTGGCAAAGCCCTCTTCCACCTCTTCATTGGGGAAGCCGAGGGTATAGACCTTGAATTCCTCGTCGTAGTTCTTGATCGTCAGGTAGCCGCTTTGGTAGATGACGGGAATAGGATTGCGGTCCATGGCATCGATAGAGTTGAGCATGTCCGCAGATACTTGTTGTTGAGTCAGGTCAGGGAGATAAAAATTCTCTCGTTGCAACAGTTGTACGAGGAACGTCGGCGTGCCTGTCTCGAACCAATAGCTGCCGAATTTGCCGGCGCGGAAGGTGCTCAGAAGGCTGAAGGGATTGTAGACGCCCGTGCCATATTCGACGAAGTGATAGCCGTCGTAGCGCTTTTTCAGTCGTGCACAAGTCTCCTCATAGCTGATATCGTAGCGGTCAGCGAGCTTCTGAATACCCTCTTCGAAATAGCGGTGCATCTCTTCTTCGGTGATGCCGCACAGCGTGTCGTAGCTCTCGTCCATGGAGATGTCGGTCAGATTGTTCAGGTCTGAGAACACGCTGACCTTTCCAAACTTCGTCACTCCGGTGAGAAGTGCGAAACGAATGTATCTGTCCTGTGTCTTCAGTGCACCATAGAAGGCTTTTAAGGTATTGCGACAGACTGTTTGCAACTTGTCGTTGTTGATAGCCTGCAACATTGGCTTATCGTATTCATCGACAAGGATCACAACAGGTTTCTCCACTTTTGTAGCGACTCGACTGATGATGCCTTCAAAGCGCTGGGCAAACGTGACCTCATTGGGATTCCTTCCATATTGCTGTTCCCAGTGAGAGAGGAAGAGATTCAGACGACTTTCTAATACTTCCTTCGAATCATATTTGTCAGTGTTGAGATCAAGATGCAGCACAGGATAAACCGTCCAGTCCTTCTCAAGCTTATCAATGGCTAAGCCATGAAACAGTTCCCGCTTGCCGCTAAAGTAGGCAGCAAGCGTGGACATGAGCAGTGATTTCCCAAATCGGCGTGGGCGGCTTAGGAAATAATAAGTCCCCTCATGTACGAGCTTGTATATGAGTTCTGTCTTATCGACATACTCATATCCATTGCTTCGTAGGCTTTCAAAGTCTTGTATTCCTATGGGATATTTCATGGCTTAAATCTTTTTGGTGATGACTCAACACGTTCTCGTCCTTGCAAAGCTACAAAAAATATTTTATGTAGCAAACGTTTCGTGCCGCTTTTAGAATAATAAAAGGTGATTATGGAAACAAGTTATAGAATAGGAGAATAGAAGGAAGATAAAAAAGCATGAGACTTGCTGATGAAAACAAGTCCCATGCTTCTAATAGGATGACTTCCGATCCCTTGTAAAGTGGAATTGAAGATTATTTCTTGATGTTGGCATCCTGCAGTCCGTAGTGCTTCTTCTTGTCCACGGCAATCAACAGGAGTGAGATGATGACGGCAGCAACACCGAAGCCGCAGAAGATGCTCATACTCGTGGTGTAGCTGGGATCTGCACCGTTGACCTTACCGATGAACATGGGCACGAGAGCCAGTCCGATGTTCTGAATATAGAAGATAATAGCATAGGCAGAGCCCAAAAGCTTCATCGGGATGATCTTCGGCACACTCGGCCACATGGCAGAGGGCACCAAGGAGAAAGCTACGCCTAACGTGATCATGATGATCACGGCAAACCAACCATAGGGCAGGATGTGGATGGCAAAGATGAAATGCACGGCAGCCAACATTGCCGAGCCGATGAGCATCAGCGTCGCTCCTTTGCCGATACGGTCGTAGAGTGAGCCGAAGAGCGGTGTGAGCAGGATGGTACCGAAAGGAATCAAGCCAGGGATGCCGCCTGCCATATCCTCAGGAACACCGTAGTTGGCAATCATCAGCTTGGTTGCGAACTTCAAGAATGGGAAGACACCACTGTAGAACAGCAGGCAGAGCAGACAGATGCACCAGAAGCCTGGGTTGGAGAAGATGTACTTCAGATCGCTGAAGTGGAAGTCGTCGTCAGACTCCTCGTCGAGCGTTTCTTTCTCTTTCTCGAACTCTTTCTCGCCCTTGGCTTCCTCTACGCTCTTGTCGAGCTTCTTGTCCATGACAGTGTAAACGATGAAGGACAGGAAGCCAATCACCAACAGCACCAGACCGAGGAGCACGGGAGCACCTACCTTGCCGCCGAAAGCTTTGGCAAAGGGCAGCGCACCCATCATGGCACCTGCTGTTCCCAATCGGGCGAGAGCTACCTGAATACCCATGGCGAGGGCGAGCTCGTGACCGGTAAACCACTTTGTGATGATTTTCGACACGGTGATACCACAGATTTCGCAGCCTACACCGAAGATGGCAAAGCCCAAAGAAGCTACTGCCGCAGACATAGGCAGGGAGAAGTTGACAAAGCTCAGGGTAAAGCGACTGTCGCCGAAGTCACCTGTCACACCATAGTATTTGATAAAGACACCAATCACCATCAGACCGCAAGCCATGATTCCTGTGAAGCGGATACCCATCTTGTCAAGGATGATACCGCCAAAGAAGAGCATGAGCAGGAATACGTTGATGAGGCCGTAGCTGCCGGCAAAGAAACCATAGTCGTCTGAGGTCCATCCCAGACCACCGGCTGCTACGGGTTTGTCAAGAAGTACTTCCAGTGGCGACATCACGTCGGTGATGAAGTAACCGGTCATCATGGTGAAAGCGACAATGAAAAGGGCTGTCCAGCGGGCGCCTTTGCTGTCGTTGAGAATACGTTGAAGTTTTTCTGTCATAATGGAATTCTCTCTTTTTTTCTGAATCCGTGAAAGAGGTAAAGCGCTTCTTTCACGGATGTCGTTTTATATGTCTTTAGTATGATTGCGATCTATTTCTTTTATATGATTGCGATCTATTTCTTGTCTTTCAACCAACGGTCGAGCCAGTTAAAGAATGTGCGTTGCCACAGGATACCGTTCTGTGGTTTGAGTACCCAGTGGTTCTCGTCGGGGAAGATGAGCAGCTCTGCGGGGATGCCACGCATACGTGCTGCGTTGAAGGCTCCCATGCCTTGGTTGGCATTGATGCGGTAGTCCTTCTCGCCATGGATGCAGAGAATAGGCGTGTCCCACTTGTCGACGAACTTATGCGGACTGTTGTCGTAGGTACGCTTAGCGTTGGCCGTCATGTCCTTATTCCAGTAAGCATCATCATACTCCCAGTTCGAGAACCAGTCCTCCTCGGTGTCTGTATACATCGATTCGAGGTTGAAAGCACCGTCGTGAGCGATGAAACATTTGAAGCGCTTGTCGTGATGACCGGCAAGATAGTAAACAGAGAAGCCACCGAAAGAAGCGCCCACGCAACCCAAACGGTCTTTATCGACATAAGGCAGGTTGGCTGTTGCGTCGTCAATGGCGCCGAGATAGTCGTTCATGCACTGGCCTGTCCAGTCGCCACTGATCTCCTCGTTCCACTCAGAACCGAAGCCGGGAAGGCCACGACGGTTAGGTGCTACGATGACATAGCCGTGAGCGGCCATGATGGAGAAGTTCCAACGATAGCTCCAGAACTGTGATACAGGACTCTGAGGACCGCCTTCACAATAGAGCAGTGCGGGATATTTCTTGGTAGCGTCGAAGTGCGGGGGGAGGATAATCCATACCAGTTCCTGCTTGCCGTCGGTGGTCTTCACCCAACGCTGCTGGATGGTGGGCTTGGCAAGCTGGTTGAGGATGTGGTCGTTCTCAGCGGTGAGGCGGACAGCAACGCTCTTTTTCTCAGTTTTGTTGATGTTGACTTGATAGATGTCATCAGGGTCTGTCATGGAGTGACGCGTAGCAATGAGCTTACCGGGAGCCAAAAGTTTCAGTGAGCCATAGTCGTGCCAGCCGTCAGTGAGCTGCTTGACGTTGTCGTTGAGATCGGTAGAATAGATATTCACGCAGGCGTGCCAGCAACCAAGGAAGTACAGCGTGCGGCTGTCACTGTTCCAGATATAGTCATCGACATTGGAGTCGAACTTCTCGGTGACATAGCTCTTCTTGCCTGTAGAAAGGTCCATGACACAGAGCCGGTTGCGGTCGCTCTCATATCCGTCGTTCTTCATACTCTGCCAGGCAATGTATTTGCCGTCGGGAGAGAACTTCGGGTTGACGTCATATCCGACCTGCATGTCACCGGCCTGATGGTTGACGGCCTGGTTGCGCATGGTCTTTGTCGGGTCGATCTTCGGCTCTTTATAGCCTTCGGGCTTGCAGAGGTTGCGCGTCGCGCGCGTACCTATATTGTATAAGTATATGTCGGCATCGGTAGAGATGGCGTATTCCACACCCTCCTTCTTGCGGCAAGTATAGGCCACCTGCTTGGAATCCGGACTCCATGCCAGTTGTTCGATACCACCGAAAGGAGCCATCGGGCATTCGTAGGGTTGTCCCTCAAGGATGTCAACGCCGTCGTCTGCCTTGTCGCCGTTGACGTTGGCTACGAAGGGATGCGGCATGCTCTCTACGTAGTGGTCCCAGTGACGGTAGTTCAGATCTGTGACGAGACGGCCTGTAGCCTTTGGCAGGTCATCAGGATTCTTCCGGATGCTGCCGTGATAAGGGAGACTCTTGGTGAGGATCACCTTGCTGCCATCGGGTGAGAAGAGAAAGCCCTCGATGTCGATCTTACTGTCGGTCATCTTCACACGGTCCGTTCCGTCGGCATTCATCTTCCACAGCTGTCCGTCACGAAGGAAGGCAATCTTCCTGCCACCCTCGATCCATGCGGCATCCGTCTCGTTTTTGCCGTCCTTGGTCAGGGCTGTAGCCTTGGCAATCGTCTTGCCGGCTTTCAGCGGCTGCACGAAGAGCATCGTGTGGCTTTTGTTTTCCTTGACACTATAGTAGCTCACCTGATAGGCCAGCGTCTTGCCGTCGGGAGAGACAGCATACGAGCCGATGCGTCCCATAGCCCAAAGAGCTTCTGGCGTCATCTGGTCGCTGGCGAGCGTGATATTGTTTTTTTCAATCATCGTCTGTGCTTTCATCGTTGGGGCGCCAAGAAGCATGGCACCCAGCACCATTGCTATTGCTTTATTCATGAGAATAAGTTGATTATTGGAATAAACAAACTACATCTCTCGAATCAGCCTCCTGCTTATTGTCAAGACTGTCGGCTGTTTCGTGAAAATGAGTAACGACGCCGGATGTTAGCGGACTGCCAAGATCCTCATCGTTACTCATTATATATAGTCTGCCTCTATTTCATTATATAGTCCGCCTCTATTTCTTTCCGTTTCTCTTGTTCTTCATCTCCTCCTGACGGCGGCGGTTCTCCTCCATCTGTTTTTGCTGCATCTCCTGGAGTGCCTGCATACGTGCCATCATTCCCTTCATCTTCTTCTGTGGGTTGGCTTGATTCTCTTTATAGCGAGCCTCAAGGATAGCCAGCAACTTCTCGTCATTGGTGGTCTTGCGCAGCACAAACATGATGCCGGCCGACATGATCAGTGAGACGAAATAGTAGAAGTTCAGACCAGAAGAATAGTCGTTGAACATGAAGAAGAACATCACTGGCATGAGATACATCATCCATTGCATGGCCTTCATTTGCTCGGCCTGCTGACCAACCATCTGATCTTTCTGCAACTGCATGGTGAACCAAGAGTAGATGATCTGTGCGCCGCAGAAGAGAATACACGTCAGGCTCAGGTGGTCACCGATGAGCCAGATGTTCTTGTGCCATTGTATGATCGGGTCATAAGTCGAGAGGTCGTGCATCCAAAGGAAGCTCTGACCACGCAACTCAATGGCGTTAGGCACAAAGTTGAACATCGCAATCCAGATCGGCATCTGAATCAGCATTGGCAGACAGCCCGAGAGCGGGGATACACCGTACTTGGCGTACTCGGCCATCATGGCCTGCTGCTTCTGCATAGCGTCCTCGGGCTTGTCATATTGTTTGGTTGCCTCGTCGAGTTTTGGCTTGAGTACGCGCATCTTGGCGGAACTCATATAGCTCTTTTTCACCATCGGATAGGTGATCACCTTCAAGAGCAGGGTGATGAGAATCAGCACCACGCCCATTGGGAACCACTTGCTCAGCCAGCTGAAAACGTAGATCGTGAACCAGCGGTTGATGATCCGGAAGAGCGGCCAGCCCAGGTAGACGAGACGCTGCATCTGCAGGTCGTGACCAAACGTGCTTTCCTTCTCTACCTTTTGCAGCAGGCGGAAATCGTTAGGACCGAAGTAGAACTCAAACTCCGACGGCGTCTTACCGCTCGGGTCAAAGAAGGTCTTCATCTTAGCCTCGTATTGCTTGAGGTATCCGGAGCCTTTCTCCTGTGGGATGGATGTCATCAGCGAGTGACCCCGGAAGTTGTTCTTTGCAATCATCACGGCAGAGAAGAACTGATTTTTAAAGGCCACCCAGTCAATGCTGTCCTCGATGTCCTCATCAATCTTCTGAGATGTCTCGCTCAACTTATCGGTACCACCCTCCACGTTGTGGTAGGTGAGGGTAGCATAGCGGTTCTCGAAGTTGAAGCCCTTCTCCTGCTGGCGGCACTTGTCTTTCCAGTTTACGTCCATAGTGCTGGTACCTGGCGCGAAGAGTCCCTCCATACCTTTGACAGCCATCTGCATGTGGAGCATATAGTCCTTGCCGAGGCGGTAGGCCAGTGTGACGGTCTTACCCGGAGCGGCAGTAGCCGTGAAAGTAACAGTAGAGTCTGTTATATTGGAAGGCTCAAAGTAGAGATCGGCCGTGGAGATGTTTACCTCCTTGGCAGCCATGGTGTAGGTGAGGCTCTGATCCTTTCCCTGGAAAAGCGTGACATGGTTTGCCTCGGTGATGTTGTCCTTGTAGTTATTGATGATTGCCTTGGAGACAGTGGCACCTTTCGTCGACAGCGTGATGGCAACTTTGTTGTTCTTCAGCACGATGTCCTTGGCCTGTCCGGTCAAAGCAGCGTGGAAGAGCGCCGTCGTGTCCGCTGCGATCTTCTGCTTGGCAGCCTGCTGACGGTTGAAGGCAGCCGTCTTGGCGTCCTGCTCAGCCTGTTGTCGCTTGGCCTGGGCGATGGAGTCTTGCACAAACTGCGCACGCTCCTGCTCTTTAGATGGCTTTGCATACCAGCTGTAGCCAATAAGCACAAGCGCGATGAGCACGAAGCCGATAATATTGTTCTTATCCATAAATTTTTTCTCTCGGGCTTTGGCCCGAATCATGTTTAGTTCAAAAGGAGATCAGGAATTAGAGAATTATAGAATCATTTTCTGATTCTCTCATTCTCTAATTCTTAATGTATGAAGTGTTACACGCACTTCTTCTCAGTACTTATTTCTTCTTCTGGTTGGCGATAGCCGTCTTGATGAAGTCGACGAAGAGCGGATGCGGTTTGAGCACCGTACTCTGATACTCGGGATGGAACTGCGTGCCGATATACCATTTCAGCTTCGGAATCTCCACAATCTCGACGAGATCGCTGTCCGGGTTGCGGCCTACGCACATCATACCCTTGGCTTCGTATTCTTTCTGATAGTCGTTGTTGAACTCATAACGATGGCGGTGACGCTCACGGATGTTCTCCTGCTTGTAGATCGAGTAGACTTTTGTGTCTTTGCGGAGCACGCAGTCGTAGGCCCCAAGACGCATGGTACCACCCATGTTGGTGATATTTTTCTGCTCCTCCATGATGTCGATGACGTTGTGCGGCGTCTTTTCGTCCATCTCACGAGAGTTAGCGTCAGCATAGCCGAGCACGTCGCGGGCGAACTCGATGACCATCATCTGCATACCCAAGCAGATACCGAAGGTCGGCATATCGTGTGTGCGGCAGTACTTAGCGGCAATGATTTTACCCTCAATACCGCGCTGTCCGAATCCCGGGCAGATGACGATGCCGTCCTGCCCTGCCAGTTTCTCAGCGACATTGTCGGAAGTGATATACTCCGAGTTGATGAAGGTGATGACGGTCTTGTGGTCGTTGTAGGTACCGGCCTGCGAGAGGCTCTCACGGATACTCTTGTAAGCATCCTGCAAGTCATACTTACCGACGAGTCCGATGTGCACTTCCTCTGTGGCGTTCTTGCGGCGCTCGAGGAAGGAACGCCAGGGACCGAGCCCCGGCTTCTCGCCGATGGGCTCACCGACTTTGCGCAGGATGGCAGCATCGAGGCCTTGGCTCTGCATGTTCACCGGCACCTCATAGATGCTGGGCAGATCCTCGCTCTGGATGACACAGTCGAGATCGACGTTACAGAAGGCAGCTACTTTTTTGCGAACCTGGTCAGGCAGGTGTTTCTCAGTGCGCAGCACGAGGATGTCGGGCTGTATACCTACGCTCTGCAATTCCTTGACGGAGTGCTGTGTCGGCTTCGTCTTCAGCTCGCCGGCAGCCTTGAGGTAGGGCACATAAGTAAGGTGCACGCAGACGGCGCGCTTGCCGAGTTCCCATTTCAACTGTCGGATCGCCTCCATGAACGGCGCACTCTCAATGTCACCGATGGTACCTCCGATCTCCGTGATGACGAAGTCGTAGTGGTTCTTCTGTCCGAGGAGCTTGACATTACGCTTGATTTCATCGGTGATATGCGGCACCACCTGGATTGTCTTGCCCAAATAGTCGCCGCGGCGCTCCTTGTCGATGACGCTCTTATAGATGCGTCCTGTTGTCAGAGAGTTCGCCTTAGTTGTCTGGATACCTGTGAATCGCTCATAGTGTCCAAGATCGAGGTCAGTCTCCATACCGTCAACAGTCACATAGCATTCGCCGTGCTCATAAGGATTGAGCGTTCCTGGGTCGATGTTGATGTAAGGATCGAATTTTTGGATGGTGATGTTGTAGCCTCTTGCTTGTAGAAGCTTACCTATTGAAGACGAGATGATGCCTTTTCCTAACGAGGAAACCACACCGCCTGTGACGAAGATGTACTTTGTTTCTGCCACCATTGTCAATATTTTGTTGGATTTAATTATTGAATACGAAAGAGTTACTCGATCTATAAAAGATGTTGCAAAGTTAGCATATTTTTATGAGATGTACAACAAAAACAAAAATTATTGTTATCTTTGCAACGTTAAGACAATATAACGAATCATTAAGAGAAATAAGGAGTTCAAGAAACGATGTCGCTTAGAGGAAGTCATTACCAGTTCCATTCAGCTGTCTGCTTGTTGATGATCGCTCTGCTTTTGTCGGTTGTGGAGCCGATGGTTGCCCGTCCCGTGACCTATCGACATACGCTGGTGCATGGCCGTAACAAGTTGGTGAATGCTTATATGGACTCCTTGCGTCTGCTTTCCGATTCTCTCTATCACGACAGCGTGAAGGTGTCACGGCCGCTCAATGCGAGTTCCATGGCGCCGTTGTTTCTTCCGATGACCTTCTATCGTGGTGTTGCTCACCGCGCATTTTCGCTCGACGGGACGCTGACGCCTGTGGATGAGTCACTGCTTTGGGCCTATCTTCATCGGCCGGGTACGGTCAAGACGACACAGCGCGACTTGGAGAAGACAGGACCGGTGCTCAAGCCCACGACGATCACCGAGCATCCTGCGTCCGTTGTCAAGCCGACCAAACCGGATGAACCGGAGTATGTGCCTATGGACATGGTCGTGTTCAAGCCCAATTTCTGGACCTTCGGCGGTGATTATTATTTGCAGTTTCTCCAAAGCTACATCTCTCCCAATTGGTATAAGGGGGGGGAGAGCAACTACTCGGCTGTGGGTGCCCTGACGTTAGAAGCACATTACGACAACAAGCAGAAGCTGCGATGGGACAATAAGTTGGAGATGAAATTAGGCATACAGACCACCAGAGCCGACTCGCTCCATAAGGTCAAGAGCACAGAGGATCTCCTCCGCTATACCGGTAAGTTGGGCTTGCAGGCCACCAAGCATTGGTACTATACTTTCCAGTTGATTGCCACAACACAGTTTCTGCGGAAATACGACACCAATTCTCCAAGGGTGAAATCCGACTTTATGAGTCCTTTCAACTTGAATGCCTCTCTCGGTATGGATTACAATGTCAGTTGGCTGAAAAACCGCCTGACGGGTTCCATCCACCTGGCTCCTATCGCCTATAACCTCAAGTATGTGGGTCGCCAGAGCCTTGCTCAAGCCAATGGATTGGAAGAGGGGCACCACACTCTCCACGACTATGGTTCGCAGTTTACGTGCGACTTGAAGTGGAAGATCCTTGACAACCTCATGTGGCAGACCCGCCTTTACGGCTATACTACGTATAAGCGCTCAGAGCTGGAGTGGGAGAACACGTTCACCTTTTCGTTCAACCGCTATATCTCTGCCAAAGTCTATGCTTATCCCCGTTTCGACGATGGTGTGAAGCATGACAAGAGTTTTGGCTACTGGATGCTCAACGAGTTTGTCTCCTTCGGCTTTTCCTATGATTTCTAATCGCTTTATCGAAAAGACGCCTTGCTGAAGAAGCTGTTGTCTTTTAGCATTTAGCAAGAAGCAAGCATCGGGTGAGTTGCAATGATGGCAGCTCACCCGATGCTTGTTTTATGTCTTTGCAGTTCTGCTAAAATCTGTAGAGCAGTCCCAGTCTCACTTCGAAAGTGTGCGCCCTGACATTTGGGTGGTATTATTTATAATAGGTATAGCGCCCATAATAGGCACCTTGCCACTCAATGCCGAAGTTGTTTTTCAGTTGGAAGATAAATCTCGGATTAAAGACGAGCAACTGAGCGTTGCCTTTGTCGCCCTGCGCGTTGAGATAGAGCGGATCGGTGTGCTCCAGGTCTTTGCCTTCATATCCTTTCCACGTATAGATATGGTAGTAGTCCACGAACAACGAGAAGTAACCGAGCCGCGGGAAGATCATCTGCGTCTTGGACTTGAGGCTGAATCCCGATCCCATGTTATAGTCGCGGTCGATGACGTTGTAGTAGTCGCTCTTCGTACCGCCGAGAAGGATGAGGTCGGCAAAGATGGCCTGCTCCAAACGCTTGAGATTACCCACTTGCGGGAATTGCCACATCATAGCCGGACCGAAGGAGGCCGCCTCAGAGATGCGGTATGGCGTTTTGTCGGTGCCGTCTTTCACAGGCTTGGAGTCGTAGTAGTTGAAGTGCTGGAAGAATCCTACGATCGTCTTTCCCTGTTTTCCGTCGTAGACAGTGTGGCTCCAGAGCTTGCCGAGCAGGTGGAGATTGTTGATGAGCGGCTGGTTGCCGGTGAAGCCCGCGCAGAAGTTCAGCGTGAAATAGTCGTAGGGCTGCGTGTTGCTGTCGTCGAAAGCATCGCCATAGAGCAGGTTGAAGGTGAGGTAAGGCTGGTTCTCGCCACGGAAGATACCGCCCTGATCAGCGAGATAGCGGTCGCCCACGCTCATGGCAAACTCCACGGGTATGCGGCTGAAGTCATGGTACATATACTTGTCCTGACGCACGTTCCAGACATCGCCGTCGATGAGACGGTTAAGTCCCTGCATCGGGTTGGTGACGAAAGCAGCCGCTTCACGCAGGAAACGGCGGAAGCCGCGTGTGCGGTCATTCAGCACGAGTGCCGACATGCGGTGCATGACTTCCCCGATGCAGATGCCGCCGAAGGTGGTAGCCAGCACGTCGTTGATAGTCGGCGGCTCCACTTCGCCGCAGAACTCCCACATCAGGCTGCCGCCCAAAGCGTAAGGCGCACTCTGCCAGAAGGTCAGTCCGTTGCTGCGAGCCGAGTTGAAATAGAGGTTGCCGTGGTAAGGATGGGCGAAGAGATTGGTCGAGAACTGATCGTTGTCCCATACGAAGGCATGGTGCCAGTTATGGGCGATGCTCTTGAAGGTGACCTGCGCGAAGTCCTCATTCATGACGAAACGGTCGAAACAATGCACAAAGACGTTGATACCCGCTGCCTCTACTGCCGCGCGCCACCACCGTTTCTTGGTATAGCTCGGATCGCTCCATCGGTAGAGGCTGTCCTCCGGTGTCAGTGCCAGCTTGCTGAGCATAAACTCTTGGTCGCGTTGCCGTTCCTCTTCCCATTGTGCCTGATGGTCGGGATCGTGGTGATAGCGGAGTGCCAGTCCGGCTTCAATGATTGAGCGCGAACGGAACTTGGTGTTTGAGCCATAGCGCCGTGTCGTACCGTAACCGGCGGCGACGAAGGCGCCGAGATTGTCGTTGAGGGCATAGTCGGCCGTCATGCGGGCTTGCAGCGAGTACATACGCCGTGGCGTGTCGCCTTTGTTTTGGAACGTCTCCACATGTCCGAAGCCCACGTCGCCGCCGAGCGTCCATCGTGGTGTGATGGTCCGGTAGCGTCCCATGCGGTAGAAGAGCTCACCCGAGAAGTCCTCGTCGAGTCCCAGGAAATGCGAGCCGACACCGATCATCGTGTAGGTATGGGGATTGCGGAAGCGCATTGGCGAGGGTTGCCAGCATGACGCCGTCGGCATGTCCGCGGGCAGCGCCTAAGAATACGCCATATTGAAAGCCGTGCAGCGTGTCTGCCTCACTGAGCAATCCAATGTTTAAAGGGGAGCAGAGGGTGGAGTCAGGGTGATGGTGGTGAATGCCGACCGCCACGTTGGGCAGCCGGTGGCCTTTTACTGTCTGAGCTTGCGAGGGGCAGACGCAGAGCCAGCCGATGGCCACTGCGGCCGTCCAAATCATTTGTTGGAAAAGATGTTTTTTCTTTCCTCCGTCATCCATGTCTGATATTATTTTATCTTACAATGCTGATGCCTATTCTATCAAATCTTACCATATCTTATATAGTAACCATGCAAAGATACGTTTTTTTATCGTAATCACGGGTCATTGCGAGCGTTTTCTCGATTAAATTTTGCTGTGAGCTTTTTTTTTTGTACTTTTGTCCCAAATAAGGAAATATAATCAATATACAGCTATATGCTTACACTTAAACTCATCAGTGAGGAAACTGAACGCGTGATCAAGGGCCTGGAGAAGAAGCATTTCGCCGGAGCCCGCGAAGCTATTGAAAAAGTATTGGAGTATGACAAGCTGCGTCGTGAGAGCCAGCAGAAGCTTGACAGCAACAAGCAGCACCAAAACCAGCTGTCGAAGCAGATTGGCGGCTTGATGAAGGACGGCAAGAAGGACGAGGCAGAGAAGGTCAAGGCTGAGGTTGCCGAGCTGAAAGCTGCCGACAAGGCTTTGCAGGAGATCATGGACAAGGCTCAGGCCGACATGACCAACGAGTTGTTGCAGATACCAAACATCCCCAACGATCTTGTTCCTGAAGGTAAGGATGCCAACGACAATGTTGTCGTCAAGGAAGGTGGTCCTATGCCAAATCTTGGTGAGGACGCGTTGTGCCATTGGGATCTGCTCAAGAAGTTCCGCCTTGTAGACTTCGATATGGGAGTGAAGATCACGGGCGCCGGCTTCCCGATCTATGTGGGTAAGATGGCCCGCTTCCAGCGCGCTTTGGAGGCTTTCTTCCTCGATGAGGCCCGCAAGGCCGGTTATCTTGAGGTACAGCCGCCGTACGTTGTCAACGAGGCATCCGGTTACGGCACGGGTCAGCTGCCTGATAAGGAGGGCCAGATGTACCACTGCAACCTCGACAACCTCTATCTCATTCCTACAGCTGAGGTTCCCGTGACCAACATCTTCCGCGATGAGATCCTCGACGAAAAGGATCTGCCCGTCAAGCGTTGTGCTTATTCAGCTTGCTTCCGCCGTGAGGCTGGTTCTTATGGCAAGGATGTCCGTGGCTTGAACCGTCTGCATCAGTTCGACAAGGTAGAGATCGTTCGCATCGACACGCCGGAGCACTCTTACAAGAGTCTCGACGAGATGCTCGCTCATGTCGAGGGACTCGTACAGAAGCTTGAGCTTCCTTATCATATCCTCCGCCTGTGCGGTGGTGACATGAGTTTCACTTCCTCTATCTGCTATGACTTTGAGGTATGGAGTGGCGCACAGAAGCGTTGGCTCGAGGTCAGCTCTGTGTCTAACTTCGAGAGCTATCAGGCCAATCGTCTGCACTGTCGTTTCCGTCGCTCAGACACTAAGAAGACGGAGCTCTGCCACACGCTCAACGGTTCTGCCTTGGCGCTGCCGCGTATCGTTGCCGCCATCATCGAGAACAACCAGACGCCGGAGGGCATCCGCGTGCCGAAAGCCCTCGTGCCGTACTGTGGCTTTGAGATGCTGGATGATAAGAACTTCGAGTAAGTAGCCTCCCCCCTCGCTCCTTCTCCAAGGGGAGAAGGGGAGTGAAATGCTGGATAAACAATTTCTATACACCCATTCTGAGGGTGGTAATGTAGGGGCGGCCCGCCCCTACATTTCCACCCTTTTTATATGTCGTAAAGGGAAAAGATGGAGGACATATTCCGGTTTTGAATATATGTCTTTTATGTCTTTCTGTCTATAAAGACGGAATATGTCCCTCTGTTGCCCTGTCTTTACAAATATGTCTTTTATGTCTTTTTGTCTATGACTTCTCTTTTTCTGTCTCCTCGCTTTGTGTCTCGTCTGTCACCTCTTCCATCTCTCTGTCCAGTCGTCCCCGCCACAGATACTTGCGTGTCTCGTGCACGATGACGCCACTGAGGAAGAGCAGGGAGAGCAGGTTGGGGATCGCCATGAGTGCATTCATGCAGTCTGCGATGTTCCAAACCAGTTCCAGACTGATCACACTGCCGATGAACACACACACGATGTAGAGCAGGCGATAGCCCAGCATCCAGCGGCGGCCACCCAAGTACTCCACGCAGCGCTCGCCGTAGTAGCTCCATCCGAGTATCGTACTGAAGGCGAAGGTCAGCAGTCCAAAGGTCAGCAACGGCTTGCCGACGTAGGGAATCTTGCTGAAAGCGACCTTTGTGAGCTGAGCGCCGTCGTGGAACGTGATGTCGGGATAGGCGATGATGCTGCTCACGATGACCAGTCCGGTCAGCGCGCAGATGACGACGGTGTCCCAGAACGTCGCTGTACTCGATACCAAAGCCTGTCTTACCGGGTTGCGCGTCTGAGCGGCTGCGGCTACGATCGGCGCTGAGCCCAGTCCTGACTCATTGGAGAACAGGCCGCGTGCGATGCCGTAGCGTGCGGCCATGATCACCGTACCGCCGACAAAGCCGCCTCCTGCTGCCTGCGGCGTGAAAGCCGAACGGACGATCAGTTCGATGGCGGGCCACAGACTGCCGTGGTTGATAAAGAGAATATAGATGCAGCCCAAGGCATAGAAAACGGCCATGAACGGCACCAACATGCTGCATACCTTGGAGATGCTCTTCACGCCGCCGATAATCACTGCCGCCGTGAGCAGCGTGATGATGGTTCCGACGATGGCCGGACTGATGCCGTAGCTCTCATGGGCTATCGTGGCGATGGCGTTGGCCTGTACGGTGTTGCCGATGCCAAATGAGGCGCAGGCGGCAAAGACAGCAAAGAGCACCGCCAGCCATTTCCATCCCAAGCCTTTCTCAAGGGCATACATCGGACCGCCCAACATACGGCCGTCGGGTGTCTTTACGCGGTATTTGATGGCGAGCAAGCCCTCGGAATACTTTGTCGCGATGCCGAAGACACCTGTCAGCCAGCACCACAGCACGGCACCGGGGCCGCCGAGCGAGATCGCCGTGGCCACGCCGACGATATTACCCGTGCCGATCGTTGCTGCCAATGCCGTGGCCAACGCACCAAACTGCGACACGTCGCCCGTGGCACCAGGGTCACGCCTGACCGACAACTTGATGGCTGTCCACAGATGGCGCTGCGGAATGTGCAACCGAATGGTCAGGAAGATATGCGTGCCCAACAATAAAGTGATCATTGGCCAGCCCCACAGTAGTCCGCTGAGAGCAGTGAAGAATTCGTTAACTTGACTCATGCTGTCATCAATGCTACTTGTTTTCTATCCTTATGTTTTTAAATCCCAGTGCGCGGAACATCGTCCAGAGCTGTGCCCGTGCGTTTTTCCGGGCCGATGCCAGATTGGCTTTGCTCAGGCAGCGTTGCCGCATCTTTGTCTTCGCCTGTTCCGCCATGGCAGCGCGGTCTTCCTCACTCCATTTCCCACTCTCATAAAATGATCTCGTGCGCGCCTCGTCGAGAAAATTGTCGCTCACCAGTCCGATGGGTGGCAGTGTGGCGATGAGCGTGTCGCCTTTCACCTTGAGCCACTCCTCTTTATACTGTTGCATGTCGAAGCCCAGGCGCAGCGTGCCGTAGTAGACGCGTGCCAGCTCGTCGTCGCCGAAGAAGCCGTGGCGCACGGTGTCGACGAGTTCCTCGTCAGCGATCTCCAGAAACACCCATTGTCCCGTGTTGCGGATGCTCTCCATGACGACGGGCGTGACGCTGATCCCCTGGTTGTGCGAGACCGAGACATGTTGGTCCGACAGTGCCCGTTTAATGAAGAAGAGGGCAGCGACAACCAGCACGATGGTGACCGTAGCCGAGATGAGCACCAGCCGCAGGTCGGTACTTGCGCGACCCAGCAGTCGGGAGAGAAGGGAGTGCTTTGTTGTCATGGCTTAGTTGCTTTTACGGATAAGGGTTTCAAAGGGGCTGTTGCCGAGATCATCGCGGAAGGTGATCACCACATCCTCGTCGTCCCAGCCCATCTGCCGCAGCATCGGCATGAGCTGCTGTACGGCACTCTGCCGTGCGCTCTCTGTGAGATTCATCTTTTCCAGCGACCTGACGATGGCCGTGCGCCCCTGTTGCTCGATGCGTGAGCGCTCTTCGTCGGAGAAGCGGGTGCGTAGCAGTGCCACCTTCTCTTTGACTTGCCCGTGGTCGATGGCCGTCGCGGTGAGCGTCACCTGCGGGTCAGGGAGGATGATCTCCAGCCTTCTGCCGTTGCGGCGTACCTGCGAGGGAGAGAAGTGAGAGAAGTCGATGGAGGCCTGCGCCGTGGCTGTCATGGGGATGGCAATACGGCGCAGGCCCAGTGGCAGGTCCATCTTGATTTTTTTTCCTAACAGGCGCCCGGTGAGTGCCGCAGTGTCGTCGTAGACGACGATCTTGCGGAGCTTGTACTCCTGAGTATAGAGTTTTGCGCAATGTTGTATCTGATAGACCATCATGGCCGTCGTGTCCGTGGCGGTCTCCTGTGGCTTGCTGACATTTTGATGTCGGCAACCCATCAGTAAAGGGACAAAAAGAAACAGTGCAATGACTTTTCGTATCATCAGTTCTCTGTTTGTTGAGGTTCGTTACATGTTTGTAAATGCAAAGTTAGTGTAAACGAGTGGAATATCAAAGAAAAAGCGTCTTTTTCTTTGTATTCTTATGTGCATTCTGTCGCTTTTTCGTAGTTTTTTCCTACCTTTGCACTGGTAAATACAGATAAAACGATGAAAATATACACTTCATTGACTTTGATGCTCCTGACGGTGATGCTGTGTTTCAGCTGTAAGGAGGAGAAGAAAGCGCAGACCGTGCGCAAGGTTCAAAAGATTGTCGCACCGGCGGGTCCCCGTGCGATGGGCGACAACACCGTGTCGCGCAAGGTCGGCTGGGTCGGCGGAATCTATACTGTCGAGGTCAAGCGCCGTGCTGATAAGAGTCTGGCCAAGGCTTCGGATGGCAGCCACGATTATTACGACAATAAGATCAGCGTGCGCATCCTGCGGCAGAACGGCTCCGAATTTTTCAACCGGGAATTTACCAAAGCTGACTTCAAGGCTAAAGTCGATGACCAATATTATCGTGAAGGGGCACTCCTGGGCATTGTTTTTGTGCGTCCCGAAGGCACTGATCTCGTCTTCGCGGCCAGCGTGGGCAATCCCGATAAGTCGAGCGACGAGTACGTGCCGCTGGTGCTGAAGATCAGCAAACTTGGAACGGTGACGGTCACACAGGACGAAGATCTGGAGTAAAAAGTAGGAATAAGGCCTTGCACCGTCCGTCCCCTTCGGGGACATGATACGTGGTTAAGCTTAGTTGCTTACTTCCCTTAAATGTTGGATTAACTGACATTTTTCGACCCATTTCCTTGCGATTTTCTGCACCAAGGTGTCCTTTGCTCCAAAAGAAGCCAAAAATGACGAGTTTTCTATAATTAGCTGTTGGATAGATGATTACGATATAATTTGTGCCTGTCATCATCCTTTGGTTTTCTTTTTCGCTTGTTTCAGCCCTCAGAAGCCGTCGTTTTTGCGCATAAAATGTCACTTTCTTGTTGTCAAAAAGCCTTTTTGATAGTGTCAGAAAGGCTTCCTGACCTGGTCACAACGCCTTTCTGACCTTCTCATCTCACCTTTTTGATAGGTACAAAGTACCGAGATGACAACCAACCCTCGGTTTTCCCGTTTTTTCTTCTCTCTAGAATGAAAGTTTTCGTGGACGTGTTTTTGTCAGAAAATATCGACTTGTGTGGTTGAATTTAGTGTCTGATTCTGATAAAAACCAGTTAAACCCTTGCTGCGATGCAAGGGCTGCGCCGTCTCGACAAAGTCGCAGACCGCATCAACCGCGCCGAAGGCAAGGATACCCTCGTCCTCGGTTCCCAGCAGTACCCGTCCTCATGAGAAGGGTAAGACTGCCCATTTTGCCGATGCCATCCGACGTGACTGGAAGAGTCCCAATTACACGACACGATGGGAAGATATTATTCATGTAAGGTAAGGAATAAGTAACACGTACTTTTTCTTTTGTGATTTCTTGGTGTTATGGTATATATTGCAAAGAGTTTGTTACATGTTACAAACTCTATGCGCTTTTTATATATTAACTTTGCAGCGTGTTCAACCTAAATTTTATTTAAGGTTAACACTGTCGCAAGACACATGGTGATATAGATCCTAATAATAAAAAGCTTAAATAATGAAGAGAACATGAACAAACTATTGTTAAGAACACAACGATTAGCCACCACGCTGACGTTGGCTTCACTCTTTGCTGTGGGCATACAGGCTCAGCAGAAGTACACGGTCAAGGGTAGTGTGGTAGACGAGAAAGGTGAGCCGGTCATCGGCGCCACCATCATGGAGGGCGGTTCTTCCAATGGTACCGTCACCGATTTGGACGGCAACTTTGTCATCAATGTCAAAGGTGCCGGTTCCACGTTGAAGGTATCTTATGTCGGCATGTTGCCACAGGACGTGAAGGTAGGAAGTAAGCATACCATGCGCGTCACCCTGCGCGACGATGACCAGAATCTCGGTGAGGTCGTCGTCGTCGGTTACGGTCAGCAGAAGAAAGCCTCGGTGGTCGGCTCCATCACCCAGACCACAGGTAAGGTGCTTGAGCGCGCCGGTGGTGTGAGCAGCATCGGTGCCGCCCTGACCGGTAATCTGCCGGGCGTGGTGACGATGAGCTCCACGGGTATGCCGGGTGAGGAAGACCCGAAGATCGTCATCCGTGGCGTGAGCTCGTGGAACAACAGCGACCCGCTCATCCTCGTCGACGGTATCGAGCGCCCGATGAACAGCATCGACATCTCCTCTGTACAGAGCATCTCTGTGTTGAAGGATGCCTCGGCAACTGCTGTCTATGGTGTGCGTGGTGCCAACGGCGTCATCCTGATCACTACCAAGCGTGGTCAGGAGGGTCAGGCCAAGATAGAGGTAGGCATGAACGCCACACTGAAGTTCGTCAGCCAGCTGCCCGGCTCGCTCCACAGTGCCGACGCCCTGATGATCCGCAACCAGGCCGCCGAGCAGGAGCTCGGCTTGAAGCCTGACTCATGGAACAAGGTGCTGCCCATCGACATCATTGAGAAATACCGCCATCCCGCCAATCTTGAGGAAGCCGAGCGCTACCCCGACGTGGACTGGCAGAAAGAGGTGTTCAAGAACCACGCCATGGCCTACAACCCACATGTCAACGTCAGCGGTGGTACGAAGTTCGTGAAATACTTCGCTGCCGTTGACTACCTGCATGAGGGCGACCTCTTCCGGCAGTGGGACAACAACCGTGGCTATAAAGCCGGTTATGGCTATGACCGTATCAACGCACGTGCCAATCTCGACTTCGCGCTCACACGCACCACTACTTTAAAGGTGAACCTCTTCGGCAGCCACGGCGAGCGCAAGGGGCCTTGGGGCACCGCTACCGGTTCGTTTGGTGAGAGTCAGCTTTGGCAGGCCGCTTACAGTGCACCGCGCGATGCCTTTATCCCAAGATACAGCGACGGTACCTGGGGCTACTATCCTGCCGACTCGCAGGGAGCGCCGAACTCTATTCTTAATCTCGCCCTTTCCGGAACAGAGAAGCACACCACCACACGTATCAACACCGACTTCACGCTGACACAGAAGCTCGACTTCATCACCAAGGGACTCTCGGCAAGCGCACTCGTCAGTTGGGACAATGTGTTCCAGGAGGACGGACGTGGCATCAACGACCTCTACCACGGCACACAGGAGAAATGGATCAATCCTGATACGGGACAGACCGTTTACTTGCAGCCACAGCAGGGCAATACCAATTTCGACTTCCAGGAAGGCATCCTTTGGAGCACAGCAGGAGGTTCGGTCAACAACGGTGCCACCGTGCGTAACCTCTTCTATCAGGCACAGCTCAACTACGCACGCAAGTTCGGCAAGCACGACGTCACGGCCATGGGCGTATTCAACCGTACGGAGAATGCCTACGGCAGCGACTTCTCACATTACCGTGAGGACTGGGCCTTCCGTGCCACTTATAACTACGACGGCCGCTACTTCGCTGAGTACAACGGTGCTTACAACGGTTCCGAGCAGTTCGGTCCCGACTACCGCTTCGACTGGTTCCACTCCGGTGCTGTGGGCTACACGATCAGCGAGGAGAAGTTCTTCAAACCGCTCAAAAAGTATGTCGACCTGCTCAAGTTCCGTTACAGTATCGGTCAGGTCGGTGACGACGGTGCCAACATCGGCCGCTGGCTCTATGCTACACAGTGGGCCTACGGTGGCAGTTCGGTTTTGGGCCTGAGCGGCGACGCCAGTCCTTATACATGGTACAAAGAGTCAAAAATTGGTAACTCCAATATCCATTGGGAGAAGTCTACCAAGCAGAACTTTGGTATCGACTATGGCTTCTTGGGCGGACTCATTACCGGTAACATCGACTTCTTCGTCGACAACCGCCACGACGTGCTGATTGCCGGTGGCAACCGCGCCGTTCCGTCTTACTTCGGAGCCACTGCGCCGACAGCCAACCTCGGTAAGGTGCGCACCAAAGGTTATGAGTTGGAGTTGCGTCTGAACAAGACATTCAACGGTCACCACTTCTGGGGCAATTTCTCCATGACGCACGCTACCAACAAGATTCTGAAATACGACGATCCCGCTCTGCTGCCTGCTTACCAAAAGCAGCAAGGCTTTGCCATCGGACAGGACCACGCCAATCTGACCAGCGGCTTTGCAAACACCTGGGATGACGTCATCGGCATCACCCGCTACGACACCAACGATGACCAGAAGATGCCGGGCATGTATGACGTCATCGACTACAACGGCGACGGTGTCATCGACAGCAACGACAGCGCACCCTACGGCTACACGGGTACGCCCGAGAATACCTATAACGCTACCATCGGTTGGGACTGGAAAGGCTTCTCGGTCTATGTGCAGTTCTACGGTGTGACGAATGTCAACCGCTATGTGGGCTTCAACTCACTGGGCAAGAACCTCGATACCGTCTTTGACGAGGGTACCTTCTGGACCAAGTACACCCAGAACGCCGACGCGCCGATTCCCCGTCTGAACTCGCAACCCTCCTACTACGAAGGCACGCGCTTCCACTACGACGGCAGCTTCATCCGCCTGAAGAATGCCGAGGTGAGCTACACCTTCACACAGCCATGGGTGAAACATCTCGGACTCAGCAGCCTGATGGTCTATGTCAACGGCAACAACCTTTGGGTATGGAGCCGCATGCCGGATGACCGTGAGAGCAACTACGCCGGTACGGGTCTGGCCTCGCAAGGCGCTTATCCTACTGTCAAGCGTGTCAATATGGGTATTAAAATCAATCTGTAATACTGTCTTCAACAATGAAAAAGATAAAACTATATATAGGGGTGTTGTGTGCTTCGCTGTCTTTGACACTCGCGCAGACCAGCTGCACCGACTACCTCGACAAGGCACCCGACAGCGACATCTCGGATAAGGATGCCTTCAAGGACTTCCAGAATTTCCAGGGATTCACCGAGGAACTCTATAACTGCATTCCTGAGTTTGACAAAGGCTATTGGACCAACTCATGGAACTGGGGCGAAGATGAACTGCAAAATGTAGGTATCAACTACCACATGGTCTATAAGATTGACCAGGGCGACTTTTGGGGCTGGCAGAGCAGTCACGACGGTTGGCAGAGTGGATGGATGGACCGCAACAGTTTCAACACATCCGGCGACCGCTTTGCTCATTCGCTGGTGCCGGGATGCTGGTACGGTATCCGCAAGGCCAACCTCGGTTTGGCCAACATCGACAACTTCGTGGGCACACAGGAAGAGAAGAATCTCATCATGGGACAGCTCTATTTCTTCCGCGGCTGGTTTCACTTCCAGCTCATGCAGTACTTCGGTGGTCTGCCTTATATAGATAAGGTGTTACCCGCCGACCAGGAGCTCCGCGAGCCGCGCCTGAGCTATCAGGAGTGTGCCGAGAAGGCTGCTGAGGATCTGCGCAAGGCCGCTGACCTGCTGCCCGTGAACTGGGACAACACGACAGTGGGTAAGAACACACTCGGCAAAAACCAGCTGCGCGTGACCAAGATTGCCGCTTTGGCCTATTTAGGCAAGGATCTGCTCTGGGCCGGTTCACCGCTGATGAACAAGGTAAGCACAGGCAATGCCAGCTATAACCAGGATTTCTGCAAGCGTGCCGCTGAGGCCTTCGGCGAGGCACTCGCCATGGTGGAGAGCGGACAGACACAGTATGGCCTGCTGCCGATGAAGGACTATGGCAAGAACTTCTATTCCATCGACGACAATGGCAAGATACCCGGACAGAGCGCCGATGGCTCCGTCACTGAGGCCATCTTCCGTGGCCCGCTCTTCAACGGCGACTGGAACGTGACCAACTGGGGACTCTCGAAGCAGTTTTGTGCCGTCAACAGCGACCTCGACAACACGGGCGTGCTGACGCTCCCCACTGCCAACTATGTCAACTATTATGGCATGGCCAACGGACTGCCCCTCGATGATCCGCAGAGTGGTTTTGATCCTACTCATCCTTGGAAGGGCCGTGACCCGCGCTTCTACAACGATATCCGTTTCGACGGTGAGAAGATCTTCAAGAGCAACGACGTTGCCAAGCACGAAGTGCACACAGCAGAGGCAATCAGTGCTGATCCCGCCAAGTCGATCCGCTACGCCGATCTGCAGACAGGCGGCATGTACCGCAGTGTCGACAAAGGCAGCCGTACGGGCTATCTGCTCTATAAGTTCATTGACAACAGCTGCAATAAACTCGACGACGGCTATGGCTGGAGCCACCACTTCCTGATTCACCTGCCTTGGATGCGCCTGAGCGATGTCTGTCTGATGTATGCCGAGGCTGCCGCAGAGGCCATGGGTTCGGCAAACGCAAAGGTGGGACAGTGCCCGCTGACGGCTCTGGAGGCTGTCAACAAGGTGCGCGCCCGTGCCGGCGTAGACCGTGTGGCTGCCAAATACGCTTCTTCTCTCGATGGCTTCATGAGCGAGATTCGCCGTGAGCGTGCCGTGGAACTGGCCTATGAGGGGCACCGCTTCAACGACCTGCGCCGCTGGCTTCTCCTCGACAAGTATCCTTACACCATCAAGACCTCACAGGAGTTCAAGCGCGTGAAATGTGACCTCGAGCACCCGGAGAACAACGAGGTGTCGGGCTTCACACAGAAAGTCATTCTCACCCGCAACTTCTCTGAGAAGCACTACTGGCTGCCGCTGAAGAAGAGCGACGTGAGCATCTATCCGGAGTTTAAGCAGAACCCAGGATGGTGATTCCCTATAAGAACTGAAAAAGTAAAAGGGTAAAAAAGTAAAAAGGTAAAACTTCAAACCTTAGCGTTCAATGAATAATCCAAAAACATATAAGACAAATGTTCTGACGTTCGCCATGCTTGCCATGTCTGCTACGGCTCTCGGACAGACCGTTGCCGACTCCACACAAGTCAACGTGGCTTTCGGCTCCAAGGCGAAATCAGAACTCATGGGCGGTGTCTCGGCCATTGACATGGTGGACTTGACTCGCAAAAACTATAACACCTACAGCCTCGACGCACTTCAGGCCTATGCCGGTGGCTACACGGGGCAGTTGTGGAACATGGGCGATGCCCTCGTGATCGTCGACGGTGTGCCCCGTGACGCCAACAACGTGCTGCCCACCGAGATTGAGCAGATCACCTTCCTCAAGTCGGCCAGTGCCGTGGCCCTCTACGGCAGCCGGGCTGCCAAGGGTGCCGTGCTGATCACCACCAAGCGTGGACGCACCGACGGACTGAAAGTCAGCGTTCGCGGCAATGTCAGTCTCTTCACACCGAAAGAATATCCTACCTATCTCGGTGCCGCTCAGTACATGAGTCTCTACAACGAGGCCTTGGCCAACGACGGCAAGAGTCCGGTATACACCGACGAGGACATCTACAACCATGCCTCGGGACGCAATCCCTATCGCTGTCCCAGCATCGACTTCTTCTCAAAAGACTACCTCAAGAAAGCCTACACACGCTATGACGGCAACGCTGAGTTTGAGGGCGGCGGCAAGTTCGCACACTTCTATGCCAACATCGGACTGTATCATATCGGAGACCTCATCAAGTTCGGCGAGGGTAAGCACAACCATACCAACCGACTCAACGTGCGTGGTAACATCGACCTGAAGCTCAACGATTGGATCACAGGTTGGGTAGATGCCAACGCCACCTTCTATGACCTGCGCACCGACCGCAGCAATTACTGGAGCCAGAGTGCCTCTCTGCGGCCCACAAGCCAGTATCCGCTCACACCGCTGATCCCCATCGATATGATGAATCCCGACGTGCAGGAGATGCAGAAGATGATCTCCAACAGCAACTATGTCGTTGACGGAAAGTATATGCTCGGCGGTACGCAGAGCCAGCAGACCAATCCTTTTGCAGCCATGTATGCGGCCGGATACAACACCTATACCAGCCGTCAGCTGCAGTTCGACGCAGGCATCAACTTCAATCTCGACAAAGTGCTCCAAGGACTGAGCTTCAAGACACATGCTGCCATCGACTACGCTACATCGTATAATAGTAGTATACGGAACGACTATTCCACCTATGAGCCCGTCTGGACAAACATGAATGGCAAGGATGAAATCATCGGGCTGAAAAAATACGGCATAGATAAGCACACGGGCACAAAGACGGTGAGTGACTCCAAGACGGCGCAGACCATCTTCTTCTCCGGTCAGTTTGACTACAATCGACAGTTTGGACTGCATGCTGTAGACGCTACGTTACTGGCCCATGGCTATCAGATGACTACCACGGGAGAATATCACCGCACAAGCAACGCCAACCTCGGACTGAACGTAGACTATAACTACGACCGCCGCTACTACGCCAATCTGGCCATGGCTGCCATCCACTCCGCCAAGCTGGCTGCGGGACATCGCGAAGCCCTCTCACCTGTGGGTGCCATTGCCTGGCGAGTGAGCCGTGAGAAATGGATGAAGCCGACGGAGTCGTGGCTCGACGACTTGAAGCTCAACGCCTCCTACGGTGTCATCAACGAGGATCTCGACATCGAGAAATACTATATGTACGACGATGTCTTCACCGCCACCGGTACTTGGTGGGGGTGGAGTGAGAGTGCCAACGCCATGCAGACTTCCGACTCTCAGCGTGGCGGTAACAAAGACCTGGGCTTTGTCAAGCGTAAGGAACTGCGCTTCGGCCTCGATGCTTCTTTCGGCAAGGGACTCGTCCGACTCAATGCCAACTACTACAACGTGAAGTTCGACGGACTGCTCATCACGCCGGAGACGCTCTACCCGAGCTATTTCCATACCTATTATCCCGTGTCGACGTTCCTGCCGTATATCAACTACAACGCGCAGCGTCGCAGTGGTTTCGACTTCACCATCGACGTGCATAAGCAGGTCGGTGACGTGGATCTCAGCGGTGGCATCACCGGGATGACCTACACATCGAAGAACACCAAGGTGAGTGAGAATGTGGAGTATGACTGGCAGAAGAGCGAGGGTGCCCGCATTGACGCGCTCCGCGGCTATCGCTGCTTAGGCTTCATCACCGAGGATGATGTGGTGCGCGGCGCTGACGGAAAGATCACCGGATACAAGGACGGCGTGGCTGTCATCAACAGCAACACCAAGCCCGGTGACTTGAAATACAAGGACATGAACGGTGACGGACTCATCGACAGCCGTGACCAGGTGGTGCTCGGACACTGGACTCCGAACTTCTATCTCGGATTTCACTTCACTGCGAAGTACAAGGGTTTTACCTTCTTCATGAACTGGACCGGCAACTTTGGTGGCATGGGTGTGAAGAACAACAGCTATGAATGGTGCTACGGCGACAGTAAGTACAGTGATGTAGTGCTCGGACGCTGGACACCTGAGACCGCCGCCACAGCCACCTATCCCCGGTTGACTACTGAGGGTGGTGAGCTCAACTTCGTGACCTCTGATTTCTGGACCTACAAGACCGATGCAGTCCGACTCAACAAGGTGCAATTGACCTATGACCTTCCTGAGAATCTCTTTCAAGGAAAGTGGGTCAAAGGACTGAGTGTCTATCTCAGCGGCAGCAATTTGCTCACCATCTCCGGCGAGCGGAAATACATGGAGACCAACGTGGGGTCGTTCCCGCAGGTCCGTTTCTATAATCTCGGTGCAAAGGTTAACTTCTAATTCTTCTGTCATCATGAAAACAAGAAAATATAAATATCTCTTTCTCGTGGCGGCCCTCGGTCTTACGCTCACTTCCTGCGACGACCTCTTTGAACCCGCCAAGGAAAACAACCTCGGCATTGACTACATGGACAAGGACGCGTCCTACGCCGAGGGTGTGCTCGGCAATGCCTACACGCGCATTCCCTGCGGCAGCTTTCCCTTCAGCGAGGTGGGCACAGACGATGCCGTGAGCAACGATGCTACCAACAACTGGCGCAAGCTCGCCGGCGGTACCTGGACCTCAAACAACAACCCCACGGAGCGCTGGCGTGACTGCCGGGCCGGTATCATGTATGTCAATCTCTTCCTCAGTCGTGTTGACGGTGTGCACTGGGCTGATGATGACGTGGCCCGTCGTCTCTATGCTTGTCGTGAGAAGGGTGAGGCCTTTGGCATGCGTGCCATGTTTATGTACTATCTGTTGCAGGCTCATGCCGGATACGACGAGAGCGGACAGCTCCTCGGTGTGCCTGTCGTCACCACGCCGGAGGGTGCTTCCAGCAACTTCAACGTGCCGCGCAATACCTTTGAGGAGTGCATGAAGGCTTTCTACGCCGACTGCGACTCAGCACTCGCCCTGCTGCCCGACAAATATGTCGACATCACCTCCGACGCCAGTATTCCGGCTTATTACAAGAAGATGGGTGCTGATGTGGACCGCATGAACCGCGTCTTTGGCGTGAAGTTCAACGGACGTATGGATGCTTCCATCGTCAAGGCTTTCCGCTCCAAGGCTGCCCTGCTCGCTGCCAGTCCGGCTTTCTCGGCTGCTTCCGGCACCAACTATCAGCAGGCTGCTGACTACGCTGCGCAGGTGCTCGACGCCATCGGCGGCATCAGCGGCATGGATCCCAACGGATGGACATGGTATGCCAACGGCAGTGAGATCGATGCGCTCTCCAACGGCGCTAACCCCAAAGAGGTGATGTGGCGCGGTGAGAAATCGCAGAATAACGACTGGGAGACCGACAACTATCCTCCTTCGCTCTACGGAAAGGGTCGCATCAACCCTACACAGAACTTTGTGAATGCCTTTCCCACAGCCAATGGATACCCCGTCACTGACCCGCGCAGTGGGTACGATGCCAAGAATCCTTATGCCAACCGTGACCCGCGTCTGACAGCCTACGTAGTAGTAGACGGCGGACAGGTCGGTGTGAACAACACCAAGATCAATACCGAGGTGGGATCAGGTAAGGATGGTATCAACACGGAAGTGGGCAGCTCCACGCGCACTGGTTACTATTTGCGTAAGCTGCTCCGCCAGGATATCAATCTCGATCCGAAGGTCAACAGCAAACAGTATCACTACACACCGCGTATCCGCTACACCGAGATCTTCCTCAACTACGCTGAGGCTGCCAATGAGGCTTTCGGCCCGAAAGGTACTGGCACGCACAGCTACTCGGCCTACGACGTCATCAAGGCGATCCGCCATCGTGCCGGCATCACCGACGACAGCTATCTCGACGAGTGTGCGCAGTCCAAGGACAAGATGCGTGAGCTCATCCGTAACGAGCGCCGCATCGAGCTCTCCTTCGAAGGCTTCCGCTTCTGGGATCTCCGTCGCTGGAAGGCTCCGCTCACCACGGAGGCAAAGGGTATGAGCATCACGGCCGACAAGGAAGGCAACAAGATATATACTCCCGTTGACGTGGAGGCTCGCGACTATAAAGACTACATGTACTATGGTCCGATTCCCTATTCCGAGGTACTGAAATTCACGGAATTGAAACAAAACAAGGGCTGGTAAAGCTCATCCTCGCTCCGCTCACACCTTATTATATATATAAGAGTGAGCGGGCAAGGGACAAAAACAAGATTATTCTACAACATCCTTCAAAACCATTCTGGAATTATTAAATATGATGATGAACAAGACTTTGAAAATGCTGGCGACGCTCGCCTTGCCATTGACGCTCGCTTTAGGCTTTGCCTCCTGCGAGAATGGCGACAAGGAATTTGACGACTATGACTACCAGACAGTCTACTTCGCACAGCAGAATCCGATACGTACCATCACCCTCGGCGAGGATGATGCCTTCCCCAACGACCTCGACAATCAGCATGAGTGCCAGTTGCAGGTGGTCGTCGGTGGCGTCTGGAAAAACAGCAAGAACCGCCACGTGAAGATTGCCGTGGACAACAGTCTCGTCGACAACCTGACGTTCGATGGTATCAACGGTGCGTCGTTTGCCAATACGGGCAAGCCCGTCATGGCTATGCCGCAGAATTACTATGAGCTGGAATCGACCGATGTGACCATCCCTGCAGGCAAGGTCCGCGGTAAGGTCAACGTGCATCTCACCGATGCCTTCTTCGCTGACCCCAGGTCGACGGAGGTGACCTATGTGCTGCCTGTACGCATCGTGTCTGCCGAAGACTCTATCCTGAAGGGTCAGGACTACACGCTCTATGCCATCACCTATAAGAATCCCTATGCCGGAAACTGGATTGTTACCAACGACGGCAGCGTCGTGACGCTGACTACGCTGTCGTTGAGCCAGGCGTCTTATCCTCATTCTGAGGTGGTAAAGGTTGACGGGAAGGAGAAAGCACTCGACGGCACTGTAGTCAT
Source organism: uncultured Prevotella sp. (assembly GCA_900540375.1). Lineage (GTDB taxonomy): Bacteria > Bacteroidota > Bacteroidia > Bacteroidales > Bacteroidaceae > Prevotella. The sequence goes on from UQFS01000024.1 coordinate 40,191, forward strand.
GACGGTTGGCAACGACGGCACGGTAACTTTCTCCACCACATCGCAGGACTGCACGGTGATGGGTAACGGCAAGTGGACATCGCTCGGCGCTAAGAAAGATACTTCAAAGAAATGGGGTGACAAAGACCGTGACCTCTTTGAAGTGAAGTACACCATCACTTATAAGTACACCGACGGTGGACAGACCAAGACACTCGTCAAGGACTATGACGAGAAACTGGTGATGCAGACACGCGGCAATAAGATGCAGACTTTCTCTACCAAGTAAATTATTCAGACCTGACTATGAACAAATCTATATTATTCATCGCGGCGGCAGCACTGATGCTCTCAGCCTGCGCCGACGACAATGTGCCGGGATTCAGCACCGATGAGCCTGCAAGCCTGTTGGCACAGGACAGCCTCAACGCGCTGGCACCACTGAAAGAATATGTGGATACCGTGAAATATCCCAACTTCATCCTCGGTGGCGGCACTTCTGCCGCACCTTTTAATGAGTGTGGAAAAGTCTATGCCTTTGACAAAGCCAACTTCAAGGAGGTGGTCACGGGCAATGCCTTCAAGTATGCCTCTGTGGTGAAGTCCGACGGAACCATGGACTTCAGTACCGTGCAAGCCTTTGTGAAGAATGCTACAAAGGCAGGATTGAGCGTTTACGGACACACGCTCTGCTGGCACTCGCAGCAGCAGGTAGCTTATCTCAACGGACTGATCACGGATCCCAACGCCGCCAAGCATGTGCTGCATGTCAATATTCCTAAAGCAAAGACCAACCTGTGGGACTGGGAACTCTATGTCAATCCTACCAAAGAATTGGAAAGCGGTAAGACCTATACATTGAAAATGCGTGTGAAAGCTACTTCTGATTATCATGTCACCGTGTGGCCGCAAGGTGCTTCCACACAGTATTGGCCGACACCGTCTTTCGACGCTACCACGCAGTGGACCAATATCAATGCGTCGTTTGAGGCCAAGCAGGCCATCAAACAGATTCGCTTTGAGTTAGGTACGTTCGGCGGAGAGATATGGATGGACGATGTGCAGTTGCTCGATCCCGACGGCAATAACCTGATTGGTGAAGGCTCGTTTGAGAACGGCACGATGGACGGATGGTCAAAACCGTCGTGGCACAGCTATACGCTCAACATCGTCAACGATCCCGACCAGGGCGCTGATGCCGGCGGTATGACAGAGCAACAGAAGAAAGACACGCTGACGTGGGCGCTCAACAACTTCATCTCGGGCATGATGAAAACCTGCAACGGTAAGGTCAAAGCTTGGGACGCTGTCAACGAGCCGATGAGCGACGCTGCTCCTTATGAACTGAAGACGGCAGGACGCGACGGCAGTGCCAAGGAGAACTTTTACTGGCAGGATCATCTCGGCAAGGACTATGTCCGTACGGTCATCCGCCTGGCTCGTAAGGCTGCCGGCGACTCGGTCAACCTGAAACTCTTCATCAATGACTATAATCTGGAGGCTGCCTATAACCAGAATGCTAAGTGCAAGGGCCTCATAGAGATGATCAAGTACTGGGAGAGCGACGGCGTGACGAAGATCGACGGTATCGGTTCGCAGATGCACGTCACGTGCAGTATGGATCCGAAGGTGCAGCAGGCTAACGAGGATGCTTATGTCAACATGCTCAAACTCTTGGCTGCTACGGGGAAGCTCGTGCGTATCTCTGAGCTCGACATGGGCGTGCAGGATGCTAATCACAAGACGGTGAACACAGCAGACGTCACTCCTGAGATGCACAAACGCATGGCTGAGTACTATAAGTTCATTGTGGAGGAATACTTGGAGATCATCCCTGTGGCTCAGCAGTACGGTATCTGTGTATGGGCTCCCACTGACAGCCCGAAGGGCAGTGGCTGGCGTGCCGATGAGCCTATCGGCCTTTGGAACGGTGACTATGTGCGAAAACCTGCCTACGCCGGTTTTGCTGAAGGCCTGCAAGGCAAGTAATTGATCCTCAGCTTCCCTCGCAGTAGTGCAAGGGAAGTAATTGGTTCCCCCGCTTCCCTTTCAGAATGCCTGTCAGGCAAGTAATTGGCCCCTTGCAGTAATCAACCGCTTAGTTCTGTAAGACGCTGCTGTGCAGCGTCCACCAAGTGGAAGAAAAAACAAAAAAGCCGCTGCACATCTTGTGCAACGGCTTTTTTAATCTTGCGCAGCGGTCTCTTGTATTGTCGTTATCTCACGATCTTCTTGCCACCTATTATGTATATACCGTGTGGCAGGGCGTTGAAGTCTTGACCGACATAGCGGCCGTCGAGCGTATAGATGCGCTTTGTTGCTGTTTCCGTATGCTCAATGCCCTTGATGCCCGTCGTGGTGTCGTGAACATAATTAAAGGAGACGATACCGGTAGAAGTGTCGTAGGCGATGTTGCGGAGGGCTTTGTTGGTATTTTCGTAACCGCTGTTTCCAGTCTTATACCAGTGCCAGTTGGGACGGTAATGATCGTCGCTGAGCTCTGTCACATTTAGCGTCTGTATGCGACTAAATGTGCCGGGGAAGAGATCACCACGCAGTTGTTCCGTATAGTAAGATTTCTTTTCTCCGTTTATTTTTACGCTTCTTTTATTTGCTTCTATGTCAGCTGATACGCATAAACTGTCAGCTGGTACGATAGCCATGCCTGGATAGCCTTCTGTGTCGTTGGGTCTTGTACCCATGTAGATGGTACCGTTTGATGGCTCGTTGACGTGGTAAACCATCAGGCCTGCAGCATATTGCTGTTTGTTCCAACCTTTTTTCTGGATACACTCCAGCATAAAGTACTCATGACTGTTGTTTGGGTTGACAATCTTATAGGCAGTGCCACCCTGCTCTGTGGATGCAGGCATCGTTACAGATTGACTCTCATCGAGTGTTTGGATGTCTACCGGCCATCCCAACTGCTCTTTTTCCCATGCTGTGTAAGCGGTCGGACAATAGCCGCCGTTATAGGTGTATTCGCCGCCATCCATCAAATCCCAATACTCCATATTCTGGTTGTTCTTAGCATAACCGGAAGATGTGCCAACGGAGGGGTAGATATCAGGGAGACCCAAAGCGTGGCTGAACTCATGACAAGAGACTCCTACGCCGGCAATCATTACAGAGTCTTTTGATGCTTTCATTCCGCTGAGTTCACTGGCCATACTGTACCAACGTATACGTTTGCTTACCAGTGTGTTTCCGCTTGCATTTCCTGTCTTAGCCCAAACCGTAGTGTTTGCGCCACCGATGTTCTGTCCCAGTCCGGCATAGATGATATAAATGCAGTCTACTGTCGTGCCGCCGTTGCAGAATACCGCCGCATCCTTGAGAGCCTCGTCGGATGCTTGGAGCTTATTGATAGCATCGTTGATGAGTTCATTGGGTTTTTCATCGTTTCCGTTATCGCTGGTTCCTCCATAATAGGTTTCGTTCTTATCTAAGGTGACGGGGCCGTAGAGTTTAAAAACGGGATTAAAAGTTTTGCTGCTCATGGCTTGGAAGTACTGAGATACGGAACCATAGTTATGCTGGTTGCCGTTTCCAAGATCCGCCTGCGTGGTTCCGTTGAAGAACTGCTCAAAGGCTTCTTTAGGATGATTGACGGAGAACTTCTGATCATTAAACTGAACAAGGATGACAGGAATATTGATGGTACCTGTGTGAGGGACATAATTTAACGATGAATTGACGGCACGCGTCTGTCCATTTTTGTTGTTGCTGAGGCTTCCCATGAAAGTACCGCACCGCTTCTTGGCTATATTCTCCACTTCAGGAGAGCCAAATGTCGGCATGTCTATCAGGTTGCCATTTTTGTCTACAACCTTGGGCAGTTGTTGCTGTGCCGTTCCCTGTATCGTCCACAGGCTGGCAGATATCAATGAAAGAAGAAGTTTCTTCATTATCTTTTTCTTTTTACGATTTCGGTTGCAAAGTTAACTCTTTTTTCTTGTTGCGTCAAACTTTTGCTAAGTTTTTATGTATGAAACAGTTTCGACAACTATATGATACATATCATAAAGTCTGTTTGGACATTTCACCTTACCTTTGCAAATAGAAAAACTAAATCTATAATACAAATGAACATCATTCCTTATTTCCGCCATTTCTGCCTGTTGATGTTGGCTCTGTGGCTTTTACCCGGGAACATGAACGCGGCTCCTGATCCTAACTTCTATATCTTCCTCTGCTTCGGACAGAGCAATATGGAGGGCAACGCAAAGATTGAACCGCAAGATCTCACGGGAGTGGATCCACGGTTCCAGATGATGGCTGCTGTCGACGATAAGCGGCTGGGGCGTAAAATGGGAGAGTGGTATACTGCCACACCACCACTTTGCCGCGAGAATACAGGCCTTACTCCGGTGGATTATTTCGGCCGTGAGATGGTGGCGCGGCTGCCGAAGGACGTGCGCGTGGGTGTGATCACCGTGGCAGTAGGCGGTTGTCATATTGAGACGTTTATGCGTGACTCGGTCGACAACTATGTCAAGACACGTGCACCACAGTGGATGAAAGGTATGCTCGCCTGCTACGGCAACAATCCTTATAACCGTTTGGTGACCTTAGCCCGCAAGGCTCAGCAAGTCGGCGTGATCAAAGGCATCCTGCTCCATCAAGGCGAGAGCAATACGGGTGACGTGCGCTGGCCCGAGAAGGTGGCGTGGGTCTATAACCAGCTCATCGCTGACTTACATCTGAAATCAGAAGATGTTCCTTTGTTCGCCGGTGAGGTGGTACGTGCAGAAGGCCACGGACGTTGTGTGGCAATGAATGCTATCATCGACAAACTGCCCGAGACGATCCATACGGCACACGTGATTTCTTCCGAGGGTTGCACCAATGGTCCCGACAATCTCCACTTCGATGCTGCTGGTTATCGCGAACTCGGTCGGCGCTATGCTTATAAGATGTTGTCGCTCCTGGGCTATCCTGTCTTCAAGGCTGTGGCTGTTCCGGCAGATGCTGTGACGAGCGAGACGGCTGAACCCGGCAATGATTTCCCGAAGATCGACGGCAACCGACGCGCTTATTTCCGTTTGCACGCTCCTGCCGCACAGCATGTTGTTGCTGACATCTGCGGAAAGAAATATGATATGCAGCGTGACGAGAAGGGTACATGGACGGGCGTGAGCGATCCGCTGCCGGTAGGATTCCACTATTATTTCTTCTGGGTCGACGGCGTACAAGTGACAGATCCGGCTACTGACACGTATTTCGGATGCTGCCGCCAGGCCAGTGCCTTGGAAGTACCGGAAGGTGATGAGGGTAACTACTACCGTCCGCAGCAGGGCGTGGAAAAGGGACAGGTGCGCTCATTCCAGTATTATGCAGGTTCCACACACCAGTGGCGTAGGGCGATGGTCTACACGCCGGCAGAATATGAACAGGGAAAGAAACGCTATCCGGTGCTCTACCTTCAGCACGGTATGGGCGAGGACGAGACAGGCTGGAGCCATCAGGGCAAGATGCAAAACATCATGGACAACCTGATTGCAGAAGGAAAGGCAGTGCCGATGATCGTCGTGATGGAGAGCGGTGACGTGAAAGCACCTTACCGTCCCGATAAGGATGGAGGCAACCAAGCCGGTTTGAGTCAGTATGGCGCTACGTTCTATCAGGTACTCATCAACGATCTGATTCCTACGATCGACAAGAACTTCCGTACAAAGACCGACCGTGATCACCGTGCAATGGCCGGACTGTCATGGGGCGGACACCAAACCTTCGACATGGTATTTACACATCTCGACAAGTTCTCCTCTTGCGGAGGCTTCAGCGGCGCCATCTTCGGACTGGATGTCAACAAGACTTACGATGGCATCTTCTCACGCCCTGACGAGGTGAACAGCAAGTTGCATACGCTCTTCCTCGGTTGTGGCAGTGAGGAAAACATGGGCACACCGAAACTGATCAAGGACCTCAGAGGCGCAGGCGTGAAGGTTGAGGACTACGTCTCGCCCGGAACAGCACATGAATGGCTGACGTGGCGTCGTTGTTTGAAGGAGTTTGTAGTGAAGCTCTTTAAGAAATAATGCAAATCATTCGTGATGGTAAGGCTCACCTTTGATGATCGTACATGCGCGGTAGAGCTGTTCGACAAAGATGAGTCTTACCATCTGATGACTGAAAGTCAACTGTGAGAGTGAGATCTTGTCGTTGGCGCGAGCGTATATTTCCGGTGAGAAGCCATACGGACCACCAATGACAAATACCAGCCGGCGGGCCGTGTTCTGCTTGTGCTGCAACCAGTCTGCAAGTTCTATGGAACGGAATTCCTTGCCATGCTCGTCAAGGAGTACAACCGTGTCGCTGGTTTGCAACTCTTGCAGGATCAGCTGGCCTTCCTTCTCTTTTTGTTGCGCTTCGGTGAGACTCTTGGTATTTTTCAGTTCTGGAAGTGTACGAATCTCAAAGGGCATGTAGTGTCCGATACGCTCGGTATAGTCTTTGATGCCGACAATGAAATGTTTGTTCTGTGTCTTGCCGACGAGGATAAGGATGGTCTTCATGGCTGTTGTTCAGTAAGGTATGAAACATCTTTGTCGCAGGAATGGCTTTCACTCCTGTTTGAACCTTGTGCCTTGTTGTATAGACTTAGCTCTTTGTGGTTTGAATATTGCGCCTTGCGTTTGGGATTTATGGGAAACCAGCCTCGCTCCACTCTTTTCTTTTGCTCGAAGAGTTCGCCGATGGACCATAGAAGACTGGCGCCGGTGACACCGACGATGGAGGAGAGGATTGTGTCGTCAATGCATAATGATGCGCCAACACATGTCAAACCTGCAGCAAGAAACAACCACCACGGACGGGTGCCCCAGTGGTATTCTGTCTTGATGACAACGGGATGAAAGACACCTATTATAATAAAGGTGCTGATAGCGAGAAGTAGACCTGTGAAATGCATTCCTTTTACTTTTGGCACAAATTTACAAATTTTTATCTGTAACGAAGCGTGTTTATCGCAAATATTTGCTATCTTTGCCTTTAGAACCAAACATTTCTAACAAAGACATCAAATCATGGAAAACAATGCAGCGCTTATAGCCCAGTGTGAGGCTAAGGCAAAGGCATGGCTCTCGCCTTCGTTTGACGAGCAGACACGCAAAGATGTTCAAGCAATGCTTGACAATCCTGACAAGACCCAACTCATTGAGAGTTTCTATAAAGACCTGGAATTTGGTACCGGCGGATTGCGCGGTATTATGGGTCCGGGTACAAACCGCATGAACATTTATGTCGTCGGTATGGCCACACAAGGCTTTGCCAACTATCTGAAGAAGAACTTCAAGGATCGCGAGCAGATCTCTGTTGTCGTCTGCCACGACTGCCGCAACAACAGCCGTCTGTATGCTGAGACAGTGGCAAACATCTTCTCTGCCAACGGTATCAAGGCTTATATCTTCGATGATCTGCGCCCGACACCGGAGTGCTCCTTCGCTATCCGTTATCTCAAAGCTCAGGCCGGTGTGAACATCACGGCCAGCCATAACCCACGTGAGTACAATGGCTACAAGGCTTATTGGGAAGATGGTGCTCAGGTGTTGGCTCCTCACGATACGGGTATCATCGATGAGGTGAATAAAGTGACCATCGATGATGTGAAGTTCCAACCGAATAAGAATCTCATTCAGATCATTGGTGAGGATATTGATGAGCCTTATCTGCGTCAGATTCGCACGATCTCTATTGACCGCGAGGTGATCCGTCGCCAGCACGATCTGAAGATCGTCTACACTCCGCTCCACGGTGCCGGTCGTGTGATGATTCCGCGTTCGCTGGCTTATTGGGGGTTCGACAATGTACACTGCGTCCCTGAGCAGATGATCAAGGACGGAAACTTCCCAACTGTCGACCGTCCTAACCCGGAGTTTGCCGAGGCTCTGACGCTCGGATTGCGCGACGCTAAGAAGCTCGACGCTGACATCCTCATGGCTTCTGACCCGGATGCTGACCGCGTGGGCATGGCCTGCAAGAACGATAAGGGTGAGTGGGTGCTCATCAATGGCAACCAGACCTGTCTGATCTTCTTGTGGTATATCATCACGAACCGCAAGGCTAAGGGCTTGCTCAAGCCGACAGACTTCATCGTGAAGACGATTGTCACCACAGAGGTGATCCGTAAGATCGCAGAGAAACAGCGTATCGAGATGCGTGACTGCTATACTGGCTTTAAGTGGATTGCCCGCGAGATTGCTCTCTCAGAAGGCAAACAGCAGTATATCGGCGGCGGTGAGGAGAGCTATGGCTTCCTTGCTGAGGACTTCGTGCGTGATAAGGACGCTGTATCTGCTTGCTCGCTGTTGGCCGAGATCTGCGCTTATGCTAAGGATCAGGGCAAGACGCTCTATGACATTCTCATGGGCATCTATCTCGAATATGGCTTCTCTAAGGAGTTCACGGTGAACGTTGAGCGTCCGGGTAAGAGTGGTGCCGAGGAGATCCAGAAGATGATGAGCGACTTCCGTGCCAACCCGCCGAAGGAACTCGGTGGCTCTAAGGTCGTGCTGTGGAAAGATTATAAGACGCTGAAGGCTACTTCTGCTGATGGTAAGGTCACCGACCTTGCTATGCCGGAGGCCAGCAACGTACTGCAGTGGTTCTGCGACGACGACACCAAGGTGAGCGTACGTCCGTCAGGAACAGAGCCGAAGATCAAGTTCTATATTGAGGTGAAGGACACCATGACGGAGGCTTCACAGTATGAAGAACTGGACAGGAAAGGCATGAAGAAGATCGAGGCTATCAAGAAGAGCCTTGGACTTGAGAATGATTAAACAATCCGTTTAGATAACTTATGATCCCTTTGCTATCGTTGCGTGGCAAGGGGATTTTTATTTGTCCTTATGCAAGGCAAGTTGCAACAACTGTTGTTCCATGTCGCAGGTCCAGGGTTCGTCACAGATCTCAAAGGCAAAGTTGTTAAGTGCGAGGCATTGCTCTCGTGTGATGGTGCGCCGCTCTGTGTGGTAGGGCCATGGCGCAAGCATGAGAAGTAGACCCTTGGCGTAGGCATCAAAGTACTTCCCGGGTGGTTTGTAAAGAGGCGGGAAGCCATTCTCCAATATGACGATGAGGGGATGCTGAGCATCCAAGACAGCGCGGGCGATCTCTTTCTCACCGGGAGAGATGCATGGGCTCACCACCACACCGCCTTGGTCTCCTCTTTGCAGGAAGTATTCTTTCTGCTTGGCGATGAGTTTGAGGTTTGTTTCGCTGGTGTTGTTGTGGCAACGAACCTGCATTCTCATAGGATGCTCCAGCAGCCAGTGATTGCCGATGGCGGCAAAGATATGGCCGCCAAAGCGCAGCTCCCGCGCGATGCGAAACAGGTCGGGATGCTCTCGCTTGATCATGGCGCGCAGCGGGTTTTGCTGTACGTAGCGGATCATATTCGCCAGTTGTCCTTCACCCATGAGCACGGAGTCGTTGTAACCGGAGGCAAAGAGCGAAGGCCCTTTCGCTCCCTTGCTGCGAGGAAGAGGGTGGGGAGTGTTGTCTGTTGTGCGCGCCGAATTATAATTCGGCGAACAGGACGGAGCGGACGACACGGATGGTGCGGGGGATGAAGCGAGCAGAGCGGAGGAAGGCACGGACGTGGCGGAGGAAGCAGCCGTGGCGGAGGACGAAGCAGCCATTGCTGCATTTTGTGGGGCATCGAAAAGAAGGGAGGGGTTGAGAGCCCACCATGCTTTTGAGCAGCCGATCTTGAATCCTTTCACCATCTGCCCGAGATGGGCTTCCTGATCTTGTGTTACGAAGAGCACGCCATGCAGATGCTCGGGCATGATCTGAAGGATGATCGTCCGCACATCGGGGTAGTGGGCGGGAATCTGCTCCCAACAATCGCGCACACGTTTCCCCAAGGGCGTGAGGTCTACAACGGCTTCACGGTCTAATGGGGAGGGTAGGCTGGTGCCTTCCTTCGCTGTTGCTTTTGTTTCGCCAACGCTGCTGGCGTCTGCCTCTTTAGCTTTGTTAGCGGTGGTCTCGTCAGCTTTGCCTACGTTCGTCTCTTCTTTTTGTTTCCATCTGAGGGTACCCAGTAGTGGGTGGCTACGGTCTGCCAAGGTGATAGTGAGCATGTAGATGCTTCGGGTCTTGTAGTCGTAGCATTTCATGCGGCGCGTCATGGAGTGGTCACAGTCGTAGCGCCATCCAACGCCTTCTATGTAGTGAAGCTGCTTGTCCGTCATGGTTGAATGATTGTTGAGGGAAGATGTTATGCAAAAATAAGAAGTTCCAAGGAGAAAAGCAAGGGTTTTAAGCTTCTTTTTTAAGCAGTGGTTGGAGCGTTTCACCAGCAGGGCAAAGAACAAAAGACGGGAGAATAACAAAAGCCGGCAGGATTTGTCGGCTTTTGTTGTTATAGAAAAGTGCACTGCACTTTTGGTTTTGAAGGGAGTGTTTCGGTTCTCAAGCATAGGTCAGCTTGGAAGGGTGAAATATTGATCCTTAGCGATTACTTGTTCTCGATGTAGTTGACGATCCACTCGCCAACCTCTTTCGTACCATAGTGCTTGCCGCCCTCGACTTGAATCTCCGGTGTGCGCACGTTTTGCTCCAAGCTCTGGTTGCAGGCCTCGCGGATGAGCGCACCCTCCTTGTTCAGTCCGAAGTGCTCGAGCATCATGGCTGCGGAGAGGATCTGGGCCAACGGGTTGGCGAGGTCCTTACCTGCTGCCTGTGGCCAAGAGCCGTGGACGGGCTCGAAGAGCGGGGTGTGCTCGCCAAGCGAAGCGGAAGGCTGGAGACCCATGGAACCCGTGATGGCACTCGTCTCGTCGGTGAGGATGTCGCCGAAGGTGTTTTCAGTGACGATGACATCGAAGTAGCGGGGTTCAGTGAGCACGCGCATCGAGCAGTTGTCGATGAACATATAGTCGACATTGACATCGGGATATTTCGGTTCCATCTCCTTAGCCACCTGACGCCACAGACGCGAGCTGGCCAGCACGTTGGCTTTGTCGACGACGGTGAGGTGGTGGTTGCGACGCTCTGCGAACTCAAAGGCCACCTTCAGGATACGCTCAATCTCGGAACGGTGATAGATGTCGGTATCGTAAGCCTTCTCGTCGTCCTGGTATTTCTCGCCGAAGTACATACCACCGGTGAGCTCTCGGATGACCACGAAGTCAGCGCCCTTGATGAGCTCTTCCTTCAGCGGGCTCTTGTGGAGCAGACAGTCGAAGGTAGCCACGGGACGCACGTTGGCGAAGAGTCCGAGCTTCTTGCGCATAGCCAGCAGACCGGTCTCAGGGCGCACCTTCAGCGTGGGGTCATTGTCGAAGCGCGGATCACCGACAGCGGCGAAGAGCACAGCGTCGGCATCCATACAGGTTTTGAACGTCTCGTCGGGGAAAGGATCGCCCACGGCGTCGATGGCATGTGCACCGCAGATGGCCTCGTGATAGGTGAACTCATGGTTAAACTTCTTGGCCACCGCATCGAGCACGTGGAGTGCCTGCGGCATGATCTCCGGTCCAATACCGTCGCCGGGAAGAACAGCAATGTTCAGTTTCATAATATGCTATGTATTGTTTGTTGTTTATTTCTTTTTGAAAATCTCTTCTTCAAAGCTGTTGAGCATCTTGAAGGTAGCCTTGATAGCAGCCTCGGTCTGGTCGGCGTCGAGGCCGTGTGTGCGTATGACGCGGCCATTGTCGTCCTGCCAGGTGATGATGGTCTGCACGAGGGCATCGGTATGTCCGCCTGGCGGGATGGTGACACTGTAGTTGGTCAGACGCGGGAATGTGCGGTTGAGGTTCTCACGATAAACCTTGCGGAGCGCTTTTACAAAGGCATCATACTGACCGTCGCCGGTAGCGTCGGCGGTGTAGACCTTGCCGTTGATCTCCACTTTCAGACTGGCGATAGGTTTCAGTCCATAGGATGTGGAAACCATATAACTCAGGAGTTTCACGCGCTCCTCCATGGCATCGTGGCGGTTGAGCACGTCGGAGACGATATAGGGCAGGTCATCTTGTGTGACCACCTCCTTACGGTCACCGAGTTCCGTGATGCGCTGCGTGACCTTTCGAACCTGTTCCGGCGTGAGTGTCATGCCGAGTTCTTCGAGGTTCTTCTCGATATTGGCCTTGCCGGAGTTCTTGCCGAGGGCGAACTCGCGCTTACGGCCGAAGCGCTCTGGCTTTAGTGCATTGCTGTAGAGATTGTCCTTCTTGTCGCCATCGGCATGGACGCCAGCCACCTGGGTGAAGACGTTCTCACCGACGATCGGCTCGTTGGGCGACACGGCGATGCCACTGTAGCCTTCCACGACACGACTGATCATGTTGAGCTGGCTCTCGACGATGTTCGTCTCTACGCCACACATATCTTTCAATACAGCCTCCACGCTCGACAGCGGTGCATTGCCGCAGCGTTCGCCGAGCCCGTTGACGGTGACGTGAATACCCGATGCACCGCAGCGGACAGCGGCCAGAGAGTCGGCTACAGCCATGTCGTAGTCGTTGTGGGCATGGAAATCAAAGCGCTTGTCGGGGTACATGTCCACCATCTTCGTGATGAAGTCCTCACACTGTGTCGGCGTGAGGATACCCAGTGTATCGGGCAGCAGGAAGCGCTCAATGTTGGTGTCTTTCATAGCCTCCATCATCTGGTAGACATATTCCGGCGAGTTGATCATGCCCGAGCTCCAGTCCTCGAGATATAGGTTCACGTGGAAGTGTCTGCTCTCTGCGTAGTCGAGCACGTCGAGGATGTCCTCGATATGCTGCTCAGGTGTCTTATGGAGTTGCTGTGTACAGTGCTTATAGGAGCCTTTTGCCAGCAGATTGATGACGTGACCGCCTGTGTCGGCGATCCAGTCCACGCTTTTGTTATGGTCGACGAAGCCCAGCACCTCAATGCGGTCCAGGTATCCGGCCTGCTCGGCGAAGCGGCAGATGCCGGTGACAGCCTCTTTCTCTCCTTCCGAGACGCGTGCCGAGGCCACCTCGAGACGGTCGACATTTACTTTCTCCAACAGCAGACGTGCGATCATCAGCTTCTCATGAGGCAGGAAGCTGACGCCGTTGGTCTGTTCACCGTCGCGCAGCGTAGAGTCCATGATCTCGATGCGTGACTTCATCTTGTTTAGCGATTCCATGCTTTACGGTTCTTTTCAAAGGTCTCCACCTTGTCGCGGTTCTGCACGAGGAAGTCGACATCGTCGAGGCCATTCTTCAAGCAATGCTTCTTATAACCATTGATTTCGAAGTGCTCGCTCTTACCGGTGGCCATGTTCGTGACCGTCTGGTTGGGCAGGTCCACCTTCACCTGAGTCTTGTGGTCTTTGGCGATGCTGTCAAAGAGTTCTTTGAGAAACGGCTCGGTGACGACGACGGGGAGCACAAAGTTGTTCAGCTCATTGTTCTTATGAATGTCAGCAAAGAACGAGCTGATGACTACGCGGAAGCCATAACCGGCAATGGCCCATGCGGCATGTTCGCGGCTGGAGCCTGAGCCGAAGTTCTTACCGGCCACAAGGATGCAGCCTGAGTAGCTGGGATCGTTGAGGACGAAGTTCTTCTTCAGGCTGCCGTCTTTGTTATAGCGCCAGTCGCGGAAGAGGTTGTCGCCGAAGCCTTCCTTGTCAGTAGCCTTGAGGAAGCGGGCGGGGATGATCTGGTCTGTATCTACATTCTCCAACGGAAGAGGAATGCAGCTGGATGTGATAACATTGAATTTCTGTTTCATTGCGATAATATACTGATGTGTTCAACCAAGAAGATTACATGAACTCACGCGGGTCGGTGACCTTACCGGTGATAGCTGCGGCGGCTGCGACCAGCGGACTGGCCAGAATGGTGCGTGAGTCCGGACCCTGACGGCCCTCAAAGTTACGGTTGGAGGTGGACACGCTGTAGAGTCCTGCCGGCACCTTATCGTCGTTCATGGCCAGACAAGCCGAGCATCCCGGCTGGCGGATCTCAAAGCCGGCTTCGTTAAGAACCTTGTCGAGCTTCTCGTTCTTGATCTGCTGTGCCACTGCCCATGAGCCGGGGACGAGCCAAGCCACCACGTTAGGAGCCTTGTGATGGCCTTTGACCAAAGAGGCGAATGCACGGAAGTCTTCGATGCGGCCATTGGTGCAGGCACCGAGGAACACATAGTCGATGGGGTGACCGAGGAGTTTCTCGCCCGGCTCAAAGCCCATATATTTCAGACTCTTTTTGAACGAAGCCTGGTCGCTCTCGGGAATCTCGTCGAGTGTGGGGATGGTGCCGTTGATGGCGATACCCATACCAGGATTGGTACCGTAGGTGATACGCGGCTCAATGTCGGCTGCGTCGTATGTCACCTCGCGGTCGAAGACAGCATCGTCGCCTGACTTCAGTGTCTTCCAATAAGCCACAGCACGCTCCCAGTCTTCACCCTTAGGCGCATATTTCTTGCCTTTGATATAAGCGAACGTCTTCTCGTCAGGAGCCACAAAGCCACCGCGCGCGCCCATCTCGATGGACAGGTTGCAAAGCGTCAGACGGCCTTCCATGCTCATGTTGCGCACTACATCGCCGGCATACTCCACGAAGTAGCCCGTGGCACCAGACGTGGTGAGCTGTGACATCAGGTAGAGAGCGACATCTTTGGCGGTCACGCCCGGCTTGAGCGTACCGTTGATGTTGATGCGCATCGACTTTGGCTTCTGCTGCAGGATGCATTGCGAGGCGAGTACCATTTCCACCTCAGAAGTACCGATACCAAAGGCGACGGCACCCATGGCCCCGTGAGTAGATGTGTGAGAGTCACCGCAGACGATGGTCATACCCGGCAGGGAGAGACCTGTCTCAGGGCCTACGACATGGATGATACCATTCTCGGGCGTGTTCATCTTGAACTCAGTGACACCGAACTCCTTGCAGTTCTTGTCGAGCGTGTCGATCTGTTTGCGTCCCACAGGATCAGCGACGGGTTTGTCCTGGTCGTGAGTTTGTATGTTGTGGTCGGGCATGGCATAGACCTGCTGCGGGCGGAACACCTTCAGTCCGCGCTGACGCAAGCCTTGGAAGGCCTGAGGTGAGGTCACCTCGTGGCAGTAGAGGCGGTCGATATACAACTGAGTGGGACCATCCTTGACAATCTGAACGACGTGACTGTCCCAAATCTTATCAAACAGGGTATTCATATATATAATATGTGTTATAGGATTCTGCTATGTTATTTGACTCTGAACTTATTGATGCAGTCGATATAAGCTTCGACGGAAGCGGTGACGATGTCGGTGTTGGCACCGAAGCCGTAGTAGATCTGGCCGTCGTATTCCACCTGCATATGCACCTTGCCGACGTCGTCGGAGCCCTTGGAGATGGCCTGGATGGTGAACTCCTTGAGCGTCATCTGCTTGCGGACGATGCGTTTCAGCGCAGAGATGGCAGCGTCGACAGGACCGTTGCCTGTGGAGCACTCCTCGAATTTCTGTCCGGCAATGTCCAGTCCGATGCTTGCCACGGAGCGTACGCCCTTTCCGGTGGTCACCTGCAGATAGTCGAGCTTTACGCTGTGATTTTCCGTACGGTCAGCACCGGCAAGCATAAGCACGTCGTCGTCGGTGATCTCTTTCTTCTTGTCGGCGAGCACGAGGAACTGCTTGTAGATCTTGTCGAGCGTCTCCTCATCCTTGATATCCACGCCGTTGACCTCCAGACGATAGCGCAGGGCAGCGCGTCCGGAACGTGCGGTGAGGACGATCTCGTTGTTGTCGAGTCCGATGTCTTTCGGGTCGATGATCTCGTAGGTCTGTACGTTTTTCAGCACACCGTCCTGATGGATACCACTGGAATGAGCGAAAGCATTGCGGCCGACGATGGCCTTGTTGGGCTGCACAGGCATGTTCATCAACGAGGAGACCATGCGCGAGATAGGATAGATCTTACGTGTGTTGATGTTTGTGTCGATGCCAATGTTTTTATGGCATTTGAGGATCATGGCGATCTCCTCCAAGGAAGTGTTGCCAGCGCGCTCGCCGATGCCGTTGATCGTCACCTCTACCTGGCGTGCGCCGTTGAGTACACCTTCGAGTGTGTTGGCCGTTGCCATGCCTAAGTCGTTGTGGCAGTGGGTGGAGATGATCGCCTTGTCGATGTTGTCGACATGCTCTTTGAGGTACTTGATCTTGGCACCGTATTCGTTGGGGAGGCAATAGCCGGTGGTGTCAGGGATGTTGACCACGGTGGCACCGGCCTTGATGACGGCCTCTACCACACGTGCGAGATACTCGTTGTCGGTGCGTCCGGCATCCTCAGCGTAGAACTCTACGTCGTCGACATACTTCTTGGCGTAGGCCACGGCGCGTACAGCACGCTCCAGGATGTCTTCGCGGTTGGAATTGAACTTATACTTGATATGTGAGTCACTGGTTCCGATACCCGTATGGATGCGCTTGTGCTTGGCATATTTCAGCGACTCGGCGGCTACGTCGATGTCCTTTTCCACTGCACGTGTCAGTGCGCAGATAGTCGGCCATGTCACCGCTTTGGAGATTTCCACCACAGAGTTGAAGTCCCCCGGTGAGGAGATGGGGAAGCCAGCCTCGATGACGTCCACGCCCAACAGTTCCAGTTGCTTGGCCACTTGAATCTTTTCCACTGTGTTCAACTGACAACCTGGCACCTGCTCGCCATCGCGGAGCGTCGTGTCGAAAATGTAAAGTCTGTCGCTCATGTTCTTTAATGTATTAATGTTTTTGCTTTCTCTGTTATTTCCTGAAACATGCCCAAACAAAAAAGCCTTCCCACTCATGGAAGTGGAAAGGCTCTGTATGGTTGTTGTCCGTCAGACATGCACGCACACCTTCTCACTTCCAACTGTGGGATACAGTCGAATGCTAATAATAATGCTTAGAAGGATGTACAAACTTGCCATAACCTTATGTGTTGATTTGTATCTATTTCTGTTTGCGAGTGCAAAGGTAAACAATTCAGTCGACACGAGCAAATAATCTGAAACTTTTTTGCTTGATTTTCTAATAATTTATCAGAATGGAGCTGGGCCATCGGTGTCTGGAGGCATACCGGCCAGTGGATCACCGGCGAAAGGATCCGCTTCCTGGGCACCGCCGTAGTCCT
>UQFS01000025.1 GCA_900540375.1 uncultured Prevotella sp.
ATTTTATTATAAACAAAGACTTGGCATCGCTGCATAGCAGCTACCTACAGAACCCTGCACAACAAAAGTAGAGCAAGGCTGCATCGGCATCACGGCATACAAGGGAACTAACCGTGTACACTGATCCAATCGTGCCTATCTGACGATGTCGTTCTTTTGCAGGAAAACGACTTTTCCATAGCGTTTCAACTGATCAATGTTGAGTTTGCGCTTGCCGCCCACGATGATATAGCTGACGGGCGCCGTTTGTACATGCGACTGGTAGAAGCGAGTGACATCTCCTATGCCCAAGGTAGGCAACAGACGGAGTGTCGCAGAGTCGGGATCCTGGGTATAGTCTTTCAACCGACAAGCGGCGACAAAGTTGCCCAACGAGCGGAAGACGGGATAGCTGTTGTTGATGACATTGGCCAAGCCTTGGCGCGCTGCCCGAATATTCCCTTCGCGCACGGGCATATCGCGGAGAACGGAGTCGAGAACGCCAAGCGCCGCCATCGTCTTGTCGGACTGACAGCCTAAGCGGGTGACATAAGCGCAGGGCGACTGAGGATGAACGAGCAGGTCGGGTTGGAGCCAGCGGCCATAAGCATAGTAAGCATAGGAGCGGAACTCACGAATATCCTGGAACAGCACCGACGACATGCCACCGCCGAAATAGGTTCCCCACAGACGGAACGGAGTCCGCTGGGCCTCCGTGGGCAAAGCTCCCACCTGCTGATAAGAGCCTACGATGGTCTGCCGGGCCCGCGGATTATCATAGACAAAGACCGTGGGCATGGCAACCGGCTGCAAAGGATGGAGCACCGGACGCCAAGGACGGCTCACTCGGTTGAGTGGCAGAGTGGCCTCCGCAAGGCGGACCATACTGTCCATGGGCAGCGTACCCGTGTAGATGATGTCGAGTTGACTGCGCTGCAGCTCGCGGAAGAGGTTCACAAGTTCAGAGGCCTTAAGCCGCCGTGCCTCTTTGACTGTCAACCGGGTAAGGAAAGAAGAACTGTCGCCGAAGGCAACCTTTTGGTAGATAGCATCCGCAATGTTGGCATTCTCTTTCAAGAACGACTGATGGTCGAGTTTGAGTTCTTTGCAGCAGACACGGAGCTTGGCATTGTCGGCCGCCGTGCTGTCAAGGAACGAGCGCAACAGGCGAAGGGCGGGAACAAGCTGAGAATCAAAGCCCATCAACTTCACCTCAACATTACCTGCGTCAGTTGCCACGTCGAGCGTAGCTCCCAACTGCTGAAGAGCACGGCCCAGTTGCTGGCGCGTCATTGATGTTGTACCTACGCGGTTGAGGTAGTCTCCCAATATTTCTATACGGTGGTCGGAGGCAGAGCCACGGCGATAGCAGAGTTGAAGCGAGAAAATATCGTTATCGGGATTCCTCACTCCATAGAGTCGGACCAAAGGACGCAAGGCGCGCTCTGCAACATCGTGCTTGAAATCAACGAGTTTCGTAGCAACCGAATCCACGGGCTGCGCTTCGAGTTGCCTGGCATAGTCACTCTGCTCACCGGCATGACGGGCTCTTACTGGCTGATAGCCTGGCTGCGCCACCCGTTCTTTGAGATAATGTCCAAAAGTTTTCTTCACCACGAGCGAGTCATCATTGATATAGCTACGCGCCACTCTGACGACATCATTGTGGCTGACGCTGTCGATGCCTCCAGCCTGGGCAAGCACCGTCTTCCAGCTAAGTCCATGCGAGAAAGCGTTGATCATGGCTGAGCTCCGCCCTCCGATGGTCTCCAACGACAACAGCTTCTGACGTCGGAGCGAGCGTTTCACCGCTTGTAGCTGAGCTTCGGAAAACTGTCCGGTGCGCAAGCGGTTGATGGCCTGCCAGCAGCGGCGGCTTGCTTTCTTCTTAGAGCCCAAGGGCAGATTGGGCACGAAGCCAAAGCCAAAAGCGCCGAAGTCCTTAAAGTAATAGCTTCCGGCCATGGCCGCCATCACCTTTCCGGCATTGTCAAGTGAGTCGAGCAGTCCGGTGTGGGACGGATTGGACAGCATCGTCATCATCACCTGAAAGGGAGCCTCATCGCGACTGCCCTCCTGTGGAGCAAGGAAAGCATAGCCTTCAGCCTTGACAATAGGTATCGGAAGCTTCAATTTCAGCGGTTTCGAACCACGGAAGTCACGCAGCACCGCTTTGGGCGTCTGCGGAGCCTCACCCATGGGCAACCGCCCAAAGGTACGCTCGAGCAGCGGCACGATGGAGTCAGTGCGCAAGTCACCGCAGAGGATGAGTCCCATATTGCCTGCCACATAATAGCGGTGAAAGAAGCGCATCATCTCGCTGAGTCTCGGGTTTTTCAAACTGTCAGTGGCCCCAATGATGGGATAAGCGTAGGGCGTACCGGCCAGCGCATAGCGTTGGGCAGCCTCGGCAGCCTGCGCGATCATGTTGTCGGCATACATATTCTTCTCCTCATACACCGTTTCCAACTCACCCTGGAACAGACGGAAGACCGGTGATATAAAGCGCTCAGCATAGAGCTCGCACCACTGCGGCAGATACTGCGGTGAAAACGTGTTGTGAAAAACCGTCTCGTCGAACGAAGTATAAGCATTGAGCCCTGTACCGCCGAAGCGGGTGATGAGATTTTGAAACTCGTTGGGAATGGCATAGTCAGCCGCACGAACCGACAGCGCGTTGATGTGTTTTTGGATAGCCTGTCTGCACGAGGCATCGCTCGTGGCGGCCAGCAAGTCGTATTGATGCGAGATGCTGTCAAGCCACGGCTTTTCTTTTTCATAGTTCACGGTGCCAATCTTGTCGGTACCCTTGAACATCAGGTGCTCAAAATAGTGGGCAATACCTGTGTTGGGACAGTCTTTGGCACCAGCCTTCACCACCACCGCACCATAGATCTTGGGCTGACTGTGGTCGACATTAAGCCACACGGTGAACCCATTGTGTAACTGTATTGTCTGTACTTCCCATGCCCCTTGCGCACAAGCCACAGTCCAACCGAAGACTGCCAACAGGGCACACAGCCATCCTTTTGTCATGTTATGATATCGTGTCATCTTGTCTTGGTTATGATGAATAGTACACAAAATTACTGAAAAGGTATCAAAAGACAACAAGCAGCAATACAAAAAAACATTAAATCGCACACAGTTATTGGCATATTTCTTGCTTTTCAGAAGGTAAAGCAATATATTTGCAGATAAAAGTAAACGATAAACTTAACTAAAGAACAACAACAATGGAAGTACAAGATTTGGAACAGATCGTCCGCCAGCGCGAAGGCGCGCTCTCTACCGCTTTCCCTGCGCTGATGCGAAAAGTATATGTGTGGATGGCATTGGCACTGGTCATCACAGGCGTATGTGCCTTTGGTGTGGCCAGCAGTCCTCATTTGATGACGGCTCTCTACAGCAGCCGGGCAGCCATCTGGATACTGTTGATTGCTGAGCTGGGATTGGTATTCTACACCACGGCCCGGATCGATAAGCTGTCGCTGTCCACTGCCACCACGCTCTTCATCATCTATTCAGCGCTAAACGGCGTGACACTGTCGAGCATCTTCCTCGTCTACACGATGACGAGCATCACTGAGGTGTTCTTCATCTCTGCCGGCACATTCGGCGCGATGGCGCTCTATGGTTATGTGACAAAGACCAACTTAGCCAAGATCGGCAACATCCTGTTCATGGGCCTCATCGGCATCATCATCGCCTCGGTGGTGAACATGTTCCTGCGCAGCTCGGGATTTGATCTCATCCTCAGCTATATCGGCGTGCTGCTCTTCGTGGGCCTCACCGCGTGGGACAGCCAGCGCATCAAGCAGGCTTTGGCCATGCAACCCGACATGAGCGAGAGTTCGCAGAAGATCGCACTGCTCGGCGCACTGGAGCTTTACCTCGACTTCATCAATCTCTTCCTCTATCTGCTCCGTATCTTCGGAAAGAGCAACAATTAAGAAGAGGATTGCTCTGATAAGTAACAGACTTCATCCTGACTACAAAGGCCTCCGCGGAATTTCGCGGAGGCCTTTGTTTGTTGATAACTATTAGCTGAACAGAGAACAGATTAAGACACTGCAACGAAGATAAGACTTCCCGTTGCTGCCAAGCAGCAACTAACAGAACCAAGCAACAGAAAGAATACACGTTTTCGACAATTTGTGGCTACAAATATTCCGCCCCAAGCCTTATCGGCAAAAAAAACGAAGCAAAAGCACAACTTACTTGCCGGTATCGGCAAAAAAACGTATATTTGCACCATGCCAACAAGCAGAACTTGCCGATAACAGAAAACGAACACATTAACATCCTCACAATTCGCATCCCTCAACGGCATCTATTCTATTACCGAGGCTTGCGCGAATATCCCCACATCCGCGGCTATCTGATCGACACCTGCTTGGCCGCGCAAGACAAGTTTAAAGTGTTGCTCGACTATTGCAGAATCAATTTTTAGAGCTTACAAAAGAGGGGTCAGTACAAAATGCGACCTTTTTCCTTTGAAAAAGTGTGGAATAGAGTTTGATATTCGTCCATTTTTACGTATCTTTGCAACAGTTATTCGTTTGAATTTGCGTAGAATTCATCCAATTATTCGCCAATAAAATGCAGTAGTATGAAAAGAGAACTATACACACAACTGCTGCAATGGAAGCATAGCGACCATCGCAAGCCACTGATTATCAACGGATCGAGATAAGTAGGAAAGACTTTTCTACTCAAGGTCTTCGGCGAGAAAGAGTATAAAAAGACAGCTTACTTCAGTTTAGATCGTGACCGCCGCACAGCAGCCATCTTTGAGAGAGGTAGCTCCGCCCATGATTTACTGTTAGCACTGTCAGCCATCAGCAACGTAGACATCACCGCCGGTGATACGCTTGTCATTCTTGACGAGATCCAAGAATGCCCCAAAGCCCTCGAAGCTTTGAAATTCTTTTGTGAAGATACTTCAGACATCCATATAGCAGTAGCCGGCTCTCTCTTGGGATTGTCAATGCATGGCGGTGCATCATTTCCTGTAGGCAAAGTCGACGAACTACCTTTGTATCCTATGAACTTCGGCGAGTTTCTTGATGCCATGGGTAAAGAGGCACTCCATCAGACACTTCTTTCGGGGAATTGGCCGGTCATCAGCCTACTCCACGAAGAGCTGATCAGCCTTTTACGCCAATATTACTTCACCGGAGGTATGCCCGGAGTCGTAAAGGTCTATGCTGAAAGTCATGAGCTAAAGCAAGTGAGAGCCTTGCAGAAGCAAATCCTTTCCGACTATCGCCGCGACTTCTCCAAACACGCACCTAGCCGCGAAGTAGAGCGCATCAATATGGTATGGGATTCTATTCCTTCGCAATTAGCCAAAGAGAATAAACGGTTTGTATTTGGCGCAGTCCGCAAAAGCGCAAGAGCTGCAGACTTCGAGACAGCCATACAATGGCTTGTTGATGCCGGACTCGTCTATAAAGTCACACGTGTATCTGAGCCAAAAATGCCCTTGAAGTTCTATGAAGAGAAGAATATGTTTAAGCTCTTCATGCTTGATGTAGGACTGATGGGTGCAATGGTTGACGCTCCCGCCAAAGACGTATTAGCTGCCAACCGACTATTCACAGAATATAAAGGAGCCTTCACCGAGCTCTTTGTACTCACACAACTAAAGACTCTCGGGCTCCCTCTCTACTACCACAGTGTTGACAGATCAACCATAGAGATTGACTTCATCACGCAATATGCCGACCAAGTACTGCCAATAGAAGTAAAGGCGGAGGTGAACGTTAAATCGAAGTCTCTTAGAACGTTCATCTCCAAGAATCTCTCACTCTTTGGCCTGCGTTTCTCAATGCTTCCTTATCAACGCCAAGACTGGATGGTCAATCTTCCTCTCTACGCATGTGGTATACGCATGGAATAACTTCCATTATCTCAGTGGCTTAGGTCCTAACCCTATGACGAGGTGTCCACCATCGGTCAGCATTTCATGGCTAAGGGTGTAGCGGGTGTAAGGTTGTCCGTTCCACGTCATGCGCTGGATATAGCAATTGCCGTTGCCACCACCGCGCGTCTCTATCGTCAGACGTCCGATGCGTGCACGACGGAACGACGGGGTACCGATGACATACTCCGCACTGCCGGGGCAGACAGGATAGAAGCCAAGCATGGAGAACACCTGCCAGGCACTCATCTGCCCGGCATCATCGTTACCGGACAGTCCGCCAGGGACATCACGATACTCCGTCCGCAAGATGTCACTCACCAACAGCTGTGTCTTCCGCGGCTCACCGGCCAGAGCATAGAGGTAGGCGATGTGATGACAAGGCTCATTGCCATGCCAATAATAATAGGTATTGTCACGATGTCCATCACGGCGGAAGCCAAAGAGCGTGTCGAGCTTATGGACAAACGATTGCCGTCCGCCCATGGCCTTGATCAGTCCGGGAATATCATGCGGCACATAGAAACTGTAGTGCATGACAGCACCTTCAGTGATAAACGGCAGGCGACTCGTCAAGTCACGGTTCATCAGCCAACGGCCATTAGCATGGCGCCCGTCGGCCCAACCCGTACGGGGATTCAGCACGTTCACCCAGTTGTGTGAACGTCGCGTCAGCGTTTCATAGTCTTTTTTCTGGTTCAGCGCCTTGGCCACCTGCGCTACACAATAGTCATCGTAGGCATATTCCAGTGTTCGCGACACCTGTTCCTGAGTGTGAAAAGCCTCCTCCACACTGTCTTCCAACGGGATGTAGCCGTAGCGCAACCAACTTTTCAGTGCGCGCCGTCCCATGCCGTTGGCATAATCCTGATAGCTTTTCGGACTTTCAAAAGCATTCTTGCGCAGTCCCGAATAGACCGTTTTGAGGTCAAAGGGATGCGTACGATCAAGTCCCTTTGCCACTGCGTCGGCCACGAGTGCAGCGGCATGATCACCAATCATCGCACTGGTATAACTGTTCCAGCAGGGGAAGATCGGCATCCAACCGCCTTCACGATACATACCACCAAGACTCTGTATCATGTCGGAAGCCATCTGCGGATGCGTCAAGAGCAGCAAGGGAGACTCAGCACGATAGATGTCCCACATCGAGAAGTCCATGTAGCGAGTGCGTCCCGTTTCGGTACTGTCGGGCATCATCGGCCGCCCCGAGGCAAAGGCCGGATAGCGCCCGTCGACATCACTGATGGCGTGCGGATCGAAAGCGGTACGGTAGAGAGCACCATAAAACTGGTTGACCTTTGCCTTGTCGCTGTCTTCCACGTCGATCGTGCGCAGCTCATTCTGCCAAATGCTGTCCAAGGCGAGACGCGTACCGAGGAAGTCCCAGTCCGGAAGCTCAGCACGGAGATTGCACCAAGCGCCGTCGATACTCGTGAAACTTGTGGCCGCTTTGACCAGCACCTGCTCACCCGCTTTCACGTCAAGGGTGACATAGGCCACAGAGTCTTTCCCGCCACACTGCCGGAAAGGACGCTGGAACTGTACCACAAACCAGCCGCTGAAGCCGGCCCGCTCTCCCCAGCCCTGATAGATGCGATGCACGGGGTTGTAGCCCCAGATGCACTGACGGGCAGAGTCCACGGCCACAAAGCCTTCGCGATAGTCGCTGTTCGGATTGACGATGACATGCAGCTGTCCCGCCTCGTCGGGCATGAAGCGGAATATAGCGGCGCGGCTGGTTGCCGTCATCTCGGTCATCAGCTTCTCTTTAGGCAGATAGACACCATAATAATAAGGATGGCTCAGCTCATCGTTGTGATTGAACGGTGTGGCGCACTCTTCCGGCTTCAACCGTAGGCGCCCCGTCATCGGCATGAGCGTAAAGGAACCATAGTCTTGGGTACAGCCGCCTACGAGCCAGTGACTGGCACGGAAACCTTGAAACAGAGAATCTCTATAATAATAAGGAGCGCGGCACTTCTGTTCCGTGTCTTGTGTCTGCGGTGTCCAAAAGTTCATGCCATGGGGCACGAGCACCGCGGGCAACGTCTGTCCATGCTCCTCCGATCCTTTTCCATCGCGTCCGGCAGAGGCTGTCATGGCGTAGTCGGTACCCACCATCGTGTTGATGGCGCGCGTGCGATCCATCCATTTCTGTCGGCCGAGGTAATGCTGGAGATGGCGTTTCAATGCTGTCCACGAATAAAACGGAACATTCCAAGTGTCAAGCGTAAAGGCCGGATGTATACCATGCAGCGGCATCGGGCGCTCATTGAGGTAGAAAGCCACCACCACGCTGTCCTGCCGGTTGCGGTAGAACAGCATCTGCAAGTTGGCTGCCATCGGTACCAGATCTCCAAGGTTCAGACTGTCGTCCACTACGGGCGAGGCGCCAAGCAGACTCAGCAGGCGATAGAGAGCAGTGTCGTGGCCGAAGCGCAGCGTCACTCCGGGCTTTCCCGAGGCCAAGACGCTGTCAGCGCAAAGTACGATGTTGCCCCACAGATTGGCAGCGCACTGTGCCGGGATACCATGATTGGCCGGATCCCAACCATTCTCGTAGCGCATCTCGCGGCACGAGCGCTGATAGCAATAGCGCATCTCGTCGAGAGTGAACAGGTCGTAGAGCGAGATGCGGGGCAAGTCAACATCCTGCAAGTCGGAAGCCACAGCATAGAGTTCAGAGAAGAGTCGCGCCGTGTCGGCGATGGTTTCGGGATGACGGAAGAGCGAGGAAAGCAAGCGGTGTGTAGGCAGCGTCCAACTCTTGTCGGTCTGTAGTTTCAGCAGCATCTCGTCAGGGTCCTCATAGCTCATCCACTGCATGTCGGTCGAGTCGGTGCGCATGTCTATCCGGGCACCAAGATCAGAGGCTTCCAACTCCTGCACAAAGGCTTCCATGCTCTTGCGACAACGGCGCACGACACTCGACCTGGCGGTCACACGACTCTCAGATCCGAACATCTGTGGGAAGCGGGAGGCCATGCGGGCGGCAAGCCCCTGCTGTTGCCGCACTCCCACGGGCGACAGCTGTCCACCATTACCCCGTGCATTGTCACAGATCTTTTTCAGACGACTGCGCACACCACGTCCCCGTCGTGTCAACAGTTTCTCGTCTTCGAACTGTTTCCACAACCATTCATAGCGTTTGTCACTCGTCATCCAGCGTGAGCCATGGCGCCCATAATGGCTGAGACAGACCAGGCGATAGCCCTCCGGCGCCGGGGTGAAGCAGTCGGCGGGCGGTACGGGATAGGCGTAATAGATACCTCCCATCCGCTGATAAGCCTTTTGGGCATAGGCATTCAGTTCGCTACGCTTTTGGGCTGCAAGCGGCAAAGCGTGCAAGAAGATTGCGCATAGTAGTAAAGACGATATTGCTATCCAACGACAGGGTTGCGGCCAGCGGACGGCAGAGGTTTTTGTTTTCATGTTCAGTCAAATGTTAGAGTCCCTACAAAGTTACAATTATTTTCGCTATTTTAAGACGCAAAGTAAGACTATCTATTGCTACTTTCACGAAATATGCGTATCTTTGTACACGAAAGCATTCCTCATCAGATTTGACTAATATAAACCTAACAACATGACTACAACTATCAGAAAAGCAACCCTCAATGACATTTCTACCATTAGGACGATGGCGGAGAAAGTTTTCCCCGACACTTACCAGACCATCATCACACGGGAACAATGTGAATACATGATGGACATGATGTACTCCGAGGCTTCGCTACGCCGACAGATGACCGTCGAGCATCATACCTATCTGCTGCTCTTCGTCGACGGCAAGCCTGCCGGATATGTCTCGGTACAACCTACAGAAGCGGACCGATACGAACTGCAAAAGATATACGTTCTCCCGCTCTATCAGTACCAGCACTTAGGCACACAACTCTTCGATGCTGCCGTTGCCTTTGTCAAAGAACAGCATCCGGAACCTTGCACGCTCTTTCTGCATGTCAACCGCCACAACCGTGCCAAGCACTTCTATTCACGTCAGGGTATGAAAGTGACCAGCCAAGGCGACTTTTCCATCGGGAAAGGCTTCTTCATGAACGACTATATCATGGAGAAAAACATATAACTCAAGAATACTTATGACTCAAGAATTTGAGAATTCGAGAGTTCTCCCAATTCTCAAACTCTTGAAAGGGAGTATCTATCTTCCAGTCTATTCCTAACTTATTGCCCTGCATCCTAACCACCCAAGACAAAGACAAACTTGGCAAAATCCACATTTCTGTACCATCTACATCGGCGCGCACATGGATGCACTGACCGGTCTCGTCTATGCGTCGCCACGTGATGCCGTCGTAGACAAAGCGGCCAGTATGTTTCAGACTGTCGAGGGCATCACGCGAGATGAAAAGAAACGTTCCCTCAGCATCGTACTCAGCGCCCGCCTTCTGCGGACTCTCCCAACAGAAGCCTTTGGCGTGATCGACGATACGGCGTGGCAAACGATACGTGCAGTCGTGGCAGGTCACCACCAGCGTGTCGCTCTGCCAGGATGAACGTAGCGGCCAGTTGCGGTACTGTCGGTTGAGCACAAAGTGCACCGTGGTTTCGCCATCACCCGCAGCCACAGCTTTCTCAGAGAAGTGTACCGGCTTGATCGTGATATATTTCCCTTGTCCGGCCACGGGATAGCGGCCAAGCATCGCCCAAAGCAGCCATCCCGACATAGCGCCGCTGTCGTCGTTGCCCGGCAGGCCGTCGGCTGCGTCGGAAAAGCGACGATGTACGATGTATCCCACCAAGGGATATACCACGGTGCCACCTTCGTGTCGGGGTGATAAGCGATCTTTGGGCGGAAGACCTTCGAGCGTCCCCACTCCACCGAGTCAAGCCACCGGCCACTGGCATCACGCGGCAGGATAAATCCCGTCATGCCGCGCCATTCATAGTCCTTGCGCCAGAGGTTCTGCCACGAACGGGAGCGGCACATATACTATTATAGGTAGCACGCTTGCCAAGTCCTTTGGCTACCTGCGCAATGCACCAGTCGTCGTAGCTGTACTCCACGGTGCGGGTGCCTGCGCGCGGAATGCCATAGGGCACATAGCCCAACCGGATATACTCCCTCAGTCCGCCGCGTCCTTCCTTCTCGTCGTCTTCAGGCGGCACGTCCCCGTCCTTAAGCATCGCCTGCAACGCCTCACGATAGTCGATACCCGCCACATACTGTTGCGTCTCGCGTTTGTTGGGAATGGCGTCCATACCCAAGAATGAGGCTGCGTCGATGAGTAAGCCGTCGGCATAGCGGAAACGGTAGATGGCGCAGCGGGCGGCTGTGGTGACATCAGCCCATATTCCGTCTTCAAACTTACAGCTGTACTTGCCCAGCGTGATCTTTTCGTAGCTACGATGATGGAGGAAGCCCGGCACAATGGCGACCTGTCCGTCGGGTAGCAACAGCTTTTGGGGCGTCATCGACTCATGGCGGCGGAAGGGCTGGATGAGCACATTGCCGTATTTCTGTCCACCTCCCGTGCCACTGACATGGGTCTGCGAAAAGCCTTTGACGGGGTCGGGCATGGGTGCCCATCCTGCGTTGGGCATGGACAGACAGTCAGGGCCTGGCTTCACCATACCGAAAGGAACTGAGGGACCCACAAACACGCGTCCTTCCCCCTTGCTGCCGATGAGTGGGTTGACACAACGCCACAGTTGGGCATGGACTACTGTCGTCAGAGACAGGAAAACGATCAGAAGAATATTGCGTGACATAGAATGAAGGTTATTAAGGGCAAAACTCCCCATAAGTAGGACGCTATTTAGGTATTCCATTTAACTAAAAAACTGTGACAACAAAGATACGCATAATTAATTGATTATCCAAGAGTTTTGAAAACTATTTGGCTATTTGACGCGATTTTACTTGGCTGTTTGACGCAAATTTGCTTGGCTGTTTGACGCAAATCTACTGGGCTGTTTGACTCGCTTTCGCTTGGCTATTTGACGCAAATCCTTATCTTGACATACGACTGAGAGAGAAGGTTGAGAAGCAACAAGCAAAAGAAACCTATTAAATGCAGACAACCTCGGAGAATCAGCAACAAAACGAAAGAAACAGACGATAGTATTAGAATTTCCAATATTGTTGTTAAAACTGACAATTTTCCGCCCGTGAGAATCGATTTCTTTGAAGCAAGACCATCATCGGCTTAATTTTCGCGATTTTCAGAGTATTTTTGAGTATTTTAGGCAGTTAAATCATAATTCACTGATTTACAATAAATTACACACATATTCGTTTGCTCTGTACTTCAAAAAGAAAGGATGAGCAGAATAAAGTACCGAGATGGTCTTGTCAAAGTACCGTTTTCTCCGAAAATTCTCTAGAGAATTTTCGATGAAAATGGTACTTTGATGCGGTCATCTCGCCTTTTTGATCGTGAAAAAACGGCTTTTTGAAAAAGTGAAAAGCCAAAAATGGCAGTTTTAAGTTGCTTTCGGCAGTGAAAAAGCATGGAAAAACCAATAAATCATCAAAAAGAGATGCTACTATCGCAAAACAGCTCTCTAGAATGGAAGTTCAGAGAGAGGCGGTTTTGTCAAATTGTTTATACTTATCAGATTCCTGTGTTTCCAACTTTGTCAGAAGAAACCTTCATATAAAACTGGCATTCACGCAGGAGAGTATCCACCTGTAAACGGAGTCCATGAAAAAGCAGGCTACACCCAAATGGATATAGCCCGCTGCAAGATGTTTGCTAAGAATCACTTCTCATAGCCGGGATTCTGCTTCCAAGTAGGATTCACGTTGAGGATATCCTTATGGACAGGGAAGATACGGTGCGTCTTGTCGAAGTTAGCCGTTGGGAATCCCGTGTAGTGCGGGAAGAACTGCCCCTCGAAGGTACCGAAACGAATCATATCGTTGCGACGCCAGTTCTCACCGAGGAACTCACGTCCACGCTCATCAAGAATCTCCTTGAGCGAAGGATTGTGGTCGATGACGGGCGCCTTGACATAGCTGCGGATCTGGTTGAAGAGGCTCTGAGGTGTGTCGCCGTTGGTAGCTTTACCACCGCGTGTGATGGCCTCAGCTTTCTCCAGCAGGATGTCGGCATAGCGGAAGATCGGCAGGTCGTTGCTCTGGTTACGTCCGTTCTTGAAGTCATCGTCGGTCACGAAAAACTTGACATTGCGGTTGCCCTGATTGTAGCCATTGACATTATCACCCACGTCGAGATGCTCATCATTGGTCTTCAACGTGATGGAAGAAGTGAGCACGATAGGATTGCCCGCCTTATCCAAAGCCACCTCCTTGGCAGGCAACTGCGTCGTAGGATCATAGACATGAACCGTGTCGCGAAGGATCAGCTGGTTGCGCTCGTCGCCGGGAAGGTTGAAGAGAGCGGCGCACTCAGGCGTCATGGTCACGTATCCGCCGGCCGAATTGTGGAGCTTCATACCATAGTAGCTCTTGGCCGCGTCCTTAGCCTGCTTCCAAGTGATGGCACGACCGTACTGCATACCCATTGCCGTGTAGGTGTCGTATGGCAGCGCATAGATGAAGTCCTCGATCTTACAGCCGTTGTCGTAGGAGAACTTCTTGCGATAAGGCACGGAGCCGAGGTTGAACTTCTTGCTGTTGATGATGTCGTCACAATACTTGATGCACTCGTCGAGTTTCTCGTTCTTGGCCGTAGCAGCGTCATACTGATCCACGGATGCGGCTGTATAGACCGGCCAATTGAGACAAAGCTTCACAAGCAGCGCCTCAGCCATCCACTTCGTCGGCTTGCCATAGGTGTTGGCGCTCACCTCATCGGTCAGCAGAGGAATGATGTCCTTCAGCTCCGACTCGATGAACTCAGCCACCTTGGCACGTGGGGAGCGCTCAAGAACCTCATCTTTTGCGACGATGTGGTCCATGATCGGTGCGTCGCCCCAGCAGTCCATCATGACAAACTCAAAGAAGGCACGCATGGCACGGGCACGGGCGATGTACTTCTCGTCAGCCCCGTCATTGGTGAGATCACGGATGACTGTGTTGGCCTTGGTGCAGCCGCTCATCAGCTCACCCATCCAGTCGATGGTGGCATCGTCCTTGGTGTAAGCGTGAAGACTTGGGTGGGCATAAGCACCATTGTCGTACCAGCCGCCACCATAGCTGACAGCCGTGTACTCGTCAGACGACAGTTCCTGTGCCTCCATATAGCGACGGCCGAAACAACCGCGCAGCTGATAATAGACATCAGCCATCTTGGCTTCCACGGCAATATCGTTGTTGGGATATTTTGTGTAGAGCGAATCTACATCCACATTCAGGTCTGTGCAGCCCGTCAGCAGGAGCAGTCCTCCCGCTAAAGACATAAAAAACTTATTTTTCATTGTGCAGCGTCGTTAATGTTAGAAATTTACTTTCAGGCCCAGCATAACCGTGCGTGTATGAGGATAGTTGCTCCAGCGATAGTCCACACCCGGTGAGATACCGCCCAAGTCCACCTCAGGATCCAGTCCTTTGTAGCTGGTGATGGTGAAGACGTTGTTCACCGTAGCGTAGAGCTGGGCGTTTTGCAACCAGCCATTGAACTTTGTGAAGGTATAGCCCAGAGTCAGAGACTGGAGGCGCAGATAGCTTCCGTTCTCGATGAAGCGGTCAGAAGGAATGTTGCCGGAGATGTCGGTAGCCGGGCGATCGGTAATAAACTCCTTGAGCACGTTCTTGCCATTGGTGAACATCTCGGGGCTGGTGTACTGTGCACGTGAGCCATTGTAGATCTTGTTGCCGAAGACTCCTGTGAAGAAGCAGGAAGCGCTCCAGTTCTTATAGGTCAGCGTGTTGTTCCATCCCAAGTTCAGCTTAGGCTGTGCGCAGCCCGTGATCGAGCGGTCGCGCTCGTTGTCGGGAGCTGTAGTGGTTTCACCTGTGCGTTTGCCGTTTTCGTCAAGGACATAGTAAGTGGCAATACCCTTGTCGTTGTATCCGGCGAAAGTAAAGGTGTAGAACGTTCCGAGCGGCTCACCCTCGATGATACGCTGCGTATAGCCGTTGGCAGATACACCGGCAATCATCGGGTCGCCCTGATTGAACTCCTTGGTGAAGTACTTGTCATTGGTCAACTTGTCCACACAGTTTTTGTTGTGTGCCAGGTTGAGCGTGGTCTGCCAGGCAAAGTCTTTCGTCTTCACGGGCGTTGTGTTTACGGTCAACTCAATACCCTTGTTGGAGATCTCACCGACATTGGCATCGATGTAGCCAAAAGGATATTCGGTCAGAGACACCGGATAAGACCAGATAAGGTCCTTGGTCTTCTTGCTGTAGAGTTCGAGCGTGCCGTTGATACGACCGCCAAAGAGCGCGTAGTCAATACCAATATTGAACATGCCTGTGCTCTCCCACTTCAGATCGGGATTGGCATTTTTCGTGGCGGCCAGCGTGCGCCAGTTCTTACCTTCATAATCGAAGAAGCCGGAAGCACCATACGTGGCAATGGCTGTGTAAGCACCAAAGCCGAGGGCGTTACCACTCACACCATACCCCATACGCAGTTTCAGGTTGGAGAACACGTTCTGATTCTTCATGAATGGCTCCTCGGTGATGTTCCAGGCTGCACTCACCGATGGGAAGGTACCCCAACGATGGTCCTTACCGAAGACTGAGCTACCGTCGCGGCGGATGGTAGCCTGGAGCATGTAGCGGCTGTTGTAGCTGTAGGCTGCACGACCGTAGAACGAGATATTTCTCACGGTAGCCTTCGTACCGCTCTCCACAGCGGGGATGCCGTCGATGCTGCTGGCGTAAGACAGCTGGTTCCACTTCAAGTAGTCGTCATAGAAATCGTGTACCCACAATCCAAAGCCGTCACCGCTCTCCTTCTCTTCCCAAGAGTATCCGGCCATCACAGACAGTTTGTGTATCTTGCTGATCGTGACATCATAGTTGCCATAAGTCTCGAACGTATGGGCATGACCCATATAAGTGTTACGAGCAGCCTTGCCGTTATAAGCACTCACGCCTTCGATTTGCGTGTTGTGAGTGTCGTAGGCACTGTAAGTATGCTGGTTGTTGGTGAAAGAGTAGTTGGCATTCCATGTCAAGCCGTCAATGATCTTCAGAGACGCCTTGGCGATATACTGCATACGCTTCCAATTGGTCTCAAAGGTGTCCTCATGGAGCAGCGACATCGGATTGTAGTTCTTTGATCCGGTAGCCTTCGACCAGTTGCCGTCTTCACCTCTGACGGGCATGCAAGGAGAATAGTAGTTCATGGCATCAAGCACGGAAGCACCTTCGTTCCACATCGGCACACCATGAGCCGTGCCGTACATGCCGTTCACGCCGAGAGAGATATCGAGATGGTCCTTGAGCACCTTGGTCGTCATCAAGGAGCGCACGTTGAGTCGGTTCATCCCCGACTCCTTGACGACCCCCTGGCGATTCTGATAGTTGAGGCTCACCATGTAGGTTGACTTCTGTCCGCCTCCGCTGATGGAGAGATTATGGTTGTGGCTCACACCCGTTCGCAGCACTTCCTTCTGCCAGTCTACATTGGCTCCCTCGTCGTTGCCGAGTGTCAGTCCGTTAGCCTTGGCATAGCCACGCAGATCACCGGCACTTGCCATGTCCAGCGTCTTGGCCACATGGTCAAAAGCAGCATAGCCATTATAGGAGACGCTGGTACGCTCTTCGCCTTTGCGGCCCTTCTTCGTGTTGATGATGATCACACCGTTGGCTGCCTTCGAACCGTAGATAGCCGTGGCGGTAGCGTCGCGCAGCACGTCGATGCTCTCGATGTCGTCGGGAGACACCATCGAGATGTCCACGCCGGGAATGCCGTCGATGACATAGTAAGGCTGCATGGCTTCGCCCGTACGCAAAGAGGAGGCACCACGAAGCGTGATGCTCGGCGTGCCATTCGGGTCTCCGGAGGTGGTCACCACCAAACCGGCCACTTTTCCTTGAAGCAGCGAAGCGGCATCGGAATAGACGCCCTTGTTCAAGCCTTCGGCTTTCACGGTGGTGATCGACGAGGTGACATCCTTGCGGCGCATGGTGCCGTAGCCCACCACAACGACCTCGTTGAGCATCTTGTTGTCGTCCTTGAGGACAGCGTTCTGTCCCGGAGTAATCACACGATCCAGATAGCCGACGTAGGAAACCTTGAGTTTTGCACCCGGCTTAGTGGTCGTGATGGTGTAACGGCCGTTGGCGTCGGTCACCGTACCATTGGTGGTGCCCTGCTCCACGACGGTCACGCCAACGAGCGGCTCACCATTGCTGTCGGTGATGACACCAGACTTCTGGCTCTGAGCCATGGCTGCAGTGCCACAAAGCAGGAGAGATGCGGAAAGCACTGCTTTCTGCATGCCCTTCTTCAATTGGGTTCGTCTTTTTCGCATAATAGATATAGTGTTTAATAATTTAAGTGCAAAGATAATGCCTGTATGTGTCGGTTGTGTTACAAAAGATTGACGATTGGTTAAAGTCCAAACGTCGGACCGCCATAGTCCACACCATTGGCAGTGACGGAGAAGCCGACAGTATGGACATCCTGGGCCTGGTCGACATAGACGCCATACACCTTGTTATATACATATCCCTCGCCGCGGCAGGGTCGTTTGTCGTAGATGCCACCTTTGTAGTCGGTCATGTGGCAGAGGCGCAAACTTACGTTGTCGAAATGAATGTCCTTGACTTTACCCTCTTCTCCACCGATGAAGCAGCCGTTCTCCGACGTGGCGACAATACCACGGAAGTAGATGCGGCTCACCTCACCGCAGCGTCCGTGAGTCTCGCCCTTGGGGAAACGCCAGTTGGCATCCTTGTTGTTGCCGTCGGCACGCGGGTAACTGGTGACATAGATCGGTTCGGCTTTGCCCCACCACACGTCGCTCCATAGGCGCAGATCCATGATGATGTTGGAAAAAACCACGTCGGTCACCGTGCCCTCATCGCGGTTTTGAATGCCCAGTCCACGGTTGGAACGTGTGATGATGCAGTTGTCGATGGTGACATTATAGATGGAGTCCATATTCTCCGATCCGATCTTGATGGCACAAGAACGTGAGCTCATCGTGCAGTTGGTTACCACGATGTCGTGGCAGGAACCGTACCCGGCAAACTCGCGGCGGTTTTTCAGACAGATGCAGTCATCTCCGGACGTGATATGGCAGTTGCTGATGCGCACATGACGGCTGTGATCGATGTCGATGCCATCGCCGTTGCGGATTTTCAAGTTATTAAGGAGATTGATGCCATCGACCACCGCATCCTCACAGCCTACGAAATGGAGCGTCCAGTAAGCGCCTTCGCGGATGGTGATGTCGCGCACCTGTACGTTCTTCACGCCAATGAGCGTGAGGACATGCGGACGGGGATCAAAGGTGGTCACGGGCTTCAGCTCGTAGGAGTCGGACAGCTCGCGGCCCATGAAGCGCACGCCGTTGCCGTCGATGGTGCCGCGCCCACAGACTCGGATGTCGTGGGCGTCCTTGGCCCAAAGCCATAGCATGCCTTCGCCCTGATTGCTGCCAAAGGCACTCTTGCGATAGACTTTCTCATCAGGATTAGCCAACAAGGTGGTACCGGCATCGAGATATAGCTCCACGCCGGACTTCAACTGCAAGGGACCGGAAAGAAAAATCTTGCCACGCGACAAGAGCACACGTCCGCCACCGTCAGCACTGCACGCGTCAATAGCACGCTGGAGAGCCGGCGCATCGTCGGTCATTCCGTCGCCTTTTGCTCCATAGTCCGTGACTTGATAGGTGGTTTGTGCCCATGCAGGCAATGCCAGAATAAGAATGTCAATAAGCAGTAATATCAGTTTTCTCATTGAGTAATGGTCAAAGGTCTTATGTATTGTAATACGGTAATTATGTCGCATAATATAATTAAAAATAAGAAAACCAACAATAATTAGTCATACTTTTTTCAATATGACACCGCATTTTTCATGCCTTCCAGACGTGGAGAGCCTACAACCGCCCTTCTTCGCGATAGCTGTAATAGCTGCCATCAGTGATGATGACATGGTCAAGAAAATAGATACGCATCAGCTCGCAGGCCTTGCGGATGCGGTCGGTGAGTTGGTCGTCCTGCCTGCTGGGACGCTTGCTGCCACTGGGATGGTTGTGACAGACAGCAAGGATCGTGGTGTTGCAGAGCAGCGCGTCCTTGATAATGATACGCACGTCGACGGCCGTCTCCGTGATGCCACCGTGACTGACGCACTCTTCCTTGATGAGTTTAAACGACTGGTTAAGCATCAGGATGTGAAACTCTTCCACGTCAAGATCTTGCAACTTGGGATGCATCAGGTTGTAGATGGCTGTAGCGGAACCGAGATCGGGGCGCTCCTCGGCAACGGCGTCTTTGCGACGCTTTCCGAGTTCGCAGGCAGCAAGGATGGTGATGGCCTTGGCTGGTCCCATGCCATGGTAGCGGCACAGGTCGTTTACAGTCTTCTTGCCCAAGGTATTAAGATTGTAGTTGCAATCGCTGAGCACCGTGCGCATCAAGTCCACGGCACTCTGTCGGTCTGATCCGGAACCGATGAGAATGGCAAGCAACTCGGCATCACTGAGCGCTGCCGCACCGAGTCGCATCATCTTCTCGCGCGGGCGGTCTTGTTCGTCCCAATGATTAATGCTGATTTTTTCCATCTTACTTGTAGAAGTTCTTCTCGTATGCTGCAAATTCGTCTTTGCCACGCAAGCACCGTCGCCACCATGCCTGAAGGAAGCCACAACCGTAGCCCATAAGCTGAGTGAAGGCCGCGCGCACGCTGAGCAGTCCGATCTTCACGCTGTGGTTCTGACGCGTTGAGTCTGCGAAGATCAGCAGACTGTAGAGTATCAGCGGTGCCAAAGCCAGTTCCATCGCATTGAGCCCCCAATTGTTCGCATCAGGTGCCTCTGAGAAGAGATAGGTCAGGAGGCCATCGGCAAACAACAATGCCAAAAAGGCCACGCCAAGTGTAAAGACCATTGGCAAAAGATGGACAAGTTTGAGGCTATCGGGGTATTTCTTGTAGAGGTTGATGCGGGCGATGCCACTGTTGAACACCTGTCGCCAGAACTTGCGGAAGTCTGTTCTCCGCTTGTGATAAACCCATGCGCCGGGGAAGAGACGGCAGTGACAGCCAGCTTTGAAGATGCGGATGGAGAAGTCGATGTCCTCACCGAAGCGCATCTTAGAGAAGCCGCCAAGTCGCTGGTAGACGTCGCGACGGATACCCATGTTGAAGGAACGGGGATAGAACTTGTCGAGTTTCTTCTTTCCGCCACGGATGCCGCCGGTGGTGAAGAAGCTCGTCATGGAATAGGAAATAGCTTTTTGAGTCGGAGTAAACGAGTCGGCAGCACGGTCGGGACCGCCGAAAGCCTCGCAGGGCTCACGCCGCAACTCGTCGTCAACAGCTTGAAGATAACCGGGAGGAACCACCACGTCGGAATCGAGAATGATGACATACTCACCACGCGCGCGCTCCACGCCATAGTTGCGGCTCTGTCCGGGGCCGCTGTTGGGCTTGCTGAAATAGTGAAGGTCGAGTTTTCCCACATAGCGCGCGCAGACATCATGACAGGGCACCTGCGAACCGTCCTCAACAACAACGACTTCAAAAGTGCTTAACGACTGGTGTGTCAGGCTGTCCAACAGCTCGTCGACCTCGTCGGGACGGTTGAAGACAGGGATGACAAAAGAGTATTTCAAAGGCTGCTCCATAGTAATAGAATTCTCCAAGACACTGACCACGCTCCGGAGAGAGCGGTCGTTAACAAAAAAGCCACCCTTCACAAAAGGAAGGATGGCGTAAGGCTTAGTGCCTAATTATTTCTCGCTCACGCGGCCCACATAGCTGCCGTCGCGTGTGTCGACCGTGATGGTCTCGCCCTCATTGATGAACAAGGGCACACGGATCTCAGCGCCAGTCTCGAGAGTAGCGGGCTTGGTAGCGTTGGTAGCTGTGTTGCCCTTCACACCCGGCTCGCTGTGAGTGATCTTCAGGTTGGTCTTCACCGGCATCTCGGCAGAGAGGATGGTGCCGTCAGAAGTGTCGGTCTGCACGTCTACGACGTCGCCTTCCTTCATAAACTCCCAGCCAGTGATCATGTCCTTGGCGATAGGGATCTGCTCGAAAGTCTCCTGGTTCATGAAGATGTAGCCAGTAGGATCCTCATAGAGATACTGATAAGGACGATGCTCCACGCGCACGTCATCAAGCTTGAAGCCAATCTGGAATGTACGCTCCAGCACGCGGCCGTCAGCCACGTTCTTCAGCTTGGTGTTCATGACAGTATTGCCTTTTCCTGGCTTACGATGCTGGAAGTCCACACACTTCCAAATGCCGCCGTCCATGCGGATGCATGTACCGATCTTAATTTCCTGTGAATTAATCATTGTGTGTATATTATAAGTATATTATCATGCTTTTGCAGGTGCAAAGTTACTATAATTTTAGATAAAAA
Source organism: uncultured Prevotella sp. (assembly GCA_900540375.1). Classification (GTDB taxonomy): domain Bacteria; phylum Bacteroidota; class Bacteroidia; order Bacteroidales; family Bacteroidaceae; genus Prevotella. The sequence continues at coordinate 21,338 of UQFS01000025.1, forward strand.
CATCTTTTTAGCACTGAAAAATCACTTAATTCTTTGTCATCTCGAAAATTATGCGTAATTTTGCAAGCCATAAGAAGGGCAAAGGCTCAAAAAGAGAAGGAACAAATAATAAATTAACAATAAATAAAGATGAAAAGAACATTTCAGCCTCACAACCGCCGTCGCGTCAACAAGCACGGCTTCCGCGAGAGAATGGCCACAAAGAATGGCCGTCGCGTGCTGGCTTCCCGTCGCGCTCATGGCCGCAAGAAACTGACCGTCTCTGACGAGAACCACGGCAAGTAACTCCTAGCGTCTATGCGCAAGGCAGCAAAAAGCAGCAAGGATAACACATCCTTGCTGCTTTTGCCGTATCTAAGGTAGCTATTACAACGCATCTAACATGGCTGCCAAACGTACCGAAGGCAGCTCTAAACATATCTAAGGCGGTTACTCCAAAAAGAGTCGCCGTCGCATACAAGGAAAAAGAAAATATTCGCTGCTTTTATTTTGTATTTCGCGCGGTTTACATTACCTTTGTATTAAATAAAGTATCGATGACAGCATCAGAATTCTTAGGCAAGTTCAAAAGTACCTATCTTTGGGGAAACCTCGCGGCGATGGCCGTCGTGGTCGTCGCGCTGGCTTTGGGCTTCCGCTTTGGCATTGACTTGTATACCCACCACGGCGAGTCGATTCCTATCCCCAATATTCTGCACAAGCGATACGCAGATGCTGAGCAGATCGTCAACAACCTGAGACTGGAGATAGAGGTGACCGACACGGGCTATGTGCGTTCTCTCCCACCCGGAGCTATCCTCGAACAGACACCGGGACCCGGCGAGCGCGTCAAGTCGGGACACATTATCTATGTCACCATCAACGCCGCTCACTCTCCCACGATCACCCTGCCCGACGTCATCGACAACAGTTCGCTGCGTGAGGCAATGGCAAAACTGACAGCCATGGGATTCAAACTGGGCAAACCGCAATCGGTATCCGGAGAAAAAGATTGGGTCTACGGCATCACCGTCAACGGACGGCACGTGGTGGCCGGCGACAAGATTCCGGTCGACGCCACGCTGATCATACAAGTCGGTGACGGGCAACTCGACCAAAGTGACGACATCAACTATGTCGACCCGGACATGGAAAACGACAACGTCAACGACGAGAACGGAGATGTGGACAACTTCCAGGAGATCCCCACGCCGCCCGACCAGCCCGACAACAATAATACGGAGGAAAACACCAATACGGGCGAATAAGTCCGCTTGGCACCTTTCTCTTCAACAAAACACCAACTGACATGGCAGAAGACAACATATTCTCAGACTTGCTGGACGATGAGCTGGAGCGGACCGAAGACAACGAACGCGACGACCAGAATTCTTCCGACGGCAACCGATATGAGCATTGGCGCATCGTCGTCGACGCAGGACAGGCGCCCGTGCGCATCGACAAGTTCCTGGCCGAACACATGCAGCACTCCAGCCGTAACCGTATCCAAACAGCTGCCGACGCCGGATGTATATGCGTAGCTGGCAAGGCTGTCAAGAGCAACTATAAGGTGCGGCCGGGAGATGTCATCACGCTCATGCTCGACCATCCCAAGCACGACACCAGCATCGTGGCGGAGGATATTCCACTCAACATCGTCTATGAGGACGACGACCTGATGGTGGTCAACAAACCGGCAGGCATGGTGGTGCACCCGGGAGCAGGAAACTTCACTGGCACACTGATCAATGCCGTGGCCTGGCATATGCGCGACGTACCTGCCTTCGACGCCAACAACCCGGAAGTGGGACTGGTCCACCGCATCGACAAAGACACGAGCGGACTGCTCGTCGTGGCAAAGACACCGGAGGCAAAAACGGCTCTGGGCAAACAATTCTTCCACAAGACGACCCACCGCTCCTACAATGCGCTCGTTTGGGGACACATCGTGGAAGACGAGGGACGCATAGAAGGCAACATCGGACGCGACCCGAAAGACCGACTGCGCATGAAGGTCTTCGACCCGGAATCGGGTATCGGCAAGCCGGCCGTCACCCATTATAAAGTATTGGAGCGCTTCGGCTACACTACCCTCGTGGAATGTATACTCGAGACAGGACGCACACATCAGATTCGCGCCCATATGAAGCACATCGGGCACCCGCTCTTCGGTGATGAAAGATACGGTGGAACTGAGATCCTGCGCGGACAGCGCAGCGCTTCTTACAAGGCTTTCATCAACAACTGTTTCAAGATCTGTCCACGCCAGGCATTGCACGCCAAGACACTCGGCTTTGTGCATCCCCGCACCCATCAGCAGATGGACTTCGACTCACCATGGCCCAAGGACTTCGCCACACTCATTGACAAATGGCACACATTCATCAAGGGAACGAATAGAATGTTGAATGATCAATGACAAATGATGACTTGAGAAATGGTGAGTGTGCAATGGTGAATGATGAATTGAGAAATATTGAATGATGAATTGTTCAGTGGTGAACAACAGTACTAAATAAAGAATTAACGAAAAACAAATGATATGAAAGATTTAAAGAGAAACATTGCCATCGTCTGCGGTGGCGACTCATCCGAGCACGACGTATCATTGCGCTCAGCACAAGGTCTGTATTCCTTCTTTGACAAGGAACGCTACAACGTCTACATCGTTGACGTGAAAGGACAGGACTGGCATGTCAACTACGAGGACGGCGACATTGCCAAGATCGACCGCAACGACTTTTCTTTCGTCAACAAGGAAGGAAAAGCCGTCGTCTTCGACTATGCTTATATCACTATCCACGGCACTCCGGGCGAAAACGGCATTATGCAGGGCTACTTCGATCTGATTCATCTGCCTTACTCTACAAGTGGTGTACTCGTGGAGGCTATGACTTTCAACAAATATGTGCTGAACAATTATCTTCGCGGCTTCGGTGTCAACGTTGCCGACAGCATTCTGCTGCGCCTTGGCGAAAGCTACGATGCCGCAGCCATCGAGAAGCGTTTGGGTATGCCGGTCTTTGTTAAGCCTGCTGCCGACGGCTCAAGTTTCGGTGTATCTAAGGTGAAGAATGCTGACCAACTGGCTCCCGCTCTGCGTGTCGCCTTCATGGAGAGCACCGAGGTGATGATTGAAGGATTCATGAAGGGTACAGAGATCTCGATCGGTTGCTACAAGACGAAGGATAAGGCTGTCGTATTCCCGGCTACAGAAGTGGTGACGAAGAACGAGTTCTTTGACTACGACGCTAAATACAACGGCCAAGTCCAGGAGATCACTCCTGCCCGTCTCAGCCCTGAAACCGCAAAGAAAGTTGCCGACGAGACCAGCCACATCTACGACATCCTTCATTGCAACGGCATCATCCGCATCGACTATATCATCAGCAAGGACACTGAGGGCAAGGACAAAGTCAACATGTTGGAGATCAATACGACGCCGGGTATGACGCCTACAAGCTTCATCCCACAGCAGGTAAAGGCTGCCGGGCTGAGCATGAAGGATGTACTCACGGACATCATTGAGAACCAGTTCTAAGCAAAAACAACACATACACCTATATATGTATAAGGCACATATATAAATAAGGCGTATGCTTCTATCTCACAGCAATGCTTCTACTGATATCAAAGTAAAAAGCGATGCCAACAAAAAAGAGGAATGCTCCGAAAAGCATTCCTCTTTTTTGTTGGTCGGGATGACCGGACTCGAACTGGCGACCCCTACGTCCCGAACGTAGTGCGCTACCAACTGCGCTACATCCCGATGCAGTCGCATGAAGAAGCAACAAAGCACCTCTTTCTGTTTTGCAGTTGCAAAGGTAGTACTTTTTTTTGAATTAGACACAATTTTATTGAGAAAAATTTGCGAGGTTGATAAAAAAGTGCTACCTTTGCACTCGCATTTCAGAAATATCACTCCATAACAATGAGATGCAGTAAGTAGTGGGTGCCTTAGCTCAGGTGGTAGAGCAATGGACTGAAAATCCATGTGTCCTTGGTTCAACTCCAAGAGGCACCACTTCCTCCTTTCATTCAATCCGGTTCTTGTCGTTTGACGGGGCCGGATTTTTTATGCTTTCATATCGACAGTAAATACGTGGTGGGCTTGCACATAGTTATAACGGAGCAACTCATATTCGGTGTGGGTCAGCACAATCTTGGTGTCGCCTACACTGACGGTTTTGTCCAGTAAGTCAATGGTAATGCCATTGGACTCGATCGTGTTATTGGCATGGAACTTCTTCCGGCGCATGAGAGCATAGACTCTCATCGCCAGTTCAGGCAATGCAAACGGCTTTGCTAAATAATCATCAGCGCCAATCGCCAATCCCTTGAGTTTGTCATTAAGGGAGTCTTTGGCAGAGATGATGATCACCCCGCAGTCACTGTCACGAAGTCTCGCCATCTTGAGAATGTCAAGACCGTTGCCGTCGGGCAACATCAGATCAAGAAGTATGCAGTCATAATCCGAACTGCCTGCCATCATCCTCGCCTGATGGAAGGTAAAGGCCTGCTCGCAGAGATATTTCTCTCCTCCAAGATAATCCTTGATACTATCCGATAGCGCCTTCTCGTCTTCAACGATGAGTATCTTCATAAAATCAGTGTCTTGATAATCACTCATAATAACGAAGACAGGAACTAATTATTTCATCAAAAAAGAAAAGAAAGCAAAACGATGTATTTGTCTTTTCAGACAAGTAAAAGGACGGTTATCGTAGCCACCCAAACGGCTACTACTCCCATCGGACAACGGTCGTGACGCTGCAACAGGCGGGAAGGGCACACGGTGATGACAAGTCGCGCAACGGTAATGCCCAACAAGGCACCACACAGAATATCGCCCAAGTAGTGGACACCGAGATAGATGCGGGAATAGCAGATGGTGACGGCAAACAGCACCAACACGGCACGCATGATCTTGTTGCGATAGATATAACTTAAAAAGGTGACCAGACAACAGATGTTAGTGGCATGACCGGACACAAAGCCATAATGTCCGCCATGATACCCGTTGACATAGTGAAGCATCGGAGCAAGCACAAGATTGTGAGACGGACGCGGACGAGCTGCCAGCGGCTTGATAATGCCCGAGGATAGCTGATCGGTGAATGTGAGCATTGCTGCTATGATGACCAACAGCAGGAAACGGTCGCGCCACGAGCCTTGATGCCACACCAGCGTGTAGCCTGCCAACACTGCTACCAACGGCAACCAGGTCTTCATCTGACTATAACCATAGAAGAATCTATCCGCTACTATACCGCCATTAAAGTTGAGCAATACCATAGCGCGCGCATCTGCTGTCTGAAGCGCTGCAAGCAAAAACGGGTATTCTCCAAAGAGCGTATAGAGTAAAACCCCGGACAGAAAGGCGATTGCTACGATGACCATCAACAAGTATGGCCATCTCAAGACAAGACTTTGTATATTGGGAGCAGAATAGGAATATCTCATGCTTAGATTGTTTGATGCAAAGGTACTATATAATTCTGTAGAAATGTTGTGTTTGCCTATAAAAATATTCTAAATAGGATTATTATTACAGACTTTCGCATTTCTTAAACCTTGCACACATAAAAAAGCCTGGGAGAAGCAACATAGCGCTTTTCCAGGCTTGATAAATAGTACCGCACTTAGCAATAGACTGAGGCCGTACTTAGTGCTTACGAGTTTACAGCAGTTCAGGCAGTTGGAAGAGTTTGATACCGTTGCTGCCCTTGACAAGGATGTAGTAGCCCTGCGGCTGCTCCTTGGCAATAGCGGCCTTGACCTCTTCGACATCCTTGAACTTGCGGAAGTCGCAGTCGGTCTTACCAAACTCCTCACCGACAAGCCAAACCTTGCTGAAATTGTCTTTCCTGAGCGTGTCCACCACCTTTTGGTGCTCTTCCTGGCTCACGCTGCCAAGCTCTCGCATGTCGCCAAGAATCACCATCTTCGGCTGCTTGACGGTGATGCGCCGGAAGTTGTCAAGGGCAGCGGCCATACTCGTCGGATTGGCATTATAGGCGTCGACGATGAGCCAATTGCGCTCAGTCTGCTCCAATTGTGAGCGGTTGTTACTGGGCTGATAGCTCTCCAGGGCGTGGCAGATTTGTTGCGGAGCCACGTCGAAGTGCAATCCTACGGCGATGGCGGCCAGCATGTTGTCCATGTTATAAGTGCCTACAAGATGTGTGTGCACCTCATAGACATTGGGCTGACCGTCGACATGCCAGCTAAAGGTAAGGAAAGGCTCGCACACGCCGACCTCACCCTGCACCTGTGCGTCGCCGTCTGTGCCATAGCTGACGATGCGCTCCAGCTCACGTTGCTTCGCCATGTCAACGAGATGCTCATTACTGGTATTAAGGAAGACGAGTCCTTCGTGGGCTTTGAGGAAGTCATAGAGCTCGCCCTTGGTCTTCATCACGCCCTCAAATGATCCGAAACCCTGCAAGTGAGCGCGGCCAACGTTGGTGATCAGTCCGCATGTCGGCTCTACATAGTCGACCAGTTTCTTGATGTCGCCGGGATGCGAAGCGCCCATCTCCACCACAGCGATCTCATCGTCAGCAGTGAGCCGCAACAGTGTCTTAGGCACGCCCACGTCGTTGTTGTAGTTTGCCTCAGTGTGCATCACGCGGTATTTCTCAGCGAGCACAGCCGAGACAAGTTCTTTGGTCGTGGTCTTGCCATTGGTGCCGGTGATGCCGACAACGGGGACGGAAAACTGGCGGCGGTGCTCGCGGGCCAGTTCCTTATAGGCGGTGAGACAATCGTCGACAAGTATAAAGCGGTCGTTGCCCTCCCCGGCATATTCCTTCTCATCAACAATTGCATAACTGCATCCTTTCTCGAGTGCACTCTTGGCGAATTTGTTTCCGTCGAACGACACACCTTTCAGCGCGATGAAGATGCTGTCCTTGGGGCAGTCGCGGCTGTCGGTGGTCACCTGCGGATGCTGCAGGTAGAGCTGATATAATTCTTTTACGTTCATAGTCGTGAAAAATGTGTTGATTCGTAGTCCCTATCTTCTTATAAGCACCTTTGTGCCACTATTCTATTTGGGCTTTTACAAAATCTTCTGGGGAACAGATAATGATTGTGTCACAAGTGGGGAAATCCTTCAAGTTGATGGTAACAATGCAGTCACAATCGTTCTCCAAAGCACAATAATACTGAAAACTATCTTCTATATCTTTGAAATTCTCATCTTTCAATGCGATTGCAGTCTGATCGTGGGATATGTCTACAATCTGAATATATTTCTCTAATTCAATGAGTAAGCACCTAATCACATTTCTCTTCTCAGGCTCATGAATATTATTCTGCTTCAATCTGAGTCCAAGAAGATATGCTATTGTTGACAGAGATATTGTAGAGATACAAACTTCGAGCAAGCCCAATTGAGCGGCTCGCATAATCTTTCTAACTGCAACATAATGCGTCCTCTGTGTAAGGAACTCCATGACTATATTTGTGTCCAGAAAGACTCTCATAGATATTCTTCGTATTTCTGACTCAAATAATGCTCCTTCATTTTCTCGTCATCACCGGGCATAGTCTGTGAAAAGAGATCCATAAACTTGTCTGTAGGCAATGGACCGTCGTCAACATGGATTTTCTTAGTCGTCATGGCCTGTGCTCCATGTCTCTTCTGCCAAGAAAGCTTTTTCAAGTATTCCAAAGCCTTCCGGAGGTAATCTTCACTATCTGCGAGATAGTTGAGATTACTATGGATTTCTGCATTGAGTTGTAGCGTTGTCATTACAATTCCTTTCTTTGCTGCAAATATACGAAAACAATTCTAAATCTCATGGGATAAGACCGAAAAAACAACGTAATTATTTGCATGATAGCGGAGAAATAGGTACATTTGCAGATAGTGTACACGATTTAGAAGTAATTACATTCATGAACCATACTATTAACGTGCGGGGGCGGTTGCTCTCGCTGGCTCGTCCTCAGGTGATGGGCATCCTCAATGTCACACCCGACTCCTTCTATAGCGGAAGCCGCAAGCAGACTGAGCGCGAGATTGCTGACCGCGCCAACGAGATTATCGCACAGGGAGGAGCCATCATCGACGTAGGAGCCTTCTCTACGCGCCCCGGTGCGCAAGAGGTAAGCGAGGAAGAGGAAGCCCAAAGACTGAAATGGGCGCTTGGTATTGTACGCCGTGAGCAGCCCGACGCTCCCGTGTCGGTGGACACCTACCGCCCGCTTGTAGCCCGCCAATGCATTGAGGACTGGGAAGCCGACATCATCAATGACGTGTCGGAAGGAGGCCTTACCGGTATCGTCAACACGCCAATCCACGAAACCGGCAGCATGTTTGAAGTGGTGGGGCAGTTACGCGTGCCGTACATTCTCATGTCGGTGAAGCCCGACATCACAAGCATGATGCAAGCCTTCAGCCATGAAGTGCAGCAACTGCGCGACTTAGGTGCGCGTGACATCATCCTCGACCCAGGCTACGGATTCGGCAAGACATTGGAACAAAATTATGCAGTCTTGCGCAACGCTGACAAGCTCCTAACGCTCGATCTGCCTGTACTTACGGGTGTGTCGCGCAAGTCTATGATCTTTAAGCTCGTCGGCGGCGATCCGACAACATCTCTCAACGGCACAACGGCCATCCACACCATCGCGCTGATGAAGGGATCCTCCATCCTGCGCGTCCATGATGTGAAGGAAGCCGTAGAGTGCGTAAAGATATACGATGAAATGATGAATGTTGAATGATGAATGATGAATGACTTCAATGATAAGTGCTGAATGATGAATGTTCTCCACCCTGGACACTGATTTATACATTATCATTTCTACACTATACATTATACACTACTTATGTTTTTTGAGTTTGGAATCAAGGATGTCATAGACATCTTCCTGGTCGCCCTGATGCTTTACTACATCTATCGGCTGATGAAGGAGAGCCGTTCGCTGAACGTGTTCTACGGCATCATCGTGTTTGTCCTCATCTGGCTCTTTGTCTCCCAAGTACTGGAGATGAAGCTCTTGGGCAGCATCCTCAGCCAATTGGCCAGCGTAGGTGTCATCGGCCTGATCGTACTGTTCAAGGAAGAGATCCGCAAGTTTCTCTATCAGTTAGGTGCCCACCAACGCGTGAAGAGCATCATGCGCTTTTTCTCCCAACACAAGGACAACGGACGGGACGAAGACAAAGAGACCATCATGCCGATCGTGTGGGCATGCATGGATATGGCAAAGCAAAAGATGGGTGCCCTCATCGTCATCGAGCGGGCCACACCACTCGACGATATTGTACAGACCGGCGAACAGATCGACGCGCGCGTCAACAAGCTATTGATAGAGAACATCTTCTTCAAGAACTCTCCGCTTCACGACGGTGCCATGATCGTGTCGAAAAAACGCATCAAAGCCGCCGGATGTATCCTGCCTGTGAGCCACAATATGGACATCCCCAAGGAGTTGGGCCTTCGCCACCGTGCCGCCATGGGCATCTCGCAGGACTCCGACGCCATCGCCGTGGTAGTCTCAGAAGAGACCGGCCGCATCAGTGTGGCCATCAAAGGGCAGTTCCACCTGCGTCTCTCTGCTGAGGAACTCGAGAGCATACTCGCCAGGGAGATGATTGGTTAACAAAGGCTTTTTTATTCATTGATTTGTTGCTGTCCGTTTGGTCACCTCGCAAAGATTACGTAACTTTGTAACATCGACATTTCAAAACTAATATATTACCGAACACTATGAGTTTATTAGAGCAAATTGTTGCGCGTGCTAAGTCTAACAAGCAGCGCATCGTGCTCCCCGAAGCTGAAGAGGAGCGCACTCTGAAGGCTGCCGACCGTGTACTGGCCGACGACCTGGCCGACCTGATCTTGATCGGCAATCCCGAGAACATCCGTAAGGAAGCCAAAGAGTGGGGCCTCGCCAACATCGACAAGGCTACCATCGTCGACCCGCTGCACTGCGAGAAGACCGAGGCGTATGCTACCTTGTTAGCTGAGCTTCGCAAGAAAAAGGGCATGACCGTTGAGCAGGCCCGTGAGCTGGTAACGAAGAACAACCTCTATCTTGGCTGCATGATCATCAAAACCGGTGACGCTGACGGACAGATCTCCGGTGCGTTGAGCACTACGGGCGACACACTGCGCCCGGCTCTGCAGATCATTAAATGCGCTCCGGGCGTGACCTGCGTCAGCGGTGCCATGCTCCTCATCACCGATCAGAAGCAGTATGGCGAGGACGGTATCGTGGTCATGGGCGACGTTGCTGTCACTCCTAATCCTACAGCCGACCAACTGGCTCAGATTGCATACTGCACAGCCGAGACCGCGAAGAGCGTGGCAGGCATCAAGGATCCCCGTGTGGCTATGCTGAGTTTCTCCACCAAAGGCTCTGCCAAGGATGCCAAGGACAAGGAGACGGGCAAGAGCGTCTATATCATCGACAAGGTCATCGACGCAACAAAGATTGCTCATGAGAAGTATCCCGAGCTGAAAGTCGACGGCGAGTTGCAGGCCGACGCTGCCCTCGTGCCTTCCGTAGGTGAGTTCAAGGCTCCGGGCTCTCCGATTGCCGGACACGCCAATGTGCTCGTAGTACCTAATCTCGAAGTGGGCAACATCGGTTACAAGCTCGTTCAGCGTCTTGGCGGTGCCATTGCTATCGGTCCTATCATTCAGGGTATCGCTCGTCCGGTCAACGACCTCAGCCGCGGTTGCTCTGTCGATGACATCTACTACATGGTCGCCATCACTTCCTGCCAGGCAATGGACGCAAAGAAATGATGAATGTTGAATGCATTCAACATTCAACATTGTTAATAACTCAACACTCAACATTCAACATTGTTTATGAAGATTTTGGTTCTGAACTGCGGTAGCAGTTCCATTAAGTACAAGTTATATGATATGGCCGACGAAAGCGTGCTGGCCCAGGGTGGCGCAGAACGCATTGGTCTCGACGAGGCCTTTGTCAAAGTGACAATGAAAGACGGCTCCAAAGAAAAGCTTATGCACGACATGCCTTCGCACAAAGAGGGCGTGAAGTTCGTGCTCGACCTCCTCGTAGATCCGAAGTACGGCTGTCTGAAGAACCTCGACGAGATCGACGCCGTCGGACACCGTATCGTGCAGGGCGGTGACCTCTTTGAGAAGAGCTGCATCGTCACTCCCGAGGTGGAGAAAGGCATTGAGAGCCTCATCGACCTCGCGCCGGTACACAACAAGGGCCATTTGGCCGGCCTCCGCGCTGTCGATGCCCTCATGCCCGGCACACCGCAGGTGACCGTATTCGACAATGCGTTTCACAGCACCATGCCTCCGTATGCTTATCTCTATGCCGTGCCCTACGAGTTCTATACCAAGTGGCACGTACGCCGCTATGGTTTCCATGGCACCTCTCACCGCTACGTCTCTCAGCGCGTGTGCGACTTCCTCGGCGTGGACATTAAAACACAGAAGATCATCACCTGCCACATCGGCAACGGTGCCAGTGTGGCAGCCGTGAAGTATGGCAAGGTCATCGACACCTCCATGGGTCTTACACCGCTGGCCGGACTGATGATGGGCAGCCGCTCGGGCGATATCGACCCGTCTGCTGTCACCTATCTGATGCAGAAGACCGGCATGGGACCACAGGAGATGGCCGACTTCCTCAACAAGCAGAGCGGCGTGCTCGGCATCACCGGCATCTCCAGCGATATGCGTGAGATCGAGAACGCCGACAACGAAGGCAACGAGCGCGCTCACCTCGCACTGCAGATGTACAACTACCGCATCAAGAAATACATCGGTGCATACGCAGCTGCTATGAACGGTGTCGACATCATCGTGTGGACTGCCGGCGTGGGCGAGAACCAGGAAGGCGTGCGCTGGGATGCTTGCTCAGGATTGGAGTACCTCGGCGTGAAGATGGACAAGGAGCGCAACCACGTGCGCTCGAAAGAGCAGATCCTCTCTGCCGACGACTCCAAGGTGAAGGTGGTGATGATTCCTACCGATGAGGAGATTGTCATTGCCCGCGACACACGCGACCTCGTGGAGGCACAGAAGAAGTAATATCGCAACCTGAAAATAGGCGGACACCCACGATGGGCAGTCCGCCTTTTTTAGTTTTCTACAACTATTAAGTAAGCTTTCTACCATAAGTAATAATAAGGAGTAAGGGAAATGAAGATTGTTACATTCGGGGAAATCATGCTGCGCCTGTCCAAGTACGGTGCCATGCGACTGACACAGGGCAACTCTTTCGATGCCAACTACGGAGGCTCCGAGGCTAATGTAGCCGTGAGTCTGGCGATGCTCGGCGACGACGTGAAGTATGTCACGCGCGTGCCCGACAATGCCATCGGCGAGGCCGCACTCATGCATCTTAGGGAATATGGTGTCGACGTGCGCCATGCGGTGAAAGGCGGCAAGCGGCTGGGCACCTACTATTTCGAACCTTCTGCCGCCATGCGCTCGTCGAGAGTGGTCTACGACCGCGACGACTCTGCTTTCAACACCTTGTCGTTCGGCGACATCGACTGGGCACCGATACTAAAGGAAGCGGGATTGTTTCATTGTTCGGGAATCACCTGCGCCACCAGTCAGGCAGCTCTCGACACCACGATGGATGCCGTGCGCCGGGCTTTTGAAAGCGGAGTAGAACTCACCTGCGACATCAACTATCGTGGCAACCTGTGGAAATATCCGGGTGCCAATGCACGCAAGTCCCTTGACGAACTCATGCAGTACAGCTCCTTTATCTTTGGCGACCAGAATGAGTGGTATGTGGCCAGCGGTCTCGATCCCATCCCTTTCACTGCTTTGGATGAGAGCTATCAGTTTGACTTGGACGCTTACCGCCGCTACTTCGACCGGCTCCACAAGATGTTCCCGCGGGCAGAGCGCATGCTCATGGCGCATCGCAACCAACTCTCCTTCCAGCATCATGTCAATGCCGGAGTGCTATGGGCCAACGGAGAAATCTACACCTCACGCATCTACGACATCCAGCCCATTGTTGACCAGATGGGCGTGGGCGATGCCTGGGTGGCCGCATTTATCCATGCGCGCCACCGCCGGCCCGACGACGACCGCCTCTGTCTGGAGTTCTCCACGGCCGCCGCGTCGCTGAAGAATACAGTTCCCGGTGATCAGAACTTAGTGAGTGAGCAGGAGATCCTTGCTGCCATGCAAGGAGGCAACGGCCGTATCGACCGATAAAAGAATTATCAAATAATTGGTCAAACGCTCGTTGGACGTTTGGTCAAACGACTGTTTGACTATATGTACAACGAATGTTTGACCAATGGTCAAACATTCGTTTAACCATCAAAAACTGCCTTTTTGACAATAACAAAGCACGATTTTAATGAAGCTATAACCATACGATGAGTAGAACTCATGAGTATAGTCCAACAAAAAGCGTGGCGACCACTCTGTTTTCATTGTGGTCGCCACGCTTTGCTTTGTCTGTAGCTTCTGTTTATCTTTTCCGGCGATTACGGTTTGCTTTCGCCCTCGACATATTCCTCAAGCAGCAGATGCTCACCGTCGAAGACTGCATAGGTGAACTGCGTGATCCAGTCACCGAGGATCAGCATCCGTGCCTTGCGGTTGAGTGTCAGCTCCAGTTCTATATGGCGATGACCATAGATGAAGTAGTCGATGTTGGGGTGCGTCTTCATATATTCCTTTGTCCACAACACCAGATACTCTTTGTCCTCACCCATGTAGGGAGGCTCCTTTCCGTCGGCGCGTTTCAGGCGGCTGTGCCTGGCCCAGTTGAGTCCGAGCTGCATACCCCACCAAGGATGGAAGAAGTTGAGCAGGCGCTGACAGCCACGGTTGTGAAAGATCCTGCGCAGGAGTTTGAACTTGTTGTCAGGGTCGCCCAGCCCGTCACCGTGCGCCAGATAGAACTCCTTGCCGTAGATTTCCGTCGTCAGCGGATGACGGTGAAGGATCACTCCGCACTCCTCTTCGAGATAGCCATACGTCCATATATCGTGATTGCCGGTGAAGAAATGAACTTCCACGCCCATGTCGGTCAGCTCCGATATCTTACCTAAGAAACGCGTAAAGCCCTTCGGCACCACATATTTATATTCGTTCCAAAAGTCAAACATGTCGCCGAGCAGATACACGGCGGCCGCCTTGTCCTTGATGCTGTCAAGGAAACGCACCAGCCGTCGCTCTTGGGTACGGCGATGAGGAATGGCCAACGACCCTAAGTGCGCGTCGGATAAAAAGTATATGTTCTTTCTCATAGCTACCAAAGTTTTGTTAGACATCCAACTTTCATCATTCATCACTCAACATTCAACACTGAACATTGTATTCATTCAACATTCAACATTGAACATTCAACATAGCCTTAGTCCAGTCCCAACTCCACTCTTGCTTCTTCACTCATCATGCTTTGATCCCATACAGGCTCAAAGACCAGATTGACATTGGCGGCTTTCACGCCCTCCACGCTCTCTACTTTCGTACGGACATCTTCCAGTATGAAGTCAGCGGCAGGGCAGGATGGCGCCGTAAAAGTCATGTCCATGTCGACTGTGCCATCATCTTTCACGTCTATCTTGTAGATCATTCCGAGGTTCCAGATGTCCACCGGAATCTCTGGATCGTATACTGTTTTCAGCACATCCACGATGCGCTCTTCTATCTTTGTCTTTTCTTCTTGTGTCATCTTCTCTATACTTATATTATATAATGTGTATACTTGATGTTGCGAATTTAATAAAAAGTTTCCAATCTGCCAAAGAAAAGCAAGCTTTAGCGCTAAAATCTTAATGGATATCTTGACTTAATACTATCAGCAAGCTTGGATGCTGCCATGATCAAAGACGCTTGGCCAGATGATAACAATGGATAAATATAAGCATGTATATACATTTACAACATCAAATTATATCGTTTTTCATAGAAAAATGAGGTTTTTATTTGGTTTATATGATTATTTTGCGTATTTTTGCAATCAGTTAAAGAATAAATATCCAATATATGAAGATCAAAGACCGACGGCTCGAAGCTATCAAGTTGATCATTTCGAGTAAGGAAATAGGCAGTCAGGAAGAATTGCTGGATGACCTTAAGAAAGAAGGCTTCCTGCTCACACAGGCCACGCTCAGTCGTGACCTCAAACAGTTGAAGGTTGCCAAGGCTGCCAGCATGAACGGCCACTACGTCTATGTGCTGCCCAACGAAACGATGTACAAGCGCGTGCACAAGCCACTGCCTGCTAATGAGATGATGGGTACACCAGGCTTCCAGTCGATACGCTTCTCACGCAATATCGGTGTCATCCGCACACGACCGGGATATGCCAGTTCCATTGCCTATAACATCGACAACAACGACATCCCCGAGATCCTTGGCACCATTGCCGGCGACGACACCATCATCATCGTACTCAAGGAGGGCACGGACAGAAAAGCCATTTCAGATTGTCTCAGCGACATCATGCTGGAATAAACATTTGGATAAGACAAGATTATAGATAACAACACCATGGAAGAAATCAAAGTAATGGTGGCCGACGAGAGTCATATCAAATATGTCGGCACCATACTGAAAACCATCGCCGACGCAGCAAAAGTCCGCGGCACCGGCATTGCCAGGCGCTCGCCGGAGTACGTGGCCACGAAGATGAAAGAGGCCAAGGCGGTCATTGCCCTGCAAGGCGAGAAGTTTGCCGGATTCAGCTACATCGAGACCTGGGGCAACAAGCATTATGTCACCACCTCGGGACTGATTGTCCACCCTGACTTCCGAGGGAAAGGAGTCGCCAAGCGCATCAAAAACCTCACCTTTACGCTCGCACGCGTCCGATGGCCCCATGCCAAAATCTTCTCGCTGACCAGCGGGTCGGCGGTGATGAAGATGAACACGCAGCTGGGATACCTTCCGGTGACCTTCAACGACCTCACCGATGACGAGAGCTTCTGGCGAGGATGCGAGGGATGTATCAACAGCGACATCCTCCACCGCACCAACCGCCGCTACTGCATCTGCACCGCCATGCTCTTCGACCCGGAAGAGCAGCTACCAGCACGCATACCGGAATCAGTGCGCGAGCGCATCCGTCGTATTGACGGGAATAACAATGTTTGATAATTAAATAAGGAGAATAACTATGGAGAAGAAATCTGTCGTCGTCGCCTTTTCCGGCGGACTTGACACATCATACACGGTCATGAAACTCACCCAAGAGGGATGGGACGTATATGCAGCCTGCGCCAACACAGGCGGATTCAGCGCTGAACAGCTGAAGAAAAACGAAGAGAACGCTTACAAGCTCGGCGCTAAAAAGTATGTCACACTCGACGTGACACATGAGTACTACGAGAAGAGCTTGAAATATATGATCTTCGGCAACGTGCTGCGCAACAACTGCTATCCTATCTCGGTCAGTTCTGAGCGTATCTTTCAGGCTATCGCCATCGCACGCTACGCCAAGGAGATCGGTGCTGACGCCATTGCCCACGGCTCTACCGGTGCCGGCAACGACCAGATACGTTTCGACATGACCTTCCTCGTCATGGCACCGGGTGTGAAGATCATCACGCTCACCCGCGACCACGCCCTCTCGCGCAAGGAGGAAGTGGACTACCTCAACGAGCACGGCTTCTTCGCTGACTTCACCAAATTGAAGTATTCCTACAACGTAGGCATCTGGGGCACGAGCATCTGTGGCGGAGAGCTCCTCGACCCGACACAAGGACTGCCCGAGGAGGCTTATCTCAAGCATGTCACTGCCAAGGCTCCGGAATCCGAACTGCGCATCACGTTCAAGGAGGGCGAGATAGCTGCTGTCAATGACAAGGAGTATGCCGATAAGGTAGAGGCTATCCAGACCATCGAGGCCATCGGCGCCAGCTATGCCATCGGCCGCGACTGCAATGTCGGCGATACGATCATCGGTATCAAGGGACGTGTGGGCTTTGAGGCTGCCGCGCCGAAGCTGATCATCGAGGCGCACCGCCTGCTCGAAAAGTCGACACTCTCCAAGTGGCAGCAGTACTGGAAAGACCAGATCGGCAACTGGTACGGCATGTTCCTCCACGAGAGTCAGTACCTCGAGCCCGTCATGCCCGACATGGAAGCGTTCCTCACCAGCAGTCAGCGCCACGTCAACGGCACGGCCATCCTGAAACTGCGTCCATATAACTTCGAGACGGTTGGCGTAGACTCTCCCGACGACCTCACCAAGTCGAAGCTCGGTGAGTACGGTGAGATGCAGCATGGCTGGACTGCCGACGATGCCAAAGGCTTCATCAAAGTACTCTCCACTCCGCTTCGCGCCTACTACGGCATGCATCCGGGAGAAAGAGAATAAAAGGAGGGAAAAGAATGATAAGAATAGGAATACTTGGCGGTGCCGGCTATACGGCAGGAGAGCTCATCCGCCTGCTCATCAACCACCCCGAGGCAGAGCTTGTCTTCGTCAACAGTGAGAGCAATGCCGGAAACCTCATCACCGATGTGCATGAGGGGCTCTACGGTGATACCGACTTGCGCTTCACGAGCGAGATGCCCTTCGACGATGTCGACGTGCTTTTCTTCTGCTTCGGCCACGGCAAGAGCGAGCGCTTCCTGGCAGAGCACGACGTGCCCGCCAAAGTGAAGATCATCGACTTGGCGCAGGACTTCCGCCTTGCGCCAACTACCGGCCTTCCCGCTGACGACGTCACCGCCACAAAGCCCACGCCGGCTGTGCACGACTTCGTCTATGGTCTGCCCGAGATCAACCGCGAGCGCATCAGCGCTGCACGACATGTTGCCAATCCCGGTTGCTTCGCCACGTGCATACAACTCGGACTGCTGCCTGCCGCTAAGATGGGGCTCATCACCTCAGCAGTCAGCATCAATGCTATCACGGGAAGCACGGGAGCCGGTGTGAAGCCCGGTGCCACCACGCACTTCTCGTGGCGCAGCAACAACCTGAGCATCTACAAGGCTTTCACCCATCAGCATATCCCCGAGATACGACAAAGCGTCAGCCAGGTGCAGGGACATCTCGAAGCCGACATCGATTTCATCCCTTATCGCGGCGACTTCGCACGCGGTATCTTTGCCACTGAGGTCATCCGCACCGACAAGGACGCTGAGACGATCGTTCAAGGATATAAGGATTTCTACGAGGGTGAGCCCTTTACGCACTATGTCGACAAGCCGCTCGACCTGAAGCAGGTGGTCAATACCAACAAGGCACTCGTACACTGCGACGTCATCGACGGCAAGCTTCTCGTCACCTCTTGCATCGACAACCTGCTCAAGGGAGCTGTCGGTCAGGCGGTAGAGAACATGAACCTTATGTTTGGACTCGATGAGACCACAGGACTGAAACTCAAGCCGTCGGCATTCTAACTAAATAAAAGCAAAAGTATGAAACTATTCGACGTTTATCCGTTATACGATATCAACATTGTCAAGGGCAAAGGAGTCCATGTGTGGGACGACAAGGGACAGGAGTATCTCGACCTCTACGGCGGACATGCTGTCATCAGCATCGGCCACTGCCACCCCCACTATGTCGACATGCTCACCAAACAACTCAATCAGCTTGGCTTCTACTCCAACAGCGTCATCAACATGCTCCAGCGCCAGCTTGCCGAGCGGCTGGGCAAGGTCTGCGGCTACGACGACTATCAGCTCTTCTTGATCAACAGTGGTGCTGAGGCCAACGAGAATGCGCTGAAGCTTGCCAGCTTCCACAATGAGCGCACACGTGTGCTCTCTGCCGAGAAAGCCTTCCATGGCCGCACCTCACTGGCCGTGGAGGTGACGGGTAACCCAAAGATAGTAGCACCCATCAACGACAATGGTCATGTGACCTTCCTGCCCTACAACGATCTGGAGGCATGGGAGCGCGAGCTTGCCAAGGGCGATGTCTGCGCCTGTATCCTGGAGTGCATCCAAGGTGTGGGTGGTTGCAACGTTGCTACCAAGGAGTTTGCCCAAGGGCTCGCCAAAGCCTGCAAGAAGTACGGTGCTGTGCTCATCTGCGACGAGATACAGTGCGGCTATGGTCGTTCTGGCAAGTTCTTCGCCCATCAGTGGCTGGACATACGTCCTGACCTCATCACGGTCGCCAAAGGCATCGGCAATGGTTTCCCCATGGCCGCCGTGCTCATCTCGCCGGAGTTCCAGCCCGTCTACGGACAGCTGGGCACTACGTTTGGCGGCAACCACTTGGCGTGTACGGCCGCGCTTGCCGTGCTCGACGTCTTTGAACAGGAGCATCTGGTCGACAACGCGCATGAGGTGGGTGAGTATTTCATCGAAGAACTGAAACAACTGCAAAAGACCGAGCCGCATATCAAGGAAGTGCGTGGACGCGGACTGATGATAGGACTGGTACTCGACGTGCCGCAGAAAGAGGTTCGCAGCAAACTCATCTATGAGCAGCATGTCTTCACGGGAGCTGCCGGTACCGACGTGCTGCGCATCCTGCCGCCTCTGTGCCTGACCAAGGCCGATGCCGACGACTTCATCTATCGTCTCAAGCGCGTCTTCGCCAGCATGCAGGAAACTCTTTAGATAGTACTATAAAGGTATACCATTCATATTATGAAAATCGCAGTAATTGGAGCCGGTGAGATGGGCGGAGCCTTTGCCACTGGCTTGTTGAAGACCGACTTGTTCAAGCCCGAGGACATCACCGTGGCCAATCCTCATGAGGGCAAGCTCAAACCGTTTGCCGAGCAGGGCACCAGTGTGACCACCGACAACAAAGTAGCTGCCGCCGTGGCAGACATCGTCGTGCTCGCCGTGAAACCTAAGGTGGTGAAGGGCGTCATCGACGAGATTAAAGAGGAGCTCGACTACAGCAAGCAGACCATCGTGAACATGGCAGCCAGCATCAAGCTCGACCAGCTTGAGGCATGGCTCATCAGTGGCGGCGACGTGCCGGCGATCTGTCAGGCCATCCCTAACATTGGCATTGCCCACCGACAGTCGATGACTTTCCTGTCGCCTAACGACAAGGCTGCCGCAAATCCGAAGCCGGTCCTCGACATCTTCAACGCTTTGGGCAAGACCATGGTCGTCGACGAGGATCTCCTTGGGGCAGGTACTGCGATGGCTGGTTGCGGCATTGCCTATGTGCTGCGTTTCATCCGTGCCGCTTCCGAGGCTGGTGTAGAGCTGGGCTTCAAGGCCGATGATGCCAGGGACATCGTGCTTCAGACCATCAAAGGTGCTGGCTCGCTGCTCGCCGTCGGCAGTCATCCTGAGGCTGAGATCGACAAGGTAACCACACCCGGCGGCATGACCATCAAAGGACTGAACACGCTGGAGGCCAACGGATTCACCCATGCTGTGATAGAAGGCTTCAAAGGCAGTTTGAAATAAGACCAATGAAAAGAATAGTTGTGAAAGTGGGCAGCAACGTGCTCACACGCGATGACGGAAAACTCGACGTGACGAGGATGTCGGCCATCGTTGACCAGATCGTATGGCTGCGGCGCCACGATTACGAGGTCATCCTCGTGTCGTCGGGTGCCATGGCTTGTGGTCGCAACGAGATCGATGTGGAGCACCGGCTCGACAGCGTGGAGCAACGACAGCTCTTCTCTGCGCTCGGGCAGGTGAAGCTCGTGGGACTCTACTACGACCTCTTCCGGGAGTATGGCTGCCATGTGGGACAGGTGCTTACGATGAAGGAGAGTTTCTCCACACGCGGACAGTACCTCAACCAGCGGGCATGTATGCAGGTGATGCTCGAGAACGGTGTTATCCCCATTGTCAACGAGAACGACACGGTGAGCGTCACCGAACTGATGTTCACCGACAACGACGAGCTCTCGGGACTCATCGCTTCCATGATGGATTGCGACACGCTTGTCATCCTCAGCAATGTCGACGGCATCTACAACGGCGACCCGAAGAAACCCGGCACGCGCGTCATCCCAATGGTCAACTACGACCGTGATTTAGGGGAGTATATCATCAACCAGAAGAGTGGCTTCGGCCGTGGAGGTATGGTCACGAAAGCACATATAGCCGGCAAGGTGGCCGACGAGGGCATCAAGGTCATCATTGCCAATGGCAAGGCCGACAACATCCTCATTGAGCTGGCACTGCATCCGCAGCAGACTATGCACACGGAATTCCGGCCCAATCCCAATCCCACGTCTACGGTGAAAAAGTGGATCGCCCACAGCGAGAGCTTTGCCAAAGGTGTCGTTTACGTCAACGCCAAGGCCGCCGAAGCGCTGCGCGGCAAGCAGGTCGTTAGCCTGTTGCTCGTCGGCGTGACAAAGATAGAGGGCGATTTCGAGGAGGGTGACATCGTAAGCATCGTTGATGAGCAGAAGAAACTCGTTGCCGTGGGACGCAGCGCCTACAATGCTGATGAGGCCCGCGCCAACATCGGAAAGCACGACGTCCGACCTCTTGTGCACTACGATTATATGTATATGGAGTGATATCACACATAATATATAGAGTGAAAGTACATATATAAAAGGAGTAAACTACTATGTTAGAAGATATTTTCCGCCGAGTCAAACGGGCCAGTAAGTCTCTTGCCAACATGGACGATGCCTTGCGCAACCGTCTGCTGTGCCTCGTGGCCGATGCCATAGAGGCGGAGACCGAGACTCTGTTGGCCGCCAATCGTGAGGATTTGGCGCTGATGGACAAGAGCAATCCCATGTATGACCGTTTGCAGCTGACGCCCGCCCGTCTGAAGGAGATTGCCGACAACATGCGCCATGTGGCTACGCTGCCTTCGCCATTGGGCAAAGTGCTCAAGCACAAGACGCTGCCCAACGGTCTGGATCTTCGCCGCGTGAGTGTACCCTTTGGTGTCATCGGTGTGGTTTACGAGGCCCGTCCCAATGTCACCTTCGATGTCTTTGCCCTCTGTCTGAAGAGTGGCAATTCCAGCATCCTGAAGTGTGGTAAGGACGCCATCCACTCATGTCAGGCTGGTGTGGACCTCATCCACCGCGTGCTGAAATCTGTGCACGTCAATCCCGACATCGTAGCGCTGCTGCCTGCCACCCATGAGGCGACGGCCGCGTTGCTCCAGGCTGTCGGATTGGTCGACCTCTGCATTCCGCGTGGTGGCAAGCGCCTCATCAGCTTTGTGCGAGACACGGCAAAGGTACCGGTCATCGAAACGGGAGCCGGTGTCGTACACTGCTATTTCGACAAGCGGGGCGACGTGGCTATGGGACAACGCATCATCGACAACGCCAAGACGCGCCGCTGCTCGGTGTGCAATGCCCTCGACTGTCTGATCATCCATGCTTCACGGCTGAGCGATCTGCCACAGCTGGTCAAGCCTTTAGCCGACAAGCAAGTGAAGCTCCATGCCGACTCACGTGCTTTCGCTGCTCTGCAAGGACACTATCCTACCGAGCTGCTCGTTCCTGTTACTAACGATGACGAGTGGAGCACTGAGTGGCTGAGCATGCAGATGGGCATAAAGACCGTCGACTCCATTGATGAAGCACTTGAGCATATCGACACCTACGGCAGTGGGCACAGCGAGAGCATCATCACCGACGCCCAGGCAGCCGCCCTGCATTTCCAGCAAGCCGTTGATGCTGCCTGCGTCTATGTCAATGCGCCCACGAGTTTCACCGATGGCGCGCAGTTCGGCATCGGGGCAGAGATCGGCATCAGCACGCAGAAGTTAGGTGCCCGCGGTCCCATGGCATTGGAGGAAATGACCACCTACAAGTGGCTCATCAACGGCAACGGGCAAGTACGCCCCTAACGCTTGCCGCTTGCCCCTCCTTATATAATAAATACATCACGCATGTCGTTCGGTTTGCAGCGGCTGTGCCGCTGCACATAATCCCTAATTTATGAAAACATTCTTCAACGCACAAGACCTTGGCCCCTTGCAGGCCGCTCTGAAAGAGGCCGAAGAGGTGAAAGCCAGCCGCTTCGCCTATCAGCAGTTGGGCAAGAACAAAACCCTGCTGATGATTTTCTTCAATAACTCATTGCGCACACGCCTCTCCACACAGAAGGCTGCCATGAACCTTGGCATGAATGTCATCGTCCTCGATGTCAATGCCGGCGCGTGGAAACTCGAGACCGAGCGCGGTGTCATCATGGACGGCGACAAGAGCGAGCACCTCTTGGAGGCCATCCCCGTGATGGGTTGCTATTGCGACATCATCGCCGTACGCTCCTTCGCCGGACTCAGTGACCGCGACTACGACTACGCCGAGACCATTGTCGGCCAGTTTGTGAAACACTCCGGTCGCCCCGTAGTTGCCATGGAAACCGCCACCGTGCATCCACTTCAGGCCTTTGCCGACTTGATCACCATTCACGAGAAGTGGACAGAGCTCAACGCCAACCCTGCCACAAAGCCCGCGCACAAGCGCCCGAAGGTGGTGCTCACGTGGGCGCCGCACTGCCGTGCACTGCCCCAGGCTGTTCCTAACTCGTTTGCCCAGTGGATGAATGCCGCTGACGTAGACTTTGTTGTTACCCAGCCCGAAGGCTACGAACTCGATCCGAAGTTCGTCGGAGGCGCCCAGGTGGAGTACGATCAGCGCAAAGCCTTGGAGGACGCGGACTTTGTCTATGCCAAAAACTGGAGCTGTCCGGGCGTAAAGAATAAAGGTGATTACGGAAAGATTCTGTCCAAGGACTCCAGTTGGACTATCGACACCGAACACATGAGCTGGACCAACGACGGTTACTTCATGCATTGCCTGCCCGTGCGTCGTGGCCTCATCGTCACCGACGACGTCATCGAGAGTCTACACAGTCTTGTCATTCCAGAGGCAGCCAACCGTGAGATCTCCGCTGAGGTGGTGCTCAAACGCGTATTGGAATCGCTCTAATAATACTATCATGCAGGGAGAGTACACATCGTAGTACGCTCCCTTTTTTGTTATCAATCTCACAGAACCCTATGAAACAATGATTCTATCTTGCTGAACTGTAAATATAGTATCAATATTGGACAATAAAATACAATAGGTCCATCTTGACTTTTACAACTTATTCACTTTGATGAAAAAGTATCAATAATAGCAAAGATAATATTACGGATTTACATGGGAAAGCCGTATCTTTGCGATTGTAAACCGAAAAGATGACCTTCGGAACACTAAAAACCAACCTGTTTGTGTCACCTTTGTCGTCAACTATAACAACAATCGAAGTCAAAATAATTAAGAACCAATTATCAATTATGCAAGAATCACCATGAAAAGAAAGCCTCCTGTTGCAAAACAATAGGATCAAAAAGCGCTCATAGTCAATACTATCGCGCTCAAGAACCCCAATCACCATTAAAGAAAAACCTAGAACGAAGTAGTATGAATTTTAATCTTAACAAAACCATGCTGTTGATGGGAGCTTGCACAGCCTTGGGACTTGCTTACAGTCCCAGTGTTCATGCAGCCTCACCAAGCCTGATGGCGCAAGCTGTACAGCAGGCAAAGAAAGTCACCGGACACATCATTGACTCTGAAGGTCCGGTCATTGGTGCCAGTGTCGTAGAGAAGGGAAATCCCAAGAACGGCGCAGTCACAGACCTCGATGGTAACTTCACGCTGAACGTCAAGCCTGGAGCTACTCTCGTGGTGTCTTATGTAGGCTATAAGACACAGGAAATCCCCATTGGAAATCAATCCGACTTTGCAATCACTCTGAAGACCGATGACAAGACGCTTGAAGACGTGGTCGTCGTCGGTTACGGTGTGCAGAAGAAGAAACTCGTCACCGGTGCCACTGTAGAGGTCAAGGGTGACGATATCGAAAAGATGAATACCACTCAGGTGCTCGGTGCATTGCAGAGCAAGACGCCGGGTGTGAACATTACGGCCGTTTCCGGTCAGCCTGGTGATGGTTTCAAAGTAGCAGTGCGTGGTGCTGGTACTAACAGTGATACCAAGCCTATCTATGTTATTGATGGAGTAGCCGGCGGCGACATCAATAACCTCAATCCTGCTGACATCGAACGCATTGATGTGTTGAAGGACGCAGCATCTGCAGCCATCTATGGTGCCAACGGTGCTAATGGCGTGATCCTTATCACTACCAAGCAAGGTAAAGCTGGCAAGATTTCCGTCAGCTATGATGGCAACATCGGCTGGCAGAACATGTATCGCATTCCGAAACTCTTGAACGCTAAGCAGTACATGCAGGTGCAGGACATGGTATCGATGAACAATGGCGGATCAGCTTATGACTGGTCAAAGTATATCGATGCAGACCTGCTGAAAGCTTATCAGGACGGTTCAAATTCTGGTACTGACTGGTTAGACATTCTGCGTAACAAGAATGCTATCACCACCAATCATGACATCAACATCACCGGCGGTTCCGACCGTAGCAGATTCTCTACAGGTGTTGGTTATCAGTATCAGGACGGTATCCTCGGCGGCGACTATGCAAAGTCCGATTTCCGTCGTTTCACCATCCGCTTGAATTCAGAGCATGTCCTCTACCGCAACGACAAAGGACTGGACGTGGTGAAGTTCGGTGAAAACCTCTACTTCCAGCATCGTGAGAAGCAAGGTATCCAAATTGGCAACCAGTACAGCAATGTGCTTTCTACCGCTTTGCGTGCCAATCCCTGCGTACCTGTTTATGACAAGGATGGTAACTATTTCGACTCTGACGACTTGAAGAATTCCGGTACCGAGGGCTGGATGAACTATAACTCCTATACCCTCAACCCAATCTATCAGTTGGTCAACAGCCAAAGTGCCAATAACAAGAGCCGCAACTTCACGCTCAATGCTATCGGCTATATTGAAGTTCAGCCTATCAAGGGACTCACTTATCGTGGGCAGGTCAACTACAGTCAGAACTCTTACTCCTATCGTTACTTCCTACCTATCTACAGTGCCAACACCACCAACAAGGATGGCTTCCGTACAACGGACGAGACCAACCAACAGATGGGACTTGGCTGGACATGGAGTATGACCCACACGCTGAACTATAAGTTTGCTTTGAAC
This sequence comes from uncultured Prevotella sp., assembly GCA_900540375.1. Lineage (GTDB taxonomy): Bacteria > Bacteroidota > Bacteroidia > Bacteroidales > Bacteroidaceae > Prevotella. The sequence goes on from UQFS01000025.1 coordinate 47,241, forward strand.
AATCATCATTTCGATGCTCTTGTCGGTACCGAGTACTATCAGACACGTCCGGGCATGGGTGAGAGTCTGACAGGTATGGCTACCAACAGCATCTATGGTAACTTCAAGCATGGCTATCTCTCGCTGACCAAAGACCGTAACGGTGGTGCCACTGTCACTGGTACTCCTTATACTGACGAGACAGCAAACTCTTACTTCGGCCGTATCAACTACGACTACAACGAGACTTATATGTTCAGTGCCATTCTCCGTGCTGATGGCTCATCCCGTTTCGCCGACGGACACCGATGGGGCTACTTCCCCTCTTTCTCAGCCGGTTGGGTGATCAGCAACGAGAAATTCATGCAACCCACAGCTTCTTGGCTTGACTTCTTGAAGTTCCGTGCCGGCTGGGGTCAGAATGGTAATAAGAATATTGGCGATGCCTTTGGCTATCTGGCTACATTCTCTTATGGAAATTACGGCAACTACTCCTTCGGCAACACCAAGGAGAATTCTACTCAGGGTGCCTATTTGGTCCGTCTTTCCAATGATGATCTTAAATGGGAAACTTCTGAGCAGACCGACCTCGGTATCGATGCCCGCTTTTTGAATGGTCGCTTGGGTGCTACGATGGACTGGTACTACAAGAAGACGAAGGATCTGCTCGTACAGGTTCAGGTTCCTGGAACCTCTGGCTTCTCTACGCAGTGGCAGAACGCCGGTACCGTACGTAATACCGGTTTTGAAATCGCACTTAACTGGAATGACAAGATTGGCCGCGACTTCAACTATGGCGTGAACTGGAACATGGCCTACAACAGCAACAAAGTTACCAAGATCAACAATGCCAACCATTACAATGAGGGCGGTAATGACTTGCTTGCTCAGAACACAGGTATCATGGCACGTATGGAGGAAGGTCACCCAATTGGCTACTTCTATGGCTACAAGACCGAGGGCGTGATGCAGAATGCAGCCGACATTCAGGCTTATCTCGACAAGAACTGTGGCGGCAACGCTGCCAACTCATTGCAGGGAACAGACATCAAGCCGGGTGACCTGAAGTTTGTGGATATCAACCACGATGGTAAGATCGATGCCAACGACAAGACTGAGCTTGGCGATCCTAACCCCGATGTGACCATGGGCTTTGGCTTCAACATTGGCTACAAGGGCTTCGACTTGAGTGCTACAGCATATGGTGCTTTCGGACAGCAAGTGATGCGCTCTTGGCGTAAGTTCACCGATGGTCAGTTTGAAAACTATACCACAGAGGTATACAAGTACTGGCATGGTGAGGGCACTTCCAACAAGTATCCTCGCCTGGCTCCGGGCAACACAGGTCCAAACTGGCAACAAATCTCTGACATCTATTGCGAGAACGCCAGCTATCTGCGTTTGCAGAATCTCACCGTTAGCTATGATTTCAAGAGCATTTGGAAGAGCTGTCCGTTTGAGCAGTTGCGCCTCTACTTCACTGCTCAGAATCTGTTCACCATTACCGGTTACGACGGTATGGATCCTGAGAACGGTATGGCTCTCAACAGCAGCGAGCCTTGGGTGACCGGTGTGGATGTCGGCAATTATCCTTCACCGCGAACATACCTGATTGGTGTCAATATTAAATTCTAAAACCAGAAACAATGAACAAGCTATTATATTTATTGTCAGCAGCCGCGGTAAGTCTCACGCTGGCATCCTGCTCTTTGGATGCTGACGACATTACCGAAGCTACCACCGACAAGTTCCCTACAACGGAAGAGGACGCAACTGCCTCGCTTGCCGGTGTATATAATAATCTTAACCAAGTGGCAGCCACACCACAGGAGTCATTCCTCTATGTTTCCATGCTGGCCAGTGACGACAACCTCGGTGGCGGTGGTACCAACGATAAGCTCATGCAGGCAGAGGACTTGCTCTGCAATTATAACCAGAACATGACCGAGCAGTTCTACAAGGACCGCTATCAAGGCATTTCGCGTGCCAACATCTTGATAGAGGCTCTGCCGAAGATCACTTCTCTGTCTGATGATGTGCGCAACACTGATCTGGGTGAGGCTCTCTTCCTTCGTGCTTTCTACCACTACGAGCTTGCCTCCATGTATGGCAACGTGCCTTTGATGACATCGGCAACAGGTAAAGTGGTGAAGCAGGGTGACGTGAAGACCCTCTGGGGACAGATCCTTCAGGACTTTTACCAGGCCACACAGTTGCTGCCCGCAAAGCGCCGCTACGACGGACATGTGGACAAGTACACTGCAGAAGGTATGCTGGCACGTGCCTGGTTGTTCTACACTGGTATGTACTGCAACGGCACAGAATTGAAGGATTTGGTCAGCACCACGTACAACCCTCTTACAGAAGTTAATCTTCCCAATGGCACCAAGCTGACGAAGAAGATGGTATCTGACCTCGTCGACGACTGTGTCAACAACTCTGGCTACTCTCTTGTTTCTGACTATCGTAACCTTTGGGCCTATACCAACCGCTGCACAGTGGAAGACTATGATTACACCAAAGGTAAGGGCTTGAAATGGGTAGAGAACGACCAGACCCAGGCAAACGACAGCAATCCGGAGTCTATGTTCGCCATCAAGTTCAACAAACTTGCTTCTTGGAGCACAACCATCGGCTATGCCAATGGTTACGCACTTCACTTCGGTATGCGTGGCGGTCAGGACTACGCTAATACGTTCCCCTTCGGTCAAGGCTGGGGTGCAGGTCCTGTAGCTCCCAATCTTGTGAAGGAGTGGAAAGCTGACGAGTCCAACGATATGCGTCTGGAAGCTTCTATCCAGGATGTCAACAAGCTGCCGGCTTACAAGAGAGGTGGTTGGGCTGACTTCGTTCAGGAGACCGACTATTACGAGAAGAAGATTTCTCCTATCTCTGCTATCTCTGCCAAGAACGGCAACAAGTATGTATGCTGTTTTGAGGATTTGATGTATGGTGACAAGGGCGGACTCAGTGGCGGCTATGGCAACAACATGCAGCTCGATAACATCCACGACCTTGTACTTCTGCGCTTCGCTGACGTGCTGCTCATGCAGAGCGAGTTGGAAGAGAACGTAAGTGGTATCAACAAAGTGCGTGCTCGTGCCGGACTGGCTCCTATCGCATCATACTCTCTTAAAGCCCTTCAGAACGAACGTCGTCATGAGCTCGCTTTCGAAGGCGTACGTTGGAATGACATCCGTCGCTGGCATATCGCTGCTCAGGCTTTGGAGGCACAGAACAACCAGCCTGTCTACTATTGCGGCAAGGAGGCCAAGAACACAGCTCACAATGGTGGCTATGCAGCCCGCTACAATGCTACAGCCGGATTCTTCAAGATGCCTGAGAACCAGATCTCCTTGGGTAGCGTAGAACAAAACCCAGGCTGGGACAACAGTTCCGAATACCAGGGCTGGTAAACGCTTTGTTTCATTTTAAAAGAACATTGACATGAAAAAGATATTTTTTGCAATGCCTCTGCTGGCCTTGGCATTAGCTTCCTGTGATCCTTCTGATATTGAAGGTGGATCTGAGTGGAGAGATGTCGTCGCTGACCAGCTTAAGGTAAGTGCCACACCCGTTCAAGTGGACGGAAAGAACTCCAACCAGATACACGTGGTTTGCAATTCCCCGACCAATGTGGCCTGGCAGGCAGACCAGTTGATAGAGAACACTACTAACACTGTTTCTGCTGATGCTACCATCTATTTCACCAAGTTGGGACAAAACACAGTAAAGTGCCTGACAACCAATGATGGCGGTACTCCCGAGGAGAAAGACCTCACGGTACAAGTAGATACCATCACTTACCTCACCGATGATCTGAAAAATCGTCTTTGCGTCGGTCAGACGGGTGGTGCCGATCACTTTGGCGTAGGCTTTAACAAAGCCCTTATCAAAGCAGAGCAAGACAAGGATGCTCAAGGCCGACTGGGCAACAAGCTGAATATTGTCAGCAATGTCAACCCTGTGCTCTGCACGTTTAAGTGGGGGACCACAACGCTTGACAAGAACATCGGTTCGCTGACTGTCTATGACATCGACAAGCCTTTGAAGCTTTCTGTGGATATCATGGATGCAGCAGGCAACACGAAAACAATCGATCTCGGTGAATACACAGCTCAGACTTACACCGAAGCACCTGCTGAGATTAAGCTGATCACCGGTTGCGATCCTAAGGATCCAACGACAGCCAATGCCACCAGGACATGGGTGCTCGCAGCTGGCAACAACTGGGGTAATGGCGCAAGCACTGATGCCGCCGGGAGCTGGTGGATTACTGATGTCACTGGTCAGGGTGGTTCTTACGGCGAGATGACCTTCTCTTGGAAGGACGGTACGCTGACAACAACCATCTATGATGAGTCCAACCAACGCGGTGACAAGAGTGGAACAGGTACATTTAAGCTTGACTTCTCTGCACGCAACACCAGTACGAATGTTATCTGTAACCTCATCACAAGTGGTTCCGGCAATATTGTCTTCCCATACATTATCAATGAGAATTACAAGGAGAGCCACAACTTCGAGATTACAATGGTCACGGATGAAGATCTATACATCCGTGCCCAGCATACGACACCAAGTGGAGAGGGTACATTCTGGCACTTCGTTGTTAAGAAATAGGTTTCTTTAAAAAGTATTTTCAAGCATGCGCCATGAGTCTGTCCAGGCAGGCTCTTGGCGCTGCTTTCTTCATTTATCACTTGTATCAACTACCTTTTGTTATGCGGTCGTTCATTCATAAGCATTTGCAAGGCATCCTTTCCCTGCTCTTCGCCGTCGCCGTAGCGCTCTTTTGGGCTTTTCCTTACCGATGCGCACTCAGCTACCAAGAGCAGTATCAGCTGTTTCTCTTCACCCCATCCTATTTCACCGAGCGCATCAGCGTGCCGGGTGGGCTGGCCGACTATGTGGGCGAGTTCATCACGCAGTCCTATTATGTCTATGCGATAGGTGCTATTCTCCTTGCTCTTGTTTTCTTTTGTCTGCAACGACTCACGTGGGTGCTGATGCGCCGCAGCGGCGTGTCGCAATCTTGGTATCTGCTGAGCTTCATCCCCGCCGTTGCCCTTTGGGCGCTCATGGGCAACGAGAACGTGCTGCTATCCTTTGCCATTGCTCTGCTTGGCATGGAAGAGCTGATGTTCCACTATATCATCGTACGCGACCATAGCCGTGGCTGGGTGGCACCGGCTGTTTACCTGCTCATTGCCGTCCCGGTGGGCTATTGGCTGTTCGGGCCGGTTGTGATTGGAGTAGCATTGAGCGCAACCTACAACCCCTACAGGCCCTATGAAACCTCCCAAACCCTCCCTGAAAGGGCAGTAAAAAGCAATAGCCAAACACTTTTGACGCCTTATGGCTGGGCGCTGCTGAGCGTTCTCTATTTTGTGGCCATCGTCTGGCTCTGCGGACATTTCCTGCAATATCCCTATTACAAGCTGTTCGGTGGTATCAACTACTTCCGCTATCCCGGCATCATCCCCGTGATGCAGTGGGTAGTAGCCGCGTTGTTTGCCCTACCCCTTGTGGTTTTCTATCTGCCCCGTTTGGAGGGCAAGAAAGCCGTGCGCGCAGAAATTGCTCAACTCACCATCATCGTGCTTGCCACTGTGCCCTTGCTGCACTTCAGCTTCGACCGCGCCACCTACGAGCTCATCGACTACGACTATCTCGTGCGCACCCATCAGTGGCAGCGCATCATAGAGAAAGCCGGGAAGCGTCAGGCTTCCTCACCGATGAGCGTGAGCTGTGTCAACCTTTCCCTTGCCATGCAGGGCCAGCTCTGCGACCGTCTCTTCGAATTCTATCAGAATGGTGCTGAGGGTCTCTTCCCCACATTCACCCGCGACATGACCTCTCCGTTGCCCACAGCCGAGGCGTTTTACCAGTTAGGCATGGTCAACGATGCCGAGCGCTACGCCTTTGAGGCACAGGAAGCTATCCCCAACTATCGCAAGAGCGGACGCTTGACACGCCGTATCGCCCAGTGCGAGATCATCAACGGCAACTATGCCGTGGCAGCCAAATACCTGCGTATGCTTGAGCACAGCCTGTTCTACCGTCAGTGGGCCAAGAGCCAGGAGCGCTTCCTCTACAACAGTGCCGCTGTCAAAGCAGACCCGGAATACGGTCGTCTGGGCGACATCCGCATCAAGCGCCACGACTATCTCTTCAGCGATCAGGAGATGGATCAGATGCTTGGCCTGCTGCTCGTCGACAACAAGAAGTACGACAACCGCATGGCTTACGAATATCTCATCGCCTACGAACTGCTTCAGCGTGATCTGGGCCGCTTCATGCGTTACTATCCTCTCGGTCGCTTCGTACAGTTCGACCATATCCCCTACGCCGTCCAGCAGGTGCTCATCGGCTCATGGCTGCAACGGCACAACACGCTGCAAGGTATGCCCTACAGTGTCGACCGGCAGAATGTCGACGCTACGGTAGCTTTCATCCGTGCTTATATGACCAACCGCAACGATTCCGCCCTCAACCAGCCGCCACTCGCCTACAACGCCTGGCACTATCTGCTCATGGGTGGCAACACCAAGAAGAAGGGCAAGGAAAAGATGCAGACCATCTATTGATAACCTTTTTAGAACAACACTGGAATGAAGAAAATAAGTAGGGTGTCCAGTTAGATGTTCCGAGAAACAGAGGCTGATATCACCCGTTGAGTTGTTAATATAATGCTCTGATATTTAACGTTTTAAGTAACGAAATAGTTCTTAGAAAATTTGCATAACTCATTGATTTTTAGTAACTTTGAAGTATAATTCAAGAGTATACAAATCAATGAAAAAGTTAGGTTCAAACCATGATAAAGAGACGCCCCAAGAGGAGC
>UQFS01000026.1 GCA_900540375.1 uncultured Prevotella sp.
TCGCAGGACCATAATATTTTCTATATACGAATTGAAACTTGACATTTTATAGAGTCGAACTCTATCACCATTGCCGTTCAAAAATCGGTCGTGGTACAATCAGAATAATCAATAATCCCACTTTTCAAAGTGGACTCAAAAATACAAAAGACAATGACGCAAGACGAAAGAACACTCTGGCAGGTCGTAAAGGGATACTTTAATGCTCTTCCCGATAAGGAAAGCGAGGCGGAGACAATCAGCCAGATCAGTAGTGGGGTCGAGTTTCACGGTTCTAACCTTTGGGTATTAATCTTTGCCATTTTTATTGCCTCATTGGGATTGAACCTCAATTCCACCGCAGTGATCATCGGTGCCATGCTTATTTCTCCGCTCATGGGTCCGATTATCGGCATGGGGCTGTCTGTAGGGATCAATGATTTTGAATTGCTCAAGCGGTCTATCAAAAACTATTTGGTTGCTACCGTCATCAGTGTGATAACGGCAACCATCTACTTTGTCATCACGCCACTTAATGAGGCACAATCCGAGTTGTTAGCGCGCACTTCACCTTCGTTATACGATGTGCTCGTGGCTATATTCGGTGGTGCTGCCGGCATTCTTGCCATAGCCACCAAGGGCAAGGGAAACGTAATACCGGGGGTAGCCATCGCCACGGCATTAATGCCCCCACTATGCACGGCCGGATATGGTTTGGCTGTCGGCAAATTTTCATTCTTTTTCGGAGCGTTCTACCTTTTTTTCATCAACACCGTTTTCATAGCCCTTTCTACTTTTGTCGGGGTGAGAATGTTACGGTTCAAGCAGAAGACGTTTGTTAATACCCAACAGTTGAAAAAGGTAAAGAAGTATATTATTGCCATAACCATCATAACCATGTTGCCGGCCACCTATATGACGATACAGATTATTCGAACGAGTGTGCGAGATAGTAATACGCAGCAATTCATTAAGAATGAACTCACCTTTAAAGGCACGCAGATACTCTCCCATAGTCGCAACGACGACAAGAAGACCATAAGAGTCGTGGCTATAGGAAAATCTATTGAGAAAAATGCCATTGACAAGGCAAACCTTAAGCTGGAGAACTATCATCTTTCAGGGTATCGTCTGAATGTTATTCAGGGATACCAATCCGACAGCCTCCTGTTGCTTGAAGGACAAACGATGGCACAGGCATCAAAAGCAACCCAGCAGCAGCTAATAGAACAAACAGCGCAACTGAACACAGTGAGCAGACAGCTACAAGAATATACCGCTTATGAGAATCTGGGGAAAGAGATTTCCCAAGAGGTGAAAGCCATCTGCCCTAAGGTGAGAAGAATAAGTCTTTCGCAAGTGTCAGAAGCCCGCACCGATACTTCGACAACACTCCGCTACACGATAGCCGTTGCCGGCTGCAACAATCCTTTGTCTGGTGCTGAACGTACGCAACTCCAACGGTGGTTGAAAGCGAGGTCGAAAGCAGACAGTTTGCGACTCATCACCACACAATAATTATCTGTGCCGGTTTTCAATCTTTCCGGCAATGCTGTCTAATCTAATTTAAGATAGATAATCATCACCTATGTATGTTTATATATTGTAGGTGGAATCGTTATTTTAATTATTAAGAGAGAGATGAATTTTAAGAAATCAACTTTTACACGTAGCGTTGCCTATCCTGGGTTGTTTGTCCTGATAGGTTTATCATTGGTTTGTGCTTTTTTCCCAAAGTGGACGAATGCGGCGCTAACCTCGGTTCAGTCTGGTATTTACAGAAACCTTAGTTGGTCTTATATCCTTTTAGTGTCGTTTTTCTTTATCTTCCTCGTGGTACTTGCGTTCAGCAAGTTAGGGAACATTCGTTTGGGCGCGGATAATTCTTCGCCTCAATACAGTTTCTTCTCGTGGATAGCGATGCTTTTTGCTGCAGGAATGGGTATCGGTCTGATGTTTTTCGGTGTGGCCGAACCGATGTCTCACTATGTTAGCCCGGCACTTCCTAATATAGCTAACCCGGCCAAGGAGTCTCAACTAGCCACATTCTTTCATTGGGGTTTGCACGCATGGAGTATATTCGCACTTATGGGGCTTATCCTTGCGTATTTCTCTTTCCGTTATAAGCTACCTTTGACTATCAGGAGTGGTTTTTATCCCCTATTAGGTGAACGTATAAAAGGGCGCATTGGCGATGTTGTTGACGTTTTTGCCTTGGTGAGCACTTTTTTTGGTATAGCAACATCTTTGGGCTTTGGTGTAGTTCAGTTAAATGCCGGTTTAGTTCACTTGGGAGTCCTTAATCAATCAAGTCTCTTTTTTCAATGCGTAATTATCATACTAGTTAGTTCTGTGGCCATAGCGTCGGCGGTGGCTGGTGTACATTTATTTGCCACAACATCCATTCCTGACAGGCTTATTTCAGTCTTTGGACGCTTACTTCACCACTGGTCAGCCTTCTTCTCCCATGATAATAGAGGCTAAGCTCAATAACGGTTATTTGAGGTTATCTCTATAAAATACCTCTATCTTATCGAAAGGAATGAACTGCATTTGGTTGTAGAGGTCACAATGACTGGCGCCGGGGATAATGAGTAGCTCCTTGTTTCCTGTTTTTGAACTCTTGCCTTGCGGATTGGTTCCTGTCATTTTCTCAAAAGCCGTTTCGCTGAAGTAGCGGCTATGAGCCTTCTCGCCATGCAATTGAAGAACGGCATTCTCTATCCTTGGTGCGTTGCATAGCCAAGGCACGGCGTTTCTCCATACGCTTCTCTGCCGAGTCTTCACTGTCGAAATAACCGTTTGCCGTTACACGGCTCATGTCATACATCGTCGATATGACGGTTGCCTTGATGCGAGGGTCGAGGGCGGCTGCATTCAATGCCATTCCTCCCCATCCGCAGATGCCGAGGATGCCAATGTGTTCCGCATCAACATTCTGTTGTGTGGAGAGAAAATCAACAGCTGCCAAAAAGTCCTCGGTGTTGATGTCGGACGAAGCCATGTAGCGAGTCTCGCCGCCGCTTTCACCACAATACGAGGGATCGAAGGCAATCGTCAGGAATCCTCTTTCTGCCAGTGTCTGCGCATACAAACCGCTGCACTGCTCTTTGACGGCACCGAAAGGTCCGCAGACGGCAATGGCGGCAAATTTACCTTCGCCTGCCTTTGGAGTGTACATGTCTGCCGCTAAGGTGATGCCGTAACGATTGTGAAAAGTCACTTTCTTATGGTCTACTATATTACTCTTAGGGAAAGTCTTGTCCCATTCCTGAGTCAAATTCAAAGTTTGTTGCATAATATTCCTTTTATCTGATTTATCTCTTTGTCCCTACTAATCGTGAGCCCTTAGCCCACAAGCCCTATAAACATATAACGTTGTTTTTATATTATTATTTGATTGTCTTTTTCCCATTCTTAATGATGATCCCTTTTTCTCCATCGTTAGCCAATGTGCCGGATAACGTGTAGGCTTTTGCCTTTGAACCATCGGCTTTTGTCCGGTTGATACCTGTAGTGTTGGACAAGGAAAGGGTTATGGTGACGTTACCGCCGCCCGCATTCACCCACTTCTTGATGTCGCTTGCCGACATGTTGTCGAGCGTTCCGATGCGAGTGAAATTCCACGAGTTGGTGTCATAGTAGATACAGAGGGCATTGCCCAGATAGAGTATCAGGTCGCCCGGCGAGGTGGTGATTTGCTCATTATTCTCGGGGAACGAATAGCCCAGTGTGCCCACTTTCTCGAATCCGCCGTAGTCATGAGCTTCGTAAGTGATGTTGCCTCGTTGCAATTGTGCGACGAGTGCTTCTGTCGGTGAGTTGCTGACGAGCGTTGCCGTCTTGGTTACACCGCCAATGGTAAGATAAAGTTTCTGCGTCATATTGTTTGATGTTAAAGATGTACGCTTCGCTTTCACCTCATTGTTCGATGAACAACAAGTAAGCAGTATTGCGGTTAAAAGCAAAATAACCTGTTTCATATCGCCTTTCTATTTTAAGTTTTAATTCAATTGCAAAGTTACACGATCCCTATCATATATATGTTATATAGATTTTGGTAAGAATTACCTAAATTGCAGAATCTGCGGTTTTTCTCCAAATTAGTATCATTCTACTTCGTGGATAATCACTTCAAGCAGTTGGAAATGAATTAAGCCTTTACTGAAATCATAATCAGGTTTTTTGAGAAAACGGGCGTACAACTTCCAACTGGTCACATTCCTAAAGACTGGGCCATGTTTAAGCACACAGCCGAGTTTTATCGCTAAGAAAATGCCTGTTCACCGCCAAAGCCTTGGTACACGGCCGATCGACAGGCAAAACAAGGGGGAGGTTTTGTTGATGCCGTTCGTATGGAATTGTGTACCTTTGTAATCGGGAATGGCTTTCGCTGCGCACAAACCACAATGTTTGAAGCAACACGAAAGTTTTTCGGAAAGAGCTACGAATTAAAAGGTTTAACGGTAATAAAGGAGATGAAACAATGACAGAACTAGAAAAATTGAAAGCAGGATTGGAGTATTGTTACGACGATCCAGAAGTAGACGCCTTGAAACAGCGAGCCATCGTGATGTGCAAGGCGTATAACGCCATCGACGACACCGACTACGAAGCGCAATACCTACACTTGCAAAATATGCTTGGCAGTGTGGGTGAGAAAGTGTGGATAGCCAAAACCTTCAATTGCGATAACGGCAAGAATATCTTCATCGGCAACAACTTCACGGGCAATTATAATCTCACCGTGCTTGATCTACGCGAGGTTCACATTGGCAACAACGTGATGATAGGTCCCAACACTCTCATCACCACAGTAGGCCATCCGCTCTCACCAATGGGACGCCGCCGCCATCTCGGCATAGCCAAGCCCATTGTCATCGGCAACGATGTGTGGATTGGAGGTAACGTAACCGTGTTGCCCGGTGTGCATATCGGCAATAACGTGGTGGTGGCGGCTGGTGCCGTAGTGGCGAAAGATGTGCCCCACAATACGCTTGTGGGCGGCGTGCCTGCAAAGGAGCTTAGGCAACTGGAAGACGACACGCTGCTTTAAGCCCCTGAAAGGAAGAAAACACAGGTGCAAGGTATGCAATTCTTTCGACATTTTCATGCAAAATGCCATACATTAAAGTGCTTTGTGTCGGGATGTCGTCGCCGAGGGCAAATGAAAGGGAATAGAACTTGTGCCCCACAAGTATCCTATTTTCTCTTCAACTTGCCTCTTCCTCTATGCCCTAATGGGTTAATGGTTTAATTCTAAAAATTGTATTTCTTCTCCAATATCTGCTACAAGCATGAAAGTCTTTTATAGCTAATTTTTCTGATGAGCCACAAGCGGATTATTGACCAATCATAGGCAATCGTGAGAGCATATCGCGAATGAGGATGGCCATACGGGGCATTGGCTCGGCAATGGTGAGTGCCACAAGGTGCGTGACGTGCAATGTCGTTAATCCTCATTCCGTTATCTACAACAACACCCACAGCGGGGGGTATTTCGGTAGGTTCGAGCACATCTATGTCGAAATGAACAAGCACATGCTTAGCACCAATGCTTTTTATTCAAGCCAGCAATTTGTCGCTGTTCTCCCTTGCATCCTCCACCGTAAGGTGGCGTATGCCGTATTGCTTTTGCTTTTATTTCATCGCGTTCCCAATCGTGTAAGCCCACGAATAGAAGAACGACACTTGAAGCAGACTTCTCTCTGTTTCAAGTGCCGTTTTTGTCAATATCGCTTGCCAACTTTATACCGTTCGACCGCCTTTGTAATTCTCCTCCAACATCTTTTCCAAATCCGAAGCCTTATAGAGGATTTTCCCAGCAAACTGCGTGTAGGGGATAACTTTTCGGTCACGGTAGTCCTGCAAGGTACGGGGACTGATATACAGCCGCTCGCACACTTCCTTACCCGTAAGGAAATATACTCACTGCAGCGCTTGCTTTGTTCTCTTCCTGTGGTGACAGTTTGGATGATACCTACAAAGAATATGCTGGTGACGGCCCTATCTGCTACACCGGTAAATGCACTAACATCAGTGTCAACCCTGGCTGGGAGTGCCTGCGCGCCAAATGGACACCGAGCAAGGACCCTGCTGTGAGGAATATCCGCATCACCTGGATTTCAGAGAACAGCGATACGGTATCGGCTGAGGTCGCTCCAACAGACACCGCCTATACCATCAAGGGGCTTACCAATCAAAACTACCGTGTTTTTGTGCAGTCTATCGCTGAGGATGGTGCCCCTTCGCTTGACAACGAACTCACACGACGCCCTTATACCTACGAGCATGAGGCCGTAACGGCTTTCACACAGGGTTTCAACAAGTATTATCTCTATAAGAATCACCTGCTGCTGTTCATGGGCAATTGGAGTGATGGCATCGTTAAGTTCGATATTGCCTATACCAATAAGCGAGGGCAACCCGACACGCTGCATCTCACCAAGGATGTCTTTGATGAGCAGAATGTAGATGTGGCTGATGTCGACATGAGCAAGGATGTCACGTTGAGTCGTACGGGATTGATAGAAGGCTGTCCCGACACTGTCAACTTCCAGCCTGTGAAACCCACTAAGAACTTCATGATGAACACTGACTTCAAGAAGGAGCTGTGTCAACACTATGGACTTGGCAACGATAATGTGGAGAATTTTGCGGCTTCGGCTCAGACCGTAGGCCTCGATTATGACCTCTATTCCCTTGAGGACCTGCTCTACTTCCCCAATCTGAAGACTGTGAACCTCGGTGCCCGCCGATATATGCTCTCCGATCATTTGGTGGCCAGCAAGGTAACTGAGTTGAAACGGTCACAGTGGGTCATCACCAAGTTGCACGAGATAGGTGGCGTTACAGTGAATATGTATGCCAATACTTATTTCGGTGCGTCGGTGCCCTCGTTTGTTAATAGGCGCAGTGTGGCCACTATTCCTGTCAGTGATTTCTACAATAGCAGTTCTTGGAGCATCACTACCTCTGAAGATGACAGCGGTAACAGCCTGCTGCCTAATCTGCTCGATAGTAATGCTTCTACCGACTGGAAGTCGTGGCCTTCTGACGGAACCATCCGTTCCTTTGATCTTGTCATCAATATGAGGGCTGATAAGGCAGTCCATGGGGTGGCTATCGTACAGAGTCAGAATTCGGAGATGCTGAACTTTGAACCTGAGAATATCTCGATAGAGACGCCCAGGCGCAGGAAGGCTACCAAATAACGGGTAAGACCACTGGCATCGATGACGGCAAGGTCTGCCTCGTCAGTTGCAACGCCGACACCCTCGGCACCACCGACATGAAGAAAGGAATGTTTGTCTTTACCGGCTCGGTGAAGACTCCTGACGTGGCCTACATCCGCACGGAGAAAGGCACGGGCATGATTCCCCTGATGTTGGAGAACACCAACTTCCAAATCCTCGCTGGTCCATCCGGCGTGAAGGTCGCTGGGGGCCCAGCTCAGGATGCCCTCAACGCATACCAAGAAATTGTGGACAGCACGCAACGCGAACAGAACAAGGTACAGCAGGAGATGCAGACTGCCTACCAGGAAGGCAACCAGATGAAGATGCAAGGCATCCAAAACTCTTTCATGAAGTTTGTGGAGAAAGCCCGCGCAAAAGAAGAGGAGGAGTTCGGCAAGCTGACTCACTCCTTCGTCGGCGGTTATATCCTCGCCACCCACATGATGCAGATGCCTGCCGACATGCTGCGCAAACGTTACGACATGCTCGACGACAATATCAAGGCCATGCCTAACGCCAAAGCTGTGCTTCAGCACTTGGAGACTGTGGAGCGCATCTCCGTAGGACGTGTGGCGCCCGACTTCACCATGCTCAACAACGAAGGCGACTCCGTGACGCTCTCTAAGGTCAAGGGTAAAATCAAGCTCCCTGACTTCTGGACCTCATGGTGTGGCCCCTGCCGTCAGGAGACGCCGAACCTCGTCAAGCTCTACAAGAACTACCAGACACGCGGACTGGAGATTGTCAGCGTCTCGCTCGACACCGACAAGCAGAAATGGCAGAACGCCATGATCGAGGAAGGCATGACATGGAAGAGTCTCTCTGATCTTAAAGGTTCGCAGTCGCCTGTCGTGGCACTCTATGTTTTCCAGTCGATTCCCTTCACGATCTTGCTCGACAGCGATGACACCATCCTCGCCATCAACCTACGCGGTGAGGCTTTGCAGAAAAAGGTTGCTGAACTACTGAAATAGTTCAAACTGACAACTATATATATTCTTATCATGCTTTATAAGTTCTCTCTCGTCATGGGTTGTCTCCTTAGTGGGGCGACCCTTTTTGCCCATCCCTCGTCGTTACTGTTTGACAACCAAGTGGTGACAGGACGGTTGGACAATGGCATCACCTACATGATTCGCCACAATGCCACCCCGCGCCATCAAGCTTGCTTCTATCTCATCAACGGCATCGGCGCCTTAGCAGAGAAATCTGGTGAGCACGGCATGGCGCACTATCTGGAACATCAGATGTTTCAGGGCACGAAGCACTTTCCCGGCCACAGCATGATTGCCATGCTGGAGCGCCACGGCGTGCTATATGGCTACGACATCAACGCCCATACTTCCGAAAACGAGACAGTCTACACACTCAGTCATGTACCTACACAGGACACAAAGCTCTTAGACTCTTGTCTGATGGTCATGGCCGATTGGACGTATGCACTCGAGCTTAAGGACGAACGTATCGAGCACGAGCGCGGACCGATCCTCGGCGAGATGGCTATCCGAGACACACCGGAAAATCATATCAAAACAATATGGGCCAACACGCTTCTGAAAGGAACAGCCTATGACCATCACGATGTCATGGGGACGTTGGAAGACGTAAAGTCGATCACTCCAGCTGGCTTGCGCGCCTTCTATGACAGTTGGCATAACCCTGCACAACTCGATGTCGTCGTTGTTGGCGACTTCGATGTGAAGCAGATGGAGCAAGCAGTCAAGCGTATTCTCTCTGCAGCGCCCATGGGCGACAAAAGTCAGCCGCGCCCGTTCTTTGCCATTCCAAACCATGACTCGTTGACTTATTGCCTTGCTACTGACAAAGGCGAACAGGGCGAGTCGGTGATGATCATCAATATCATCCGCGACACGCCGGAAGATCAGAAGTCCACAAAAGGCTATCTCGTGAAACAGATCATGGGACAGCTCATCAACAAAATGGGAGCAACACGCATGAACCAGATAAGCCGTGAGCAAGGTTCGCCCTTCCAAGGGGCAGGCATCTCCCTGCTACCGTTGAAGCGTGGATACTTCACTTATCAGATCGGAGCGTCGATGGCACAGAAGGGAAACGAAGCACGTGGCGTACGTATGCTCTTTTTAGAATATGAGCGACTGAAAAGAATCGGCTTCACACAGGAAGAGTTCAAGCGTGCCAAAGACTGGATGCTCACCAACAACCGTCAATCGGAAGGTAACAACAAGAGCAATGACGACATAGCAAAAATGCTCGAACAGCACTATCTCGAAGGCGAACCTGTCATCGACTTTAATAAGTGGTATGCCTTTGAGCGCAATGTTCTTGACACACTTTCACTGTCTACGGTCAATAGCCTCATCCGTTCGTGGAGCACCGACCGCAACATGTCGGTGGTCATCACCGGACCGGAAAGCCTCTCCTACCCTTCCAAAGAGGATGTGACTGACATCTTCGACCAGGTGAAGAAGGTCAACTATAAAGGTTTTCCCTTTGAGTTGAAACCGGAGACACCGCTCGCTGACCTCACCATGACACAGCCGAAAGCCGGTCGCATCGTCAAAGAGACAGTCAACAAAGTAAAGAACATGACCACTTGGAAGCTCTCAAATGGTGCCACTGTCATCTACAAGCAGACTTCTTTTGATAAAACCAAGATCTGTCTGCGTGCCGTACGTCCCGGTGGTCAGTCGATGTTCAGCGTGAAAGAATTGCCATCAGCGCAAGTCGCCACGATGTTCGTGGAGGCTGGTGGCATCGGCAATCTATCTTCCTCACAGCTCAACCGTCTGCAGGAGGCAAAAGGCTTCAAGTGCGACAGCAAGATTTACGAATACAGCGAGCGCATGGAGGGTGCCGCACTGCCGGGCAGCGTGGAAAAGATGCTGCAACTGATGTACCTTCGCTTCACCGCACCTGTCATCGACACCTCACTCATCAACGGTTCTATCAAACAGAACCAGATGTATGCTCACTTACCTATGGGTGCCCAACAGAAGTTGGAAGACTCTGTGGCTATCATCCGTGGTGGTTACAGCCCGCGCATCCTCAGCCAGCACGGCGACTATTTCGACAACATCACGTCAGCATCCATCATGGACGCCTACAGCCGTTGCTTCGGTTCGGCCCGTGGCTTCACCTTCGTCCTCACCGGTTCGCAGCCCGCTGCTACATATAAGCAGCTCGTGGAACAGTACATTGCCTCGTTGCCCGGTAAGGGTAATCCGACACAGTGGGTTGACAACAAGATGTACGGCTATCAAGGCTTCACGGAGCGCACGGTCAACACAGGGGCCATGGGACAATATGCTTATGATGTTCTCGGCATCAGTGTACCCATGCCTTACTCTCCGCTCAACGAACTGCAAAACCGTATCGTCAGCCGCATCTTCCAGCAGCGCGCTATGAACCAGTTGCGTGAGAAGGAAGGCGATGTCTATACCATCAACGTGGGGCAGGAGAGTCAGGCTATTCCTCGTGGCGCTTTCGAGATTTCATCTGAGTTCCAGGCTGACACGCTCCGTGCCGCTACCTTATTAAATAAGGTGTATGGCATCTGGGAGAACCTCGTGAAGAATGGTGTCACCGCCAACGAGACCAAAAAGGCGTTAGCCTACTTTACCAAGGTCTATACCGAGAATGATGACAAGGCCGACAAATGGGCAGATGCCATTGCCGAAGATGTTGTCAACGGCACCTCTCTGCTCAATGCCGGCAACTATAACGTTTGTGCCAAGCAGGTGAACGTTTCGTCTCTCAACGCTTACATCAAGGCGATGGACAACAAAAAGAATGTGGTGAAACTCATCTTCAGATAAGATAGAAACAGACTCGATATCATGAAGAATAGACTTTCTTGAGATATTTCGTATAAGTATAGTGATTATTATTAGGTATCCAGTTTGTGGATTCAAGATTGATGGAGGATAACACGCAGAGTCCAAAACTTTAGGTAACAGATTCTAACTTGTCCCTCCTGTCGTAGCGATGACAGGAGGGATCATTTTTATTCTTCATAGCTTTCCATCATCCGTTTTTCATCTGCTCTCGCTTCCATCCCGACAAACATACAGTAGATAAATGAAAGATAGCCTCATCGACTTTGCAAAGATCACAATTCAACATTAATTGATAATAAAAACACGCCCTTTGCTTCATTTCTCGTTTTTTTTCGTAGTTTTGTAAACTGAGAAAGAAGAAAAACATCTTGGAGAAAGAGAAAGAATTTGAGGAGTTTTTCAAGGCGCATTACCAGCACGCCCGCCACTTCGCCCGTCAGATGATAGGTGACGAGGAGACATGTCGCGACATTGTGGAGGATTCCTTTGAGATTCTTTGGAAACGGTTCAACGAGATAGAGCCGGACAAGCGGGTAGGTTTCATCTTCCGCCTCGTACGCTTCCGGTGCGCTGATCATGTGCGACACAGTCAGACGACCACACTCTACGCCCAGCGCTACCTGCAAGAACAGTCGGAAGCCACAGACCCACACGCTGCAAACCCACGGGAGGAACGCATCAATAAGATGATGACGCTCATGGATCAGCTGTCGCCCAAGACAAGGGAGATCCTCACCGAATGCTATTTCAACCACCACAGCTACAACGAGGTGGCGGAGAAATACGGCATCTCGACGAGTGCCGTAAAGAAGCACATGATGCAGGCGCTGAAATTTTTCCGCGAAAACATGGTTAAAGAGTCTAAAAAGAGTGATCAAGGGGTACCTTATCATAAGGTGTTTCCGATAAGAAAATAGACAAGGAATCAAATGCCAGATAGAAAAAGAGAAATAGACGAACACATGCAGGAGGCCATTGACAAGTTCGATGCCGACAGCAAGCTCACCGACAAGGAGTGGAGCGACCTGGACCCAGACGTCCAGGACGACCTCGCATTGCTTGCCGAAATCGGTGAGGCGGTGTGTCGCGTCTCTTCTACTTCTCAGGCAGAAGATGCCGATACTGACCTCGCCTGGGAAAGAATGAAAGCGCGAATGGCCAACGACCATCTGCAAGAGGCCCAAGCTAAAGAGGAAGAAAAAAAAGAAAAAAGAAGTTAAGGAGATAGAAGTCAAGCCTGTATACACCAAAGAGGAAAAGACTAAAGAAACTCAGCTTGACAAGAAGAAGACAAAAACAAGGAAGCTGTGCATTGTCTATTATTCTATCGCTGCTGTGGCCGCTGCCCTCTTGTTGCTCTTCCTCATTTCAAAACCAGAAGAAGGCGGACAAGGCTTGCGCTCTGTAGCAACATTGACACAAAAGGCGAGCATCTCCGCAAGCAAAGAAAATAAGAAGGCAGACACAGCAGCAGCAGTCTCCAAGTCTGCCACAAAGGGCAACACCACAGCAACAGTCACCTGTACGGCCATGGCACGCCGCAGTTTAGGCAATGCCACACAGTTGATCATGGAACTGCAAAATCAAGGATACGCTGTTGACGGTCAGGTGCAGCGCTCCTCGCAGCCTGTACAACCGGGCAAGTTGGGTAAGGTCGTACTTCCCGACGGCACGGAAGCCTATCTCTACGCTTCAAGCAAACTTACCTATCCATCATCTTTCGTCGGCGACACGCGTGACGTCGTACTGGAAGGTGAAGCTTACTTCAAGGTAACACACGACGCCTCGCATCCGTTTATCATCCACACCGCCAACGCCACGACCCGCGTGCTCGGTACAGAGCTGGACGTGCGCGCCTTTTATGGCGAACCACTACACGTTGCTCTCATCACCGGCGTGGCGGAAGTTGTCGGCGGCAACGATGTCTGCCGACTGAAACCTGGTGAAGGTGTGACACTGCAAGGATCCAACTTGCTCAAACGGGAGGAGGACATGGATGTCTACGCCTATGCTTTGCGTGGTTTCATCTACGCCGACGATGCGCCCCTGGAGAACGTGCTGACCTCTTTGGCCCATTGGTATGGCATGAGCGTAAGCTATACCAACCGCAAGAATGCAAGCCGTCGCATCCACTTCTATATGCGGGGCAGTGACTCTCCGGAGCGTGCCGCAGAGTTGCTCAACAGCATGGGTGCCTTCGACGTGAGCGTCAAAGGCAACAGCTTCGTGGTTAACTGATCATCCGCACTTTGTCTGATGATCCGTTAACCGCACAAAGAAATTTCTATTAAAGAATCAACCCTACAGACGTAGTAACGCCGAAGAGGAACATGTTTCTGGCGGTTTCTCCCAACACCTTATTTAATTCCCGTCCATGATCGATCTTCAACAGATGGGTAAAAGCCAGCGAATGCAATGGCAGATAGACGATCAACGGAAGAAGGAAAGCCCATAGATGACCTTCAACAATGAAGACGACATTCAACAGCAACGCCACAACGCCGGACAGGAGATAGAGCATCTCACCTCCCCGATGGCCGACTCTGACGACCAACGTCATCTTTCCGTCGCGCCGGTCGTTGTCGATGTCGCGATTGTTGTTTATTAATAATAAGGTGTCGATGACAAAGCCGCAGGCCAACGAAGCCAGGAACACGGTCAGCGTCACCGTTCGCGGACCTTCCGGCAGACAGAGATAATAGGTCAGACAAACGGGAACGATGCCAAAGAACACCAGCACGAGCATGTCGCCCAAGCCCAAATAAGAGAGCCGGGTGGTATAAAGAAAGCAGAAGAGCACGCACAGCGCACCGACGAGAATCATCTCCAGTCCGCCAAACAACACCAATGGCAAGCCGACAGCACAACCGAGTGCCGTGGTGATGAGCAGTGCCTTGCGCATAGCACCTTCGGTCACCCACCCCATTGAGCAGGCACGCTGTGGGCCGAGTCGCGTTGCCGCATCGTCGTTGCCACGCTTAAAATCGAAATAGTCATTGACGAAGTTGGCATCAATCTGCATGATAAATGCAAAGAGAAAGCACAGCACACAAGGCAACCAGGCTATCGCCCAACCATGATCAGCAATCGTCAATGCCGTACCGATCATCACCGGCACAGCAGCTCCCGTCAATGTCTTGGGACGTGCAGCCAGCAGCCAGGCACGAAAGGAATTGGTTTTCACATTATTTTCTTCTATCATCTTCTTGTCTCTATTAAATGAGTCGCTCAGTTTGAAGGTTTGTCTTTCTTACTGGCAGAATTCATCAAAAAAGAGCCTCAGTCCACGACACATATCGTCGACTGAGGCTTTTATCTATGTTTCAACAAGCTTAGAACTCAGCGTTCTTCGGTGTACGTGGGAAAGGAATGACGTCACGGATGTTCTGCATACCCGTCACGAAGAGGATCAGACGCTCAAATCCCAAGCCGAAACCAGCGTGAGGACAAGAACCGAACTTACGTGTATCAAGATACCACTTATAGTTGTTCTCATCCATACCGCGTGCCTCGATCTCGTCGAGCAGCTTCTGATAGTTCTCCTCACGGACCGAACCGCCGATGATCTCGCCAATACGTGGGAAGAGCACGTCGGTGCCCTGCATCGTCTTGCCGTCGGCATTCTTCTTCATATAGAATGCCTTGATCTCGGAAGGATAGTCGGTCATGATCACCGGACGCTTGAAGTGCTCCTCCACGAGGAAGCGCTCATGCTCACTGCTGAGATCCATGCCCCAACCGGTGACAGGGAATTCGAACTTATGTCCGTCTTTGACAGCCTGCTCGAGGATGCGGATGCCTTCGGTATAAGGCAGACGTACGAAGTCATCCTTGATGACAGACTCCAACGTAGCGATCAGCGTCTTGTTGATCATCTTGTTGAGGAACTCCAAGTCGTCCTTGCAGTTGTCCAAAGCCCACTTCACACAGTACTTGATGAAGTCTTCCTCAAGATCCATCAGCTCGTCCTTGTCGATGAAGGCAACCTCCGGCTCGATCATCCAGAACTCAGCGAGGTGACGCGGTGTATTGCTGTTCTCGGCACGGAAGGTAGGACCGAAGGTGTAGATAGCACCCAAGGCTGTTGCACCGAGCTCACCCTCGAGCTGTCCGCTCACGGTAAGGTTGGTCTTGCGTCCGAAGAAGTCCTTGTCGTACTCTACCTTGCCATTCTTGGCCACACGGTCGAGATCGAGGGTAGTCACCTGGAACATCGATCCGGCACCCTCAGCGTCACTGGCAGTGATCAGCGGCGTGTTGAAATAGTAGAAGCCGTGGTCATGGAAATACTTATGGATGGCGATGGCCATGTTGTGACGGATGCGGAAGACAGCACCGAAAGTGTTTGTACGCAGACGCAGATGAGCGTACTGGCGCATATACTCAAAGCTCTGACCTTTCTTCTGCATCGGATAGTCGCTCGGGCAGCCGCCGTAGAGCTCCAGCTCAGAAGCCTGGACCTCGCAGGTCTGTCCTTTGCCCTGGCTTTCCACGAGCTTACCGGTGGCACGGATGCACGCACCGGTAGTGATGCTCTTGAGCAACTCCTCATCCACCGTCGAGGGATCAACGACAATCTGAATGTTCTTAATGGTCGAACCATCGTTCAAGGCAATGAAGTCCACAGCCTTGCTGCTACGATGCGAGCGCACCCAGCCTTTGACAGTCATCTCTTTTCCAAAGTCGGTGCTCCGCAGGGCATCAACCACTTTTGTTCTACTCATAATTTGTCTCTCTTTGTTGATTCAAACATACTGTTCACTCACTCTCATTACTCGAACATGCCGCTGCGCAGCATCTCCACTTCTTTCTCAGTGAGGAAGCGCCAGTCGCCACGACGTACATTCTTCTTGGTCAGTCCGGCAAACTGCACGCGGTCGAGCTTCACAACGCGATAGCCCAGACTCTCGAAGATACGGCGCACGATGCGGTTCTTACCGCTGTGGATCTCAATGCCCACCTGACTGTGGTCACGCTCGTCGGCATATTCGATAGCGTCGGCATGTACCTCGCCATCCTCCAGCTCAATGCCTTCGGCGATCTTCTGCAGATCTCCGGGAGCCACGTTCTTGTCGAGGAAGACGTGATACACCTTTTTCTTGAGGAACTTAGGATGCGTCAGCTTGCTGGCGAGCTCACCGTCGTTGGTCAGCAACAGCACACCGGTGGTGTTGCGGTCCAGACGGCCTACAGGATAGATGCGCTCCGGGCAAGCGTCCTTCACGAGATCCATCACGGTCTTGCGCTGCTGAGGATCGTCGCTGGTGGTGACGTAGTCCTTCGGCTTGTTGAGCAGGACATAGACCTTCTTCTCAAGTGTGACGGGCTGATCGTGGAACTTCACGACATCGGAGCGGAGCACCTTGGTGCCGAGCTCGGTGACGACCTTGTCATTGACCGTCACCACGCCTGCCTGGATGAACTCATCAGCCTCACGACGAGAGCAGACGCCGGCGTTGGCCAGATACTTGTTCAGACGGATCGGCTCGTTCGGGTCGATGTTCTCCTCCTTGTACTCGATACGCTTCTTCAAGCTATACTTAGCATTGGGATCGTATCCCGGACGATGCTGTCCATAACCGCCCTGGCGATTGTAGCCGCCCTGACCCTGCTGACGATAACCACCCTGACGATAGCCGCCTTGCTGACGATAGCCGCCCTGCTGACGAGACTGGTAGCCGCCTTGTCCCTGCTGACGATAGCCGCCCTGCTGACGAGGCTGATAGCCGCCTTGTCCCTGCTGGCGATAACCGCCTTGCTGACGAGGCTGGTAGCCGCCCTGCCCTTGCTGCCGGTAGCCACCCTGCTGACGAGGCTGATAGCCGCCCTGCTGGCGAGACTGATAGCCTCCCTGCTGACGAGGCTGATAACCGCCTTCACGCTGCTGATAGCCGCCTTCGCGCTGCTGATAGCCGCCTTCGCGCTGCTGATAGCCTCCCTCCTCATTATTATTGTTGTAGCGCTGACGCTGCTGATAGCCACCCTGACGCTGCTGATAACCGCCTTGGCGCTGCTGATAGCCACCCTGGCGTTGCTGATAGCCGTTGTGGGGACGCTGCTCGCCACCCATCAGGCCAGCACCGAAGCCCTCCGGACGGAAGCTGCTGCTTTCATCGCGGCTGACACTCTTGTCAGAACTGTAAGCGTGCTGTGTATGAATACGTGGGCGCTGTACGCGGCCATTGACATAATCTCTCTGATAACCCTGTTGTGGGCGATAGCCTTCACGGCTTGCATCGCTACTCTGCTTAGGTTGTGCGGACGAATCCTGTGTGTTCTTTTCTAATTCTTCTGCCATAATAATTACATTGTGTAGCCTCTCGGCTTACTTGTTAATACTAAAAAAATGAAACTCTAAAAAATGATATTATTAATAATGTGTAATTTGAAAACGAATCTTTTCCCGTGCGATTACATACCCGTATAGTTCATCGGTGTGATCGCCGTCAGTTCTGCCTTCACGTCATCACTGACGTTGAGCGCCTGAATGAAATCGTGGATAGTCTGTTCCGTCATCACGTTGTTGGTGCGCGTCAGAGCCTTCAGTGCCTCATAAGGATGAGGATAGCCCTCACGGCGCAGGAT
This sequence comes from uncultured Prevotella sp., assembly GCA_900540375.1. Classification (GTDB taxonomy): domain Bacteria; phylum Bacteroidota; class Bacteroidia; order Bacteroidales; family Bacteroidaceae; genus Prevotella. The sequence continues at coordinate 17,621 of UQFS01000026.1, forward strand.
GGTCTGGATAGCCTCAGCCACCACAGCCCAAGTATTGTTCAAGTCTTCTGTCATCTTTTCCCCGTGGAGGATGAGCTTGCGAAGACCTTTCAGCGTGCTCTCGATGGCGATGACGCTGTGACCCATAGGCACGCCGACATTGCGGAGCACTGTAGAGTCGGTGAGGTCACGCTGCAAGCGGCTCACCGGTAACTTGGCGGCGAGGAACTGCAGGATGGCGTTGGAGATGCCGAGGTTGCCCTCACTGTTCTCGTAGTCGATCGGGTTGACTTTATGCGGCATAGCGCTGGATCCGACCTCCCCCTTCTTGATCTTCTGCTTGAAATAGTCCATGGAGATATACATCCAGAAGTCGCGGTCGAGATCAATGATGATGGTGTTGATGCGGCGCATGGCGTCGAAGACTGCGCCGAGATAGTCATAGTTGCTGATCTGTGTGGTCCACTGCTCACGCTCCAATCCGAGTTTCTCACTGACGAAGCGGTTGGCGAAAGCCTTCCAGTCATAGTGGGGATAAGCCACATGGTGGGCATTGAGATTTCCCGTAGCGCCGCCGAACTTTGCAGTGATCTTGCAGGCCTTCAAGCTGTTGAGCTGTTCGGTCAGACGATAGACATAGACCATGATCTCCTTGCCCAAACGTGTGGGTGATGCAGGCTGACCGTGTGTCTTGGCAAGCATAGGCACGTCTTTCCACTCATCGGCATATTGCTGCAGCTGAGCGATGAGTTCTTCCACCAAAGGATAGTAGACATCGTGCAGCGCTTCCTTGAGAGAGAGGGGTACGCTGGTGTTGTTGATATCCTGAGACGTCAGACCGAAGTGGACAAACTCCTTATAGGCATCCAAGCCTCCGATCTCGTCGAAGCGCTCTTTGATGAAATACTCCACGGCCTTGACATCGTGGTTAGTGATTTTCTCAATGTCTTTGACGCGCCGGGCGCTTTTCTCGTCGAAATTGCGATAGATGTCACGCAGACGTTCGAAAAGGTTGTGATCGAAGTCCTTCAGTTGCGGCAAGGGCAACTCACACAGAGTGATGAAATACTCCACCTCCACACGAATGCGGTAGCGGATCAGTGCGTATTCAGAGAAGTAGTTAGCCAGAGGCTCTGTCTTGCTTCTATAGCGACCATCGATAGGCGAGATGGCCGTCAATGTATCCAGATTCATAATGCTGTTAATAAGCTGTGATAATACGTATTATATTCTATCCTGCAAAATTACTAATTTATTTCGACTTCTAATAAAAGTGTAGTGAAAAAGATGATTAAAAAGGAAAAAAGAAAGAAAAGAAAGAAAACAAGGAGGAAAGACGAGCGAAGAAAAGGCATCAAGCGCTTCTGCACAACAGAAGCATACAGAACCAGGCCAACATATTACCCACTCATCAGCAGCCACGCTATATGCAGGACATCGATTACGAATGTTTTCCTAAAGAAGTATGCTGAAACGGGAATCAAAGACAAAGCACTTTGACGTGGGCGTTGACGGATTCGAACCGCCGACCCTCTGCTTGTAAGGCAGATGCTCTAAACCAACTGAGCTAAACGCCCCTTTCTCGGATTGTGGGTGCAAAGGTAACACAATTATTTCATCCCACCAAACTTTTGCCAAGAAAAAAGTTGAAGGCCACAAAAAAGCCTCTGCGCTGCTGACTGCAAGAACAGAAGCGCAGAGGCTAATGGCTAGAGGATATTTTATTTCTCGATCATCTCCACCGATCTCTTGAGAAACTCGTCGAGGGCTTTGCCCTTGAGCATACCGTTCTGCAGGAGTGCCAAGTCGATGAGCTGATGCACGATCTTGTTGTCCTTGGCATAGTCGCAGAGGATCTTTTTCTTCTTATCGCGCTGCTCATTGACAGCCTTCTCCGTCTTTTCGAGATCGTCTTTTTCCTCTTTAGTAATCTCCTCAGGTTTCTTCTTGCTCTGGCTCTGATGGAGGGCGGCAAGACGTGCCTGCTGACCTTTGAGCTCACCCTCTATCGGCTTCAAAGCCTCGTCGGTAGCCTTACGGGTCTCGTCGAGCACCTCTTTCACGAGCGCGTGATCGGTGTTGAGCACCACGGTGTAACTGTCCGGCATCTGTCCGTAGAAGCTCATACCCGGCTGGAAGTGGCTCATGTCCTTCATACGGCGCATATACTCGCTCTCCGTGATCAGCACGGGCTGAGCCTGCTCGCCGAGAGCCTCCATGTCAACGTTGAAGGTGGCCTTGCCATCCATCGGCATCTGAGAGCGGAACACCTCTGACAGTTTGTCGCGGTCGTCGGCTTCCAAAGCACTCTTCTTCGCATCTTCTTTCTGGATGAGTCGGTCGATGATGTCAGCGTCGACACGAGAGAAGCGGCTCTTCTCCAGCTTCTGCTCGAGCATCGACACCATCGGCATGTCGAGCTGACCGTCCATCAGCAGTACGCTGTAACCCTTATCCTCAGCGGCCTTGATATAAGAGTACTGGTCGTTTTTGTTGGTGGCGTAGAGATAGACGAGGGCACCGTTCTTGTCGGTTTGGTTGTCCTTGATGAGCGTCTTGTACTCTTCCATGGTGAAGTACTTGCCTGCGACATCCTTGAACAGCGCGAAGTCCTTGGCACGGTCGTAGAAGTCCTCCTGCGAGAGCATGCCATAGTTGATGAAGAGCTTCAGATCGTCCCACTTAGCCTCATAGTCCTTACGGTCGTCCTTGAAGGTCTGCTGCAGACGGTCGGCCACCTTCTTAGTGATATAGGTCGAGATTTTCTTCACATTAGCGTCGCTCTGCAGATAGCTGCGGCTGACGTTCAGCGGGATGTCCGGCGAATCGATGACACCATGGAGCAACGTCAGGAAGTCCGGCACGATGCCCTCTACCTGGTCAGTGACGAAGACCTGGTTGCAATAGAGCTGGATCTTGTTGCGCTGCAAGTCGATGTTGCTGTGGATACGTGGGAAGTAGAGGATACCCGTCAAATGGAACGGGAAGTCGACGTTGAGGTGAATCCAGAACAGCGGCTCGTCCTGCATGGGATAGAGCGTACGGTAGAAATTCTTATAGTCCTCGTCTTTCAGTGTCGACGGCGCCTTGGTCCACAGCGGTTCCACGCTGTTGATGATATTGTCGTCCTGTGTCTCCACTTCCTTGCCGTCCTTCCATTCTGTCTTCTTACCGAAGGCAACAGGCACTGCCATGAACTTGCAATACTTATTCAGCAGGGTCGTGATGCGTGTCTTCTCCAGGAACTCCTTGCAGTCGTCGGAGATGTGCAGCACGATATCAGTACCACGGTCAGCCTTCTCTGCCTCCTCAAGCGTAAACTCAGGTGAGCCGTCGCAGGTCCAGTGCATGGCCTTAGCGTCCTCTTTAAAGCTTCTGGTGATAATCTCGACCTTGTCCGATACCATAAAGCTGGAGTAGAAACCGAGTCCGAAGTGTCCGATGATAGCATTGGCCTCATCCTTGTATTTCGTCAGGAAGTCGGTGACACCGGAGAAAGCGATTTGGTTGATGTATTTATCGATTTCCTCAGCAGTCATACCCAGTCCGCGGTCGCTGATGGTCAGCGTCTTGGCGTCTTTGTCGAGCTTGACATGAATCGTCAGGTCGCCGAGATCGCCCTTGAAGTCACCCTTCTGCGCCAGCGTCTTCAACTTCTGCGTAGCATCGACAGCGTTGGAGACCATCTCACGGAGGAAAATCTCATGATCAGAATACAAGAACTTTTTGATGACGGGGAAAATGTTCTCTGTTGTAACCCCGATATTACCTCTTTTCATGGTATGCGTTCTAATTAGTTTTTGCCGATAAAAATGCAAAAAGCGTGCCATGAAGATTTTTTTAAAATTTACCGAAATATTGACAACACTTTAAAAGAAAAACGTTATATTTGCAACATAGATTCATTTCAATAGGTTAAGGTTAGTTTTTTTAAAAGGTTAAAGGCCCCAATCTGAGTAGTGATTACTGTGGATTGGGGATTTTTAATTTTTAAGTACTTTGAATTCGACTAAACGGGAATGGGATCAACAGAGCCAAGTTTTAGTATGCTGCCCGTTTGCCCATTTCCGTATTTTTGTTTTGACCACGATTCCTTCCCTTGATTGTCACCCCCAGCCTTTCTTCCCGTTACACCTTATTATATATAATGCACATTACACCAAGTGCGACAAGCTGTCACATTACATTATGACACATTTGTCATCATTCGTCCTTCATCCTTATTGGCACGGTTTTGGCAATCGTAAAGGTGGGTTGCGGAAACGCAACAACCAATACTGAAAGTTCAAACATAAAAAAATATTGCAACTATGACAATTAAACCATTAGCAGACAGAGTGCTGGTACTTCCTGCACCAGCTGAGGAAAAAGTAGGTGGAATCATCATCCCTGACACAGCCAAGGAGAAGCCACAGCGCGGCGAGGTCGTTGCCGTCGGTCAAGGCACAAAGGACGATCCTATGGTTCTGAAGAAGGGCGACATCGTGCTCTATGGCAAGTATGCCGGAACAGAGCTGGAGGATGGCGACAAGAAATACCTGATGATGCGCCAGAGCGACGTGCTCGCTGTCGTAGAGGACTAAAGCACAGCTGAGCGCAGACTTCGCTTTTCTCACAATCAGTTTACTATTATCATAACATTAAATAAATAGGAAATCACAACAATGGCAAAGATTATCAAATACAATACAGAAGCCCGCAACCTCATCAAGGCTGGTGTTGACCAGTTGGCCGACGCCGTAAAGGTTACACTCGGTCCTAAGGGCCGCAACGTCATCATCGAGAAAAAATTCGGTGCTCCACAGATCACCAAGGACGGTGTCACCGTCGCTAAGGAGGTAGAGCTCGAGGATAAGTTCGAGAACACCGGCGCTCAGCTTGTCAAGAGTGTTGCCAGCAAGACAGGTGACGACGCCGGTGACGGTACCACCACAGCTACCATCCTGACACAGGCCATCGTCACAGAGGGTCTGAAGAACGTCACCGCAGGTGCCAACCCAATGGATCTGAAGCGTGGTATTGACAAGGCTGTGGCTAAGATCATCGACTATATCAAGACGCACGCTGAGCAGGTCGGTGACAACTACGACAAGATTGAGCAGGTCGCTACTGTCAGCGCCAACAACGATCCTGAGATCGGCAAGCTCATCGCTGACGCCATGCGCAAGGTCTCTAAGGACGGCGTGATCACCATTGAGGAGAGCAAGACCCGTGACACCAGCATCGGTGTGGTACAGGGTATGCAGTTCGACCGTGGCTATCTGTCGGGCTACTTCGTGACCGACACCGACAAGATGGAGTGCGTGATGGAGAATCCTTACATCCTCATCTACGACAAGAAGATCAGCAACCTCAAGGAGTTCTTGCCTATCCTGCAGCCTGCTGCCGAGAGTGGCCGTCCACTGCTCGTCATCGCTGAGGACGTTGACTCTGAGGCTCTGACGACATTGGTTGTCAACCGTCTGCGTGGCGGTCTGAAGATCTGCGCTGTCAAGGCTCCGGGCTTCGGCGATCGCCGCAAGGCTATGCTCGAGGATATCGCTATCCTGACCGGTGGCGTTGTCATCAGTGAGGAGAAAGGCTTGAAGCTTGAGCAGGCTACACTCGACATGTTAGGTTCCGCTAAGAAGGTGACCATCACCAAGGACGACACGACAATCGTCGGCGGTGCAGGTGCTAAGGAAAACATCCAGGAGCGCATCAACCAGATCAAGAACGAGATTGCCAACACCAAGAGCTCTTACGACAAGGAGAAGCTGCAGGAGCGCCTCGGCAAGCTCAGCGGTGGTGTCGCCGTGCTCTATGTCGGTGCCAACTCCGAGGTGGAGATGAAGGAGAAGAAGGATCGTTGCGACGACGCACTCTGCGCTACACGTGCAGCCAGCGAGGAAGGCGTGGTTGTCGGTGGCGGTACCACTTACATCCGCGCTCAGGAAGAACTGAAGGATCTCAAGGGCGACAACGCCGATGAGCAGACTGGCATCAACATCGTATGCCGCGCTATCGAGGAGCCGCTGCGTCAGATCGTCTTCAACGCCGGTGGCGAGGGCGCTGTCGTAGTGAACAAGGTTCGCGAGGGCAAGGGCGACTTCGGTTACAATGCCCGTGAGGACAAGTACGAAGACCTGCGCGCTGCCGGTGTCATCGACCCAGCCAAGGTAGAGCGTGTGGCTCTGGAAAACGCCGCTTCTGTAGCGGGTATGTTCCTGACCACTGAGTGCCTCATCTGCGACAAGCCTGAGGAGAAGCCGGCAATGCCACCCGCTCAGCCCGGAATGATGTAATCGAGACATCGAAATAAAGATACTCATAACCACAAAGAGGTGGCAAGCGATATGCTTGCCACCTCTTTTTTGTATACAAACCCAACAACGCCATTTCTATTCATAGGATTTTCTACGACAAAAAACCATCACGACGAGGTCACAATATAGAGAAGCGAAGCACAGACGCGAAGACTCAAAATCACAGATTTGTTGAAAAACAGATCAGAAAAGCCGCTTTTCCAGTATCATCTCGGTACTTTCTACGGATGAACAAGGTACTTTGACGAGAAATTCTCTAGAGAATTTTCGATCATCTCGGTACTTTTACCGTGTAAAAGTACCGAGATGTATGGCAAAAACGGCTGTTTTGGTGAAGTAAAAAGTCAAAAACGGGGATTGCAGAAGCCTGATTTTCTACCCAAAAAAAATGCAAGGTGTTAATTATCAGTATGTTATAAAAACACGCTCAAAATGGCGGAAATCAGAGGCAAGTATGCACCTGTTTCTGATTTTTCGATTCTCAGAGGCGGAAAAATGTCAGTTTATACGACAAGAAGGAAACAAATGATTCAATGTTACAAGTTGATAGATCTATTAATACAACAAGGATGTCACTTGTTCTCTATAATGCCGACAGCAAAGAAGTCCGTCTGACAACCTCATTCTCTCCATATCCACGACAACAATTTGTTGAGCCAGCCAATGGAGAAACGGAACCAACGGTATTTCGCCACGGGCTTACCGCCGAAGTGGAGGATGAACTCGCGGAAAGGATTGTTGGGATAAGGCAAGCCTGCATCGAGAAAATAGATGTGGGCATAGTTGTGTTTCCAAGCCCAGATGATCGCCTGCCACACTGTCATCATTGCGGGATGAAGCCACGCATAGCGCTTGCGGCGCGAAGCGAGATACCACAGATAGGCGTTACCCTCGGAATAGACACAGACGCAACCGCCTATCAGACGACCTTTGTAGAGTGTGGCAAAGAGCCGGCCGTTGTCACTGCGATAGATCTCGGCGATCTGCTTCTCCGGTGGTACGACACGATGCACCTTCCACCTGTAGAAGCCCCGCACCAAATGGACGAAACTCCTGAGATCCTCTTCTGTGGTCACCTCACGGGTCTTGACTCCCTGCTGATAGGCATGTTCAATCTTTTTCAGCATCTTAGGCTGCAGACGGTCGTGGGGATCCATGGAGTGGAGCGAGTTGTGGATTTCCTGCCATGGAATGGGAAAGAAGCCTTGGGAACGGAAATGCTTATAGCCAAACATCTTGCGGGATACATCGCTGAACTCGATGAAGAAGCACAGCCGACGCCGCAACCGTCTGACAAGCGCTTCGAGGAGTAGTCCAAAGACTTCCTCGCTGTTCACGTCATCGGCATAGTCGCCCTCACCATAGGCGTGAGCCTGACAATAGAGCAGCGGCATCCACGAGGCACGCAACAAAAAGACGAGGATGTGGCCGACCACCCTACCCTGCTTGTCGGTAGCCACAGCCATACAAGGCCGCTGGCCCGGCGTACGCTCAACGATATGGAAGAGCTCCGGACTATGATAGAAGTTGCCGTCGTCCATTGGCGGTAACGTGTCTCCACGTGTATAGATTGCGGTCTGATACTGTGACATTGCTACAGAATGTTTGCTTACTGGCAAAATTAATATAATTCAAGGGAAACACAAAATAAAGTTCCACTTTTATTTTGTAACTTTGCGTCAAAAATCATACAAAACCATGATCAACTACGATTTGCGGCGCATTCGCGCCATTGTCTTCGACGTCGACGGTGTGCTGTCAGCCTCTACGGCAGGTATGGATGCTGAGGGTATGCCGCTGCGCACGGTCAACATCAAGGACGGCTACGCCATTCAGCTGGCCGTCAAGCGTGGCCTGCGCATTGCCATCATCACGGGCGGCAGTTCTGAGGCTATCCGCAAGCGCTATGCTTATCTGGGTGTGGAGGATATCTTCATGGGCAGTGCAATGAAGAAGGATGTCTACGCGCGTTTTCTCGAAGCCAACTGCCTGACTCACGACGAGGTGCTCTATATGGGCGACGACATCCCCGACTATGAGGTGATGAGCCTCGTGGGCTGCCCCTGCTGCCCGGCCGACGCCTGTGCTGACATCAAGAAGATAGCGCTCTACGTCAGCAGCTACGACGGGGGCCATGGCTGCGCCCGCGATGTCATCGAGCAGGTGCTCAAGGCACAAGGCAAATGGATGGACAACGCAAAGGCATTTGGGTGGTAAGGAAGGAGACGGGGAAATCAATAAGAAAATGGAAACAAAGAGACTGAAAATCATACTTGCCAGCGCGTCGCCACGTCGCAAAGAGCTATTGGCAGGGCTGGATCTGGACTTCAAGGTGAAGGTGATCAAAGGCGTCAGCGAGAGCTATCCCGAGAGTCTGCGTGCCGAAGAGGTGCCGCAATATATCTCGCGAGAGAAGGCGGCCGCCTATCAGGTTGCCGATGACGAACTGCTGCTCACAGCCGACACGGTGGTCGTTGTCGACAATACGATCTTAGGCAAGCCACACGATGCTGATGACGCGCGCCGTATGCTCCGCCTCATCAGCGGACGCACGCACCAAGTGGTCACCGGCGTGACGCTGACCACAGCCAAAGCACAAAAGACGTTCGGGGTCACGACAGACGTTACCTTCCGGCAACTTACTGACGATGAGATCAACTACTATATCTCCCACTACCGTCCGTTTGACAAGGCTGGTGCCTACGGCATACAAGAGTGGATCGGCTATATCGGAGTGACGTCCATCCACGGCAGCTACTACAACGTCATGGGGCTTCCTGTACAACGCATCTATCAAGAGATCATGAAGATGGAGAAATAAAAGAGGAACAAAAAATATCGGTGTCCACTACTGGCTGCAAACCGTAGTAAACACCGATCTCTGATTCTAAACAATGTTTCTCAATTTTCTAAAAGCAAAAAAGCAATTATACCTTCTTAGCCTTCAAAGCGTCCAGCGCTGCACGACGACCACCGAGAATCATATCGATACGCATTTTGTCTTGCAGATTTGCCTGGGCATTCATTGTTACCAATTTGTCTGTCATAACTACAATCTTTTTACGTTGATAAGGTTGATACTGCGACTCACAGCTTTCGCCGCATGTCGTATAGTCCGACGGCAAAGTTAGTTTTCTTATTCCGCATCTCCTAATATTCTTGCAAGAAATTCACAGTGTAATCGATTGATATTGATTTATATCAACTATGCGAGTCAAAAACATAGTCATTCAAAGCTATTTTCCAGCATACTTGAGAGGGCAGAAATAAGGCATAATTGATTTATATCAACCAACAAGAAGACTGGCCTACAAGGTAATGCATGGGGGGTGCGACCCTCCCCCCTTGGGGGGAGTTAGAGGAGGGCTAATTTTTTCTCCTTTTTCTTTGTCATTTCGCTCGTTTGCACTATCTTTAGATAAGATAGGCTGCACTCGGAAATGAAAAGAAAAACTGCGTTTTTCTTTGTCATTTCGCTCGTTTGCACTATCTTTGCACTTAGTATATTATTAAAACGTAAAAAGCCATGACTGTAACAGACATGCAAGAAATAAAAACAGCCAGCATTCAAAAGCTGACTACAGGTAAAGACGGCGGACAGGATGTGCTGCTCGTCTCACTCAAGGAAGCCTATCAAAGCAAGCCACAATATCAGCGGGCCCTGAAGAAGGAGTTTGACCGCTGCAAAGATTTCGACCATCAGCATCTGCTGAAATACCTTGCCATGAAGGACGTGGAGGGACTCGGCACGTGCATAGAGATGGAATGGGAGGATTCCCGCTCACTGCTCGAATACCTTGACGAAGGACACAGCGAAGACGAGAAGAAGCGTGTGATCAGCCAAATCGCTGCCGCATTGGAGTACCTCCATGAAAACGGAATGGTACACGGTGCGCTCGACCCAGCCTTTATCTTCATCACGAAGAAGACTGACGAGGTGAAGGTCCTCAACCTGAGACTGTGCTATGCCGACTCGATGAGTATGCCCAACAGCAGCCTGCGGTTTATCGCACCGGAAGCCAAGGACGGCACGGTGACGCTGGACGCACGCGCTGACGTCTACTCTTTAGGTATGATCGTCAAGACCATGAACCTTGGCAGCGACTATGACCAGGTCGTCAACGGCAGTTGCAGCTTTGGACGCAGCGAGCGGTATGCAAGCATCGAAGACTTCATGGAAACCTTTGAGCACCACCGCTATAGCCGCAAAAACGAGAAAAAATCCTCGTCCGCCAACAGAAAGATGGTAGGCTTGGTAGTTGCTATCGCCGTGCTCGTAGTCATCGCCATCGTACTGCTCTTCAGCCGTGGCGGACAGTCTGACCAGCAGGCTGGCAACACTGACTCTACTGAGGTGGCCAGCAATGCTCAGTCTCAAAGCGCTGACACGACCAGCAACAGCGTATCGGGCTCTGTGGCACCATCGGCCGACAGCTCGAGCGACGCCCAACAGGCTGCTTCCTCACAGGCACCTCAGTACACCGGCGATCTGGTATTCCTCAACAACCTCGTACCGCAGATGCATATCGACATCGACAAGATTTATGCCTCCAGCACAGATCCTGATCAAATCCATAAGAAGGTAGCCATCTACTACAAAGGTTTGCGCAAGACACTGGGCAGCCTCAATGAACAACAGTTTGCAGCCTTCGACAAGGCGTTCAGCGATTATATCAAGTCAAAACAACAATAACGGAAAAAGGTGCAGCACGCCGTAAGACATGCTACACCTTATTATATATATGGAAAAAGGCAATCACAACAATTGTGATGATTGCCTTTTTTGTATTCCTGAGAAGCCGCGCCAAGCGCTTACTCCTTCAGCGCATTCCATCCTTGCGCCGTGATGTCAAACTCCTTGTTGTCGCGTGAGATTAAGCGAGCGCCTAACTCCTCTTTCGTGATATATCCGATCTGCTTGATACCCTTGCTCTCCAACGCGTCGAGCTTGTCGTGGTCACCAATCGGACAGGTGAAGAGAAGCTCATAGTCGTCGCCACCGTTCATCGCGCACGTGGTGACATTCATGTTCAGCTCTTCCGCCATCACGGCCGTCTGATAGTCGATAGGAATGTTCTTCTCATAGATGCGGCAACCACAATGACTCTGCTTACAGATATGCAAGAGTTCAGAAGAGAGTCCGTCAGAGATGTCCATCATTGCCGTGGGATGGATATTGTTTTCCCGCAGCAGGTTGATGACATCACCACGTGCCTCCGGCTTGAGCTGCCGCTGAAGCAGATATTCCTTACCGGCGAAGTCCGGTTGGAAGTCATTGAGTTTGCGTGCCTCCTGCTGCAGATGCTCCACGAGTTTCGTGTTCCCGGCCTTGTGCGCCTCCTGCAACTTCTTGTTCATCGCGTCGACCTGCTGATAGAAGACACTTTTCTCGCGCTCGAGCAACTGCAAGCCCATATAGGCAGCGCCGAGATCGCCTGTGACACAGACCAGATCCGTCTCGTTGGCACCATTGCGATAGACGATGTCCTCTTTCTTAGCCTCACCGATACACGTGATGCTGACAGCCAGTCCCGTATAGGATGCCGTCGTGTCTCCACCAACCACATCCACGCTCCACTTCTCGCAGGCACGGCGCAGTCCATCGTAGAAAGCCTCGATATCCTCCACTTTCAACCGTTTGCCAATGGCCAGCGAGACCGTTATCTGCCGAGGCGTGCCGTTCATGGCAAAGATATCAGAGATATTCACCATCGCGGCCTTGTAGCCCAACTCCTGCATCGTGATGTAGGTGAGGTCGAAGTGTATGCCTTCCATGAGCATATCCGTGGTCACCAATACTTCCGACTCAGGATAATGAAGCACAGCGCAGTCATCGCCCACACCATAGCGTGTCGATCCGTTGACCGGCCTGATGTCTTTAGTGAGATGACCGATCAGACCAAACTCACCCAACTTTGCAATTTCCATATATTTTCCTAAGAGTATCTGTATACTTTGTGTTACCCTGTCTCTTATTAAGTCCGTATACTTTGTACTCTGCCTTTTCTACTTGTTATTCTGTCTGATGATCATTTCGCGCATAATCTCAGTCATCTTGGGTTCAGCGCTGTTGGCAGCCTTCTGCACTTCCTCATGGCTGACTTCCACCGGTGGCTCAAAGCCGCCCAAGTCGGTAATGATGCTCATGCCAAAGACCTTAATGCCGCAGTGATGCGCCACGATCACCTCCGGTACGGTCGACATGCCTACCGCGTCACCACCCAAGAGATGATACATCCGGTACTCGGAAGGTGTCTCGAAGGTAGGACCTTGTACACCCACATAGACACCATGCTGCAACGTGAAGCTCTTCTCCTTGGCGATGCTGTCGGCAAGAGCGATCAACTCATGGTCGTAAGCCTCGTGCATATCGGGGAAGCGCGGACCTGTCGGGAAGTTCTTACCACGCAGAGGATGTTCGGGGAAGAGATTGATATGATCAGTGATAACCATCATGTCACCAATGTGGAACTTCGGGTTCATGCCACCGGAGGCATTGCTGACAAAGAGTGTCTTGACACCTAACTCATACATCACCCGTTCGGGGAAGGTAACCTCCTTCATCGAGTAGCCCTCGTAGAAATGGAAGCGGCCGTCCATGGCGATGATATCCACGCCGCCGAGCTGTCCGAAGATGAGCTTACCGGCATGACCCTCCACTGTGGATACAGGGAAGTTAGGAATATCCTTGTAAGGGATTTCCTGTGTATCAGTTATCTCGGAAGCTAATTGTCCGAGGCCTGTTCCCAGAATGATGGCGGTCTGCGGGCTTGCTGTCATCCTTGCCTTTAGCCAGGATGCTGTTTCTTGAATTTTTTCGTACATAGCTAATGATTTTATGGTTGAACGTCTCAGCCTCGTCGAGCATAAACTTGATACGGATCGGCAGACGGTAGAGATGCCGTCGTACGTCTTCGTCAAGTCCTTCGAGGTTTTCAAGACGTGTACTGTCTTTGTCTGTAGTGATGATCACACGCGGCTCCGGCAATGACTGGAATGCCTCGTTGATGCGCTGCGCGTCCTTTGCCTTGAAGAAGTGGTGGTCAGCAAAGGTCAGCGGTGTGATCGACCGGCATTGCTTCTTCAGGTCAGCCTCCATCTGCAGGGGAGAGGCGATGCCCGTGAGCAACAACACATTCTTTCCCGCCAACGGTGACTCATTCTCAGTGAGCGGCTCCGCCTCCTTGGGGAAGACGGCGACAGGAGCGTCGTAGTCGATGCAGGTGAAGTAGAGCTCTTGATAGGGGTAGAGGTTCATGGCCTTGGTAAGCACACGAAACTCCATCGGCTTCAAGTCTTTCGGACACTTGGTGATAATCACGATGTCGGCACGGCCCTTGCCGTTGAGACTCTCGCGCAGCCGTCCGGCCGGCAAGAGCTTGTCGTAGATAATCAGACGGTGATAGTCGACCAACAAAATATTGATGCCGGGTTTGATATAGCGGTGCTGATAGGCATCGTCGAGAAGGATCACGTCTACGTCGTGCGTTTCCTTGTCATGTGTCAGCCGGTCTACACCCTGACAGCGGTTCTTGTCCACAGCAACGTAGACATCGGGGAATTTCCGGTTCATCTGGTAAGGCTCGTCACCAATCTCCCGCGCTGTCGTGTCGTCATCAGCGAGCACATAGCCTTTGCTCTTGCGTTTATAGCCGCGCGAGAGCACTCCTACCTTCACCACATCTTTGAGTAGTCGGATGAGATATTCCACATGCGGTGTCTTGCCGGAACCGCCCACGGTGATGTTGCCTACGGCGATGACCGGTATCGCAAAGGACCGTTGCTTGAGCAGGCCAAGGTCAAAGAGCCAGTTGCGAAAGCCTACGCCCAAGCCATAGAGCCAACTCAGCGGCAAGAGCCATTCAGTGATTTTGATGTAATCCCCTTCTGTTCGCATAATTGTTATTTGATTATCAAGTGATAAGGTAGCCGTGCCTGCAGGCGGCTCAGCGTCATGGCCCGCCGCATCATCATGTAGGCACCGTAGTCGTCGCCCAATACAGTACGCAGCTGACCGTCGAGGTAAGATCCCGTGGAGCTGTTGAACATATCCATCATCTGGTCAAACATATCCTCAGCTCCTGGATAAGAAGCGGTATGCCAGTCCGAGAGGGAAGCCAACTTCGCAGCTTTCGCCACTGCCACGTCCAGTCCGCCTAACGCATCTACAAGTTTCAGCTTCTGAGCATCCATACCTAAGTAGACATGGCCCTGAGCCAACTGCTCCACACGGTCCATCGTCATGCCGCGGCCTTCGGACACGCGGAACTTGAAGAGACGATAGCCACGATTGACCGAGGCCTGCATGAGTGACAGTTGCTCCGTCGTCATGGGAGCCATGTCATCGCCCATCGTGCTATTGCGGTTGGTCTGTACATAATCGGCATTAATACCTAACTTGCCGGTCAGCAGCTTAGAGCGGTCGATGCTCATGCCATAGATGCCAATGCTGCCCGTCAGTGTAGTGGGCTCAGCGACAATATAGTCGGCAGGCGCACTGATATAGTAACCGCCCGAAGCGGCATAACCACCCATCGACACCACGACAGGTTTACGCTTACGCAACTCCATGATGGCATGCCAGATTTGCTCGGATGCATAAGCTGACCCGCCCGGTGAGTTCACTCGGATGACGACAGCCTTCACGTCATCATCGTCGGCTAAGCCGTTGAGATCATCGGCCATATCTTTTCCAACAATTGTGCTACCACTACTGAACATCGACTGCGGTGTAGCCTCGTCGACGATTTCTCCCTCGGCATAGTACACGGCAATCTCGTCACCGTCGCCTTCTTTAACTGTGGAAGCCAGGTCACCGGCCGACACCTGCGGGATCATGTCATCCTTATCCAATCCCAAACGCTTCTTGATATTGGCTTTCATCTCGTCTGCATAAAGCAATCCATCGACGAGATGATATTTCTGGAAGTTTTTCGTTTCCTCTACCCCTATGTAACGGTCAGCGTATGCGTTGAGTGTATCAACGCTGATCTTACGGTTCTTGCTCACCATCGCCACGATCTTATCCCACGTACCTTGAATGAACCTTGTGGTCTGAGCACGGGATTCATCACTCATGTGGTCGTTGATCAGCGGCTCTGTGGCACTCTTGTACTTACCGCACTTGAAGACATTGAATTTGATTCCAATCTTATCCAACAAGGGTTTGAAGTATTCCATCTTTCCACCCAGTCCATGCCAGTCTACGGCACCTTGAGGATTAAGATAAATCTTGTCGGCGGCACTGGCCAAATAATAAGTAAAAGCATTATAACTGTCGGCATATGCCACCAGCCACTTTCCCGAGATCTTGTAATCCCGCAAGGCATCGTATATCTCTTCTACCTGAGCCGGATCGGCATTGAAGCTACCGCCCTCGAGATAGATGCCGGCTACCTTATCGTTGGTCTTTGCCTGCTTTATTGCCGTGAGCACATCCTCCAAAGTCTGGCTGGTGTTGCCTTGCAGTTCGTCACGCATTGAGGGGCTGCTATGATCTGTCAATGATCCATCAAGCTTTAAGACGAGGACGCTGTTCTTCCTCACGCTCGCCGCAGACTGCTTGGAAGCCATGATACCCGATAGCGTCATCATGGAGATCATAAATACCACGACGGAGAAAACAAAGAGGCCGACAATAGTCGCACCGGTCATCTTAAAAAAATCTTTCATACACTTGATCTTGTTGGATGATTAGAAACAATAGAGTTTATGGTTCAACGTTTGTGCAAACTTACGAAAAAAAAATCACATAAGCAAACTTTTGCTTAATGAATGCTCTACGCTGTCTTTGACTGTAACACGATTATAACAGATATGAAGAGTATGATAATAGTTTCTACACGCCAGAATCTATCTCCCGGATGAGTCAAGCTGACGTCTATTGCCTGTTTTGCTTTTGCCGCGCATGAATGATCCTGACCGTACCACAAAGTGCATCATAGTGTACCAGCAGGGAATCGCGCTTGACACGCAACTGGTTACGGCGAAGCAGACTACGCTCGCTATTCATCTGCTGGATGGTAGCCTGCAAGGCAGAGTCGGTGCGTCCGACGTCCTGTTGGGTCATCTTCAGACTTGCGTCTTGCCAGATGACCAATGCCCGCTGACGGCTCTTGATAGCCCGCGGATGCCGGGCACGCAGTTGGGTGATGGCGTTGAGCGCAGCCTGATACTGACCATCATGGTAGAGCATTTCTATCTTTTTCATCAACGGTGCCGCCTTCTCGTCCTCGGTAGGCTGACAAGCGAAACAGCTCACCAATACAATGATTGCTAAGATATATTTCTTCATAGGAATAAAGGATTTCATATAAGATAATGAGTTATGGTTCTACATAGCGTTCCACAAACTGCTTCACCACGTGACGATAGGCTTGTGGATGATCATGGAGACTGCGGGCATGGGCGGAACCCTGGCCAAGCCACTTCTCCTTAGGTTGGGGCTTTGCCTTGTAGAGCGGTTCTACCATCCACGTCGGTACAAAATCGTCCTTCGTACCATGGATAAACAGCATCGGCTTGTGGCAGCGCGCCACCATCCTCAACGGCGATGCCTCGCCAAACGACCAGCCATAGTGCAGACGGCAGAGGGCGGAGGCCGTATAGAGAAGCGGGAAAGACGGCAAACCGAACTGATCGCCCAGCTCACTGCCGAACTCGTCCCACGCACTGGTATAACCGCAATCTTCGACAAAGGCTCTCACGAATGCCGGTGTCTGCTCACCCGAGACGCACATCGTCGTCGCCGCACCCATGGAGATGCCATGCACTACCATGCGCGACTGTCGGTTGCTCAAACCAAAGCAGTGGTTGGCGATGCTTATCCACCGGAGCACATCCAAGCGATCCAACCATCCCATCTGCTGATGATCGCCTGCACTACGGCCATTGCCATAGAGCTCCGGTAAGAGGACATTGTAGTTCATCTCTTGATAGACCTTTGCCCAAGGCAGCATATAGACGGCACAATCGGTATAGCCATGAACAACCACAGCCACCTTGTTGCTCCGGCGTGGCGCAAAGAGATAGACACCATGCAGACTGTCGCCACGGGCATTGACGATAGCGGTATCGTGAAGGCAGTGGTTGGTCCGCAGGCTGTCGATCCACGGACGCAACGACGGATAGTTGCGCTGCACCCGCTTCCAGATATAAGCTTCGTGCCGTCCTTTGTTGAAAGAGGGACGAAGCGCATAGTCGAGCATGTACCAGCTCGCGCCTCCCACCACGACTGTCAGCAAGACGAGGACACCAAAGACTATCCAAAGTACGAGATGCCGCTTTCGACGATTCTGCATAAGTTGAACCTTGATATGAATATTAGGACCTTGATATGAAAAAGAGGCTACAACTCGTCATTGCAGCCTCTATGTTGTTATAGCAAGAGACGGCAGAGTTTCTGTCGGCGTCTGCTTCTCTCTTTCTTTTTCCGGGACTAATCGTCCTGATAATATACGCGCTTGACGCGGTTACTGATGCCGGTGAGCACCTCGTATGGGATGGTGTCAAGGGCATCGCTGAGCACGGTCACGGGCAGATAGTCGCCGAAGATCTCCACCGAGTCACCTTCCTTGCAGTCGATGCCTGTGACATCGATCATGGCTACGTCCATGCAGATGTTGCCGACATACTCTGCTTTCTTGCCGTTGACAAGACAGTAGCAGTGTCGGTTGCCGAGATGACGGTTCAGTCCGTCGGCATAGCCGATAGGTATAGCGGCAATGACACTGTCATGATCGATCTTACCCTTACGGCTGTAGCCCACGGTGTCGCCGGCCGGCACGTTGCGCAGTTGCAGAATCGTCGTCTTCAGCGTCGACACGTTGTTGATGATCTGATTGTTGCGGCTGTTGATGCCATAGAGTCCGAGACCCAGGCGGCACATATCCAACTGGCGCTCGGGGAAGTGCTCGATGCCGGCGGAGTTGTCGATATGGCGGAGAATCTTATGGTCAAAGGCAGCCTGCAGTTTCTTGCTGCCCTCGTCGAAGAGCTGGAACTGACGGGCTGAGAAGTCGTCAAACGAGTTGTCGTCAGAGCCCACGAAGTGCGAGAAGACCGAGCGCGGGATGATAGCGTTCTGATGTTTCAGTCTGTCAATGAGCTCGTCCATATCCTTCTCCGGGTCGAAGCCGAGGCGGTGCATACCAGTGTCAAGCTTGATATGTACGGGATAGCCTGTGATACCCTCTTTCTCTGCGGCTTTGACCAATGCGTCAAGCAGGCGGAAAGAGTAGACTTCCGGCTCCAGGTCGTAGTCGAACATGGTCTTGAAGGCACTCATCTCGGGGTTCATGATCATGATGTTGCTGGTGATGCCATTGCCGCGGAGCATGGCACCTTCGTCAGCGACAGCCACGGCGAGGTAGTCGACACGATGATCCTGGAGCGTCTTGGCGACCTCCACACTACCGGCACCGTAGGCATCGGCCTTGATCATGCACACAAGCTTGGTCTCGGGTTTCATGAACGAACGGTAGTAGTTGAGGTTCTTCACCACAGCACCAAGGTTCACCTCCAGCACGGTCTCATGCACTTTCTGCACAAGCAGCTCCGTGATCTGGTCGAAGCCGAAGCTACGGGCTCCCTTGAGCAGGATGACCTCGTCGCGCAGACTCTTGAACACTTCGCTATGGATGAAGGCACCGACACTCTCGAAGAAGAACTTCTCCGCGATTTGTATCTCGTCGGCATACTCACTGATGACCTTACCGATACCGATGAACTTCACCACGCCACGCTTACGGGCCAGGTCACTGACCTCGTGATAGAGTTCAGCTGGTTCCTCACCGCTTTGGAAGATATCGCTGAGGACAAGCGTACGGCGGCGGCCTTTGTGGTCGGGACGGCGGTTCATGAAGTCAAGCGCAATGTCGAGCGAATTGATATCTGAGTTGTACGAGTCGTTGATCAGCGTACAGCCGTGACGGCCTTCCTTCACCTCCAAACGCATGGCGATCGGCTCCAACTGCTCCATACGCTCGGCAAGCTGCTCGGCAGAAACACCGACATGCAGCGCCACAGCGGCACAGATGATGGAGTTCGTGATCGACGCGTCGTCGATGAACGGAATCGTATAGCGGCTTTCCTTACCACCTTTATATATATAGTGAATCGTGGAAGATGCTTCTTTCTTCTCGATCTTCTTGACATACATCGGAGCCTTGCTGTCCTTCAGCGACCAGCACAAGCGCTCGCCCTGGTAGTTGAACTCGCCAGCCACCTTATTGATAATAGCATCATCCTCGTTGTACACGACGGTCTGTGCATCATGGAAAAGGATGAGTTTCTCGCGGCACTTCTCCTCCATCGACGGGAAGTTCTCCTGATGAGCATCACCAAGATTGGTCAGTACGGCAATCGTCGGCTGGATGATGTCGCGCAGCGCCAGCATTTCATCGGGCTGACTGATGCCAGCTTCGAAGATACCCACCTGAGTGTTGTCGTCCATAAGCCACACCGAGAGGGGCACACCGATCTGAGAGTTATAGCTGCGTGGACTGCGTGTGACATAGAGTTGGGGTGAGAGCAGCTGATAGAGCCATTCCTTGACCATGGTCTTGCCGTTGCTGCCCGTGATGCCGATGATGGGGATGTTGAACTCGTCGCGATGGCGCTCAGCGAGTCGCTGCAAAGCCTCGAGCGTGTTGACAACTTTCAGGAAGTTAGCATCGGGATAGTCGACAGCATAACCGGCAGGAACGTCGGTAACCACAAAGTTGCGGACACCGCGGCGGTAGAGTTCAGGGATGAAGTTATGTCCATCATTACGTGTTGACTTAAGGGCGAAGAACAAGGTCTCCTCGGGAAAACAAAGCGAACGGCTGTCCGTCAGGAGAAAGCCGACGTTGGCATCCGCACTACCATAGCGGCGCGCACCGATGAGTGTGGTTACTTTTTCAATAGTATAAGTCATTGCAATTGCTTTTATCTACTGCAAAGATAGTGCAAACGAGCGAAATGGCAAAGAAAAATGTATTTTTTCTTTGCCATTTCCGAGTGCAGCCTATCTTATTCAAAGATAGTGCAAACGAGTCAGTTCTGCCGCATCATAGCCTGTGTGACAAAAGTTTTTGGCGACACGCCAAATTTCTTCTTAAAGCAATAAGTCATATACTTATTGGTACTAAACCCAGTACGTTCAGCTACTTCTGCCATTTTCATCCGAGGATGCGCACTTATCAACTTCTTTGCCTCCTCAAGCCGAATATTGGTGATAAACTCCACAATGTTATGTCCTGTAAGCATTCTGAGCTTATTGTATAAAGTCGAGGAGCTGACCATCATATCCTCTGCAAACCGATCCCTACTATAATCCAAGTCATCGATATGCTCTCTGATACAAGACTCAGCTTTCCTGACGAACATCTCATCAGGGTCACTCAGGCACCCTTTCTTTTCTTCTTGAACAGAAATCAGCTGCTGCCGCATATCCCATTCCTTCTTTGCGCGTTTCCTGTTAGTCAACACACTATCGATATGTACCTCCAGACTTTCAAGGCGGAAAGGCTTCATGATATAGTCATCTGCTCCTAACAGGAATCCTTCATCCTTATCATCCTCACCGGTCTTGGCGGTGAGCAGGATCACAGGCAGCAACTGATAGTCCTTGCTGTCCTTGATCAGTTTGGTCAGCATCAAACCGTCCATAACTGGCATCATGATGTCGCTGACCACGAGATCAAGGCGCTCTTTCTGTATCACATTCCAGGCCTGTTGACCATTACGTGCTGTAAGAACATCATATTGGTTATGCAGCAACTCTGCCATAAGAGTAAGTAGCTCTTGATTGTCTTCCACGATGAGAATGCGATAAGGATCCTTCGGACGCTTGGGCTTCATCGGAGCCATTGTTTTCAAGGACTCAACCTGAGCCTTGTCTACCGGTACGGAAATTTTACTTGCTTTCAACGCTACTTTCTCATCCTCCGCATATTCAGACCCGTTCAACGGTATTCTTATGGTGAAAATGGTGCCACGTCCTTGCACGCTGTCACATTTCATAGAACCATGGTGCAGGACAACCAGATCATGAGTGAGCGAAAGCCCGATACCCGTTCCCAAGGTGTTGGCCTGTCGATAGTCCCCATCAAGGAACCGCTTGTAGAGATTCTTATACTTCGACGGGGAGATACCCATCCCCTCATCCGCAACGATGAGCACAGCCTGTTCCTTATCCGAATTCAACTTCACCCTTACCACTCCTTCCTCCTTATTATATTTAAAAGCATTGGATAATAAATTATAGAGAATCTTTTCTACTTTGTCAGTATCCAGCCAACCGATCAGCGGCTTATCGGGTAAGTCGAGAACCAAACGATTATGATGCATGACACACAACGGCTCGAGATCATGACACACATTATTTATATATGGCACCCAATCCTGTTTGCTCACCAACAGTTTGAGTTGTCCCACCTGAGACTTTCTTACCTCCAATATTTGTCGGAGCATACGTGTGATGGAATAGATATGATGGGTAAGCATGCCATAGTCATCGGTGAGCTGAGGCACTTTACGCTTCATCCGTTCTACAGTAGCAGACATCACGGTCAGAGGAGTCAACAACTCATGGGTGATATTGGTAAACACCACGCCCATCTGCAAGCGATTGCGAATCTTCAAATGTTCACGATACCAATAGCTTCCAATCCAAAGTCCGCTTGCAAGCAACAGCAGGTAGAATATCAATGCCGGTGTGGAAGCATACCAATGAGGCAATTGCCGAATGACGATGTCGTGAGGCAAAGGATAGATATTGCCATGAGAATCAGAAGCACGCAGGTGCAAGGTATAAGTACCCGGACTTAAATTTTCGAAACTGATGCGATGATGACCGTTATTGAGAACTCTCCACCTTGTATCCTGTCCCTCTAACATGTAGGCATACTGGGTTTGAGCCTCATTATTAAAAGATAACAAAGCCACGACAAAATCGAGTTTGTTCTTTCCAGCCGGAATAGTAACCCGCCTGGTAAACCTTGCGGAAGACTTGGAAATCTCCACTCGTTGAGCACTGTCCATATCGGCAAGCGACTGCTCGTTGAGGATGATGTCGGAAACGATCATCTGTGTATGTGGCTTTCTGCGGCGCACGACAAAATGATCAGGACTAAAGCAGAAGTAGCCATTACGACAAGCCAGGAAAAATTCTTCTCCAAAGCTGCATGATGCTGTAGGATAGAAAAGGAGTCGTGGGAGGCCGTCCTCCTCTCCAAAAATCCGGAACGCTTGTTTTTTCTCCGCTGATATACAAATCAGAGCGTTATCTGTCGAAAGCCACAACGCCCCCTGCCGATCTTCTTGTATGGTGAAGATGCGGTCACCGGGAATATGGTATGTCGCATTCATGGAGTCAAAGCGATCCTTAGAGGAATTATAAAGAAAGAGACCGCCGCTATTGGAAATCGCCCATAGCCGATGACGCGAGTCCTCATAGCAGGCCGTCACGTCATTTACGGCAAGGTTACCCTTGTATTTACAATATTGATGAAAGCGAAGCGAGGAAAGATGAAAGGCATCACCCGTGATTCTGATGATACCCTCATTGTCCGATGATACCCACACTGTACCGCGGTGATCTTCGATGATCTGCTGGGGACAGCAGTTGGTAATATTCCTTCCTTGCTCCATCATTTTGAGCGCCACACATCGGTTATCCGGATAAAATAGTGAGACGCCGCTACCCTGCCCTATCCACATGATGCGAGAGCGGGAGGACATCAACGTCTGTATATAGTTGTTAATGACCCCAGGATACTGATCGTTCCTGATAAGGTCGACTGTCTGTCCTGGCATATAATGTCCTATGCCATAGCCATTATTGGCAAACCAAATTTCTCCATTGTAGCGCTGGACAATCGAAGTGATACTGGTCATCATAAAATCATCGGGCAGTGAAGCAAAACCCGGAATCGAGCGATTATATATAGTAACACCGGTAAGGCGGTCGTGACAAGCTATACCATAAGGTTTCATCGTCATCCATATATGTCTGCCGTCATTGGTAAAGATGCTGCAAACCGAGTTGACAGGCGATCTGTAGCCTGTAGACATCAGATTAAAACCATGAAACGGACTGGGCACTGTGCTCAAATGAACGACGCCATCATAGAGCGTTTCTATCCAAATATTACCTTGCCCGTCGGTCATCAAATCATTGCACAAGGGTAAAGCATGGACATTGTCAAGAAGATAACTATCATAGAACTTCATCTTGGAAAAGTCGTCATCTATGCCAAGAATAAAGATGCCTTCGCGGGTACAAGACCATACAGTCTTTGTTACTGGGTCTTCTATAATTTTATAGAAGGTGTCAAAACTTCCCTTGCCTCTATAAAAGGAATGTAATATAGGATTTTGGCGATTGTCGGGATGATCCATCCTTTGCAAGCCCAGTCCCCATGAGCCGATCCACAACCGATGATGGCTGTCAAAGAACAACGAGTAAGCAGACTGCCGGCTGTTGACGCGAGGATAGGCATAGAAGGTCCGTGATGCCGGGTCAAAGCGAAAAATGCCATCTTCCCACGTGCCTATAAAGATTTCTCCCTTGGCATTCTCAGTAATAGCCTGAACAGAATAGGATTTCAGCATACGGTGACACCTTCCTTGCAAATCAACGAGATAAGCATTCTGATCATTATATAACACAAAACGATCATGGTGAGCATCATAGCGCAGAAGACCTCCACGATTACCCATCCAAACCTGCCCTACACGAGACGTATACAGAGTCGTGACGACCCTGTAGTCTCTCGGATAGGGTGGATAAGTGGCAAAGGACATGCGCCCTTCGTCCATCCTCACTACGCCATTGCGAGTGCCGATCCACAGATTGCGGTGACGATCCTCTGTAATGGACAATACCGTATTGTGAGGCAAGACACCGGGATTGGCAGCTGTTGACTTAATCGTCCTCAGATCATAACCATCATAGGATTTCAGACCAGAGCTTGTGCCTATCCACAGCATCCCGAAATGATCAAAAAACAAACGGCGGTTTTCATCAGAAGGAGAAGTTCGGAAGGCATTGACTGTGCGATAGGGTAAAATGGAAGACTTGGATGCCCACGCATCTAAGCTTCCTACACAAATCAAACAAACAATCAACAATAATAGACTGCAATAAGATTGTTTTCCATGCTTCATGGCCTTTACACTTTTTTAGGTTAATCGAGATACTACAAAAATAATGAAAAACGATGAGACAAATAACAATAATCGGACTTTTTTGCCATTCCTTTCCCTTTTTCCCATAATTCTTCCCCAAAATAATAGATTTCGGAAGTTTTCCACGACCTTTATTCTTATTTTTGCCACTGTCGTCACAAGTTGTGCACAACTGTGATGATCAGAACAAAAATAATATAACACAATATATTAACCAATCACTTAAATAAAACCTAAATGGAAAAAAGCAATTTTAACCACAGTCATTACAGACTGGCACTGTTCTTAGCCCTGACTACCGGGATACCGTGCGGAGCATTACCCGCAAGTGCCACAAACATGCCAGAGATGGTCCAACAGGCTTCTACCCTCAAAGGACACATCACTGACGCACAAGGCGAACCTGTCATTGGCGCCTCTGTCCTGATAAAAGGTAGCAAGCAAGGTACCGTCACCGACCTTGACGGCAACTTCAGTATAGCCAACATACCAGCCAAGGGCACTGTCGTCATCTCTTATATAGGTTACAAAGATCAAGAGTTGTCTTACAGTTCCGGACAACCTCTGCAGGTAACGCTAAAAGAAGATAACCAAACACTCAACGAGATCGTCGTAGTAGGATATGGTGTTCAGAAGAAGAGCGACGTGACAGGATCCGTAACTTCGGTCAACAAGGACCGTTTAGCTAACCTTCCTGTCACCAACGTACTACAAGCTGTGCAAGGCGCTGCTGCCGGCATCACCATCCAGCAGAGCTCTGCCATACCAGGTGCCGCTCCTTCCGCAACCATTCGTGGACGCAACTCCATCAATGCCGATTCCGGACCTTACGTCGTCGTCGACGGCGTGCCTATCTCTAAGTCAGGCGGTTCTCTCAACGACATCAGTCCTAATGATATCGAGAGCATAGAGATTTTGAAAGATGCCACTGCCACAGCCATCTATGGTGTCAATGGTGCCAATGGCGTTATCCTCGTCACCACCAAGCACGGCAAAGACGGCAAGCCAAACATCAGCTACAACGGCTACCTGGGTATAGAAGACTTCACCAACAAGCTCAACTTCTGTAACGGCGCACAAATCACGCAGCGATACAAGGACTACGTAGCTCAGAATCCCGGCGAATCCATGTACAACGAGTTCGTGAAAAACCAGTATGAAGCCGACAACCTGACTGCAGGTAAAGAGATCGACTGGATCGACGAAGCTACCCAGACTGGTATCCTGCAAAACCACAACGTGAGCATCAATGGTGGTGCACAACGGATGAAATACTTCCTCTCCGGCGGTTTCATGGATCAGAAAGGTATTCTGAAAGGCTTCAATTATAAACGCTTCTCCATGCGCACAAATCTCGATGTAGATGTGACAGACTACCTGCGCGTGGGTACTACCTCATACATTGTCAACCACAACAGAGATGGAGGACGCGTCAACTTTGTCATGGCAGAGGCTATGTCTCCCTATGCCCGGGAATACAACGACGATGGATCGTATTGCATCTATCCCATGTATTCCGAGACGCTGTTCTTCAATCCTATGATCTCCACTACCCAAAGACACGAGCGCCGGCAGTGGAACATCAATCTCAATGGCTATGCCCTCGTGAAGTTCGGCGAGATATGGACGCCGCTCCAAGGACTGCAATACAAGCTGAACTATGGTTATACTTATGTGCCACAGCGTGAAAACTATTACAACGGCAAAGCACAAAATAATAACACTGGTTATGGCAACATCACCAATAAGGAGCGAAACAGCTGGACATTGGAAAACATCGTGACTTATGCCCGTGACATTGCGCGCCATCACTTCGATGTCACCCTGCTCTATGCCGCGTATCGTAGCAAATATCAGACCAGCACGGCTGCTGCAAGTAAATTTATCAACGACGACCTCGGATGGAACAACTTAGGCAGTGGCGGCACGGCAGAAGTGGGATCCTACCGTTCGCTCTATACTACTGCATCTCAGATGGGTCGACTCAACTATTCCTATGACAGCCGCTATCTTTTCTCGTTCACCGTTCGACGTGATGGCTCATCCGTCTTCGGCAAAGACAACAAATGGGGCACGTTCCCGTCAGTGGCCTTGGGATGGAACATCGCTAACGAGAAATTTATGAAGCCGAATCAAAACTGGCTCAACACGCTGAAGCTGAGACTCTCCTATGGTAAGTCCGGCAACGAGGCTATCAGCTCATATCAGACATTGAGCAAAATGGAATCCGCCGCTATAGCTATGGGTGGGCAAACGGCAACAGCCCTCTTCCCCAATTCACTCATGGGCAACAGCAAACTGAGTTGGGAAACAACCAAGACCTTCAACATCGGTTTTGACTTCGGTCTACTCAACAATCGGATCAACGGCAATCTCGACTTCTATAAGTCTACCACCACCGACCTGCTGTTGAAACGCAACCTGCCACGTGTCTCAGGATTTGAGAATGTATTTGCCAACATGGGCAAGACAGCCAACACTGGTATTGAGTTCACTGTGAATTCCAAGAACATCGTCACACGGTCTTTCACCTGGGGCTCCAGTTTGGTATTCTCGTGGAACAAGAATGAAATCAAGAATCTCTATGGCGACGGCAAAGACGACATCGGCAACAGATGGTTCATCGGACATCCTATTGGCATCGTATATGACTACATTGTCGATGGCATTTGGCAGGAAGATGAGATTGCCAGTGGTGCACACAAGAATGTTGATCCTATCGCAAAGGCAGGAGACTTAAAACTGCGCGACATCGATGGCGACCATCAGATCACGGACAAGGATCGTGTCGTCCGCGGACAAACCTCTCCTAAATGGATTGGTGGACTCACTAACACATTTACTTATAAGAACCTCACGCTCAACGTTTTCATTCAGACTACTCAGGGCATCATGCGTAACAATGCGCTTCTGGCCATGGCAGGCGATGAGATGGGCCGACGCAACACACCAACCTACCTCGGCTATTGGACTCCGGAGAACAAAAGCAACAAATGGCGCTCGCTCAACAAGAACTCCAATCCCCATGGTTATGGATTCCCTGAGAAAGCCAGCTACACCCGAGTGAAAGACATCACGCTCAGCTACACCTTCCCCAAGACGATCACTGACGCCATGCACATCAGTGCTCTGCAAGTCTACGCCAGCGGTCGAAACCTCTTCACGTTCACCGATTGGACAGGATGGGATCCTGAGTCTACGGAGATACAGCGCGGATGGGAAAGCTACGAAGACTCCTATCCTATGACCAAGAGCTTTATCTTCGGTCTTAACCTCACTTTCTAAATTTTTAAGCACTATCATTATGAAACTCAAAAATATCCTTTACGCTGCTTTGGCAGGGACGCTCACGCTCAGCGCGACATCATGCAGCGACAGTTTTTTGGACGAGAAGATGTACTCCAACTATGGCACAGACGTCAAGGATGCTAATGCCAAGATCATCGGACTCCATTATAAATTTGCACAACTATGGGGAATTTCTAACCCACAAGGCTTCACCGGTTGCTGGCAAGACGGCACCGATGTCGGCTCCCCGGGCGATGTGGAAGGAGCAGAAGTCCCCTTCTATAAATATGGAGAGCTCACATCAGAGTCATCTGGTGTGAAAGTCCTATGGAACGGTCTTTATGGCATCATCAACTCTGCCAATATCATCATCAACGATGCCTCTGTGGAGCCTGCACAAAAGGCTGAGGCAGAATTCTTCCGCGCTTATTCCTACGAGTTTCTCGTCACGCTGTGGGGGGCCGTGCCATTGGTAACCGAGTCGACAACTGTACCACGCACTGACTACACCCGTACACCCGTTGAAGAGGTAGACAAGCAGATCGAGGCCGATCTCACCGATGCCGTTGCCAACCTGCCAGCCGTAGGGCAAACTGTGACAGAAGACCGCATCAACAAAGATGCCGCGCGGATGCTTACCGCCACTTCCTTCTTACGCATGGGACTCCGGGATAAGTCATACTTCGCCAAGGCTGAAGCAGTCATCACGCCTACTATCACAGAAGGCAACTATAAGCTGATCTCTCAGCGTTACGGTGTCTTCACCGGAGAACCCGGTGACTTCTATCACGACATGTTCCGGTGGGGTAACGAGCGACGCTCACAAGGCAATACGGAGGGTATCTGGACTTTTGAGAATGAATACAATCGTAATGTCACGGGCGGCACCATCGACAATCCACAACAGCGACGCAACTGGGTATGCGCATTCCATAAGTACAAGGGTATGCAGAACTGCGACTCCCTGGGCGGACGTGGCAATGGACGCCTGCGCCTGAGCAACTTCGTGAAATATCAGCTCTTTGAGAAAGGCGACATCCGCAACTCCAACTTCAATATCCGTCGTGTATTGTGGTACAACCGTCCGGGCTACCAAGAAACCATCGGCATCGATGCCAACGGATTCCGAGTAGCTGCTGGCAAAGGCGTGAAGGACATCATTGTGAAGACGGGTGACCAGGTTGTTCCTCGTGAAGGCGATTCTCTTAATGTCTATTATCCCCATCCGACAAAATGGGGCGGTTACGACACTACCGACGATTTCGGTTATGCACTCGTTAAGGACTGGCCTATCATGCGTTTCGCTGAGGCCTATCTGTTGAGAGCAGAGGCTCGCATGCGACAAGGCAAACTGCAGGAAGCTGCCGACGACATCAACGTCCTGCGTGACCGGGCTTTCAAGGAATACCGCGAGCAGACAGGATTGGTCAACACCGGAAAGGTTTCTGCCAACCAAATGAATATCGACTTCATCCTTGACGAGCGAGCCCGTGAGCTTATCTCTGAAGAGAACCGCCGCTATACGCTCGTCCGCACTGGTACTTTAGCTGAGCGTTGGGAGAAATACCACGACAAAGGTCCCAAAGTCCCGGAGAACAAGCTTTCCACCGGCTTTGATCCCAAAGTGCATATACTGTTGCCGATTCCGCTCACTGAGATACAGTTGAACAAAGACGCTACCATCGAACAGAACTTTGGCTATAAATAAGTAAAGACAACAATGAAGAATAAGAAAACAAACTATCTTCGTTCATATATATTCTCAGCATCCTGCTCCTAAGCTGTCTCCCCACGCGGGGGCAGAACTTGGGAACAGGGATGCAGAATCTTGTCGACTGGAAGTTCAGCCTTGACAGTACACATTGGAAGCAGGTGTCCATCCCGCATTCTTACAATGCGATAGACGGCCATTCCCGTAAATATTTCCGGGGCAAAGCCTATTATCGTCGCAATGTGGTCTTGACCGAGTCAGACCTCCATCGTCCGCTGTTGTTGCTCTTTGAAGGAGCCGCACAGCAGGCTGCCGTTGAGATCAATGGCAAAAGGGTAAAGACTCACAAGGGTGGCTATACCCCGTTTTGGATCAATCTCAAAGGACTGGTTCATCAAGGTGAAAACAGAATAGAGGTCACATGCGACAATCACGAGGACATCAACCTCATCCCTGTCAGTTCCGACTTCAACAAGAATGGAGGACTGCACAATCCTGTCTGGCTCTTGAAGATGAGTCCCATCTATTTCTCGCCTGCGAACACCGGTCTTTATCGTCTCCATGTTGCTACGCCTCATGTCAACGACCGGGAAGCGCAAGCCTACATAAGAGCCGACGTCGTCAATACATCAGGCAGTCGTCAGCAGGTGCCGGTGGATATCACTCTCCTCGACAAGGCCGGAAAGAAAGTCTATGCCAGTCGTCGTGCACTCAGATTACCCAAGTCTGCCGCCCAGCCCGGTACCATCGTAGACAGCTTCACAGTTCAACAGCCTCATTTGTGGAACGGATTAAAGGATCCCTACCTCTATCAGGCTGTGATGACCATCAGCGACAAGAAAGGGCAGATACTCGACGAAGTAAAGACCAAAATAGGTTTCCGTTATTACAAGGTCACTTCCGACAAAGGATTCTTCCTCAATGGCAAGAGCTACCCGCTGCGTGGCGTCGCCGAGCACCAGGACATAGATGGCAAGGCTTCTGCTGTCAACGACAGCGACATTCGTCGCGATTATCAGACCATCAAGGAGCTCGGCTGCAACTTCTTGCGTCTGGCTCATTATCCTCATCGCGATATCGAATACGCGCTCTGCGATTCACTGGGTATCATCGTTCAGACAGAAATTCCTTGGGTCAACGTTTGCGGAGTGAATGCCCAGCCACCCTACTTCGACAACATCCATCAACAGATGCGTGAGATGATCACGTCGCTCTACAACCATCCCTCCATCATCTTCTGGGGCATGTGGAATGAGCTCGACAACTGGGGAAACACCGACAAGCTACAAGGTAAGATCGACTGCCAGCGCATTGTCGATGAGTCGGCAAAACTCTATGACGATGCGAAGCAACAAGATCCCTACCGACTCGTAGGTGTCACCGATTGTAGTATCTACCGACGCGATGGATACGTCAATCTCAAAGGAGACTTCTTCTCTGAAAACAGATACAACGGATGGTACTATAACCATGACAATTCTGCCCACATCAGTGATGAAATCAACGAGGTACACCAAAAGAAAGGCGTTGTCAACATCTCGGAATACGGAGCAGGCTGCAATCCCTACTGCCATATCGTCTCTACGGACATGAAAAAGATGCGTGCCGATGACAAATGTCACTACGAGGAACACGCCAATCTTGTCCATGAGGAGCACGTCAGACAAATCATGAAAATGCCTTTCCTCAACTTCACCTCTGCATGGATACTCTTTGACTTTCCTGTTGCAGACCGACAGGAAGGCTTCATAGACTCCGACGACGGCATTCACTTCAAAGAGAATGACCAACGGAAATATATCAATGACAAGGGATTGGTGACAAGAGACCGCAAGACAAAAAAGGATGTGTTCTATCTCTACAAGGCATGGTGGAGTCACCACGAGCCGACTGTTTACGTAACAGGCCGACGACTGACGCATCTGCAAGCCAATAGCGAGTATAGCGTGAAGGTATATAGCAATGCTAAAAGCCTACAACTCTTTGTTGACGGACAACCCATACAAACGCTTGAGCATTGCCCTGACCCTACAGGCATCATCTGGACTTTCAGTCCTATCAAACTTGCACCGGGAAATCATGTGATCCGTGTCGAAGGAGACAGTCACAGCGACGCTGTAGAGAAAGTGGTAGAATAACATACATCACTACCTGCAACTCTCAACCATAGCGAGCCAAATCGCCACCGCTTACCTGTTTCTATAAATAATAGGTGGAGCGGTGGCGTTTTTTTTGTATCATCCGCAACGGAAGTGTTTTATATCACCCGCAATGGAAGTACCGGCGGACGAGCTTGGCGATCTCCTCGGGATGGAGGGCTACGTCGTGGCGGAGGGAGCGGTCGTTGAAGCTTCTGAGTTGCGCGATGACACCGTCGATCATGGCCTTGGAGAAGATGCCGTAGCGCTCAAAGACAGCGCGCTGCAGCTCCAGACAGTCGGCAGAGGCTGCGCAGCTGTCGGGCAAGGACTTCAGTTCAGCCAGTTTCTTTTCGTTGACTTTGTCGTGGATATTCACGGCTACATATGTGCGGTCAGCCATGTCCAAAGCATCGGGCATCTCTAAACCGTGGAGCAGTCCTACACAGATGCCTGCAAGCATCTGATAGGGATCAGCAGAACCGTCGGCCGACCGAATCTCAAAGGTCTGCTTGCCGCTGGTGTCATAGCTCCGTTCCGGCTCCTCAGGATTGGCTTTGTGGCACATATCTACGCCGGAGGTCCAGCCAAGCGGCACACGTACGAGCACCGAACGGTTGCGGTCGCCCCAACAAATATTTGTCGGCGCCTCCTGATGGGGAACGAGACGGAAATACGATGTAGGATTCTTGTTGCCAAAAGCAGTCAGCGCCGGAGCCACGTAGAGCAAACCGGCAATTGCCTTGCGTGCCGTGTCACTCAGCTTTCCGTTCTCCACGAGCATGTTCTTTTCTTCCTTTCGCAATTGTATGTGGAAGTGGAGTCCGCTGCCAGCCTCTCCTGTCGTGATCTTCGGTGCAAATGTCACGTCATAACCCTCACGGCAGCCCACGTTGCGGATGATCCATTTGGCAATCAACAGTTCGTCGGCAGCCTGCTCAGCGGGTACGGGCAGAAACTCAATCTCGTTTTGTTCGTAGGTGAGTCCGTTCTTCGTGAAGTTACCCACCTCACTATGGCCGTACTTGATGATGCCGCCGGACTGAGCGACGAGCATCATACACCGCGTACGGAAGTCTCCTGCCTTAGCATAAGGTGCACTCTCGTGGTAGCCATGCTGCTCCTGGGCAGGGAAGGAGTCTACCGAGGGTTTGATGACATAGTATTCCAGTTCACCCATCGCCCAGAAGTCCAGCCCCTGACGGTCGCGCAGCGTGGTGATGGCCTTGCGCAGTGTATATTCCGGTGCACTCTCCAGCGGGTTGCCTTCCTTGTCGAAGAACGAACAAAGCATGCAAAGCGTGGGAATCTCGGCAAAAGGATCGATGAAAGCCGTAGAGAAGCGCGGCATCACATACAGGTCACTGCTCGAGGCCTGGATAAAGTCAAACAGCGAAGAGCCGTCGACGCGCTCGCCACAGCTAAGTATTGTACGCAGGTAAGCCTCATTGGTGATCACGAAGTTGAGCGTCTTTAGCTTCCCGTCACCACCAGGGTACATGAAGTTCACCATTTGGATAGACTTAAACTTGATGAGTTTGATGATGTCTTCCATCGTGAATTCCTTCGGTGCTTTCTGCAGATAAGCCACCACGGGATTCAAGTTCATTAAGATACGCGTGTTATTTTCCATAGTCGATTTTTAGTTATTGGTTATTCGGTGACAAAGATAAGGTAAAGGAATGAAATCGCAAAGGAAAAACAAAAATATCTTTTTCTCTTTTCACAAACAAGCACAACTGTGCCACGTTTTTCCTATATCACACCATCTACACATCAACGCCGAACCATATCGACTCTTGAAGCATCCCCCTCTCCTTCGACATCAATTCATCAACGCCGAACCATATCGACTCTTGAAACATATCACTCCCTTCTCCTTTGGAGAGGGGCGAGGGGGTGAGGCTGTTGAGGCCTTTCTACAAATACAAGTACTTCTTAATCTCAAACGCCCACATCTTATAGCCAAAGGGCGTAAGCAGGAAACCGTCTTGCGTTAGTTCACGCCGCATCTCATTGGTACCGCGACGGACGAAGCTACGGAAGAGGTTGATATAAGCAATATGATGCTGCTCACAATAATGGCGAAGGCGGACATTGAGTTGCGCCATCAACTGCATCTTGCCTTTCAGCAACTCCTGATTGTTTTCCCATATCGGCAGGTTGCTCTCAACAAACAACTTGGTGCGGGGTGACATGCGACAAATATGCGCGATTAACTCCACGCTGGCATTAAAAGCCTCGTCAACGGACTTACCCTCGATGATATCCTGTCCGCCCGTCATCAGAAAGATAGCCTTCGGACGACCCTTCAAGACAGAACCTATACGACGATACATCCCTTCAGCATCATCTCCCGCAATGCCACGATTACGCACATGCTGCCAAGATAGCAGCACATTCCAGTCGCCGGCATACTCTGTCAAAGCGTTGCCGAGCATCACAATGTCAGTGCTGTCAACATCACGCATAGCAGCAAACTGCGCAATGCGCTCCTGATAATGCTCCGATTGTGCGCAAACGGGAAGCATCAAGAAAAGGGAGAGAATGAAAAAGATGTATCGTCTCATTATTATATATAAGGATGTTAACCTTTCATTGCACTTAAGACACGCTCCAGATAGCGCTGCGTTCGCTGCACACTGTAGTGGATACCACCATTCCACGAGCGTATCGCCTGTTCGATATTCCTTAGCGGATTGTATTTTGACTGTATCAAAAGAAACATCTCCTTAGATTTCTTAACACTCAGGCGATCAGAGAGTTTATACCGTTTCTTACACCTACGCCCCCTCAGTATGTTGTTACACTCAGCCACAAGTAACGGGGTGATCTGCATAGCACCAACCGAACTGCCGTGCTTAGCCTTGCTATTGCCATTACTCTCCACCTGTATGATGGCGTTCATCACATTTTCCCAACAAACGCTCTGGGAAGAGTCTACAGTGTCAGAATCCTGGTTATTATCCGCAAAAGCGCTGAAAGTCCCGACAAAAAGCATTGTCAAAATCAATAAAACGTTTCTCTTTATACCTTGCATAACTTACTATCTGTGGAGTTTGAACCTACAAAGACAAGTTCGAAATGGGTTAAAAACAAACGCCATTCAACTCCGTTCAACATAATAGGAACACCTCTAAGTAATATCAAAGAAATGGTTATCCTCACATTAACTTTACAAAGTTAAGCAAAAAAAACGAGATAACCAAATGATTTAGAACAATTTAGCGAAAAGACGCTTGCCTAAACATCTTATAGGAGCCATAGCAGCTATAGAGCTATAGGAAACTCAAGCCTTGTCAAAGGAAACATTTTGGTATAGCAATTCCCTCCCCTTGGGGAGGGTTAGGGAAGGGCTTTCGGGAAGTGCCAGCCTATATATACATAAGAGAAAGCCCTTGAAAACATTGCTGTCTTCAAGGGCTCTGGTATTTGAAAGAGGGCGG
>UQFS01000027.1 GCA_900540375.1 uncultured Prevotella sp.
CCGCCCTTTTTCAAATACCAGAGCCCTTGAAGACAGCAATGTTTTCAAGGGCTTTTTTAGTAGGACCAAGCCCTCTCTAACTCTTTCCTTTTAGGGGAGAGTTAGAGAGGGCTTTTTGTTAGATGTCAAGCTTTTCTGCTATCTTTCTTACCTTTGATGTGTAGTTTCGATCTTCCGCGTATCCAATACTTTTTAGGAATGCGTAGTAGTTACCACCGTTATATTTATATTGTACATCGTCGTGATAGGCTTTGACGGATTCTTCCCAGTTGTTGAAGGTGTAGTAGCTGCCATCGCTGGGATGGCGGAGGCCAAAGAGGTTGTGACTCTCCATGCAGAGAGGGCTTGAAAAATAGCCTGTCTCCAATAAGGCTTGTGCCAGAACGATTTTCTTTTCCTTCACATTGTATTTTTCCAATACAGAAAGTAAATTGTTAATGTTGAGCTCTGCAAAGCCATGAAAGTCTTCGTCAGTCATGCTGGATGGCAGATACATCTCCGTTAACGTATCTGATTTCTGATCGTTTTTAGCTAGGTTGGGCATTGCATCGGGTATGATAGTACTTTGCGACCATGCGCTGCTGACCGTTGCACTCAGTAATGCTGTAAATAGAATTCTTTTTATGATTTTCTTTTCTTCCATATATCTTTCTAACGATTGTATCTTTTTTATTATTGTTTTGTTGCTTTTCTTTTAACTCTCTTTTATTATCTCAGTTTTTTTGATTAATTTTGTATCAATATAGTTAATCATGGATTTGTTTCTCTTAAAAGGATATGAGACAAGGTAAAGATCATAATAGTAATGCTTCCTTCGATCTGGGGAGCATAGAGTCAGCCTACAGCTTCTTTCATCAGAAGTATCGAGTCTATGAGTATTCTCACAGTGACGGACAGAAAGATGATATAGAATATGCTATTTCAAGCTATGTGGAGCAGATGAATCCTTCACTCTATGGGTATTTGTCCAGTGGACGACAGGATTATCTGCTCTCTCATGCTTCGTTTGCACAGGATATGAAGGATGCTATTGGGCAATTGGAGGATATGCTGTCTTAGCGAGTAGAGACTCTATATATAATAAGGTGTATGCACACTATTCGATGTTCTGTATGCTGACACCGTCCATCTTCTCCATGAACTGCATGATACGCGTTTGGTATTGATCTCGCTTGACCTTGATCTCCATGGACACTTGGTAAACGATGCCCTTAGGATTGGTGTTTTTCTGCATCTCATAGGAGTCGATGTCAATACCTGCATCTCTCATCTTAATCAACACATTCTGAATTTTCTCTTGTTTGTCGGAACTGAATGTTAGCAGCATATTGCGTGTGGCAAAGCGACTGGAGACGAAGTGAAGCGCTTCCAGGCACATCAGTACCATGACGGTCGTAGCTGCGGCAAGGACAAACATACCTGCACCGCAGGTGAGGCCGATGGCTGATGTAACCCATAGTCCGGCTGCTGTCGTGAGGCCTTTGACGACATGTTTTTGGAAGATGATGATGCCGGCACCGATGAAGCCGATGCCGGGCACTACCTGTGAAGCAATACGTGACGGGTCGTAGGACAGCCTCTGCGCTGTGTCGTTGATCATGCTGCCAAAGCCATACATCGAGAGGATCATAAACAAAGCACTTCCGAGGGCTACAAGGAAGTGGGTGCGGAAGCCGGCCTCTTTGGCTCGGTACTCCCGCTCCAATCCGATCAAGCCACCTAAAATGGCAGCAATTGCTAACCGCAATATAAATTCCAGTGTCATAGTCGAAATTTGATGCTTCTCTATTGTTTGCTGTCATGGATGATTAAATGCTGCATTCCGGCAGCATCTCGGCAATGCGCTTGCCGTTGACAGTCTTCAACACGATGCCCAGTTCCTTTCTTGGTGGATTGATCTGTACCCACTCTGGGACTTTGTCGCGGTTGATGATCTCGACATAGTGGATATCGCTGAAGGAGACGTCGCAAAGCGTCTCACCATAGTCCTGCATGCTGTTTTCCTTGATCTTAGATATATCGTCGAAGCGTAGCCGTTTATTACCCTTCCCGTCTACGAAGCCGAGAATGATCTCTTCGTCGTCGTTGGCGATGCTGGCATAGATGAGTTCTTTGCCGGAATAGCGCTTAAAGGTGCGGTCACTGTCTCGGTGGAGGAGCTTCTCTACACTGGCTTTCACCACCCGTCCGTCGCTGTAGACCATGATGAGCCATGATCTTTCCTCTTCCTCATGGATGGCCAACTCCAGTCGGTAGTCCTCTGTGCGGTAGTCATCTTGTTGGAGCGATTTGTACTCATCATTGTCGATGAAACAGATATATGCTGTCGTGGGGAGGTAGTTCAGCTCGTAGTCATGGATGACATTGTTTCTGAATCGGCTGGTTTGAATCTTATCTTTGATCTCGTTGGCGAATGGCGAGGGCGCCGTGGTTGTGCCTGCATTGATCTCATGCGCGATGGGAGTGGGTGTAATGATGGCGGGGTTAGAATCCTTTGTCTCCAGTTGATGCTCCGCAGCCCATTTCTTACGTCCGATGAGGAAGGCAGCTAAATAGTCGCTATTTACCTTTCGGGCCGATTTGCCCATACGCTCGTAGTAATCGCCTTTGAGTGCTATGGGATCGGGACTGGGCAAGATCGAGATAGCCAGCACATTTGCCTTTGTACCTTCATCCCAATGAGTCTTGACATTGTGAGCCGCCTCTTGCCCTAGGTAGATGGCAACTTGATTATGAATATAATCTTCGTAGTGGTCAAGGTTACCGTTGAACTTAGGATGTTTCAGGTCTTCCTCTACGCCGCTTTCTGTACCTTGGTCGTTGACTCCGAGGTAGAGTGTGCCACCATCAGCGTTGAGGAAGGCACAGATTTCTTGAAGTATCTTAGATGTTTGCACGGCTAAGTTAGACTGCATAGAGTTCTCAGGATAGACGATGGAGGTCTTGAACTCGGTGTGGTCGTCTTCGCGTCCATAGTCTTTCTTATCACTCTGGTTGCGTCTGAGCTTGAGTATAGAGCGTATCTTTTCCCGGATCTCGTCGGCCTGAGAGATGAGTCCTGCCTTCTTTACCGTGTTGTGCGACATGACGAGGGCTGCCAGCATTTGCAGTGTCGGGTTCTCTCGCTTGCAGCTCATCTGGTAGAGGTCGTCATAGTGTTCGTCGTTGTCAAGCCAAGAGACGATGGTCATCTGTTGGAAGTCGTTGTAGAGATGCGAGTCCTGCTCAAAGCCTAAGCTATCGGCATTGTTGAGAATGGTCATGCTCTCGTTAGAGAAACTGTTATTCAGTGCGAAGTCGTTGAGCAGTTCCAGTAGTGAGAGTCGCTTGCAATAATACTGTTCCCGCTCAGAATTGAGCATGTGTGCAAGTACTCGGCAAGTGGAGATGTAGTTGTAGGCCTTGATGTAATCATCCTCGAAACTAGCGTAGGTCTCAAAGATATACATCAGTTCGGTGAGGTGCTCGGCATCCATCGTCGAGGTGAAGTCCTCGGAAGGTTCCTGTTCTTCGTCACTGATAAATACCTCGCCATGTGCAAGGTTGACCATGAACTGATGGAAGGCAGCTCCCACGCTGAAGACCATGTCAGGCACATCTTCGCGGTAGGTGACATTGATATAAGGTGCCCTACCTTGGGTGGGCTTGTACACTTCGACCACTTTACCTTTTGACAATACGCTGAGAGGTATACCAGGTTCCACATCCACGGACAGTGACAGGCCATTGGTGGAGATAGCAGGGACACGACCGATGCCGGGTTGGGGATTGTTGAGCACACATCTCAACCGACTGTTGAAGTTGAGATGCTCGATACGGTAGTCTTCCATGAAATCCACGCAGATCTCATTCATCACGAAATGGTACTCTCCGTCCTCGATGCCATCCACGACGGCAGGCAAGATGAGCGGGTAGCCGTTGTGGTAGAAATCCTCCAACGAGAGCTTCTTGCCGGGATAATAGGGTACGATGTCTCTGGCGGCATCGATATATCCTTTGATGCCTTGGAGTTCCTCGTCGATGACCTCACATTGAAAAAGAAGCTTCGTCTCATCGTCTGTTAGTCTCTTCTTCTTGATGATGATCGAAACCTCCTCGCCTGGCAGGAGTCTGCGTCTTTCCTTTTTCTTGTTGCTGTGTCTGCCGATGAAGAGCGACTTATAGATGAAATCCCACAGTTGTTTGAAGTGTGGCAGTGTGTTGCTCTTATTACCTCTGAGGTCAGCGGAAGGCTTTTCGCTGAGTCTGATGGCAAAGGCGTGCCAGAGGTTCAGACGGGTAGGCAGAGGGGTGTAGACATTCTCTGAGTTCACATCAGAGGCAGAGATAGATATCTTGCCGTCTTTGATAAGTAGTTTTGCATTGTCCGTGACGTATTCCACGGGGGCGAGTGACGAGTCGATCGTATCGGAAACCTGGTTGGCGATGATGTTGGCGGTGAGTGTGGCATCATCGGTATTGACCACATAGGCAGCCTGGTCGCCGGAGTCAGAGACGAGGTTGTAGAGCGATTCTTCTAACAGACTCTTTGGGTCAGACACTCCCATTTTGCTGCAAAGGCGATAGAGAAGACTACGGTTGAGCACCACGTCAAAGAGATCACTGTCATCGTCTTCAGCCAAATTGAGCTGGAGAGCCAGGGTCTGTATCATCGTCTCGATTGTACCTTGGCTGTTGAGACTGTCTGGTGTCTCGTAGTTCTTGCGGATATAGTATTCGAGCAAGGTGATCCACAGCTTTCCAAAAGGAGCACGTTTGGATAAGGACAGATCGTGCTTCCTGATGATGCTGATCATCCTTGACATGCTCTTCTGCATCAGACGGTCATCTTGCAAGAAGATACAAAGCATCGTGAAGAAGTTCTCACGTGGGTGGAAGACATAGTTGCAGCATTCCAGTTTGTTGAGTGCTTGCTCGATGTATTCCTCTCCTAAGTTGTTTTTTACAAGATCCAGCGCGTTGATGAAGAAGGAGGTCTGTTCGATGAAGTCAGTGAACCGATTCTCCAGGATGCCCCTGGAAACAGCGTCACACATGTTGAGCAGATCAGTCTGCTCAAGCACATGGAGCATACTGTTCTTGAAATCAATGAGGTCTTGCCTGAGCAAGTCTTTGTCATGATAGTCAGCGGCCATTTTGGCGATCCAATGATAGCACGCGTTGTCGAAGAGATCAGGGTTGGTGCTTCCCAGGAGAAGTTCTCGCAATGAATTACTGTTCCATTTCCTGTTGCCTAAAAGTGTGGAAAGCTGGTTATCCTTGATGGGGAAGTCGTATTTTAGTGCCTGTAGGTTTTTCACAGGCTGCACTTGCATATATCTGCCTTTGATCTTTTCAACTTGGCAGATGATTCTCGGTGTGAGAGCAGGATTAGGTATGCAACTTTTATCAAGGCGCGTAGTGAAACCATGCGATTCTTGGAGAATATAGAAATTATCGTGTGATCGTTTGATGCTGAACTCTATCTTATCGCCTTCATGATAGAATTGCCTGATGAGAGTTTCATAGTCTTGCCTGAGATGTATTCCACCGTTGAAAGACTCTTCCATGATGCAGGGGAGTGTATCGGGCACAGTACTTCTTTTCTGATACAAGAGCATGGGCAGACGATAGAGTTTGCCATCATCTCCATAGGTGACAATAAATTGGTGTGAGTCTGGATCCGTCCTGACGACGTTGACTGTAATTCTTTGTTTTTCTTTTCTTTCCGGTAATACCATCTTTTTCTTAAATAAAATATTATGAGATATTAGTTTTTACAAATGTACGAAAAATAAATGAATCAGCTTTCGTATTAAATGTTTTTAGCATAGAAAAAGGTCTTATTGCCATAAATGAATGAGCAATAAGACCTTTGCATCAATTACTTATCAGTGACTGAAATTCTTCGCTTGATCACGGATGAGGAGTGAGAGTGGCTTTACGCCTCGTTTTTCTTTTTTCCTGTACGTGCCTCCACGACGTTGACGACATAGTCGCCGACGCGCTCGCATTCATTGATGATGTCCATGTACATCGTACCTACGGCGTAGGTATATTTATGGTCATTGACATCAATGGTGTTTCTACTGCGGAGCTGGTTGCGATAGTTGTTAATTTCGTTTTCAATGTTGAAAGAGCGGTTGATGTCGATATCTGTCTTATGCTCCACAAGTGCATGCTCCATTTCTTCCATTGACTGGTCGGTGAGAGCGAACATCTGATGGAGATGTTCATACTGGTCGGTGGTGAACTCTTCTTTCTCGGTGTATTTACGGTTGATGGTTCTTGCGATATGATAGCAGGAATCACCGATACTCTCAAGCTCAGAGATCTCTCGCAGCATGGCGCGTACTTTGTCCTTAGTCTCGTCGCTGAGATGGGCGTCGCTGACTTGGTCGAGGTATTTGGCAATTTCTATCTCCATGTTGTCGGCGATACTCTCGTATTTCTCAATGCGAGAGAACAGTTTGACGAAGTCGTTGGCATCCTTAGTGTTGAGCAGTTCACGTACCATACGCAACATTCTTCTCATGCGCTCGGCGAAAGAGTGGATCTCTTTAGAAGCTTCCAACACGGAGAGCTCCGGGGTCTTCATGATACCAGACTGTATGAAACGCAGACGGAAATCTTCCTCGTCTTTATTGCTTTTGGGTTTGATGATCCAGCAGACTACTTTTTCTATCTGTGGGATGAAGCCGATGAGCAGGGCAGTGTTGGTCACATTGAAACAGGTATGGAACGCTGCAAGTACGATGGGTAGGATAGTGGCCTTCTGTGCTTGCGTGAAACCGACTCCAGCAGGATTATAACCTACGAGGTGGCATACGCCGTTGACAAAGGGATAGAACAGAAACAGCACCCAAATGACACCGAATACGTTGAAGACCAAGTGCGCCATGGCCGCACGCCGTGCTTGTGTGTTGGCACCTAAAGCGGCGAGGTTGGCGGTGGCCGTCGTGCCGATGTTCTCTCCTAAGACAAGGGCGATGCCGAAGTAGATCGGCAACACGCCGGAGGAACAGAGCAGAATGGTGATGGCCATCACGGCGGCTGAACTCTGCACAACGCAGGTGATCAGCGTACCTATGAGCACAAATACGATGATGTTGGCGTGACTGTGAACATTAAAGGAAGAGAAGAACTGGATAGCTTGTGGGTTGTGTTCCAGATCAAGTTCTTTGCCGGCATTGCTCAGTAGGACAAGTGCAAAGAAAAGAAAGGCAATACCGAAGAGAAAGTCGCCGATGTAGCGGCGGCGCTTGGAATAGATGAGCATGATGCCCACGAAGAAAGCTGGGAAAACGACCATTGTCAGGTCTACATTGAATCCCAGCGACATGATCCAGGCGGTGAGCGTCGTTCCGATGTTGGCACCCATGATCACCGAGATGGCTTGTGCCAGAGTGAGTAGACCTGCATTGACAAAGCTGACGGTCATCACCGTGGTGGCTGAAGAGGATTGCACAGCGCAGGTGATGAAAACACCCGTGAGCATTCCTGTGAAACGGTTGGTGGTCATTGCGCCAAGGATATGACGCAGTTGCGAGCCTGCCATTTTCTGCAGGGCTTCACTCATTACCTTCATGCCGTAGATCAGTAAGGCTAGGGAGCCTAATATCTTCATGAAGATAATCACATAGTCGCTTGTGTTCATAAATATCTGTAATGTCTGTTACGATTATGCTACAAAGATATAAAAAAAATATGTCATGTAGAATGAAAGGCTTCGTTTTTTTGCATATGCAGTTCTTTTTTTTCGAAGATCGCAAACAATAGAAGATAGAAAGGAAATGCTTTTGTTAATATATAATAATTATTAAGGATGTCTGTCAAAAAGCGATGGCAGTATGACAAATAAATAGTAATTTTGCATTTGCTTTATTGAAAGGGTATGGTTCAGTAGCTCAGTTGGATTAGAGCAGCAGCCTTCTAAGCTGCGGGTCCCGGGTTCGAACCCCGGCTGAATCACAAGAAGGGCTAAACAACGCTTGTTGCTTTGCCCTTCTTGTTATTTTGATGGGCTCTGCTAAGCAGAGGCGTACGGGACACAGCATTAATAGAGGCTAATGCTAAGGGACGGGAGGTTTCCTTGCCCCCCCTTATTTTTAGGAGTCGGGCGGCATCTTCCTTTGCTTTCCAGGCTCTCAGGGCGTTGAACCATTGTGCAGCGCTGTGGTAGCCGTGCACCTCTTTGTCACTGCAGAAAGAGATATGGTAGACGAGATGCCCATCGGGGATAGAGACGACATAG
This sequence comes from uncultured Prevotella sp., assembly GCA_900540375.1. Taxonomy (GTDB): domain Bacteria; phylum Bacteroidota; class Bacteroidia; order Bacteroidales; family Bacteroidaceae; genus Prevotella. The sequence goes on from UQFS01000027.1 coordinate 8,234, forward strand.
CCATCGTCGTATTGGGTATGAACTGCTTTGAGGATGTTGGCTTGGGGAATGGAGATCGCCAGTCCCACGGTCTCTTTCTGGTGTGAGAGAGTGTCCTTACCGGTGACGGGATAGTCGGTGCCCCAGTTGGCAAGCAGGCCATGGCTGTCGGTCCAGCTTTGTTGCCCCTTGATATGCGTAATGCCTATAAAATAAGGTGTGGTGCATATTTGGTTGCTGAGCTTGAAGCCTTTTGGTACAGACACTCTCACGTCTACTTCACAATCGCGATGCCCCGCGATCATTGTGTAGCGAGTGGTGAGTGTGCGAGGCTCTGCGTCGGGTATCGGTTTCCAGTTCAGATCCGTGATCTCTATGATGCTGCGGAGCGGTCCGTTAGCAACGATACGTTGGCGGCGGCTGTCGCAGTCGTCAAAGCCGACGGGCTGACGGCCGTCCCATCCATTGAGGGCTCCGACACCTACACCATCTCTTACAGCAAGGACGTCGTCACCGTAGCCAGTGGCCAACTGGACCGAGTCAGGATAAAACTCAGTGTCTTGAAGTTCCAGCTGCCTTTTGCGTTTGCCATAGATGTCGACCGATTGTCGCGGACTGCAATAGAAGCGGTAGGCAGTGAGCTCACTCTCCAGTACGGCACCATGCTGGTGGATGACGGGGAAGGGATTGGTTCCCCGCAGCGAAGCGAACTCACTCAGGTAGATGTCGTGCTTGTTCTTTGCCTTCACTTTGCTGTTGCGCAGAAGGATGTCGGCAAAAGTACGCTTAGCGTAGGTGTTGGGCATAGTCTTCCGCCACAGCGCTATAGTAACCTTGCTTTGTCCCTTTGCCTTGATGTCGGCGAGGAAGAACAGATGATCAGCTCCTCCGTCACCGTCCAAGTCGTCTATTTGCGAAGGTATCTCTTTGCCGTCTACAGTCACGCGGGCAGAGCGAAAGCCTTCTATACCGGGGATTTCCACGGGCGACTGCTGCAAAATCGTGTTGCCAGGATTTTGCAGCGTCACAGTCATCGTTCTGTCCTGTCCGACTGCTTGTAGCGAGAACAGAAGAGAGCAGGAGAGCACTATGCAGCCCATGAAAGCGTTAGAGAGAAAAGATCTCATATCAGTCATTCTTATATTTACAGCGTCACACCATTCTTGAAGATGGCAAAGCCATGGATTCCGTTGCGCTCTGCTTTTACCTTTTTGCCGCTGGCCACATCGAGGACGGTGTGGATGAAGTCGGGCAGGAGGTCTTCGATGCGCTTGTCTTCCACGATGCTGCCAGCGTTGAAGTCGATCCAGTTGCCTTTGCGCTGATAGAGTGAGGTGTTGGTAGAGACTTTCAATGTCGGCACGGCTGTAGCGAAGGGCGTGCCCCGGCCCGTTGTGAACAGCACGATATGGCATCCGGCTGCAGCCAAAGCTGTCGCGGCAACAAGGTCGTTGCCTGGGGCAGAGAGCAGATGAAGGCCGTGACCTTGCAGTCGCTCGCCATAGCCGAGGACACCATAGACAGGCGATGAGCCCGACTTCTGTGTGCATCCCAGTGCTTTCTCTTCCAATGTGGAGATGCCTCCGGCTTTGTTTCCCGGTGATGGGTTCTCGCCTACGGGCTGACCATGACTGAGGAAGTAGTGCTTGAAGTTGTTGATGAGATGCTTCGTATCGTCGAGCACCTGTTCGTTGATGCATCGCTGCATGAGCAAAGTCTCAGCGCCGAACATCTCGGGAACCTCAGTGAGCACCGTGGTACCCCCTTGTTCATTGCAGAGCCAGTCGCTGAAAGCACCAAGGAGTGGGTTGGCTGTGATACCGGAGAAGCCGTCGCTGCCGCCACACTTCAGTCCGATGCGCAGTTCAGAAGCAGGAATGGCCGTACGCTGATCGTTGCGCGCTTTGTCATAGAGGTCCATCAGCATCTCTGTGCCAGCTTCCACCTCGTTGCCTTCCACTTCCTGACAGACGAGCAGTTTGATGCGGTCATGGTCATAGTCACCGAGCAGTTTCACGAATTCATGCGGTTGGTTGTTCTCACATCCCAATCCCACGATGAGTACGCCACCGGCATTGGGATGAAGCACCAGGTCGCGAAGGATATGTCGCGTGTTCTCGTTATCTTCACCGAGTTGTGAGCAGCCGTAGTTATGCGGAAAAGCTACGATGTCGTCAACACCGTCACCATTACCCGTCTGCGCTTTTACCTCCTCCACGATATTCTGAGCGATGCCATTGACACAGCCTACTGTAGGGATCACCCACAGTTCGTTCCTCACGCCGACCAGTCCGTTGGAGCGGCGGTAACCTTGGAAGGTAGCATCGGGATGAGGCGTAGTCTTTGCCTGCGGCTGTAGATGGATGTTGTCGTAGTTCAGTTCTCCGCTAAGATTCGTCTTGATGTCGTGGTCGTCGAGCAGCGCTCCTTTCGCAATGTCGTGGATAGCATGACCGATAGGAAAGCCGTATTTCACGATCATCTCTCCCGTCTTGATGTCGTTGAGAGCGATCTTGTGTCCGGGCACCGCATCCGTAACCAGTTTGAGAGGTGCGCCGTCGATGTCAACGGTGTCACCGGCCTTCATGGGCTTGATGGCTACGGCGACATTGTCTGTAGGGTTGATTCTAATTGCTTGTTTCATCTTTTCACTTGTTGAGAACCGACTCAATGGCTTTTCTCATGCCCGACTCTTGAATCTGCTGGAGGTAGGAGGTCAGCAAGTCAGTCAGTCCTGGGATGTCATTGAGGTTACCTTGCTCTTTCCAAATCAGGTTCTGCGCGCCGAGCACGCCTTCAGCGATGGTATGGCAATCGGCCGAAGTCCACAGCTGCTGGAGCAGTTCAAGGATTGCCGGATCGTCGTTGGGTGCGATCGCCGTGCCGTCCTTCCGTGTGCCACCTTTATAATAGGTGGTGATGGCAGCGAGTCCGAGCACAATAGCTTTGGGCAGTTCTCCTTTCAATTCCGTGTAGCGCTTCAGCGCAGGCAGGTCACGCGTCTTGAACTTCGGGAAGCTGTTGAGCATGATGCTGGTCACCTGGTGGTCGATATAAGGATTCTTGAAGCGTTGCAGCACATCTTCGGCAAAGCGTGTGAGCTCGTCTTGCGGCAGTTCAAGTGTCGGCAACAGCTCGTTGAACATGACCTGATGGATGTATTTCCCCACGAGTTCATCGTTGCAAGCATCTCTGACGATGTCGATGCCGGAGAGGAATGCTACCGGCGAGAGGACAGTGTGTGGACCATTGAGCAGTGTCGTCTTGCGCAGATGATAGGGTGCTTCGTTGTCGGTGAGCACTACGTTGAGTCCTGCTTTGCGTGCCGGCCATTCCTCATCGAGCCGTTCGATGGAGATGTTCTTGTCGTGTTCGATGACCCAAAGGTGGAAGATCTCGCCTTGCACCATCGCGGCGTCCTTGTAGCCGATACGCTGCCACAGTTGTTGTTCGTCATTTCGGGGATAACCGTTGACGATGCGGTCTACGAGTGTGGTGCAGATTGGGCAGCAGCTTGCTACCCATTTGCGGAATCCCTCAGCGTCGTCGAGGTCTTCATGCCACAAGTCGATGTATTTGTTGATGCAATCTCTGAGATGATGTCCATTGCCAAAGATCAGCTCACAGGGCAGGATGATGAGTCCCTTCTTGGCATCTCCGTTGAAACAAGTATAGCGGCGATAGAGCAGCTGCGTGAGTTTGGCGGGGTAGGAGGCTGGTGGTGTGTCGCTCAGCTTGCACGTGTCGTCGAAGGCGATACCGGCTTCGGTGGTGTTGGAGATGACAAAGCGCATCTCTGGTTGCTCGGCCAGCGCCATGAACGCGTCGTACTGTGTATAGGGATTCAGCGCGCGGCTGACGCTGCTGATTCGCTGGCAGGTGTTTACTTGCTCGTTGCCTTTCAGTCCGAGCAGGTTGACATGGTAGAGGCAGTCCTGTGCGCGCAGTGTCTCGATATGGTTACGCTCGCGTGGCTGTACGATGACGACAGAACCATTGAAAGCCGTCTCGTCGTTCATCTCCTGGATCATCCAGTCCACAAATGCTCTGAGGAAGTTGCCCTCGCCAAACTGTATCACACGCTCCGGAGCCTCAGCTTTCGGTGCCGTGTGTCTGTTGAGAATGTTGTTAGTCATAGATTCGGTATACAAATAAGGTGTAGTAAAATTGGAACCACCTATATATATAAGGTGGTCCTAAGTGTACTATATATAATAAGGAGTTGTTATGGTACGATCTTTTTGTATCTTGGTACGAGTGCCTTCATGATCGACCAAGCGATGAGATAGGCCACGGCACAGATACAGAACACGATCATGTATCCGGCAGGCTTGCCTTCAAAGCCCAGGAAGGAGAATGAGCTACCGGCTTTCTCGGCATAGTCGAAGAGAATACCGGAGCCCTGATTGATCATGTAAGAGCCGATACCACCGGCCATCGTACCCACACCCGTGATCGTAGCGACCGTCGATTTGGGGAACATGTCGCCGATGGTAGAGTAGAGGTTAGCCGACCAAGCCTGGTGTCCGGCACCGGCGATGCCGATGATGACAGCCGGGAAGATAGCACCATACTGTCCGAGTGGCTGAGCCAGCAGAGCCGTCAGCGGCATGAAGGCAAAGATGAGCATGGCCAGCATACGTCCGGCATAAGGATTCATTCCACGTTTCTCCACAAACAGCTTAGGCAGATAGCCACCGAAGATAGAGATCACCGTGACGATGAAATACAGGATGAAGATGAGCGTAGCACCCTCTTTCGAAGCCGAAGGATAGTGATAGACATCACTGAAGTAAGCGGGAGCCCAGAAAAGGTAGAACCACCACACGCCGTCTGTGAAGAACTTACCGGCGATAAACTCCCATGTCTGCCGATAGGTGAGACACTTGAGCAGAGGGATCGTCTTCTCTGTTTTCTCGTCAGCTTTAGCTTCGTTAGTCTCTTTCTCATCGTCCTGATGGATATAGGCAAGCTCAGCCGCATTGACATGTTTGGACTTCTCAGGCTTGTCGTACCATTCCAACCAGAAGAACACCCAGACGAAACCGAGTGCACCGATGATGATGAAGGCACTCTCCCATCCCCATGCTTTGGCAATGAACGGGATAGTAGCCGGAGCAGCCAGTGCGCCTACCGAGGCACCACTATTGAAGATTGCAGTGGAGAGGGCGCGGTCCTTCTTCGGGAAATATTCAGCCGTCACCTTGATGGCTGAGGGGAAGTTGCCTGACTCACCAATGGCCAGGATCATGCGGCAGCCCAAGAAGAGATATACAGAGATGGTAGAGATAGAGAGCGCCAATGCCGAACCTTGCTTCACGGCATGGAGCGCCTCCACACTGTCCAGTCCCTCGATCTCCATCGTCAGCCATCCGCATCCTGCATGAAGGCAGGCACCTGTAGACCAGATGATGATGGCGAGCAGATAGCCTTTCTTCGTACCCAGGCGGTCAATGGCCGTACCCGCGAAGAGGCTCACCGCTGCGTAGAACAGCGAGAACCATCCCGTGATCATACCATAGTCGGTATCGGTCCAGTGAAACTCCGGGGCGATGAAGTCCTTCCATGTCAGCGAGAGCACTTGACGGTCGAGATAGTTGACCGTGGTGGCGACGAAGAGGAGAGCACAGAGGTACCATCTCCAGTTCGTCTTTACATCGTTTTTGATAGTTCCTCCGTTCATGCGCGTTGCTTTTTAGCATTCTGAATAATTTCGATGCACTGCTTGCAGAGTTCTGTGATGGCGCTCCAGTCACCTTTGGCCACAACCTCTTTGGGGAAGAGTTTCGAACCCATGCCCACGCAGTAGGCACCGGCCTTGATCCATCCTTCGAGGTTCTCCTGTGTAGGAGCCACGCCGCCAGTGACCATGATCTTCGACCAGGGGCAGGGAGCCATGAGATCTTTGATGAAGCGTGGGCCATAGACATCGCCGGGGAACACCTTGGTCAGGTCGGCACCGAGTTCCTGAGCCTTGCCGATCTCGCTGACTGTGCCGCAGCCCGGGCAATAGGGAACGAGACGACGGTTGCATACTGGTGCCACGTCAGGGTTGAAGAGTGGACCTACGATGAAGTTTGCACCGAGCTGGATATACAGCGCAGCAGTAGGAGCGTCGACAACAGTACCGGCACCCAAGGCCAGCTCAGGGCATTCCTTGTCGGCCCATTTCACCAGTTCGCCGAATACCTCGTGGGCGAAGTCTCCACGGTTGGTGAATTCGAAGGCGCGCACGCCACCTTCGTAGCAGGCCTTGATCACTTTCTTGGCGACTTCCACGTCAGCATTATAGTAAACGGGCACCATACCGGTAGCCCCGATTTTCTGAAGAACTTGTATTTTGTCAAATTTAGCCATGATTGTAGTAGTGTTATTGGTTGATTGAAATGATAGAAAGCCATCGGGCGGTCAAACAGAGTTTTGTCCGTCCGGTGGCTTATTTTTTGTTTTTTATCTCTGGACTCTGCCGTTGGCGTTGCCTGCGGCGAGGCTTTCCACTTCTTCTTTCGATACGAGGTTGAAGTCGCCGTTGATGGTATGCTTCAGTGCTGATGCTGCGGCGGCAAACTCCAGTGCCTCACCCTGAGTAGGCTTGGTGAGCAGTCCGTGGATGAGTCCGCCTGCGAAGGAGTCACCACCACCTACGCGGTCGATGATCGGCTCAATGTCGTAGTGACGGCTCTCGTAGAATTCCTCACCATTATAGATGAGCGCTTTCCAACCGTTGTGCGTAGCGGAGTAAGACTCACGCAGGGTTGAGACGACATATTTAAATCCGAAGGTCTTTGCCATTTGCTCGAAGATCTTATGGTATCCGGCAGCGTCGGTCTTACCACCTTCAATGTCAGCGTCTGGTTTGAATCCCAGGCAGAGCATAGCATCCTCCTCATTGCCGATGCACACGTCGACGTACTGCATGAGCGGGCGCATGATGGAGATCGCCTTCTCCGACGTCCACAGCTTCTTGCGGAAGTTGAGGTCTACCGACACGGTCACGCCGTGGCGCTTGGCAGCCTCGCAGGCAGCCTTTACGATAGCGGCGGCGTTGTCGCTGATAGCCGGTGTGATGCCCGACCAGTGGAACCACTGAGCGCCTTCAAAGATCTCGTCGAAGTCAAACTCTTCAGGTCGTGCCTCAGCAATGGCAGAGTGCGCGCGGTCGTAGATGACCTTGCTGGGTCGCATGGAAGCACCCGTCTCAGCGTAGTAGATGCCGACGCGATCACCACCACGCACGATGTGGCTTGTGCCGACACCATAGCGGCGCATGGCGTTGAGGGCCAGCTGTCCGATCTCGTGTTTCGGGAGTTTGGTGACGAAGTCGGCATCGTGCCCGTAGTTGGCGAGGCTGATGGCTACGTTGGCCTCACCTCCGCCCGGAATCACGCGGAAGTGATCACTTTGTATGAATCGGTCGTTGCCCTCTGGAGACAGGCGCAGCATGAGCTCGCCCAATGTTACTATTTTTGCCATATTCTTATAACTATTAATAATTGCTATTATAATATTACGAACACAAAGAAGTGATTACGCAAGCGGAGACAGCGGTGTGTCTGCACTTAAAAATTAAAGAAGTTCTTTGCGTTGTAGTAGCAGATGTCCTCTACCATCTGGTTGACACGCTTCTCCTCATAGCCGTCGTAAGGAACCTCGCCGTTCTCGATGTCGTTGCCGATGAGATTGCAGAGGGTGCGACGGAAGTATTCGTGACGGGGGTAGGAGAGGAAGGAGCGAGAGTCGGTGAGCATACCGACGAAGCGACTCAGCAGTCCCAGCAGTGACAGCGCGTTGAGTTGTTTGGTCATGCCGTCCTTCTGGTCAAGGAACCACCATCCCGATCCCCACTGAATCTTACCGGGCATAGAGCCGTCCTGGAAGTTTCCGAGCATCGTAGCCATCACCTCGTTGGCTGCCGGATTGAGGTTGTAGAGTATCGTCTTTGTCAGATGTCCCTCCAAATCGAGTCGGTTGAGGAAGGCCGAGCAACTCTTTGCCGTGTTGAACTCACCGATCGAGTCGAAGCCCGTGTCGGGTCCCAGCTGGCGGAACATGCGCGTGTTGTTGTTGCGGATGGCACCATAGTGGTATTGCTGTGCCCATCCGGCCTGGTAGTCTTGTACGGCGAAGACATAGAGCATGGCACTCTTGAACTTCAGCACCTCTTCGTGTGTGAGTTCCTTGCCGGCGTAAACCTTGTCAAAGATGTCGTTGATCTCCTTGTCGGTGTATTTTTCGGCGTAGAACTCCTCGATGCCGTGGTCGGAGAGGCGGCACCCCATGGTGTTGAAGAAATCGTGGCGCTGTTGCAAAGCGTCTACGTAGTCCTGGAAGTTGCTGATGTTCTTTCCCGAAACGGCAGAGAGCTTCTCGACATATTCGCGGAAGTCCTTAGCATTCTCCGGTGCCATGGCTTTGTCTGGTCTCCATGCCGGGAGCATGCGTGTCTTGAGCTGGCTTTTTGCCACGACAGCATGATAGTGGAGGTCATCGGTAGGATCATCGGTGGTGCACACCGTATCCACATTATATTTATTGAGCAGTCCCCACGGTGTGAGAGAAGGATCGTTGGCGAGTTTGTCGTTGCATTCGTCAAAGATCTCGCGGGCAGTCTCTGGATTGAGGCGCTTGTTGATGCCGAAGGCCGTCTTCAACTCCAGGTGAGTCCAGTGGTAGAGCGGATTGCGGAACGTATAGGGCACCGTCTCCGCCCACTTCTCAAACTTTTCCCAGTCGCTGGTGTCTTTACCAGTGCAATATTTCTCTGGTATGCCATTGCTGCGCATTGCGCGCCACTTATAGTGGTCACCTCCGAGCCACACCTCCGTGATCGAGCGGAAACGCTTGTTCTCGGCGACTTGCTGAGGAACGAGATGACAGTGATAATCGATGATGGGCATCTTGGCAGCATGCTCGTGATAGAGTTTTTGCGCGGTTTCTGTCTGCAGCAGAAAGTTCTCATCCATGAATTGTTTCATTTGCTTTTTGAGATTGGTTTATGTTTTTGCAAAGATAATAAATAGTTTCCGAATTGTGGGTGGGATTTTTGTTCAGAATGGTATAAAATCGTTCGAAATCCACTTTTCATCGTATTCTTTATGCCAATAAGTGGAAATTTATTATCTTTGCATAGCCATCAAAGCTATCTTTATCTGTATAACATGTTTAGAAAGTACTTTTTGCTCTTACTCTTGCAGTTCTGCTGTATCTATGAAACATTTGCCCAACCCTATTGCGACGTGCGTACGTTCTCACTGCGCGATGGCTTGGCGGCCAACATCATCTCCGGTATCGGACAGACCGACGACGGGCTGATGTGGCTTGGCACGTGGAGCGGACTCTGCTACTACGACGGCTATCGCTTCACTACTTTCCGCAGTATGCCCGGCCTGGTCGACATGCTGACGAGCAATCGTATCTATACGCTCCATACCAATCACCGCAACGATGTGTGGGTGACAACCTATGACCGGCGGCTCTATCTCTTCGACACAGGGCGATGCGCCTATGTCAATATCAACCGGCTCATTGCCTCTTCCATCCGGCAGCCCGTACGTTTCCACCGCATCTTCTCTTTGTCCGACGGTCACACTTGGGTTACCAGTGAGGGCTCCCCAAGGCTGACGCTTCGCATCGACGACGATCATGTGGAGTCTGAAAACGGCATCACACTCTATCGTGGTTTGGACATACGTCAGGCACTCGTCGACGGCTATGGCCATGAGTGGTTGCTTTCGGGTAAGGCTATCCTCGATGTTAATGCCCGGAAGGCATGCGCTTTCCCCGCCATCCTCACGGAGCGGATAGGAGCCCGCACCTATTTCATCAGTGCTCATGGCGGTGTCGTCTCTGTCGGCAAGGATGACAAGACCTTCCAAAAGCATTGCGCCGATAGGAAGGATCTTCATGTCAACGATGTCTGTGCCTGGCACGGCAGTCTGCTGTTGGGCACTTCGCAAGGTTTGTTTGTGCTTGATCATCAGCGTCTGCGTGAGCTTCCGTTGCGTCATCCCGCGCTCTCCTCCGCCGATATCACCAAGATCTTTGTAGACCGCCGGGGGCGTATCTGGCTTTTCTCTGCCAATGACGGCGTAGCCATGCTTGACGGTGACCGCTGTGAATGGTTGCAGGCCGAACCGCAACAGTCTTATCTGCGTACGGCCAGCAGCGCGCCGTTTTTCCATGAGGATGAGTATGGCACCATTTGGGTCGTGCCCCGTGGTGGTACCTTCAGCTACTACGATGAGCGTTTTCGCAGTCTCGTGGCCTATCCTTTGCGCAGTGGTGAGACAACAGAGGCCTGCATACCGCTGATCAAGAAATCTTTTGTCGATAATCAACACAACCTCTGGTTCTCGGGCGAGCGCAATCTCTCGATGCTGCATTTCCGTCGCCATCGCGTGCGCCGGTTGCCTATGGTCGTCAACCAGGAGGTGCGCGCTTTGTGCATAGACCGTGACGGTAACCTATGGGCAGGTGATCGCGAAGGCTGTCTGGCCGTCTATGACCGTGAAGGCAGACAGAAGGGTTATCTCACACCGTCGGGAGCTCTGCAAAATCTTCCGACACGTTTTGCCCACAGTGTCTATTCAATCAAGCAAGACAGCAAGGGCCGGATGTGGATCGGTACCAAAGGCGAGGGCCTTTACTGCCGGGGCGGCAAGGCCATGCGCCACTATGTTCATGATCAGCACGACCGTTGGAGCCTGAGCCATGACGATGTCTACGACATCTTTGAGGACAGCAGTCACCGGCTGTGGATCGCCACCTATGGCGGAGGCGTGAACTGTGTGGACCAATTATCCAATGGGTCTGTGCGTTTCATCAACGTCAACAATCTTTTCAGGGACTATCCCCGTCTTGCCTTCCTCAAAGTGCGACGCATTGCCGGGACACGCCGTGGTGAGATGGTCGTGGCGACCAATGGGGGACTGATTACGTTTTCGAGTAAGCCCATGCCGCTGCAACGCCTCCGCTTCTTCACCACCTCGCCCCGCAGTGGCGACGACCACTCGCTCTCCAGTAGCACCGTCTTGCAGGCCCTACCTACACGCGACGGCCATGTCTTTGTCAACATCATGGGAGGCGGTGTGCAGGAAATCACCGACGACGGGCTGCTCCACAACGATCTCCATCTGACGACGATCTCCTCTGTGACCGCCGATGAAGGTCTCGTACAGGCTATGGTGGAGGACCGTCATGGCAGCATCTGGCTTGTACGGGAGACGACCATCGATAAATACGACCGTAAGCATCGCGTTCTCTCCACGTTCAGCGCTCAGGACATCGGCTACCCGGTCGAGTTCTCCGAGGCCAAACCGCTCTGCCGCCCCGATGGCGGCAATTTGTTCATGGCCTGCAATGGCTGTGTCATCGCTTTTGCGCCGGGCGACTTACGCAACTCTTCTGTGGTGCCGCGTATCGTCTTCACCAGTGTACGCTATCAGGGCGATGACCAGCCGCAAGCCATTCTCAACTCGCCCGTGCTGGAAGTGCCGAGCGACAAACGCAGCCTCACCATCTATTTCTCCGCCCTGGACTTTGCCGCCGCGAGTCGGGTGCGGTATGCCTATCAACTTGAGGGCGACGGTGACAAATGGAACTATGTCGATGACATGCACAGTGCTTCTTTCAACCGCATTCCCCACGGTCATCTGCGTCTCCTCGTCCGGTCTACTAATGCCAACGGTGTGTGGCAGGACAATACGCGGGCGCTCGTCATTTATGCGCATCCTACTTTTTGGGAGTCGTGGATGGGATGGTGCTTCTATATCATCGTTGGCGGTGCCCTGATCTTCTTGGCTGTCTATCTGATCAACCAGCGGCAGCGCATGAAGATGCAGACCGAGATGGGACGTATGAGGGCCGAATTCTTTACCCGCATCGGCCATCAGTTGCGTACGCCGCTGACGCTTATCGGTGAACCTGTCACTGAAGTGCTCAAGAGTGAGTCGCTCTCAGAGCGGGGACACGGGCTGCTCGACATGGTGCGGCGCAACAGCCAGAGCATGCTTGCCCTTGTTGACAACATGCTCCACTATGACCACGACTCCGACAACTACCTTGTCGATGACACCAATGCGCCCTTTGCCCTCTCCTATGCTGAGCAGAGCATGGGAGGTGACAACACAGAGTCTGATCGTGGACGGCGCACAACGCTGCTTGTCGTCGAGGACAATGCTGACCTGCGGCTCTTCCTCTCTGCCATCCTTAGCCCTGACTATACCGTGCTCACTGCCGACAATGGCTTGCAGGGTCTGAAGACAGCACGCAAGCAACTGCCTGACTTCATCATCTCCGACGTGATGATGCCTGTCATGGACGGGTTGGCAATGGTTCATCAACTCAAGCAGGATGCCACCACCAGCCATATCCCCATCATCATCCTCAGTGCCAAGGCTTCCATGCAGGATCGCTTGCAGGGACTGCGCGAGGGCATTGACGACTACATCCCCAAGCCATTCTCGGCTACCTACCTCCGTGAGCGCGTGGCTAACATCATTGCCCGCCGCCATAGCCTGCAACAAGAGGCGCTGCAACAGCTCACTGACCCTGCCGTGGAAGAAACCAGCGATGACAAGCAACAAACGCCCGACAAAGAAGCGTCCACGCCCTATCGACTGAGTGCTCCTGAGATTATCGATGCAGATAAGGTGATGATGAACAAGCTCATGGCCTTCCTTGAGAAACATATTAGCGACCCAGCCCTGCGCATGGAGGACATGGCCGACGAGGTCAACCTCAGCCGTACCGCCTTCTACAGCAAGATGCGGTCGATCGTGGGCATGCCGCCTGTGGAGTTCGTCCGACACATCCGTCTGCAGCGTGCCGAGCTCCTTGTGGCTAAGAGCAAGGACAGCTTCTCGCAGATCGCTTATGCTGTCGGCTTTGCTGATCCTAAGTATTTCTCGAAATGCTTCCGTAAGGCCACGGGTATGACACCGTCGGAATACCGGCGCATGAAACAAAAGCAGGGAGAGACCGAAGAATAAGCTATAGTGCTAAGGAAAAAACGTGATAAAGTCAATGATGCGCTTGGTAGTGTATATGAGAGCAGAATGCTGATATGCTGATTGTTGATAAAACTGACAAAAAAGCGGCTCTGAGAATGCGTTCTTTTGAAACAAACTGTCCTTCGGCCTGATTTTTGCGAAAACAGAGCGGCTTTACTAACTTGTTGATTAATAGATATATACGCAATATATCGTTTTGGGACTAAAATAAAAAAGGTACTTTGAAGGAAAATTCTCTAGAGAATTTCTCGTCAAAGTACCTTTTTTATGTTGTCATCTCGCCTTTTTGACACGGTCATCTCAGTAGTTTGACATGGTCATCTCGGTAGTTTGATGCACTCATCTCGCCTTTTTGATCTCGATAGTGTGCTTTTTCCATCTTTTGAAACCGGTTTTTTCTGAAATATCCGATTCCCTTCTCTCTGGAATGCTCTCCCGCGATGACAGACTTTTGTCAATACATTTCGGCTATCTTTATACCCACTGCACCCTCAAGCCATGGTGGGCTATGCCATGCGTAATGTGCTATGGGCGCTGCCGAGCACCGGAAGATTGTCGCCGTGCGCCTCGTTCCCACAGATACGATGGCTCCGTTCCATTCAATCATTGTCTCGGGCAAACATTGGCAAGGACAACAGCCACGACCTGCCAAGCCTTTTTGCCGTCGACGGAGCGCCTGTCTTCACGAAGCACGGACGGGTTCATCGGTATCATTCACGGAAAGGAGGTTCTGCAATGAGTTACGCTATTGATAAGGAACAAAGAAGAATCGTATTCACTTTCAGCCTCTTGGCCATGATGCTTCTCAATGCCTGCACCATCTGCACGAATGAGATAAAAACAGTGGAGGGAAAGGATAGCACCATCTACCGCGGACAATTATCAAATGCACCTATCCCGTATGGATAGCGTGCTACGGCGAGTATAAGCCTGATGTGAAACTGTGGATCTGGCAGTTGGCACCCGATGGAAAGGTACGTGGCATTGCCGGTCACACCGACATCAACGTGTTCAACGGTTACCGCAACGAGTTCAAGCACTGGCTGGCCACGGTGACAAAGAAATAATAGCCGCCACACGACATCCCCACACCAAGACCCTATCAGATTTGTACGCTTACACCGCCATACCAGGTGGCGCCATAGACGGGAGCGTACATGAAGGCCGCGTTGTCGGTATGCTTCTCGTCCTGCAGGTAACTGAATATGTTTTTGCCACCGGCATAGAGCGTGAAGGCCCCCAACCGCTTCGAAGCTCTCAGGTTGAAGAGCATGAAGGGACTCGTCTTCTTAATTTTCCCGGGCACCTCATCGTCCTTCATATAGTCAATATACATACGTCCCTGCAACGATCCGATGGCTGTGAAGGTCCAGGTGCCCGGAGTGTATTCTAGGTTGATGTCGCCGGTCATCGCCGGGAAACGGCTCACGTTGCGGCTGTCGTCGGCGTAGGGCGTGTCAGTCCAGTCGGCACGCACGTGGTGGTATTTGCCTTGGTTGAACGTCCAGCTCACGCCGGTCTTTACATTGCTTACAGGATTCCACTTCACGCCTAACTCCACTCCCTGCACATAAGCATCGTCAACGTTTTCCCACTGATAGGTGTATCCGAGCTTCTTTACATTGTCGTCGGCAGGCGCAAACTCAATCTTGTTGCTCAGGTTGGTACGGAAAAGGTTCACGCTGAGCTGGCAGTTACACGTGTAATAGTCGGCCGAGAGATTGAAGCTTATGGAACGCTCGCCCTTGAGATTGCCCGATTTCCACACGCGGGGCGACCCGCTGCACAGGTGCAGGTCTTCAGAGAATCCATAGGGCGCACGGAAGCCGGTGCCTAAGTTGGCACGCAGGGTGAGCTCACGGGTTGCTTCGTACTTGATGGCGAGGCGTGGATTGAAGCTTGTTTCGCTGAAGTGTGTCGACGGGAAATTACCATCGAACACCTTCTTGCTTGCAGCGTATTCCTCTTCAGAGTGATGTGTGTCGAGACGTACGCCGGGCACGACGGTCAGCGCATGGCCTATCTTCCACTCGTCCTGGGCAAAAAAACCGACCTCATTGGCCTTTTTCTTGCTCAGCGATGTGTAATCAACGCCATAGTAGGGGTTCGTCTTGTCATCAATACAATAAAGGCCGCTCTCGCGCAAACGGGTGAAATAGCCCTGCACACCCACAAGCAGCGTGTGGCTGCCTAAGTGAGAGGTGAAGGTGGCGGAAGGCGTGAGGGTGTTCTCCTTTGCTATGTAAGGGCGCATGGAAGCCACCGGCGGCTGGTTGCCGTCATGCGAAGCCTGGTAGCTGGTAAGGTAGGTGTCGTTGGTGGCGTTGCGCTTATGGTGCACATAGGCCATAGCGATGTTCAGCTCCGACTTTGCGCCTAAGGGCAGGTTGTAGCTCAGGTCGCCCGTCAGCCGGTTGGTGGAGATGTCCTCCGTGCCCTCAGAGAAAGGATTGCGGAACACGTCGTCCGTCATCGTTCCGCCGGCACGGTGCTCGCTCATCACCTTGCCACGCAACACAAGCTTGTCATTCTTGGCAAAGGGCGAATAGATGTACAGCCCGATTCCCATATTGGTAAGCCGCGACTCTACGCGGTCGGACACGCCATCCTTGTGTTTCACCTCGCTACGGCTATTGCCGTCCTGCGTGGCATCTATGGCATCGGCCTCGTTGTGTTGTGCAAAGATACTGATACCTATGTTGTCCTTTCGCATGGAGCCCGATGCATTATAGTTTTTGCAACCATAGCTGCCCATTTGTGCATCAGCCTTCAGCGAGGGTTCAAATCCGGGTTCCTTGGTGATGATATTGATGGCTCCTGCCACGGCACTGCTGCCGTAAAGAGCAGAGCCAGCACCTTTGACAATCTCAAGCCGATCCACATCGTTGGTCCCCATCTGCTGCAGGCCATATACCCCAGCCAGCCCGCTGTAGATGGGCTCGCCGTCTACAAGCACCTGCGTATGTTCTGCTCCCAGTCCTTGCATGCGCACCATTGAGAAGTTGCAGAATTGGCATTGCTGCTCTACGCGCACGCCAGGGACGCCTTCGAGGGCCTCAAACAGGTTTTGGGCGTTCTTGTTGGTAATGGCCTTTGAGGTGATCACTTCTGTACGTATGGGCACGTCCTTGAGGAAGTGCTGCGTACGGGTTCCCGTGACTACGACCTGGTTGAGTTCTTTGGCATCGTCGTCGAGCAGGAAGTACACTACTGTACCCTTTCCCTGCTGCATGACGACCACGCGCTCCTCTGAGACATAGCCCATGCTGCTGGCAACAATCGTCTGACGACCCAATGGCAGGTCCGCCAACTGGAAGTGTCCGGTCTTGTCGGCACGGGTAACGATCTTCGTACCCTTTATCTGTATGCGGGCAAAGGGAATGTGAAGCCCCGTAGACTTACTTTTCACATCGCCGAAAAGCATGGCGTCTGTCCCCTGGGCAATCATTACGACACTGCATAGCATCATCGTCACAAAAAAAAGAAATCGTTTCATAGATAATTCATTAAATTTTATATTTTTTCTCAGCATGCAAAGTTACAGCCTATTCCTGGATGTCACAATACCTAAAAGCAGGTATTACAGACAGTTAAAACGCATGCCCACCTCATTGAGACGACTGAACATCACCTATTATATGTAAACTGGAACTAATTAGTGTTAAATGGAAAAATAAAATCATCGGGCAGTAGGGGCTTTTGCGATATTCTGCGTTATTCTCAATAAGGGTTCTTAGCAGACGTCGTTCTATAGACCAGCGCCTGTGAGAGGCTCTTCCATACAGATGAAGGCAAGACGCATCATAACTCTTTTATGCGTGGACACTGATTTTGGTGTTCACATCGGCTCTTGCACTCAAAAGTTTCCATTACCATAACCTTTCTTCCCAAGTTTCCGGCACGTCGGCAGCAGCCCATCACGCTTTAGTAAAGCAGGCTTGCAACATCTGTGAGTTTACGATGCACAAGGCTCTCGAGGCCCGTTCCTCCGTGTTCCTGCCCATGGCTGTCGTGAAGTGGACGGACAGGCCGATGCTTGCCGAACTTACCGTTTATCGGATTGTCACATCGATAAACACCCATTCACCCCCGTCACAGGGCTGAATTTCTCCTTAATATATAAATTAATGTGTAAGCTTGCATCTGCGTATAATTGCGTGGTGCCGGCTCAGTACGCGTGCCGTTTCCTCCCGCCATTGCAGGCAGAAGGAAAGGACACCGCCACTCAGAAATTTCTCTTATCATGCTCTATCAAAAGTTCAGCATACACAGGATTATGCACGTCTGGTGCGTGTATATGGTCTGCTGTATGCCGCTGAATGCGCAGGACATGCGCACGGCAAAACATGTAAACGACTCCGTCAACCTGCATGAAGTCGTGGTGACGGCCCGTCATTCCGTGATGGGTGCCAACCATGTAGGCAGCCGGATAAACTAGTCGGACATCACCAACGCCATGGGGTGCTCGCTCGGTTCTCTCCTTGAGGAGGTGAGCGGCATGAGCTCCATCCAGACAGGAACCATCGTTTCCAAACCCGTCATACACGGCATGTATGGCAACCGGATCCTCTTGGTGAGCAACGGCGCCAGGCTCACGGGACAGCAATGGGGCGAAGACCACGCTCCCGAAGTGGACAAGAATAGCTACGCCGACATCGAAGTGGTGAAAGGTGCCGAGGCTGTCAAGTATGGCTCCGAAGCCCTTGGCGGAATCATCCTCATGCGGCAGGCGCCCCTGCCCTATGCTTCGGGCGGGATCCATGGCATGCTTTCGGCGCTTTATGGCACCAATGGCCAGCGGTGGGAAACGTCGGGACAGGTTGAGAGCTCTTTCAAATGGCATGGTGACTGGGCGTGGAGAATACACGCAGACTGTGAGAACGGAGGCGACAGAAGCACTGCCAAATACCTGCTGAACAACACGGGGTCGCGCGAAAAAAGCCTTAACCTGACGCTCGGACACCGCTGTCGAGTGTGGTGCATCGAGGCCGGATACAGTCTCTTCTCGCAGAAATTGGGTGTCATGCTGAGCGCACAGATGGGCAACGAAGAGCTGCTCCAGGAGCGTATACGGCTTGGCCAACCCATCGATTTCTCGCCTTTCAGCCGACACATCGGCTATCCTCATCAAAAAGTAAGCCACCAGACAGCTTTCGTGAAGGTTTCCTTTAAGCCTGAAGGCATCGGACAATTCGCGTGGCAGACGACCTTCCAGCAGGACGACCGCAGAGAAAACCGTATAAGGAGAATGAACCATTCGGACATCCCCACGGTCAGCCTGCATCTGAGGTCGCTGCAGAACGCGCAGACATGGAGCAGGTGCTACAGCCGATGGAAAAGCGAGGCGGGCATCCAGCTCATCAATACCGACAACCATAACGAGCGCGGAACGGGCGTCGTACCAATCATTCCCAACTACACAGACATGGCTTTAGGTGTCTATGCCCTGCAGAGATACACGGCCAACCGCTGGGGCATGGAGGGCGGAATACGCCTCGACGGACAGCAGACGAAGGCCGACGGATATGACTGGACGGGCAGCAGATATGGCGGGAAACGCAATTTCACCAACTTCACCTACAGCCTCGGCGGACACTATCACCTCAACAGGCATCTGAGGCTCACGTCGCATTTCGGTGTGGCATGGCGTGCTCCGCATGTGTACGAACTGTACAGCAACGGTAACGAACTGGGGTCGGGCATGTTCGTGAAAGGTGACTCGACGCTGTGCTCAGAGCAGAGCTACAAGTGGATCGTGTCGCTGAGATATGCCGACACGCACTTTGCAGTGCAACTGGATGCCTACCTGCAGTGGATCAACAACTACATTTACGACCAGCCGGCGGGCCGGAATATCACCGTCGTCTCGGGTGCTTATCCCGTGTTCCAGTACCGACAGACGCGTGCTTTCTTCCGGGGCATAGACCTTGACGCGCACATGTCATCCCGATGAACATCTATATGGGCAGCAGCGAGCTTGACCTCGAGGCCGACCTGATGGTGGATGACCTCAACGACGTAAGCACCAAAGAGAACGACTTCTCAAAGAAAGACCTGCGCGTGCTCCACTCGCTGATGGATGCCTTCGACGTTGATTTCAAGACTGCCGTTTCCGAATTCTGGTGGAACCTCAACGGCGAACGCAAGGAGGACAACTCCGGTTTCTGGTTCTAAACACAGCGACTACGGAGCCTCCTATCTAAAAAGGCGGCGGCAAGAGATCCCAAGAAGATTCTCTTGCCGCCGTTTCGCCATCATGCTGTCTTTGCATTGGATTCAACCGCAACGGCGGTACGATACAACAGCAATCATTACAGTGCGGGGTATGGTCCTATGTCCTACCTCAAATAATGTTCTACCGATAGAACAAGAGTTGTGACATCATTTCAGGTGGCCCACAGGTGGCCCCCCTGCACTTAAACGATGCGGCCGATAAAGCAAGCTATGAGCGCTCTCTGTTTCAGATTCTCTCTACCTACTTCACGCCTTTTACGGTTCTGAGCTTCTTAACCAATATTCAAAGCCTTTTTTACGCCTTATTTCTGTCATTATTCTTTATTTTCAAAACTTGAGTCATAAAAGCATTCACAAACAGTGGTGCTACACCCGGTAGCTGTTCAGCGAATTGCTGAATAATCGCCATGCCCACCAATGGCAAAGCGACCGTGGCACTCAGCTCCCGAAAAGGTGGGAGCCTGAATGCATACGGCCGCTAAATGTTGCTGACAGAACGATGGTCAATAACCTTTCTTCTTGTTTATCTGTCTATACGAATACCTTTTCTATTTCTGCACGCCCACTCCAAGCTTGCTTACTTCTTCGTTTCCAATGGTGAAGTCGCCCTTGGCCGCATCTTTGAACTTCGGATCGGCACCGTTCTTGCCGCTGGTGTCGCCATTCCAGTAGAGCTTGTTCTCCGGGTCGCTGGCGGCAAACAGACTGGCATTGGTGCAACCGAAGTAATAGTTGTTGTTGTAAGACGGTGCCGATGTCGTGCTCTGGTTGGTGTAGACAGCCTGCGTGTTGACGATGAGGTTGCTGGCCCAGGTGATCTGTTGGCCACCTTTCTTTCCGTTGAAGCGGATATAGAGGAATCGCTTGCCGCTGGTGGCGTTCATCACATTGTAGAAGGTGTTGTTCTTCACCGTGATGACAGGCACTGGGTTATCATAATTGCTGGCCTTGTCGTCGTAGCGGAAGAAGTCGCGCTCGTTGGCACAGTTGTAGACCGTGTTGTTGATAAACGTGATATTCTTGACATAGCACTTTCTTACATCGAAGAAATCGCCGCCGTCGCATCCGATGCCGTGGATCCTGTTGTTGCGGAAGATCACGTCGTCAATGATGGCTTGGTCGGTGTTGCCGTAGAACATACCCTTCTGGTCGTTGGCACCGATCAGCTCGCAGTCTTCTACATCGAGCAGTTTGTAGTTGCCCGTCGTCTTGTAGTCGAAGAATTGGTCGGCAGCTGCATTGTTCGTGCCATCCAGCACGACATTGCTCAGCGTGAGCGAAGCACCGTCCTGCATCTTAAATGTACCTTGAATAGTCGGTTTGGCAGTTGGGTAGATGCCCTTGATGGTGACAGAGTGGCCGATGACTGCCGAGCCTGCCTTGTCGGGAGTTTCAGCCCCCGGGCTAATCATGTAGGTGCCGTTGTAGAGCGCGAAGACCTGACCCTCTGTGGCGTTTTCGAGCATACCGCTGAAGTCGTCGGTTGAACGTACGATGGTGGCACCGCTGAGATCAACAATTGTCGTGAACTTCTTGCTGCCGCGCTCCTTGCCATTGTTGTATATCTTGACAATGTAGTTTGTTTCCGGTGTGAGTCCGCTGATGGTTTTGCGTCCGGCTGTCCGTTCTTCCTCAGTGATGGCATTGGTGAGGACTACATTGCCTTGATCGTCGAAGATACTGGCACTGTTGACTGTGGAGTCACTGGGCCATGAGATGACGACATCCTTGTCGCCGACATCCTCGAGCGCCATCTTGTTGAGAATCTGCTGAGCGTCGGAGCGGAAGTAGACGGAAGTCCACTTCGAGTTGCGTAAGGCATCGTTGGCGTCCACAGCACGCACACGGACCGAGTATTTGGTGTCGTAGGTCAGTCCCTCCAAGTTGAGTGAGACTCCTTTTGTGGAGAAGGTTTGTGGTGTGGTGGTAAAGGCCAGGCTGTCGTCGGGATAGACTTCCACCTCATACGAGGTGGCACCGCTCGCTGGTTGCCAACTGAGGTTGGCGGTGCTCGTCGTTACGTTCTTTGCCTCGAGTCCGATGGGGGAGAAGTTGCGGTCAAGGATGAGGCTTGTGATCTCGTCCATCGGGCCTGAGCATGCTGTCAGCCCTAGGGAGACGCTGACGAGCGATAAGGCGATGATATGATGATATGTTTTCATTGTTCAATTGCGATTGAGAGTTAGAGAAGATTTAGTTGCTGATCTGTCCCAGATTGCCGTCGTTGTTGATCATGCCGTTGCTGCTATCGATAAAGGTCTGCCAGATAGGCCACAGACAGTGGGTTGACGGTGTGACGATGAAGAGGCCATTGATATAGTCGTCGTTGAGGATATTGGCACCTGTTGAGGAGTCAACAAACCAGTTTTTCGACGACCACTCGGCATCTTTCAGCTTGGCGATCACATCTGGGTCGTCCTCGCCTTTGTTGAGGCCGTAGTATTCGATGCTGTTGGCGTCGGTCGTGTTGTTGATATACACCTTGTCGGGCAGTCCGGCATAGCGTCCCTCGCGGTTGGCGAGCTGCCGGAGTTTGGTCTTTTCCAGGTTCATGGCCTCATCGATGTTACCCCAGCGTACGAGGTCCATCTTGCGCAGTGACTCTCCGGCGAACTCCAGTGCACGCTGCTCCTCGATACCTTTTTGGAAAGCTTCCTTGCCGACGCAATAGATAGCCTTGAGTTTTGCTACGGTGTCGGTGGGCAGTGCGCGGTCGAGGATCGGTTTCATATATTTCCATCCTTCCGAGGGACCGTTGAGCTGGTTCTCGCTCTCGGCTGCCATCAGGTAGACATCAGCGAGGCGCATGTATTGCCAGTTGATACCGTCGTCGTTTGTTGAAGTGACATTGCGTTTCATCCACTCATAGCGCAGCTTGCCGAAGCACCATTTGGTGAGGCCACGGAGCTGCACGTTGGACTTACCCTCCACGAGCGTCTTACTCCATTCATAAGGTATGCAGGTGATGTCGCGGCGAATGTCCTTGGCATTATAGTCGTAGTAGAGCGTTGGGGTAGGACCGACTACGCCTCCCTGCGCCTGACCGGTATACTGATCCTTGGCGTTGTGCTTGATGCCGAAGGTATAGAGCACTCGTCCGCGTCCGTCGGAGAAAGGAATTTCCCAAAGGCTCTCGCCGCCCGCCGTGACGTTGTCCTCACAGAGTTTGACGAAGTTCTCCTTGAACGATCCGAGCTTGTTGCGGCCCGAGTTGATGATGTCCTCGCACTCTTCCTTGGCGGTAGCGTACATCTTTTCCGGTGTGAGCTCGGGGTTGTTGCTGCGGCGGAAACCGTCGCCGCGCAGGCCATAGCCACCGGCGATAAGGGCGATGCGCGCGCGCAGACCCTTGACGAAGCTCTTGCTCACGCGCTCTGTCGTCTTGGTGATGGCATTCTGGTTGGGCCAATAGCAGTAGTCCTCGGCCTCCTTGAGATCGTTGAGCAGCTGGATGTAGATGCTGTCGCGATTGGTGCGGGGCAGATAGACATTATTGGGGCTGTTGGGAACGAAACGTGCAGGTACGTCGCCCCAAGCCTTGGTCAGGTCGAGATAGAGCACGGCACGCAAGGTGAGAGCCTCACCAAGGAGCTGCCTCATGTCGGCGTTGTGCTCGATGTCGCCTTCTTTTCGGATGCCCTGGATGGCGAGGTTGGCACGCTCAATGCCCTCATAGAACTTGGCGTAGGCGTTGTTGTCGGTGTTCATCTGCGGGTTGTTGGCCGGCGTGTCGTAGTTGTAGAGTGCCTGTTTCTCATTGCTGGCATCTTTGGCCGAAGGTGTGGTACCGGATGGCACTTCAATGTCGGTGCTGATGCCGTAGAAGGGCAGGAAGCGTCCACGGTAGGAGTTGGTCTCGCCGAAGGAGACGCAGACCGACATCACCTCGCGCTCGGCCAATCCGTAGACCGAGAAGGTGGACTGCTCGTTGAGCGATGATTGTGTGGGAGCATCCATGTCGCAGGACACAAGCGTGGCGGAAGCCAACAGAAGGGATGCTATGGTAAGATGTATTTGTCTCATGATTGCGGATAATTAGAAGTTAAGGTTCAGGCCGAAGACAAAGCTACGGCTCTTAGGATAAGCGGAATAGTCGACATTGGGCGTCAGGGTGGTCTTCTTCATCGTGTCGTTCTCGGGGTCGAAGCCACTGTAGCCGGTTATGCAGAACACGTTGTAGGCTGTGGCGTAAAAGCGCAGACTGTTGATGCCGAGCTTGTTGGTGACAAACTTAGGCAGTGTGTAGCCCAGCGTGAGCGTGTTGAGACGCAGGAAACTCGCATCCTCAATGGCCCAGTCGGTGAGCACCATCTTGCTCATGTATGGGCTCCACATGGTGGTGTTCTGGTTGAGCTCGGTGAGACGGGCCGGGTCATTGGTGATCAGTCCGGTCTCGGGATCGAGGTTGGTCCAGCGCTTTCCGCTTTCCATGATGTCGCAGAGGTTGCGGTAGAGATATTTTCCAGTAGTGGTATACTCAATCTTGTTGGCGTTGTACTCCTGGTTGCCGATCTCAAAGCTGAACTGTGCGCTGAGGTCGAAACCATAGGCACGGGCGTTGATGCCGAAGCCACCGTAAGCGTCGGGAGCCACGTTGCCGATGATGGCATAGTCCTTGGCTGTGACCTTGTGGTCGCCGTCGAGGTCTTTCAGTTTCAAGCTGCCCGGACGTACCTTGCCGACAACGGCGCTGGCGTCGTCAACACCTTCTTTGAGGGTCCACGTGTCTGTGGCGGCATTATAGCCCGAGAAGTCGCTGACCTCGTAGCGTCCGGCATTGCGATAGCCACGGATCTGGCCAACACGGCCACCGACAGCGATGACATACTCCTTGTCGATCTCGGAGGAAGCCCAGCGGCTCTCCTGATAGAAGTTATCCATACCGAGCGACTTGATCTTGGTCTTGTTCAATCCGATGTTGCCGTTGATGTCCAGACCATAGTTGTGCTTATTGATGGCGTGCCAGGTGAAGGTAGCCTCGAAGCCGCAGTTCTGGGTCTTGCCGAGGTTGCGATACTGATAGTCATAACCGGTACCGGCCACTGGGAAGGCGATGAGCAGGTCCTTGGTGGTGTTGCGGTAGTACTCAAATGTTCCGTTGAGCTTGCCACCGAAGAGCGTCCAGTCGAGTCCGATGTTGCGTGTGATGGTTGTCTCCCACTTCAGGTCAGGGTTGGCCATGTAGTTGGAGGGACGCAGCGGGTTGGTGAAGCCGTTGACCCATGTGCGCTGGGAAGAACCAGCGTCGTAGGCACTGTACTCCTGGATGAGCTGTCCGGCAGGGATATTGTTGTTACCGGCGGTACCGTAGCTGAAGCGCAGCTTTAAGTCGTCAAGCCACTTCTTGGTGCCTTTCATAAACGGCTCAGAGGTGATACGCCAGGCCAGGGCAGCGGAGGGGAAGTAGCCCCAGCGGTTGTCCTTACTGAACTTTGAGGAAGCATCAGCACGGAAGGTGAAGCTCACCAGATACTTGTCCATGAAGCCATAGTTGGCACGGGTGAAGAACGAGAGCAGCTTGTCGTCGGGATCGTAGTAGTCGCTTGTGGCGGCTGCGGTGCCAGTGCCGGAGAGTCTCCAGGCCGTGTTTGCATCGTAGTCAATGGGGAAGCCGACAACCTGGTCGAGGTTTTCATGCTCCTTGGTGATGATATACTCGTGGCCGACGAGCCATGTCAGATTATGGTTCTTGTTGTTGATGAGATCCTTGAAATCATAGTTGAGCGTATTGGTATTACGGAACGTGTGGCGTTCGGTGTTGTCGAGCGTGATGATGGGATGTCCCGTATATTCCTGAGAAGCGTAGTTGCGCACCTGATAAGAGGAAAGACCGAAGAAACGCTGGTCGTACTGTGTATAGTAGTCGTAACCGAATTCTGTCTTTGCTGTGAGGTCCTTGATGAACTCCCATCCGAACGATCCGCTGAGATTGAGGTTCTTACGGTTCTTCTTGCGGTCGTTGTCGGCAGCAGAGGTGACAGGATCGTAGAGGTTCATGTCATCGTCGTCAAACGAGGCGTTCTCAGTGGCGAGACCCTTCAAGGGGATCGGCGGATAGATGACAGCGTCCTTGAGTCGCTTGTCGGTGTCGTAAGAGCCTGTTGCATCGTTTGCACCTCCACCACGGATGTCGGTGTTGCTGAAACGGGCCTGGAAATCAAGCATTGTGTGTTTGGTGGGCTGTGAGTTGAGTTTCAGCGAGAAGTTGTCACGCTTGAAGTTCGAGCCGATCATGATGGCTTTGTCGTTCATGTGGGCATAGCTGAAGGCATACTTGATGGATTCCGAGCCGCCCGTGATGTTGAGGCTTTGATTGAAAGTGTGACCGACGCGGCCGTAGGCGATGTCCTGCCAGTCGTTGCCCTTAATGTTGTCGTAGAGGTCAAGATCCTGATAATTGCCGAAGAGCGAGGTGAAGGAAGAGATCTTCGACGGATCATTGTTGTTTCTCAGCAGTGCGAGTTCATATTGCCAGCGGGCGTAGTCGCCGGGCTGGAGCACGTCCATCTTCTTTGCGATCTTCTTCCAGCTGTAGTAAGCATTGTAGCTCACGTTGACCTTACCCTGCTTTCCTTTCTTAGTGGTGACGAGGATAACGCCGTTGGCACCACGGCTACCATAGATAGCGGTGGAGGAGGCATCCTTCAGCACGGTGATGTCCTCAATGTCGGTTGCGGGGATGTTGCTGATGTCATCAACGGGGAAGCCGTCGACGATGAAGAGCGGATCGTTGCTCTGAGTGATGGAGCCACCGCCACGCACACGGATCTTCACCGTGGCATCGGGTGAACCCTCGGAGGTGGACACCTGCACACCGGCGAGCTTGCCGGTCAGGGCTTCCTCGGCGCTGGCCACTGGCACCTCGACGAGCGACTTGTTGTCGACCGTAGCGACAGAACCGGTGAGGTCCTTACGCTTCACCGAGCCATAACCGATGACCACCACGTCGTTGAGGTTGTTGGCGTCGTCTTCCATCTTAATGGAGAGCGAAGAGCGGTTGCCGACGGTCACGGTCTGGGTCTTCATGCCCACGTAACTGATCTTAAGCGTCTTCTTTCCTCCTTTCATATCTATGGAGAAGTTACCGTCAAGGTCGGTGACGGTGCCGTTGCCGGGCAAGCCGACTTCCTGCACGGTGGCACCAATGATAGGTTCTCCCGACTTATCGGTGATCGTACCCTTGACGATTTGTGCATTGATGTCAGCGGCACAAACGAGCAGACCCGTGAGTAGCGCGATCCGCATTTTGTTGAGATTGTTAGCCATACGATTGTTTTTAGTTATTGTTTTTCGTTCTGATTTTTGATTTCTGTGGATAGGTTGTGAGTCAAAATTACGGAATATTTTGTTATCTATGTCCTTTTATTTTGGTTTTATTCGTCCTTGGAACGAAATTCCCCCTTAAAAAGAACTATTTCCTCCATTTGTCACGGTTTCGGGGCCAAAACCGCCCATACAGTTCGCAGCACGTACCGCCCACTTTCCAGTGGCGTGAGTGGTGGAATATGAAGTGGCGGTGGTGATCGTTTGCAGTACGTTGTTGTGGAAGACAGCATAGGCTGTGGCCTGAGGAGTAGCCTCCCAGCTCAGTTTGTTCTGATAGAGATGCAGTCCAGATACGGTGAGATCTTTGGTTAAGGCTTTGGGATTCCATCTTGGAAACATACGCTCATAGCTGAAGCCGGCAGCCTGATTGTCGCTCAGAATAGTGGAGTGAGGGCCGTCGTAAGAGTTGATACTGTGACTGACGGGAGACAACGTCGTGCCGTTGGCACTCAGTGTGAGGTATTCGCCAAAGACGTAAGGGTTGGTTGCGTTCATGCCCCTCTCGATCCACCGCTCCGGGAGGATCGTGGAGGCTGCATGATCGTCGAGCACGGTGTGGAGAAAGACGCTGATGGGATGGTTACGCCATGTGCGGCCGTAGCACCAAGAGCCTTGACCTTGGGACAAGTCGACGATGCGACAATGGTCAAAGACATAGCCGAAGGGAGTCGTTGTAGACGGAGCCGTGATGATGCGACGGCCGGTGCCGTCGGCATTGCGTGGCTCCAGGCTCAGCGTGGTGTTGTCGAAGCGGATGTCTCCGCCACCACAGATGAAGTCCACGGTGCCGTGGATGTCGCAGTCGCGGAAATAGGCTTCCATCGCTGTGTTGCTACTGTAGTAGGTGTCCTGATGGGAAAGCATCCTCACCTTATTATATATGGTATGGTTGCCGGCGTCCTGCATGACAGCAGCGCGTCCGGCCCTGCCTGCCTCGTAATACTCAAGTGCATTGTTGAGCGTGAGGTCCTGGAGATAGAGACCGGAGCGGGTGTTGAGAAACATATCGGCCAGTCCCAATCCTTCCTGTTCTGTTTTGGGACGGGTGACGAGGATGGTAGAGTCCATGCTCTGACCGATGATTGAGAGGCTGTCGACGGGAAAGGTTTGCTCGGTCATGTTGCCGAAGTCATAGACGCCGTTGGGCAGAAAGATCTTCACGCGCTGAGACTTATTCTCAGAAGAGGCAATCGTGTGGAAGATGTCAAGCACCGACTGTGCGACACCGGGCTTTGCGATGTAGTATCCGGCGGTCTTCTGAGACTCATGCAGACTCTCCATCTCAAGGCTGGCCCAGATAAACGGGCCGACACCCTTAGCGTCGTTGTCGCGGATGGGCTCACTGATGTAATATTCGAAACTTCCGTCGCGCTTGTAGTTGGGCTTCTTCACGAGTGGGCCGGGACCGGGCCCCAGTCCGCTGACCGCACAGCAGTGGGTGAGCGAGATGGTCTTGTCGTCGTTGACACGGATGAAGTTTCGCAGGATGCCCTCGTAAGCTTTTATGCCGGCCGCAAGATAGTTGACCTTAGTACCGCCCATGTTGTCACTTTTCGGAAGGTTGCCGGTGCACACGCCTTTCAGCAGCACATAGGCAAACATGCACGAGGCTGTGGACTCAAGATAGTTGTGGGTGCCGTTGACATCCATGACGTCGTACCACACGCCGCTCTTTTCATCCTGATATTTCACCACTGCGGTCATCACTTTTTGCAGCAGTTGCTGCAACTCAGCACGATGGGCATAGTTTTCGGGCAGCACGTCGAGCACCTCAGTGATGGCCATGGCATACCAGCCCAAAGCTCTTGCCCAAGTGTGCCGGCTCTGTCCTGTGGTCTTGTCGGCCCAAAACACGCTGTGAGTCTCGTCCCAGGCATGTTTCCAGAGCCCGGTGGTGGCATCGAAAGTGCGCCGGTCGGTGGTCATGATCTGCTTCACGGCATCGTTGTAGACTTTGCGGGCCTGACGCGGCGAAAGGTGATTCTTGGCATAGAGACAGCGGAAGGGCAGTCCCATGAAGATGCCGTCGAGCCATACCTGACGGGCATAGATGGCTTTGTGCCAATACACGCCGTCGGTAGTGCGGGGCTGTTTATTTAGCTGATCGAAGAACACTTGCAGGGCCTGGTCTCTGCCCTGACGGGTAGCGGCTGAGGCGATAGTGCTTCGGTTTGCCTTGTCGAGCTGTTGCATCCGCTCGACGAGCTTGGCAGGCCTGACGTTGTCGAGGTTATAGTCTTTCTCTTCGTAGCCGATGACCTTACCGTCTCCGGTGACCATGTGGCGGAGATAGGCTTCGAGATATTTCTGTATGGTATCGCCGCCATGATGGAGATAGGTGTCGAGCATACCTTCGAGCTCAATGCCCACAGCATAGTTCCATTTGGGCTTCTTGGCGAAGTCGAGCAGCCAGGGCTGTGGATTGCGCTGTATCTCTGAGTAAGTCATCCACTCGGCATAGGACGTGTAGGGATTGGCGGCGTCGTTCTTTACGAGATTGCCGTTGATGCAGAGATTGTCATAGACCATGTTGCGAGTCATGCCAGTGACGGAGACGGGCTTCTTCCTCACACCGTTGAAACGACAGTTGCGCACGATGATATCTTGTACATTGACGGTAGTGTCGAGTCCGATGACGAGGATGCCGTAGTCGCACTTGTCGCAAGTCACGTTCTCCATCGTCACGTTGCGCACCAAAGGATTGAAGCCTCGATAGCAAGATTCCTGACGCTCATAGTCGAGGTTGATCTTCAGCACAGCCTCACTGCACTGTCCTACCTTGATGTTGCGCATGTTGATGTTCTCAATGATACCGCCCCGGCAGTTGTTGGTCTTGATGCGCAGCACACGCTCAAGGTTGGGCGAGTCCATCATGCAGTCCTCGGCGAAGACATTCTGACAGCCTCCTGAGATCTCTGATCCGATGACCACGGCACCGTGTCCGTCCTCCATCTTGCAGTTGCGGATGATGATGTTGCGGGCTGGTCTTTGCCAAAGCCGTCCGTCGTTGTTGCGTCCGCTCTTGATGGCGATGCAGTCGTCGCCGGTGTGGAAAGAGCAGTTCTTGATGATGACATTCTCGCAGGCTTCGGGATCACAGCCGTCGCCGTTGGGACCTTCGTTCCATATCTTCACATCGTCGACTGTGATGCTTTTCGACAGCAGGGGATGGATGACCCAGAAGGGAGAGTTGATCAGCCGTACGCCCTTGATGAGCACACGCTCGCAATGCATGACATTGATGAGCTGCGGGCGCAGGCCTTGTCCGCGACCGAAACGTCGCTTGTCGGGGTCTACTCCGTCCTCTGCCATCTTCTGCAGGCGGTCGCGTGACCCCAGGCTTTGTGCTTCCTTGGTCACACCGGCCTTGTAGCCAAAGCGCTCCTTGCCGCACATGGCCCACCATGTGACATTGCTGCCACCGCCGTCGATCGTACCTTCACCGGTGATGGCGATGTCTGTGGCCTCGCGTGCATAGATACATGGACTATAGTTCCAGCACTCCAGTCCCTCCCAACTCGTCTTGACGAGCGGATAGAGTTTGGTGTTGAAGACAAAGCTGAGCGTGGCATCCTTGCTGATGACGAGGTTGACGTGGCTTAGCAGATGTAGCGCACCTGTGCGCCACGTACCCGCAGGAATGACAACACGACCGCCGCCGCTCTTTGACATCTCAGCGATGGCACGGTTGATGGCTTTTTGATTTTTTGCTGCACTGACCTTCGGGTTGGCACCATAACGGGTGACAACCACTTCACGGTCGGGCAGCTGGGGCAGTGCGGTGGCACTCTCGATGCGCTTCACGGTCTCATAGTCCCAGGCTGAGGCCTGCTCAGACCAGAGAGCCAGGAGTAAGAAGCTGAGAAGCAACTTCACCGTCGTCTGTAATGAATTCAGGAGTTTTTGCGTCATTTCTTTTAGATGGATTGATTAGTATTGGCTTTTAGTTGACCGGTTCAAAATTAAGAAAATAATTCCATTCCCATTCGCTTGCCTATCATCTTTTTCTGCTCTACGGAAGATTCTACCCCCATTTAAATACGTTTTTACACAGATAGAAGAGAGAAGGCGGTAGCTTGCTTGGGAGAAAAAACAAAAGCCATTGCTCACGTTGGCGGTGAGCAATGGCTTCATTCTATGGTTGCGATCAGCGAGATTACAGTCTTCTCATCTTCAGCAATGCCTGGGCATCGGGCTGCTGCAGTCCGGTGAAGCTTGAGAAAGCCTTCATCAGGTCTACGGTGTAGCCACGGCTGAGGATCTTGTCGCGGAGCTCGTCGCCCGTGGCGCGCTTGAGAGCACCTTTCTGCTTGCATGTCATGGCGATGTTATCAGCCAAGACCTCGGTCCACAGATAGCTATAGTAGCCGGCAGCATAGCCACCGCCCCAGACGTGATTGAAGTAGGAGGTGAAATAGCGGGGAGGGACCTGAGTGTCGAGAAGCCCTACTTTCTTCAGTGCTTCTTTCTCAAAGGTAGTAGCCTGGGCAGCAGTGGGGATGGCGCTCGACGGCAGCATGGCCCATGCCATATCGGCACATGTGGCTGCCAGATTCTCACCCAAAGCATAGCAAGGCTGGAAGTTGATGGACTCCATCATCTTTTCTTTCAGAGCCTCGGGCATGTGCTCACCACGGCTGTTGATGGCGTAGTGGTCAAAAATCTCGGGGATAGAGGCAAAACTCTCGTTGAACTGTGACGGCATCTCCACGAAGTCACGGGGTACGGCCGTACCGCTGAGCGTGTTGTACCGGCAGTTGGAAAGGATGCCGTGCAGGGCATGGCCGAACTCATGGAACATGGTGGTCACCTCATCCCACGTCACATAAGACGGCTGTCCTTCGGGTGCTTTGGCAAAGTTGCATACATTATATATAATAGGTAACTGATTCCACGCCTTGCTCTGCTTGGCGAAGGAACTCATCCAGGCGCCACCACGCTTGGTGGGACGGCGGAAGTAATCGCTGTAGAACAGGGCGAGGGGTTTGCCTGTGCTGTCAGACACCTCAAAGACCTTCATGTCGGTGTGATAGGTAGGGAGGTCTTTGCGCTCCTTGAAGTTCAGGCCGTAGACACGGTGAGCTGCGTAGAAGACGCCGTTGACCTGTACGCTGTCGATATTGAAATAAGGTTTCACCTCATCCTCAGACAGATTGAGTTGTGCCTTCTTCATCTTGGCAGAATAGTAGAAACGGTCGTAGGGTTGGAGCTGGAAGTCCGGTCCCATGGTCTGACGGGCGTAAGCCTCTATGGCGGCTGACTCTTTGTCGGCATTCGGACGGTAAGCCTTGATGAGGTTGTTCAGGAATGAATAGACATTCTCGGGTGTCTTGGCTATCGTTTTCTCCAAAGAGTAAGCTGCATAATTGGGGTAGCCCATGATCTCTCCCTTTTCTGCTCTGAGCTTCGCCATCTCTACGACGATGGGCAGCGTGTTGTATTTATCCGTACCGTCGCTGCGATGGATGGAAGCCTCATAGACGCGACGTCTCAGATCGCGGTTGTCGAGGTTGGTGAGAATGGGTTGCTGTGTGGTATTGATAATGACGATAGCGTATGGCGCCTTGGCACCCCGGCTTTGCGCGTCCTTCCCGCATTGTGCGATATCAGCGTCGCTGAGTCCGGCGAGTTCCTCTTTGCTGTTGACCCAGACGACTGCGTTGTTGGTAGCCTCCTGGAGTTGTGTGCCCCATTGCTGTTGCAGGTCGGAGATGCGCTTGTTGATCTGTTCGACACGGGCTTTCTTTTCTTTTGAGAGAAGGGCGCCGTTGCGGACAAAGCCTTTGTAGATCTCCTCTAAGAGTCGGCGGTCTTCGCCTTTGAGCTTGGTGAAGTCATGGTCATAGACATATTTCACGCGGCGGAAGAGTTTCTCATTGAACGAGATGTCGTTGTTCAATTGGGTGAGCTGAGGCATGAAGGCTTTCTCTGTCGCAGCGATTTCGGGAGTCTTATCCGCCTCGTCGACACAGAAGAAGATGCTGGAGACGCGGTCCAGAAGTTTCCCGCTGTTCTCGTAAGCAAGGATGGTGTTGCGGAATGTCGGCGTCTGTTTGCTGTCAGCGATGGCGTTGATAGCCTTGCGCTGCTGGGCGATGGCAGCTTCCAAAGCAGGCAGATAGTCGCTGGCTTTGATGCGGCTGAAGTCAGGAGCACCAAAGGTCAGCGTGCTCGGAATAAGCAGTGGGTTGGTCGTCTTTGCTGTGGCGGACGGATTTTGCGCCATGGACAGCATGACTGACGACGACAATCCTACTGTCAGAAGTGTTTTTCTAATTTTTGCGTTCATAGTCGACTCATTATTATATAATATGTCTGTTTGTGTGACAAGAGCAGTATCATATGTGGCAGGCGATGTGCCGTGCCTTGGGTCAAAGTAACTAAAAAAATCGAAATCAGCTGATAAAATGCAAGAAAGATTAAAAGATGGGTTGCTTTTCTTTTGCTTGGCATATCGTTTGCAATAAGAGTAGGTGAAAGCTCAAAAGAAGAGTAAGATAAGATCTCATCATTTTTGAGTATTGCAAGGAAGTGTGGAAAGCATTACCTTTGCATTCGGAACAATTTTAAACGATAAGATTATGGTAATCGAAAAAGTACATGCAAGAGAAATTTTGGATTCGCGTGGCAATCCAACGGTGGAAGTAGAGGTAACTCTTGATAATGGTGTGATGGGACGTGCCAGCGTACCCTCAGGCGCATCTACCGGTGAGAATGAAGCTTTGGAGCTTCGCGATGGCGACAAGAGCCGCTTTGGCGGTAAGGGCGTCTTGAAGGCTGTGGCCAATGTCAACGATGTCATTGCTCCTGCTCTGAAGGGCGACAACGTGTTCGACCAGCGTGCTATCGACTATAAGATGCTGGCTTTGGATGGTACTCCAACAAAGAGCAAACTCGGCGCTAACGCTATCTTAGGTGTTTCGTTGGCTGTGGCTCACACGGCTGCCAAAGCACGGGGACTGCCCCTGTATCGCTATATCGGCGGTTGCAACACCTACGTGATGCCTGTGCCAATGATGAATATCATCAACGGTGGCGCTCACTCTGATGCTCCAATCGCTTTCCAGGAGTTCATGATTCGCCCTGTTGGCGCTGCTTCTGAGAAGGAAGCTATCCGCATGGGCAGTGAGGTCTTCCATCAGTTGCAGAAGAACCTGAAGAAGCGCGGACTGTCTACAGCCGTAGGCGACGAGGGTGGCTTCGCTCCAAAACTTGATGGCATCGAGGACGCTCTGCAAAGCATTGTTGACGCAGTGAAGGATGCTGGCTATGAGCCGGGCAAGGATGTGACCATCGCTATGGACTGTGCTGCCAGTGAGTTCGCTACTCAGCGTGATGGCAAGTGGTATTACAACTATAAGCGACTGAGCAACGGCATGCCTAAGGATCCCAATGGCAAGGAGCTCAACGATGAGCAGCAGATCGCTTACTTGGAGGAACTTGTCAACAAGTATCCTATCGACTCCATCGAGGATGGCCTCGACGAGAATGACTGGGAAGGCTGGGTGAAGCTGACCAATGCCCTGGGCAAGAAAGTTCAGCTCGTCGGTGATGACCTCTTCGTCACCAACACCAAGTTCCTGAAGAAGGGTATCACGATGGGAGCAGGCAATGCCATCCTCATCAAGGTCAACCAGATCGGTTCACTCACCGAGACTTTGGAGGCCATCGAGATGGCTCATCGTCATGGCTACAACACCGTGACAAGTCACCGTAGCGGTGAGACAGAGGACACCACGATCGCTGATATCGCTGTGGCTACCAACTCCGGACAGATCAAGACCGGTAGTATGAGCCGTACGGACCGCATGGCGAAGTACAACCAGCTGATCCGTATCGAGGAAGAGCTCGGTGACCGTGCTGTCTACGGCTATCGCAAGCTGAAGTAAAAATCATATTCGCACAAAATAAAAGCCGGGCATCCAACAATGAGGATGTCCGGCTTTTTATGCGTTGTGAGAGAGATGCTAAAGGATGATATATGTGAGTTGCATCTGTTGTGAGCGGATACAGATGATGCTAACTCTTCGTTTAGACGTTGTCATCTAATGGTTGGCAACACCAGCGGGTGACCTTGAGCATGACAGCAACTCCCGGCACGTCTTTCAGAAGATAGTATTTCTTGTTGCTCCGAACCAGTTTGCCCGACAGGCCTTTCAAAGGTCCGTGAGTGACAATAACAGGCGTGCCCACCTTGAGCTTGGCACTCTCTTCCGATATAAATTTCTTTTCGACAAGCTTTGGGTCGCACATCAATTGGAACTCATGCATCTCTTTGGCAGAGATCTCCGCCATCTCGTTGGTGTCGCGCCTTTTTTTGATGACAGATACCTTGTACGGGAAGTTGAAGAGCTCTTTCCGAAACTCTTTCTCTTCCATGGTTTTCTTCAGAAAGATAAGGTTGCGCACCACGGGCCTGAGCTCGTGGTGCAACTTATTGGACTTATCTCTGAAATCGACAACCTGCTTGGGGATGAATGTCGTGAAGCCTCTCTCTTTCAACTCGTCATCAATAGCTTGCTGCTTAATAGAGAATAGCCTCAAGGCGTACCACGGCGTGGTTGCGTCGTCATTTTGTGTTATGTCATTCTCTGATTGCATGATGCTATCGTTGTTGAAAGTCAATTAGAACTCGGAGGTGAAGTGGAACTTGATGTGCGGGAAGTCTTGCCGGGCCATACTCAGAATGTAAGAAGAGTCGGCGAGGAAGATGTCACGCCCCTCCGTGTCCTTGGCCATATACTGATATTTGCGCTTCTTGAAGTTGTCAAGTTCAGCAGGATCATCAGCTTCAATCCAGCAGGCTTTGTAGAGATGCAGTGGTTCCCAACGGCATTTGGCGTTGTACTCATGCTCCAAACGGTATTGGATGACTTCGAACTGCAGCTGACCCACGGTGCCGACGATGCGTCGGTTGTTGAACTGGTTGACAAAGAGCTGAGCCACACCTTCGTCCATGAGCTGCGTGATGCCTTTGACAAATTGCTTCGACTTCATCGGATCGTCGTTCTCAATATACTTGAAGAGCTCCGGTGAGAACGAAGGCAGACCGCGGAAATGCAGTTGCTCGCCCTCAGTGAGCGTGTCGCCGATCTTGAAGATGCCATTGTCTGGCAGTCCCACGATGTCGCCCGGCCATGCCTCGTCGACCGTGCTCTTGCGCTGCGCCATGAACTGTGTGGGGGAGGAAAAACGTACGGTCTTGCCCAAACGCATATGCTGATAGGGCTGATTGCGCACGAACTTGCCCGAGCAAACCTTGCAGAAGGCGATACAGGAGCGGTGGTTGGGATCGATGTTGGCTGTGATCTTAAAAATGAAACCAGTGAACTTCGGTTCAGACGGCTCCACCATGCGCTCCTCGGCCTTGGTAGGACGCGGGCTCGGCGCTATCTCTACGAAGCAGTTGAGCAACTCTTGCACACCGAAGTTGTTCAGCGCAGAACCGAAGAAGACAGGCGCGGTCTCAGCCTTGCGATAGTCTTCTGCGTCGAATTCGGGGTAGACACCGTCGATTAGTTCCAGATCGTTGCGTAGTTGCTCGGCCTCTTGACTGCCTACGTGCTGGTCAAGATCTTGGGAATTGATGTCCACGGCGACCTTCTCAGTGACGCGTTGCTTGTTGGGCTTGAACAGATTAAGCTGCTGCTCATAGATGTTGTAGACACCTTTGAACTTAGCTCCCTGACCGATAGGCCATGACAGAGGACGCACGTGAATGTGCAGTTCTTCCTCCAACTCATCGAGCAGATCAAAGGGATCACGGCCTTCACGGTCCATCTTGTTGATGAAGATGATCACAGGCGTATTGCGCATTCGGCATACCTCCATTAGTTTGCGGGTCTGAGCCTCCACACCTTTTGCAGAGTCAACGACGATGATGGCAGAGTCGACGGCGGTAAGTGTGCGGTAAGTGTCTTCCGCAAAGTCCTGGTGCCCCGGCGTATCCAAAATGTTGACCTTATAGGGTTCGCCCTCCTGGCCTTCGGGCAGATAGTCGAACTCCATGACAGATGTAGACACAGAGATACCACGCTGTTTCTCAATATCCATCCAGTCGGAAGTGGCAGTCTTGCGTATCTTGTTATTCTTGACGGCACCGGCTACTTGTATCTGACCACCGAAGAGCAGGAACTTCTCGGTGAGCGTAGTCTTACCGGCATCAGGGTGAGAGATGATGGCGAAGGTGCGTCGACGTTGTATTTCGTTCATAAAAAGTTTACTTCTTGATTTCGTTCATATTAGCCATACACTTCCTCAGCGAGTCAAGCCAGTAAGGAATGACAGTGTGGAAGGTCTCCTTGATCTTTGTCTTGTCAAGGACGCTGTAGGCAGGGCGCTTGACGGGTGAGGGAAACTCATCGCTGTGACACGGCAGGATGTCGCAGTCGTTGTGTCCGGCAAGTGCGGCGATAGTCTTGGTGAAGTCATACCATGAGGTGACGCCCTCATTGCTGAAGTGAAAGATACCGCTGTTGCCTGCGTACTTACGGTTTTCTACAATGTCGAAGATGGCGTTGGCCAAGTCTCCGGCGTAAGTAGGCGTGCCACACTGATCAAAGACCACCTTCAGCTGTGGGTGAGTAGCAGTGAGATTGAGCATCGTCTTCACGAAGTTATGGCCAAACTCAGAATAGAGCCAGGCAGTGCGCAGAATGATGTAGTCAACGCCGGTAGACTGAATCTTCTGCTCGCCATGGAGTTTGGTAAGGCCATAGACTCCTGTTGGTGTGCCTTTCTGATCCTCACGGCATGGTGTGTTGTAAGGATCACCGCCGAAGACGTAGTCGGTGGAGATGTGCACAAGCAGACCTCCTACTTCCTTCATCGCTTTGGCGAGATTCTCAGGAGCTGTGGCGTTGAGGGTTTCCACGATTTCACCGGCTGTCTCTGCTTTGTCGACATTTGTCCATGCTGCACAGTTGATGATGCATTTCACATCATTGTCCTTTACCATCTGGCGGATGGCATCAATGTTGGTGATGTCGAGGTGAGTATAACCGTCACAGACATCCGTGAAGATATATTTGTCTTTAGAGCTTGCTTTGCTGACGATCTGCATCTCGTTGCCGAGTTGTCCGTTAGCGCCTGTTACCAAAATGTTCATATTGTGTTTATCTTTTATTATCCTTGTTCTCCGAAGTCAATGCCTTCTGTTCTGTCTTTGATGTAATAGTCCGAGAGCATGCCAATGAAGGTGGAAATCTCTTTGATGGCGTGCTCGGTCTCAGGTGAGATCTCCTTTTGTTGCAGTCTGAGCATCATCACACCATAGAGAGCGTCGAGGCAAGTCTCAATTTCATTGACGTCTTTGTCACCCTTCTGCCGCAGTTCCACGATGAACGGCAATACCTTGTAGTATTCCGCATTATAGAACGGGAACTTGTCGGAGTCGAGCAGTTGGCAATGCAAGTCAAAGAGATCACCGATGATCACCTGGTTGATTTGCAGATGACCTTTTTCACGGCAACCCTCTTCATTCATCATTCGTATGAGATTGCCAAACCAGTCGGCTTCCTCATCCTTCTGATCGGGTGTATAATCGAATTTGTCGATATATTCCTTTCTAATGCGTGAGAGAGAACAACCGTATGCTCTTATCAGGTCTTCCATCTGCCACATATAGAGCAGATATTCTGCAATGGATTTCTCCTTTATTTTCTTTGCGATATACATGCTTGAAAAGATTTTGTTGATGAAAGATTGTCTATTGAGGTATTTTGAAATACTGTTTGTAGTCGTATTCTCCGGTGTTGGTGTTCACCATGCCGTTATAGCAGCTAATAATGAATGGTGTAGAGGTTAAACACCGTGCCAATGAGCATGGCGAAAGAGAAGACGATGACAAGGCCACCGATGATGCGGTTGATGATCTGTATGCCATTCATGTCGAACTTAGCCCGCACCTTATCTACCAGCCATGTCAAGCCGTACCACCACAGCAGGGCACCGGAGATGATGCTCATGTAGCCAAGCGTCATCTCCAACGGATGATGTGGGACGACGAAGGCAAACTGAGCGTAGCAGGCGATGAACAGAAAGACGATCAGAGGATTAGAGAAGGTCACGAGAAAGGCAGTGAAAGCATTATGCCACAATGTACCTTTGCTATGACTGCTCTTATGCATGTTTTTCCGTGGATCACTTTTGAAGCAGTAGATGCCAAACAACAATAGGATGACGCTGCCCGAGAGTTGCAGGATGAACTTATTGGTAGGGTTTGTGATGAAATCCATGACGAAACTCATGCCCAGACCTGTGATGAGCGCATAGATAATGTCGCTCGTGGCGGCTCCTACACCTGTAACAAATCCATACCAACGCCCTTTGTTGAGTGTGCGTTGGATGCAGAGTATGCCCACCGGCCCCATTGGTGCAGAAGCGATGATTCCGATGAGTAGTCCCTTGAGAATGAGCTCTAACAGATCAATATGTAAAAACGGCATCATATAGCTTGCAAAGTTACGAATTTTATCCGATAAAACATCATCTATTAGGTTATTTCGTTTCTTCCTTCGTGCAATCAGTGTGCTTTATAGCCTTACCATCTATTCGGCAGAGAAGTCGGCTACCAGTTGGCGGTAGGCTCTCAACATGCGTGTACGAAGGATGTAGCCTTGCAGACAGTTGTTGATGTCAACGACGGGAAGGGCTTCTGCGTTGGTGGTGTCAAACTTATGCATGACATCCTCCATAGGCTCATTGCGGTAGAGAATGGCGGGTACCGGAGTCATCAGCTGCGCAACGCGGAACTTCTGATAGAGTTCTGGACGGAAGACGATGTGGCGAATCTTGTTGATGTCAATCTCGCCCATCAACCGGCCGGCAGTGTCTACCACGGGCAGGAAGTCGTAGTCTGTGCTGGAGAGCACGTTCACAAGCTTGCCCAACAGCATGTCGGGTTGCACGGTAACATAGTCTTTTTCGATAAGCGAGTCCATACTCATCAGTGTGAGCACGCTCTTGTCGGTGTGGTGGGTAACGAGTTTTCCTTCACGAGCCAATCGCATGGCGTAGATAGAGTGGGGCTCAAAGATGCTGATAAACATCACGCTGACCACCGATACGATCAGCAAGGGTACGAAAAGCTGATAGCCACCGGTGATCTCGGCAATCAGGAAGATGCCGGTCAGCGGAGCGTGCATGACACCGGCCATGACACCTGCCATGCCCAGCAACGTGTAGTTGCTTTCGGGAAGGTAAACGCCAATCTGCTGCATATTCCATAGCCTTGCAAAGAGAAAGCCCGCGAAGCCACCCACAAACAGAGACGGTGCGAAGGTACCACCGCAACCGCCTGCACCATTGGTAGAAGATGTGGCGATGACCTTTGTAAGCATGACGAGACCGATATAAAGAGGCAGAAGCTCATTGTGGCCATAGAACAGCGAACCATTCATCACTTGACTCCAGTCTGTGACGGTCTTCCCGGTGATGAAGGTTCCTAACGTAGAATATCCTTCACCATAGAGTGACGGGAAGAAGAAAATCAGTGTACTCAGTGTGATTCCTCCTACGAAGAGTTTGCGGTAGGGATGCTGTTTCATCTTGGCAAACTGCCCTTCACAGAAGTTCATGGCACGCATGAAATAGAGACTCATCACGCCGCAGACCAATCCGAGTAATATGCTTGCCGGTACACGTTCTACGCTGAATGGTGACTGAAGCGTAAAGGTGAAGAGGGTAGAAGTACCAGTGAAGATATAAGAAAAGATGTCGGCAGTGATGCTGGCAATCAGAATCGGAATCAGCGAAGCCATTGACATGTCAATCATCAACACTTCCAGTGTGAAGACAAGACCGGCAATAGGAGCTTTGAAGATGCCGGAGATAGCAGCCGCAGCACCGCAGCCTACCAACAACATCAGCGTACGCTTATCCATGTGGAAGAGCTGTCCGAGATTGGAACCAATGGCCGATCCCGTTAAGACGATAGGCGCCTCGGCACCTACAGATCCACCGAAGCCGATGGTAATGGCGGAGGCTACCACCGACGACCAGCAGTTGTGACGCTTCAGACACGATCGCTTGGTCGAGATGGCATAGAGGACACGGGTGATACCGTGCGAGATGTTGTCACGGACAACATGTTTTATAAATAAGGAGGTGAGCCAGATGCCGATGACAGGAAAGACAAGATAAAGCCAGTTGACGGCATTGGTCAAGAAGTCCTCGGTGAGCAGACGTTCTATCAGATGGATGAGTTGATGCAGAACGTATGCGGCCACAGCGGAGAATATACCAATGAAGAACGCCAGAATGCTGGTCATCTGCCGCTCTGTCAGGTTGTGGTTTTTCCACTCGAGGATTTGATTGAAAGTCACTTTCTTCTTACTTTAGAGAACTTATACCTTATTATATATAATATAATATGTGTTGCCTTATATTCATCTGTGTTTCTGCAGATGTTAATATATCGGCATTATTTTGCGAACTTATTTTCTGATGATCGTCACCTCTCCCTGTTGCCCAAATTTGATGATGGAACTAGGCGTGTGTGATTTGTGTTCTTGGCGGCGTGAGAAGCAGACATAGTCAACAGCATCAAGGAGCTCAGGTGCAATGTCGGCGAAGTTTTGCGCAGCGGGCTGTCCACTGATGTTGGCGCTGGTGCTGACGAGTGCCTTCTGGAACCGGTAGCACAGTTCATGTGAGAAAGGCTCTTTGGTGATGCGCAAAGCGATACTGCCGTCTTCTGCGATGAGGTTCGGCGCCAGGTTGACGGCACCGTCAAGGATGACTGTAGTGGGTTTGACGACAGCGTCAAGCAAATCCCATGCTACCGCAGGCACGTTGCGCACATAGCGTTGCAGGCGGGCATCAGAGTCTACGAGGCAGATGAGCGCCTTAGAGTCGTCGCGATGTTTGATTTGGTAAACACGGGCTACTGCCTCGGCATTCGTGGCATCACAGCCGATGCCCCAAACCGTGTCTGTGGGGTAGAGGATGACGCCTCCACGGCGAAGCACTTCCACGGCGTTTTTGATATCTTCTTCTTGTGTCATTTTATAGTTGTTCGTTTTTCAAGCAAAGATAGCAATTCTTTTTGTCCTATCCAAATGTTTTTAGAAAAATATATGTCTCAATAGTTTGGCAAGCGTGTGCCTGATGTGGGAAAAAAGACTCTTTTTTATGCTGTATCAGTTAAAATTCATCTTAATATAGCAGATTTTTCAAATGTTTTATTATCTTTGCAACAGAAACACAATCGATAAAACCAAAAACAATGAATGAGCAAGAATTATTGAAGCCTTACGTCATTGGACTGGATCTCGGTGGTACCAACTCCGTGTTTGGTATCGTGGACAGCCGTGGCGACATCAAGGCAACTACAGCTATTAAGACCCAGGCTTACGATAAGGTAAAAGACTATGTGAAGGCCTCCGTAGAAGCGCTTCATGTCATCATCGATCAGGTGGGCGGCATTGACAAGATCAAGGCAATGGGTATCGGTGCACCTAACGGCAACTACTACAAGGGAACGATAGAATTTGCGCCAAACTTGGTTTGGGGTCATAATGGTATTGTGCCATTGGCAGATATGTTTTCCAAAGAGTTGGGTATCCCCGTAGCTTTGACCAATGATGCCAACGCGGCCGCTATTGGTGAAATGACATACGGTGTGGCCAGGGGGATGAAGAACTTTATCGACATCACTCTGGGTACAGGTGTAGGCTCCGGTATTGTCATCGATGGCAAGGTGGTCTATGGTTGCGACGGTTTCGCCGGTGAGCTAGGACATGTCATCATGCGTCGTGAGAACGGACGTCTTTGTGGCTGTGGTCGCCACGGTTGCTTGGAAGCCTATTGCTCAGCAACAGGTGTGGCCCGTACGGCGCGTGAGTTCCTTGATACAACAGACACGCCGTCTCTGTTGCGTGATCTGAATCCGAAGGACATCACCTCTCTCGATGTGAGTATTGCAGCTGGCAAGGGCGATAAGCTCGCCAAGAAGATCTACGACTTCACCGGTGAGATGCTTGGTGAGGCTTGCGCAGACTTTGCAGCCTTCTCTTCTCCAGAGGCTTTCATCTTCTTTGGAGGCCTGACAAAGGCTGGTGATCTGCTGATGGATCCTATCAAGAAGAGCTACGACGAGCATGTGTTGCCAATCTTCAAGGGCAAGGCAAAATTCCTCGTCAGCGGATTGGATGGCAGTTCGGCTGCTGTGCTGGGTGCTTCCGCTGTAGGCTGGGACATCTAAGCGAGGCTTACAGAATATAAAGAGGAGGCTGTGTCAAAAGTCCATTTTGAGCCATCTCGAATTTAACACATTAAAGCCCGAACTTTCACAAGCTCGGGCTTTGTTATGTCCCAAAAAAATTGTAATTTTGGGTATTGAATTTAAGCTATGGCAAAGGTACAATTTAAAACTTACACCCCCAACGAAATTGTTCTTTTTCCTTCCAATCTGGGAGAAAGAATTCC
>UQFS01000028.1 GCA_900540375.1 uncultured Prevotella sp.
CAACGACCCCGAGATTACAAATCACGTGCTCTGGCCAACTGAGCTAAAGAGGCATATCCTGCAGCCGCCTTGCACGACTTTCTAAGGACTCGTTGTAAAACGGCTGCAAAGATACTACTTATTTTTCAATCTCCAAAACTTTTCGGAGAAATTTTTCAATGCTTGCGTATTTTTTCCTTGAATTTCTCCAGTTGCACCCGCAAAGAGTCTACACACTGGTCTACGCCCTCCTCAAATGTGTCGCATGTCTTGGCCACGTAAAGCGGACTTCCACCAGGCACGGTCACCGTGATACTGGTTTCCTTATTGAGAGCGGTAGCGGGCTTGACAACTTTTAATTGCACCTCTACTTTCTGAATGTCTTCGAATGATTTTTCCAACTTGGCGGTCTTCTTCTCGATGAACGCCTGCAGTTTCTCGGTAGCGTCGAAGTGAATCGACTGAATCTTTACTTCCATAGTTACCTCCGTTTTTTGTTAAAGGTTAAACTCACGCCCGTGGATGGGCATCTTGATACACTCGCTTGAGTTGCTCGAACGTCGTATGCGTATAGATCTCCGTAGTGGAGGCCGACGCATGTCCCAACAACCGCCTCACACTTTCTATGCCGGCACCGTGATTGAGCATGGCTGTGGCAAAAGTGTGGCGCAAGACGTGCGGCGAAAGCTTCTTCATGGAGCTGACCAGTCGCAGATGGCGCTTCACCATCGCTTCAACCTGGCCTACACCCAACCGACATCCTTTCTCTGACAGGAAGAAAGCTTCCTCCTGTTTAGGAACCACTTCGTCTCTCGCCGACAGATAATGCCGCAAGGCGTCCGCGAGTTCCTCACCAAAAGGTATGATACGCTGCTTATTGCCTTTACCGGTCACCTTGAGTTGCCGGTTGACAAAGTCCACATCCGCATCACGCAGTCCTATCAGCTCTGCACGCCGTATCCCTGTTTCATAGAAAGTCATAATAATCGTACGTGCGCACGTACTCTTATAATCGTCTCCCCAAAGATCGCTGTCCAAAAGTCTGTCCATCTGCTCTTCCTGTAGGAAGCTGGGCAAAGGCTTCTTCAACTTCGGCGC
This sequence comes from uncultured Prevotella sp., assembly GCA_900540375.1. GTDB lineage: Bacteria > Bacteroidota > Bacteroidia > Bacteroidales > Bacteroidaceae > Prevotella. The sequence goes on from UQFS01000028.1 coordinate 1,078, forward strand.
ACGAATACTGACCGTCGGGTCTTTATCGACCAAATGACGCGACAAGGCAAACTTATACAATGACCTGAGTGCGGACAATCGCCGGGCAACGGTTGTTGTGCTATTGCCCCCATCGACCATCTGCTCCATCCAATTGCGGATGATGTCACCGTCTATGGTTTCCCATGTCGGCTGGCCGTCCAATGCCTGAAAATACTCCTCGAACTTTTTGAAGTCCTCGGAATAGCTGGTCACCGTCAATGGCGAGCGGTTGCGCTCGTGCCTGAGATAGTCCAGGAATCGGTCTATTATCTCCATCATTATAGCTTCCAAGCGCTACACTTGCGTTTTCAGCAACGAATGTACGAAGAAAAATTCAAACTACCAAACTTTTTGAGTATTTTTTACTCTTGGAGTTGTTTTTTACTCCTCTTCCTGACGAAGCTTCTGTACGTAGATAGCGTGCTCCATCTTGAGACGTTTCTTGACAGAGGGCTTATCAAACTGCTGACGAGCGCGAAGCTCTTTCACCACACCTGTCTTTTCAAACTTTCTCTTGAACTTCTTGAGAGCTCTTTCGATGTTCTCGCCATCCTTTACTGGTACAATAATCATTTTGTTTTGGTTTTATAATTTTAAATGTGAAACATACGCAACCGGGCGCCATCAATACATGGTACCACAATTTGCGGATGCAAAATTACATCTATTTTTCCAAATACGCAAATAATTAACTAATTTTCTGCAAGTTGTGTTGTTTGACAGAAGGGACAGACAAGACAAAAGACCTTTCTACTAAGACAGAAGATCTTTTTATTGAGACAGAAAGACATAAAAGACATATTCGCGTTCCTTTCAACAGCATCTATATATAAATAGGTGTACTCTTCCTGATCATAGCGCATCAAATTCTATTCCTTCCAAGCACTACACTTTCTTCAATCATCAAACTCTTGAGAACAATAAGCTCACCCTAAGCACATCGTCTTATGATCACATGATCCTGTGCATAGGGTGAGCTCATTCCCTCCCCTTGGGGAGGGTTAGGGAGGGGCCGGAGGACTGGAGGGTCTTAGATCTTTCGGGCTTGTCCTTCTATATTTCCTTCGTCTTCCCCTTCAGCCACTCTTTCTCATCCTCGTCGAGATGGGGAGCAAGCTTCTCGTAGACATAATGGTGGTAGCTGTTAAGCCAGGCGATCTCTTCGAGCGTAAGTTCGTCAAGGATGATGGGCTCCGCGTCGATGGGACAGAGGGTGAGCGGCTCAAACTGGAGGAAGGCACCGAAGTCCGTGGTCTTGTAAGGACGGATGAGCAGCGTATTCTCGATGCGCACGCCGAACTTTCCGGCGAGGTAGAGGCCGGGTTCGTCGGTGACAGTCATACCGTCGCCAAGCGGAGAAGGCATATACTCCATGCGTATCTGGTGAGGCCCCTCATGCACGTTAAGATAGGAACCCACGCCGTGACCGGTACCGTGGAGATAGTTCAGTCCCTCGCGCCACATAGCCTCGCGCGCGAGGATGTCGAGCTGCGTGCCGCTGGAACCCTCGGGGAACTTACAGAGTTCGAGTTGGATATGTCCCTTGAGCACAAGTGTATAGATATGACGTTCCTCGTCGGTGAGCGGTCCGAGCGGGATCGTGCGTGTGATGTCGGTAGTTCCGTCCTGGTACTGCGCGCCACTGTCGAGGAGCAGGAAGCCGTGCGGTTCAAGCGGGATGTCGGTCTCCGGCGTGGCTTCGTAGTGGACGATGGCACCATGGGTACCGTATCCGGCTATGGTATCAAAACTGATGTCGCGGAAGAGTGGCTGTTCGGCACGCAGGGCGGTGAGCTTGCGGTCGATGCTCATCTCGGTCTGACCACCGGCTTCCACAGCAGGTTTCAACCATCTGAGAAACTTCACCAAGGCGATACCGTCACGCAGCATAGCACGGTGAAAACCCGCAATCTCGGTCTCGTTTTTGATCGCTTTCATGGCAGGCACCGGCGAGGCATGGCTGACCACAGGACGACAGCTGGCCACACGATAAAGCGAGTAGCAGGTCTCGTTGAGGTCGAGAAGGATGTTGTACTCAGGATACCGCTTCAAGCCCTTTGCCACATCGGCATAAGGAGCCACACCGACGCCCTCCCCGGCGAGATAGTCCCGCACCCCGTCTGAGACCTTCTCCTTATTTATATATAAGGTGGCATGTGTAGTGTCGATGAGCAGGTAAGCCACAAAGACGGGATTGCAGTGCACGTCAGTGCCACGAAGGTTGAGCGTCCACGCCACATCGTCGAGCGCAGAGACGAGCATACCGTCGGCATGAAGCGTGCGCAAGGCCTTGCGGATACGTGCGAGCTTATCGGCAGCGCGCTCTCCGGCATATTCCAGCGACTGTATCTCCACGCGATGGTCGGGGATTGCCGGGCGGTCACGCCATACGACGGACAGCGGGTCGAAGTTGTGGCGCACGGTGATGCCACCTTCCTGGCGCAGATCAGCAATCATCGCCTCCACGCTGCTGCAGCTGTTCACCATACCGTCCATACCGACGACAGCGCCGTCGACATCGTGGAGTTCCTGACCGAGCCATTGCGCAATGGTCGGCGTACCCTTCACCTTGAGTTTCATCAGCTGATACTCGGTACCGCTCAGTTGGTCAGCAGCTGCAAGGAAATAGCGGCTGTCAGTCCACAGCGCGGCACTATGCATCGTGACCACAGCCGTACCCGCCGAGCCGTTGAAGCCACTTACCCACTCGCGGCCCTTCCACCGGTCGGGCACATACTCACTGTTGTGGGGGTCGGTACTGGGAAAGATAAACGCATCGAGATGTTCACGGCACATCACCTCGCGCAGGTCGCGCAGCCGTTGCTTGATCACTTCTTTCATAGCATATAACGATTAAAGGTTTGATCTAATCCCTGAAATGCCAAACAGACATAACAAAAGATGTAACAAAGATAATACTTTTAAGAATAAACAACAAATAAAAGTGCAAAGAAATCACTCAATGAATAGATTTTTTAGTAACTTTGCATGACTGCAAGGAAGAAAGCCCCCGTGCACACTTCTTGCAGTCGGAAAACACAGAAAAGTATTTCTGAACTAAATAATTAGTGTTATGAACTATTTAACAAATGACAAGCTGGTCATCGTCGGCGCAGGCGGTATGATCGGTTCCAACATGGTACAGAGCGTTCTGATGCTCGGCCTTACTCCTAACGTATGTCTCTATGATATCTATGAGCCGGGTGTTCATGGTGTCTTCGATGAGATTCAGCAGTGCGCATTCCCAGGTGCCAACGTCACCTACTGTGCTCCTGCCGTTGATGACATGGGCAATCCCGAGAAGGTTGCCGAGGCTGCCAAGAAAGCTTTCACCGGCGCTAAATACATCATTTCCTCTGGTGGTGCTCCACGCAAGGCAGGCATGACACGTGAGGATCTGCTGAAGGGCAACTGCAAGATCGCTGCTGACTTCGGTGACAACATCAAGAAGTACTGCCCGGACGTTGAGCACGTGGTTGTCATCTTCAACCCCGCTGACGTGACCGCACTGACCACTCTGATCCACTCTGGTCTGAAGCCCAACCAGCTGACCTCTTTGGCTGCTCTTGACTCTACCCGTCTGCAGCAGGCCCTGGCACTGGAGTTCGGTGTTCAGCAGGACAAGGTGACCGGCGCTCACACTTATGGTGGCCACGGCGAGCAGATGGCTGTCTTCGCTTCTCAGGTGAAGGTCGACGGCAAGCCGCTGGCTGAGATGGGTCTCAGCGACGAACGTTGGCAGGAGATCAAGCACATCACCGTACAGGGTGGCTCCAACATCATCAAGCTGCGTGGCCGCAGCTCTTTCCAGAGCCCTGCCTACAACGCCGTGAAGATGATCGAGGCTGCTATGGGCGGCGAGAAGTTCACTCTGCCTGCAGGCTGCTATGCCGATATCCCTGAGCTGGGCTTCAAGGACGTGATGATGGCGCTGCCTACTACCATCGACAAGAGCGGTGTGCACTACACGGTTCCTACAGGTACGAAGGAAGAGATGGCTGACCTGCAGAAGAGCTATGAGCACCTCTGCAACATGCGTCAGGAGGTCATCGACCTCGGCATCATTCCTCCTATCAATGAGTGGAGCAAGATGAACCCGAACCTGAAGTAGGCCCACCCCCCGCCCCTCCCAAGGGAGGGGAGAGTGCTCACCGGGCTCACCCCCAACCCCTCACAAAGGAGGGGAATAGCAAGCCCTTCTCCAATCCCAAACGAGGGGGGGGGCACAAATCCCATGCAAGGGTTTTGCGATCCTCCCCCCTCGGGGGAAGGGGGAGTTAGAGGAGGGTTTGATCGTTTTCATCGGGGGGAGTTAGAGGAGGGCTCTTTTCTTTTTGTTTTACATATATATGCTTTCCATCGAAACCGCTTTCCAAGAATACTACCGTCCGCTCTGCCTCTATGCCATGCACTATCTCTGTGGTGATGTCGACACCGCCGAGGATGTGGTGCAGGAGTGCTTCGTGCGGCTGTGGCAACGTGAGGCCAACAATGACAAGGCGTTTCTCTATACCGCTGTACGCAATGCTTGCATCGACCGGCTGCGCCGCAACGATCCGTTCTGCCACGAGGTCGAGCCACAGGACTTGGAAGGCACTATCACCGACGAAGAGGCGCAGGACCGCTCTGTTCTTGAAGCCCGTCTATGGAAAGCGATTGATTCCCTACCCCACCGCCAGCGCGAGGCTCTGCTGCTCTGCAAGCGCGACGGACTGTCCTACCGCGAGGCTGCCGAGAGGATGGGCATCAGCGAGAAGACCGTGGAGCATCTTCTCTCCAACGCCGTGAAAGCACTCAGAGAACACCGCGCCGACATCTACCGCATCGTACTCATCGTTTATTAATCCCCGCTTTTGTTAAGTATACTGACAAAAAACGGTCCTTATTTTGCGCTTCTTTGCCAACAAAAGACCTTTTGCCCGAAAAGAATCGATTTTTACGTATTTTTATAACATCCTAATAAACAAGTACTTACTAAAACCAGCATTTTTACGTTATTGTCAGAAAGGCTTTCTGACCAAAAATTCTCTAGAGAATTTTCCATCAGAAAGGTACTTTGATGTGCTCAAACTACCTTCCTGACCGTATAAAACCACCTTTTTCATCATAAGAAACCTCTGTTTTGTGAGTGAAAAAACGAAATTTTCATGTTTACGGCCTCCTTTTCTTTAAAAAAGCCTTCGCCGTCCGCTCCAGAATGAAAGCACGAGCGAACGCACTTTTGTCAATACGTTTCTACCATCATTTCACAATTATATAAGCAGCGCTGCTTAAGCGCGGCTGGTAAGCAACTATCTCCCTCCTTTCCTTAAGAAAAGTGTAGCACTTTGAGGTATATTCGCTAAGAAAAGTGTGAATAGGAACAGCGTTGGAAGCCGACGGCAAGGAATACAAGGTGAAGGATGCTACCATCATCAAGTTGGGCGAGCCTTACACGATGACGGAAGACACGCTGAATCTGACAATAACGATCGAACCACTGCCCGTGACATCCATCTGGCACGCCAGCTCTATATTTCCTCCAAGTACGCAGCTTCCCTACCTGCAAACTCATTGACCGCAACGGAAAGGTACTCGACGTCAATGCCGACCCACACGACCTCGAAGCCATCGCCCGACTGCCGGAACAGATGGAATAGTAAGTAAGGAGAATTAGTGAGTATACATTCCCGCGCACGTCGTGGCAGGACACCTTGATTCTATCATAAGGACCCTCCGTGCTGGTGGCGGAATTGTACCTGAGCTGTTCATTTACATGCACGCCGCAAAGATACGCTATTTTTTTCTTTCCTATGGGGGGATTCCCGACTTTCTGCGTCATAGCGACAGACAACAACAACTGAGAGAATATGAATGCAAAGAAAAGCAAGGGCTTGGTCCTTGCACTGCTTTTGATGGGAGGCTGCCTGACGATGACGGCAAGAACAGCCGACTCCACTTTTGTCATGCCACAGCACAGTATCTATGGCGAGGTGGGCGGACCCTGCTGGGGCATCAGTGCCAACTGGGATGCACGATTGAAGAAAGGCTCACACTGGGGCTATCAAGTTGGCCTGGGATGGGCAGGGCGATGGGACAACACGATGGGCATCCACACCCACACGATGTACTACGGACTGACCACGGGCGTGAACTACCTGATCGGCAAGCGCAAGTCGAGACTGGAATTAGGACTCGGCAACCAGCTGCGCCTCATCAGCAGCAAGCTTGTCGTCGCCGCTTATATGGACAAGGAGAGCGATATCAGCATCAAAAGCGAAAACAAGACGCAGGTGCGAGACTTCCTCTATATGAATGTCGGCTACCGCTACACCAGTACGCATGGTTTCCAATTCCGATGTGGCGTCACACCAATGGTCAACATCACCAACGGCTGGACAGCATCCGGCGACATCTACAGCAAGGGTGATGTGTTCCTCACACCATACGTGAGCTTCGGCAAAGCATTCTAAGAAGAAGACCTTTCCGCCCCCTAAAAAGGGGGAGACAAGACACCACTAAGAAAACAGTAAACCACACATATATATATATATATTGTAACGTGAAAACCGCAAGAATGATCATTGCGGCGACCATCCTCATCTTGTTGCCGCTGGCCGTCTGGGGAAAAGACCACACGACGACCATCCGGCAGCAGATGGAATGGTTGCACCGTACTCAGAAAGTCAACTTCACCTACGACGCATCGCTGCCCGTAGGCAACACCTATCAAGGACCGTCGCTCAAGGGCATGACACTGGCCCAAGCCCTGAGCGCGCTCTTCAAGGACAGTGGCATCAGCTACTCGGTCAATGGAAAGTATATCATACTGAAAGCAGCCAAACAGGAAAAGACCGCACCGCACAGCCAACCACAACCGCACAAAGCCTCACCGGCGCCACCACGGCGGCACACGCTCAGCGGCTATGTACGCGACACCAGCGGCGAGACACTCATCAACGCCACTGTATGGGACGAGACCACCGGTACGGGAACCACCACCAACGCCTATGGCTTCTACTCGCTCACCCTACCTGAGGGCGAGCACCATATCAAGTTCAGCTACCTCGGCTTCGCTGACCAAAAGATCAAGGCCAAGCTCGAAAGCAACCTCCGGCAAGACGTCGCGCTCAAAGAAGACAACCGACTGCCGGAGGTCGTCGTGGAGGGAGATCTCAACTCACCGCTACTTAACACACAAACCGGCAAGCGCTCGATCTCGCAGTCCGACATTAAGACGGGCTACGCCCTGCTGTCCTCGCCCGACGTGGTGAAGACACTTCAGCGCACCAGTGGCGTGGCTGAGGGTGTGGAACTCGTCAGCGGACTCTATGTCCATGGCGGCAACAACGACGAGAACCTATTCCTGCTCGACGGCACACCACTCTACCAAATCAACCACACCCTCGGACTCTTTTCCTCGTTCAATGCTGACATCGTGAAGAATGTCGACTTCTACAAGAGTGGCTTCCCCGCACGCTACGGCGGCCGCCTCTCCAGTGTCATCGACGTGCGCACCACCGACGGCGACATGCAGCACTATCATGGTTCTGTGCGTCTCGGCCTGCTCGATGGCGGTCTGCAGTTCGAGGGACCGATACAGAAGGGCAAGACCAGCTTTAACATCGCTCTGCGACGCTCATGGCTCGACCTCCTCACGCGACCCGTATTCTCCTATGTCAACCATCACGCCAGCGAGGACGACGACAAGATCAACCTCGAATATTTCTTTCACGACTTCAACACCAAGGTGACACATCTCTTCAGCGACCGCTCGCGGCTGTCGCTGAGCACCTACTGGGGACAAGACAAGCTCTCTACACGCGACGAATATACTTTCGACTTCACCTCGAGGTACGAAGCCACCGACAAGGACGTGAGCAGGAATCGCTTCAACTGGGGCAACCTCAATGTAGCCCTCGACTGGACGTACATCCTCTCGCCGAAGTTCTTCGCCAACATCACAGGGGTGTATACCTACAGCCTCTCGAAGCTGAAGTCATGGGAAGACGACCAGGTAGTGAGGGAGAGCGATAAGCAAATCACCCAGCGCGAGTATACCGAGCATGGATACCACTCCACCATCAACGACGTAGGCTACCGCATGGCCTTCGACTACCGCCCCACGCCACACCATCACATCCGCTTTGGCCATGACTTCACCCTGCACCACTTCCGTCCGCAGAGCAACGACCAGATCAACATCGTCAGTAACGATGGCGAGGGAGACACCACGAAAATCAGTTCAAGAAGCCATCTCGCCGCCACGGAATGGAACGTCTATGCCGAGGACGAGATAACGATTGACAACCATTGGAGCCTCAACGCCGGCATGAACATGGCGCTCTTTCACGTACAAGGCAAGTCCTTCGCCAACCTCGACCCGCGCGCCGCAGTGAAATACCAGCTTAACCCGTATCTGTCGCTGAAGGCCAGCTACACCACGATGACGCAGTTCGTCCATAAGATTTCCAACGCGTATATCGACCTGCCCAGTGACTACTGGGTGCCCACCACAAGCCGTCTCCACCCTATGCACAGCCACCAATGTGCCGCCGGCGTATATCTGCAGCCCGACCGCCATTGGATGCTCTCAATGGAAGGCTATTATAAGTGGTCGTCGCATCTGCTGCAATATACCAACTGGCAGGGACTGGAACCGCCCGCCAACAACTGGGACACGAAGGTGATGGAAGGGCACGGACGCTTCTATGGACTGGAGTTCGACGCACACTATGCCACACACCGTCTACAACTCGACGGCTCCTACACGCTGTCATGGAACAAACGTAAGTTCGAAGATTACTATCCCGAGTGGTATTACGACAAGTTCGACAACCGCCATAAAATCAACGCCTCGGTGCGCTACCGCTTCGGTAAGGGCACCAATCTTTACGCCGAGTGGCTCTATCACAGCGGCAACCGGCTCACTCTGCCTACGCAATATGTCAACTATCCCGACCTCGGCAATGGCGGCGAGAAGGACTTTCTTTTCGAACGGCCCAACAACGTGAGCGCACCCGCCTACCACCGCCTCGACATCGGCGTGGACATCCACCACCGCACCAAGCACGGACATGAGCGCATCTGGAACTGGAGCATCTATAACGCTTACTGCCATCTCAACACGATGTGGGTGAATGTGAAGTACAACGACTACGCCGGCACCTTCAAAGCAAAAGCGAAAGGCTACATCCCCATCATCCCATCATTCAGTTACACTTATAAGTTTTAATGCCATGCGACACAGTTACACCTTATTTATATGTGCTCTCCTCGCCGTGATCTCCCTGACGGCCTGCAAGGATGACTTCGACATCGACAAGGTGAAGAGCACTCCTAAGCTCATTCTTTACTGCATGCCCACCGTGGGCGACACCACCGTCATTGAGCTCACGCGCAGCCTGCCGGTCAATACAAAAGGCAGTATCACGCCCGTCGTCGATGCTCATATCAATTATTCGGTCAACGGAAAGACGGCAGAGGTCATCAACATGGGCGACGGATCGTATAAAGCCGTGGCACACCAACAGGTCGGAGACCGCATAGAGCTCACCGCACAAGCCGACGGTTTGTCCGCCGTCTCGGCATCAACAACCATCCTCGATGCCGTCAGCATCGACAATCCAAGTGTCAGGAAGGTGCATCTCTACTCAAACTATAACGAGCAGGCTAAGGACTTCTATCAGATCTCCGCCACCTTCACAGACAACGCCAGCACCAAGGACTACTATGCCGTGAGGGTGGTGAGCGGGACCATCACACCCAAAGGCGATATCATCTACACCCCAAATAACTGGGAGGGCAATGCTCCATCGGACAACATCGACGAGACGGACACCGTAGAATCGGTGCAGCAAATTTATCTCGACAGCGAGCCGCTGCTCAATGGAATAAAACAGATTGACTACGACTTCGGCTACGACAACAACGACTACGAGCATTTCTACCTCTTCACCGACGACGGCATCAACGGCAAGACTTACATGCTGCACTTGAATGTAGCATATGAGTACGGGAACGAGTTTATCCATCTGCCAGATGGAAGTTTGTACTCGCAAATGGTCAGTTCTTATTATCGTGTCATTCTCTACCACATCACCCCGGAATTCTATCATTTCATCCACTCCATCGGCAGCCTCGACAACAACGACCTTGCCAAAGCCGGACTGTCGAACATCGCTCCCTCCTACGGCAATGTCAAGGGCGGCATCGGCATGGCAGCGGGATATCAAAAGGCAAAGACCAAATGGGCAAGATATGAGGAAATCGGGAGTGAAGGAAGGTAAAACTCCTCTCAACACACATCATTCATCATTCATCATTCATCATTTAACATTCAATAGACATGCGCTACGTTCTTCATTATTATAAAGAGGGCAGGATCGACACACAGAAAGCCCTGAACAAGATTCAGGCGCGCGTGGGCATCCGCCCGAGAACAGCCAAGCGTCTGTACCTGCACTGGGCATCCGTCGCCGCCTCGGCACTCATTCTTTTAGGTATTGGAACCTATCTGTATCTGCGCCCCACAGCCACAACGCTCACCGCCGAGGCCTCGCAGCAGGTCTACCGTCTGCCCGACGGAACGATGGTGACGCTGGCTCCCCACGCCACGCTGTCCTACAAGGGCGACTGCCGCAAGGTGGAGATGACGGGCAAGGCCTACTTCGCCATCCATCACGATGCCACTCATCCCTTCACCATTGCTGACAACGACTACATCGTCCGCGACATCGGCACGCATCTGCAAGTGGAGGAGTCGGCAGCGGGTACACGCCTGACAGTCCTTGAAGGTGCTGCCAGCTTCGGTTCAACCTGTTCCGGCAGCACGGCTGTCGCCTTAAGGGCGGGCATGTCGGCCATGCTCACTGACGGAGAAAAATCGCCACGACTGGACAGAAAAACCGACCTCAACTCGGCAGCCTGGGCTACTCATGAGTTCCATTTCATAGACACGCCGCTCGCCGATGTGCTTCACACGCTCAGCATCTACTATCATGTGCGCCTCACTGCTGACAACATGTCCAAGCGCCTCACCGCTGATTTTGACACTGCAAATCTCAACAGCATCATCACCGTCATCGAGCAGACGTTAGATGTGAAGATAGAAGAAAAAAAAAGTAGCCGATAGAGAACGTGGCAATTTACGTATAGCAAATTTGGTATCTATTAATTAATTTACTACCTTTGCTCACGTATATATTCTTATGAGATACGTAGACGTGATATTGCCACTGCCTTTAGAGGGCACCTTTAGTTATGCCATTGACGACAAGAAAGCCAACGGCATCGTAGCCGGTATGCGCCTGCTCGTGCCATGGGGCAAGAGCAAGACGGTGGCGGCGCTCTGCGTACGCGTCCACGACGACAAGCCCGACCTCGACGACAGCAAGATTAAAGCAGTGCTCGACGTGCTCGATCCTGCACCGGTCATCCTGCCCCACCAATACCGGCTGTGGCAGTGGATCGCCTCATACTATATGTGCACCATGGGCGAAGTGATGAACGCCGCCCTGCCCGCCGGACTGAAAGCAGAGACAGGCTACCGCCCGAAGACGGAGACCTGCGTAAGACTGGGCGCCAAGTACCGCAACGAACAAGCATTGCACATCGCCATTGACCTTTTGCGACGAATGCCTAAACAGCAAAAGGTGTTTCTCTCCTTTCTGCAACTCTCCCACTGGGACCTTTACTTCGAGAATCCCTGCGAAATCAAGGAGCTGACGCGCGAGGAACTCATGAACGCTACAAGCTGCTCCACGGCCATCGTGCGCCAGCTCGTCGTACATGGTTTCCTCGAAACCTATGACCGTGAAGTGGGACATCTCAATCATGCCGGACAGCCTCATCCCGACAACATGAAGACACTCAACGACGCTCAGGCCAAGGCCATGAGTGACATAGAGACACAGTGGAAGGAGAAAAACGTGGTGCTGCTCCATGGCATAACCTCCAGCGGCAAGACCGAGATCTACATCCATCTCATTGAAAAGGCCATCGCCGCGGGCAAGCAAGTGCTCTATCTCTTGCCCGAGATTGCGCTCACCGTGCAGATGACCGAACGGCTGCAACGTGTCTTCGGCAGTGAGCTCGGCATATATCATAGTAAATACAGCGATGCCGAGCGTGTGGAGATTTGGCAGAAGCAGCTCTCCGACAAGCCTTATAGCGTCATCCTCGGTGCACGTAGTGCAGTGTTTCTGCCTTTCCGACGATTAGGACTGGTCATCATCGACGAGGAGCACGAGACCAGCTACAAACAGCAAGACCCCGCACCACGCTACCACGCACGCAGCACGGCCATTGTCATGGCACAGATGCTCGGCGCCAAGACACTCTTAGGCAGTGCCACGCCGTGCATGGAAAGCTACTACAATGCCAAGACGGGAAAATACGGTTATGCGCCGCTCATGCAGCGCTATCAGGGCATCGAACTGCCCGACATCCATGTTGTCGACATCAAGGACCTGCGCCACCGCAAGATGATGAGCGGTCCGTTCTCGCCTCAGTTGCTCAGTGCCATACGCGAGGCGCTGAGCCAGGGCAAGCAAGCCATCCTCTTCCAAAACCGCCGTGGCTTCGCGCCGATGATCGAGTGCAAGGTCTGCGGATGGGTGCCCCACTGCAAGAACTGCGACGTGAGCCTCACCTATCACAAGCGTCTCAACATGCTCACCTGCCACTATTGCGGCTACACCCAGCCCGTGCCGATGGTCTGCCCCAGTTGCGGCAATCCTCACCTCAGCGGCCGCGGCTATGGCACGGAGAAGATCGAGGACCAAATAAAAGAGGTGTTTCCCGAAGCACGCGTGGCACGCATGGATCTCGACACCACCCGCACGAAAGGAGCCTACGAGCATATCATCCACGACTTCGGCGCAGGCAAGACCAATTTGCTCATCGGCACACAGATGATCAGCAAAGGACTCGACTTCGACCGCGTGGCCGTGGTGGGCATCCTCGACGCTGACTCCATGCTCAACTATCCCGACTTTCGTGCCTACGAGTATGCATTCATGATGATGAGTCAGGTCAGTGGGCGCGCCGGGCGCAAGGGCAAGCGCGGACTTGTCATCCTGCAGACCCGCAACCCACAGCTGCCCGTGGTGCAGCAGGTGGTGAGTAACGACTACCAGACTTTCTACCACGACCTGCTCGCCGAGCGTCATCTGTTCCACTATCCACCGTTCTACCACCTTATTTATATATACCTCAAGCACAAACAGGAGGGCATTGCCGAGGCTGCTTCTCAGCAATTAGGTGCTCAGTTGCGCCAACGCTTCGGCGACCGTGTGCTTGGTCCCGACAAGCCGGGTGTGGCACGTATCCAAAGCCTCAGCATCCGTAAGATCGTGCTGAAACTGGAGAGCGGTATTGCCAGGGCACAAACGCAGCGAAGCCTTATAGCCCTCCGACAGCAGTTGCTGAACCAGAAAGGCTATAAGGCCTTGCAAATCTATTTCGACGTAGACCCAATGTAGCGTCCACTCGAAAAAGAAGTAGTATTCCTTTTTAGAAGTTGAAGTCTACGCCAACGCCGAACACGTTGTTGGCACGGGTGTAGTCGCTTTTGTAGGTGACCGTCTGCGTTGACGACAGCGCCACGTCCTCGGTTGTAGTCTTCTTGTGCTGATAGAACGTGTGGAAATAAGCCACGTTCATGTCCATGCGATTGGTAATATGGAAGCGGGCACCACAGCCTACGCTGTTGGAGCTGACCACGAAACTCTTGTCGTTCATATAAGCCTCACTCAGACCGTAGTTGGTGTTCTGCCAACCGGCCGACACGGTGATGCGCTTACTGGCGTCGAACTCGGCACCGGCCGTCCACTCCATGGTTCCACGCTTGAGTTTCTCCTCACGATGTTTGTAGGCAGAAGCCTGCTTGTCATAGAAATAGTGGAAGCCGACATTCACGCGCAAGGGATCCACAGGATTGTAGCTCACACCCACTGAGAGCAGAGCAGGAATATCTGCCGGTACCTTCTTGCCATCGGCATACTCGCCAGTAGCCTCCGCCATCTTGCTGTCGAACTGCTGTTTGATCATACCCATGGCACCAACGACACGCGGATCGCTGAGTTTGGTCTTGGCATACTCCAGTCCGTAGGTCATCGCCTCGGTCTGCGTCATGCCCTGCTTTATAGCCTGGGCAGCCACGCTCTGTGCCACGGCCGTACTGAGGTTGTCCTGAAGATTACCGATAGACGGTGCCTGGTTGACGCTCTGGTTCTTCAGTCGCATACGAGTCTTGAGCTCATACTTGGCCGCAAAGTTCCAGCGGCCGAGACGATAGTCCACACTGATGATCGGGGTGAAGCCAAGACCCTTTTGGTCGCAGTTCAACTCGATGTCACCGGAATTGGTCTTCGACGGATCGAGGACTTTATAGAGCGGCATGTTGCCCACCTTGATGTCACGCACATAGCCGTAGTAGTTGCCCGTGGCATACACGGCACGCACGCCGGCGAAAACACTCATATTGGGATGCAGGCGGCAAGCGGCACCCACGGAGAAACCATAGTAATAGGAGTTGCCACGCATGTAGCTGTTGAAACTGTACTTGCCGTCAGTACCGAACATCTGAGGCGAAGAGAACATCTGCTGACCCAAAGCCTGATCCACGGCACCTGCCAGACCGACAGCTCCCAAGGCTGTCTCACCAACAATCTTCTCAAACGATCCCAGACCATCGTCGAAAGTGCACTTGCCACCACCGCCGATCAGTCCCGCATTGGTCTGAAATGAGAAGTTACGCCAGTTGTAGGCATACTGCACGGAAGGAAGAACGGGCGCAAAGGCCTTGCCCCGGAACTTGCGGTGCGTGCTGTTGTCATCAGTGTTGTTGCCAAATAACGGATAATCGTTCTCTATGGTACGACGCTGTACGGCCGTCTGCCAGTTGAACGAGAAATGATGTCCCGGTGAAAGGAAAGCCACACCGGCTGGGTTGTAATACGCACCATCAATGCCTATAGCGGCCTCACGGCTCATCATGCGGTTATAAGCAATGTTTTGATTGGTGTTGGTCAGAATACCACCGGCGAAAGCCAACTGGGAGATTGCGGCAAAAGCAGCCGCAAGAATCATTTTAGACTTCATTTAAAAGTTGTTTTGTAATTCGACTACAAAGGTAGCACTATTGTCCAATAGTTCTATAAAACTTGTTTATATTTCGGTTGGTATTATGTTTCTTTAACAACAACCATCGCCTTACAACAATTTCACCATATATATATGGGTCTTACGGACAGGCAATACGAAGCCCTGCGACGGTCTACAATGATCGTCGGAAAAGTGTTTTCAGCATGAGCAAACTCAAAGAAGAGTCTACTTCTCTTCCTTGAGCTTGGGATATTGAATACGAGTGTGATAAATAGCTTTCAGGCGGTCGATGAGCACCTGCTTGGCAATGGCGATGTCGTAGAACGTGATACGGCACTCCTTGAAGAAGCCGGCAGCCACCTGTCCGTCCACCATTTTGTTGACCAACTCACTGATGTTCTCTTCCGTATACTCCTTGAGCGAGTGCGAGGCAGCCTCGCAGGCGTCTGCCATCATCAGAATGGCTTGCTCGCGGGTATAGGGATTCGGTCCGGGATAGGTGAAAGTCTCCTTATCGACAATCTCATCGGGATGCTCGTTCTGGTACTTGATATAGAAATACTTCACCAGGCCACGGCCGTGGTGAGTCAGGATGAAGTCACGGATAAACACCGGCAGGTTGGCTTCCTCGGCCAGTTTCACGCCGTTGGTGACATGTCCGATGATGATCTTGGCGCTTTCTTTCTCAGTGAGGTTGTCATGTGGATTGACACCACCTTGCTGGTTCTCGGTGAAGAAAGCGGGATTGGCCATCTTACCAATGTCGTGATAGAGGGCACCGGTACGCACGAGTGTGCTGTTGGCTCCGATCTTGTTGGCTATCTCTGAGGCGAGATTACCGACGATGATGGAATGCTGGAACGTGCCGGGCGCCACCTCACTGAGCATACGCAGCAGGCCACGGTTAGTGTTGCTGAGCTCGATGAGCGTGATAGTAGAGGTGAAGCCGAAGAGTTTCTCCACGAGATACATCAGCGGGTATGCCAACAAGAGCAGCACGCCATTGATGAAGAAGTGGTAGTACATGCGCGTGTCGGGCTCAAAGACGGCACCGCTCTGCATCAGCTGCAAGGCAAAATGGATGAGACAGGTGGAGCCGAAGACCAGCACGGCCGTCTTGAACACCTGAGCGCGCGAGGTCATCTCGCGCAGGGAATAGATGGCCACCAAGCCAGCCACCGTCTGGATGACGATGAACTCATATTGCATTCTCAGCACGGCAGCACAGATGAGCACCATCGTCACATGGGTGATGAACGCCGTACGGGAGTCCATGAACACGCGCGCAAAGATCGGTACGAAGGCAAACGGCAACACATAGACGCTGAAACTGAAATAGCTATGGACCATCATCAACGACACAAAGATGGGGAAGATGGTGATCAACAGATAGAGCATGGCAATGCTGCGCGGCTTCTCAAAATAGTCCTTGCGGAACATAGCCAGGTAGATGGTGAAAAGCAGCACCAGCGTGAAGACATAGATCGTGCCGCCGGCCAGGTGCTGCGTCAGCTGGCTCTTCGAGGCGTTGCGACGCTGCAACTCACGCTGGAAGGAGTTGAGCACCCGATAGTTGTATTCGTTAACCATATCACCCACACCAATGACTTTCTGTCCGGCCATCATCATGCCACTGGCAGGCGATATGCTGCTCAGCAGATCGTTGCGCGCAGTCTGGGAATGGGCGCGGTCATAGATAAGGTTGGGTACGATATAGTTGTTGAGATTCAACCGTTGCAAAGCCTGGCGTTCCTTGCTCAGTTCCTCATCACTGAGCAACTGCTCGTAGGCCGACTTGGTCGAATAGATGCACCCCGTCTGTACACTCTCGGCATTCTTGCCGAAGATGACACGGATGAGCCGTGTCGTGTCGCCATGCAAGGCATTGTAGTCGGGTGTACTCATGATGCCGGCTTGGTAAAGACGGTGAAGGCGATCGACAATGATACGTTCAAAGTTGGCGGGCAGATCCGGCATACCCTTGGCAAAGTCGGAACGGAACTTGCCGACAGCCTGACTCTCAACCTTATCATCGTAGTCGAAATAAGGTTGGAACATGCTCAGCAAGGAGTCACGTTCCTGTTGCAAGGCCTCATCGGTCTTGTAGATAGGGAAATCGTATTTCGCGATGATCGTACCATAATGCCATGGCTCGCCGATCTCATACTGGAACTGTTGGGCATCATTGCGCGGCATGAACCACACAATCAACACGGTTGTTGCCAGTACCAGCAACAACCTCAGGCCTACGTTGCGCCAACGATGTTCTTCACTGCGGTGAAACTGTTCTATGATGCTCATAAACTCACAATAATCTGGTGTGCAAACGTGATATTTCTATTCACACTGCGAAAATACTAAAAATATACGTTAAAACCGAAAAAAAGTATTACTTTTGCAAAAAATAAGATTTCATAGGCATGTCTGAAAGAAAAGTAAGGGTGCGTTTTGCACCCAGTCCAACCGGACCTTTACACATTGGCGGCGTGCGCACCGCTCTTTATAACTATCTTTTTGCCCGCCAGCATGGCGGTGAACTGGTGTTCCGTATTGAGGACACGGACTCACACCGTTTCGTTCCCGGTGCCGAGGAATACATCCTGAAAGCGTTCAAATGGTTAGGCATCCAGTTCGACGAAGGCGTCAGCTTTGGAGGAAGCCACGGACCTTACCGCCAGAGCGAGCGACGCGATATCTACAAGAAGTATGTCGGCCAACTGCTGGATGCCGGCAAGGCTTACTATGCCTTTGACACTCCCGAGGAGTTGGAGGCTAAGCGTGCCGAGGTGAAGAACTTCCAATACGACACAACCACTCGCATGCAGATGCGCAACTCGCTGACCATGTCCGAGGAGCAATGGCGGAAACTCATCGACGACGGCGCACAGTACACCGTACGCTTCCAGGTAGAGCCCGGCCAAGAGATCCATGTCAACGACATGATCCGTGGCGACGTGTGCGTCAAGAGCGACATCCTCGACGACAAGGTGCTCTACAAAAGTGCCGACGAGCTGCCTACCTATCATCTGGCCAACATCGTCGACGACCACCTGATGGAGATCACCCACGTCATCCGCGGCGAAGAGTGGTTGCCGAGCGCTCCGCTTCATGTACTGCTTTATAAGGCTTTTGGCTGGGAAGACACCATGCCCCGCTTCGCCCACCTGCCGCTGTTGCTGAAGCCGGAAGGCAAAGGCAAGCTCAGCAAGCGCGACGGCGACCGTCTCGGCTTCCCGGTATTCCCCCTGGAGTGGCACGATCCCAAGACAGGAGAGGTCAGCTCGGGCTATCGCGAGAGCGGATACTTCCCTGAGGCCGTGGTTAACTTCTTGGCTCTGCTGGGCTGGAACCCGGGCAATGACCAAGAGCTCTTCTCGATCGAAGAACTGGTCAAGGCCTTCGACATCACGAAATGCTCGAAGAGTGGTGCCAAGTTCGACTATCAAAAGGGCATATGGTTCAATCACGAATATATTTTGCGCAAGAGCGACGACGAGATAGCCCGTCTCTTCGCGCCTATCGTTGCCAACAACGGTGTGGACGAGAGCTTCGACCGCGTGAAGCTCGTCGTGCACATGATGAAGGATCGCGTGAACTTTGTCAAGGAGCTGTGGCCCCTGTGCTCATTCTTCTTCATCGCTCCGACGGAATACGACGAGAAGACGGTGCGCAAGCGCTGGAAAGAGTTCTCTGCCCAGCAGATGAGCGAGCTCATCGACGTTCTTGAGTGCATCGACGACTTCTCGGTAGAAGGTCAGGAGCCCGTCGTAGAGAAATGGATTGCAGACAAGGGTTATAAGATGGGCGACGTGATGAACGCCTTCCGCCTCGCACTCGTCGGCATCGGCAAAGGTCCGGGCATGTTCGACATCTCGGCCTTCCTCGGTAAAGAGGAGACCATCAAGCGCCTGCGCAAAGCCATTGCCACGCTTTCACCCGACTACCAGAAATAAGTTAGCGTCCCAGGCGAACGCATCAAACCAACGTTTATGTATCAGTTTGCTATTTATGTCTACCTCTTAGGAGTGGTCATTGCCAGTCTCTTCAACAAAAAGGTGAGGAAGATGTGGCGGGGGGAGAACCATGCCCTTGACATTCTCCGCAAGCAGGTAGATCCCAATGCCAAATACATTTGGGTTCATGCCGCCTCTTTGGGTGAGTTCGAACAGGGACGCCCGCTCATGGAGCGTATTCGTCAAGAGCATCCCGAATACAAGATCCTGCTCACCTTCTTCTCGCCGTCGGGCTACGAGGTGCGCAAGGACTATCAGGGAGCCGACATCATCTGCTATCTCCCGCTCGACACGATCCGCAACGCACGGCGCTTCCTGCGCACGGTGCGGCCGATGATGGCGTTCTTCATCAAGTATGAGTTCTGGTATAACTATCTCCACATACTCCGCCACCGTGGCGTGCCGACCTACAGTGTGTCGAGCATCTTCCGTCCCGACCAGATCTTCTTCCGCTGGTATGGCCGCAGCTATGCCAATGTGCTGAAGTGCTTCACCCGCTTCTTCGTCCAGAACGAGGAGAGCCGGCGTCTGCTCGCCAACATCGGCATCACCGACGTGGAGGTGGTGGGCGACACCCGCTTCGACCGTGTCGTGGAGATCAAGGAGGCTGCCAAGCAGTTGCCGATCGTGGAGTCGTTTGTCCACGGTGTGCCTTCGCTGGAATGGCAGAAGGATGGCGACGAGCCCAAGCAGTTGCCGATGGTTTTCGTCGCCGGTTCGTCATGGCCGCCCGACGAGGACATCTTCATCCCATACTTCAACCAGCACAAAGACTGGAAGATGATCATCGCACCGCACGTCATCGGTGAGGATCATCTCAAGCAGATCATCTCCAAGATAGAAGGCAAGGTTGTGCGCTACACCGAGGCCACACCAGAGAACGTGGCCGACGCCAACGTGCTCATCATCGACTGCTTCGGTCTGCTCAGCAGCATCTACCACTATGGTTCTGTAGCCTATGTGGGCGGCGGCTTCGGTGTCGGCATCCACAACACGTTGGAAGCCGGTGTGTGGGGAGTTCCCGTCATCTTCGGTCCCAACAACAAGCATTTCGCCGAGGCCCAGGGCCTGCTGCAATGCGGTGGCGGACTGGAGATCCACAACGACGGAGACTTCAACCGCATCATGCAAGTGTTTACCGAGCACCCAGAGGACATCGACAGAGCCGGAAACAGTTCGGCCAGCTACGTCAACAACTTGTGCGGAGCAACAGACAAGATACTTGAATCCGTGAAAAAGGCTCACTAATCAGTGGGCTTTTTTTATAATTTAAAATTTATAATCTAATAATGAGAAAACTTATGAAACGAATGATTTTTCTTTTGGGACTTCTCCCATTAACGGCAGTAGCGCAGAACATAGACTTAACGAGCCACAAGTTCAAAGACAACTACACATTAGCAATCAGCGGACAGGCTACCACCAAATACAAGGGATGGGAAAACGCCAGCCTCTCCGTCGACGCCGGCTATCATGTACTGCCACGTCTGACACTCTTCGCACGCTGTGAAAGCAACCTGCACCTCTTCGACAAAAACGACACACGCACGTTTGACCGCAGCCTGAACTTAGGCGGTGGACTGTCCTTCAGCCTTCCAATCCAATCAAGTCGCCCGAGGCCCTTGACTTACAGCTGTCGGTAACGAACAGTGTCGGCGATGCTGACTGGAAGAACACCTCCTATGGCGCATCTGTCCTCCTACTCCGGTCATCGTGTGGCTCCTTATATAGGTTTAGGATACCGCTATTCTGCTTCCCATACAACAGGAATCAAAGACTTCAGCGGACTGACCGGTACCATAGGCATTAGATTCTGACCGCATACAAAAAAACGCCGTCTGTTTCAGACGGCGTTTTTTTTTGCATCAAAGGAGGCATTCTTCGTGAAGCCACTACTTGATTACCCTGCTATATCCTTCCTTGCGTGGCTTGCAATACTTCGTTCATATCTATCTATGCGTTTACATTGGACATCCATACTCATGATCATCGCCGACATACTGACCCAGCACACGGCCCAGACGAACGAGCCCCTGCTTGAGTGTCTCGCGCGGACAAGCTAAATTAATCCGAAGATAGCCCTCACCGGCTTTCCTGCCATAGAGCGTGCCGCTGCTGACAAAGACACGGCCTTCGTGAAGCAGTTGTTGCGTAGCCTCATCGGAGGAGAGCTCATAGCACATGATGTCGAGCCAGGCCAGATAGGTGCCTTCCATACGGATGACCTGTATCTGCGGCAGCTCATCCAGCACGAAGCGTTTCAGATACTGATAGTTGCCCCACACATACTGGTTCATCTCGTCGATCCAGTCACCGCACTCGTTGTAGGCAGCCTGCAGGGCAATGACACCGAAGGGATTGACATCGCACACCTCATAGATATTGATGACGCGGTCGATGCGCCGTCGCCACTCGTCGTTCTTGCAGATGACATTGGCAATCTGCAAGCCCGCGATGTTGAAGTTCTTCGAAGGCGAGTTGAGCGTCACGCCGTTGTCCTCGTCAACGAGGGCAAAGGGCGTGAAGTGACAGCCCGGCATGATGATCTCGCAATGGATCTCGTCGCTGATGACCTTGACATGATGCTTGCGGCAGATGTCTGCCATGCGTTGCAGCTCCTCTTTGGTCCACACACGACCGCAAGGATTATGAGGATTGCAGAGCAGGAAGACCGTCGTCTTCTCGTCGGCACACTTACGCTCGAAGTCGTCGAAGTCGATGCGGTAGGTATCTCCCTCGCGCACGAGTTCATTCTCAAGCACCTCGCAGCCTTGGTTACGGATGGAAGAGAAGAAACAGTTGTAGGCCGGTGTCTGCAACAGCACCTTCTCACCGGGCAGCGTAAACGCCTTGATGGCGCAGCTCACGGCCGGCACCACACCCGAGGTGTAGAGGATCCAGTCTTTCTCGATATGCCAGTTGTGGCGACGGCAGAACCAGTTGATGACAGACTCGTAATAGCTGTCAGGCACAAGCGTATAGCCAAACACGGGATGCTCCATGCGCTTGCGCAGTGCCTCTTGTATCGGCGGTGCCACGGCAAAGTCCATGTCAGCCACCCACAGTGGGATGACATCGTCCTGCTTCACCAAGTCCCACTTATAGCTGTTGGTGCCACGGCGCGGCACCACCTTGTCGAAATCGTATTTCATACTGCTTTACTTGTCACCTCTTTTTCTGATTTCACACTCGTGGCCTTTCGCAAACTCAGTGTAGGTCACACTGCCAATTTCGTCGGCGACGATGCGTCCGGAGATAGGATTCTTCACATTGGTAATCGCGCCCTTGATGTCGGCGCCGATATGGGAGCAGTCCTCAAAGGCACGGTCACAGGCCGGGTCGAAGGTGCAGTCCACCAAAGTGATATGATCCATATAGCACAGCGGCTGCTCGCCACTGATATGGCAACGCACCAACTTGATGTTCTTGCTATGCCAAGCCAGGTACTCGCCGTCGAGCTCAGAGTCGTAGACGGTGACATTGTTGCACTCCCAAAAGCTGTCCTTCGTGGTGATCTTGGCGTTGTGCACCTCCACGTTCTCGCAATACTGGAAGACATACTTAGCGTCGGAGGTCAGCCCGTCGACATAGACATTCTTGCAGAACATGAAAGGATAGGTGCCCTGATGCAAGGTGACGTTCTTGACCTTCAGACCGTCCACGCGCCAGAAGGTCTCGTCGGCATCGTTGATGGTGACGTTCTCCAGTTCCAGGTTGTGCATCTCGCGGAAGAACTTCGGACCGTCGATGACACAGTCCTTCATCTTCATGTCGTTGCTGTACCAAATGGCCGAGCGGCTCTCGGGGGCGAAATAGCAGCTCGTGATGAGGCTGCGGTCAACGTGCCACCAAGGATACTTGCCATAGAACTTGCTGTCGTGACACTCCAGATCGTGACAGCACTTGATGCCCGACTCACCGTCGGTAATGGTTATATTCTCCAGTACAGTATCATGAGCACCAAACAACGGACGCTCACCACCGAAACTCAAATCGTGTATTCTATCCATAAAATTCTAATTCTCAGGGTTTGTTTGTGTATATGTGTTATCGCTTACAAAGTTACAAAGATTATGCCAAATAGAAAAAAGTACACGCAAGAACCGTAGAGGCAAAGGCAAATAAGGTCAGGAAAAAAGGAATAAAGGTCTTAAGCATGATGACACGAAAGATGGTTTCGTACGCATTTACCGAAAAAACGGACGATTTTTCAGTGTCATGTTAACAAATAAACGCTATTTTTGCAACAAACTAACAAAGCAATGCCATTGCGGCCTCCATTATTATATAATGGGACGAAAGCACAAGCTTATTCCTTAGAACACCTAACACATTAAAACCAAAACTATGTACCAAAGCAAGAAGAAACATTGCGGCTCTGCGTCTCGACTACTGGCTGTCTCGGCCATGTTGCTGACGTCGTCAGCCCTCTTTGCCCAAAGCAAGTTGTCGGGAACAATTGTCGACGAATCCGGTAAGCCCATCATCGGCGCCAGTATTCAAGTACAAGGCAGCAGCGTAGGCTCCGTCACCGATCTCGATGGCCATTTCATGTTGCCCTCGGCTCCCAACAAGGGCACACTGGTCATCTCGTATGTCGGCTTCAAGACACAGAAGGTGGCCTTGGGACAGAGTTCCTACACCATCACCTTGAAAGAAGATCACGAGCAACTCGACGAGGTCGTCGTCGTGGGTTATGGCGTGCAGCGCAAGAGCGACGTCACGGGTGCCCTGGCACATGTCGACAGCAAGCAGCTCACCGCCATGCCCGTTGCCAACGCCCTTGAAGGTATGCAGGGAAAGACCGCCGGTGTGGACATCACCAACTCACAGCGACCGGGATCGGTGGGCAGCATCACCGTACGTGGACAGCGCTCCATCGGCGCCTCCTCGGCCCCTCTGTATGTCGTGGACGGCATGATCATGCAAAACAACGGCATTGACGGCATCAACCCCAACGACATTGAGTCGATAGAAGTGCTCAAGGATGCCTCGGCAACGGCTGTCTATGGTGCCCGCGGTGCCAACGGCGTGGTGCTGGTGACCACGAAGAAAGGACGTGCCGGTGTCACGCAGGTCAACTATGCAGGTACGTTCACCTTCTCACACCTCTCTGATGTCGCCGACTGGATGAACGCCAGCGAGTGGATCGACTATGCACGTCAGGCCTACTACAACGCCGGCAGCTACGGTACGGGCGACTTCGTGCCAAGCAAAGACCTCGACTATAAGTTCTTCGGCAGCTCGGCCGGGTGGAAAAACATTGAGCAGGCCTGGATCGACGGGTCCTGGCATCCCGAGCTTGTGGGCAGCTACGACTGGGCCGACAAGGCCAAGCAGACCGGCATCACCAGCGAGCACACACTCAGCGTCAGCGGTGGCACCGACAAGATCAAGGCCTACGCTTCTTTTGGCTATATGAATCAAAAGGGCGTGGAGAGAGGACAGGGCTTCAACCGCTTCACTTTCAACACCAGCGTAGAGGTCAAGCCGCTGAAATACTTCACCATGGGCATGACCATCAATGCCAGCTATGGCAACCAGAACTATGGCTACAACTTTGCCAAGAGTGTCACCGGTGCCGGCAGCTACTACAGTGCCATGCGCACGATGCTTCCTTGGACAGTGCCGTATGATGAAGAAGGAAACACCGTTCGCACACCGTTCCCTTACAACAACACGCTTGAGAATCCTATCGACGAACTGAAATACACCACCAACAAGCGCCGCACCTTCCGCGTCAACGGCAGTGTCTACGGACAGCTCGACTTCGGAAAGATTTGGGAACCTCTCGACGGTCTCTCCTACCGCGTACAGTTCGGCCCCGAGTTGAAGTATCATCGCCTGGGCATCGCCTACGCCGCCGACGGCATCAACGGTTCGGGCAACAACGTGGCGCAGTACAGTCCCAACCAGAGCGTGGCATGGACACTCGACAACCTGGTCTACTACAACCGCACCATCGCCAAGGATCATCATATCGGACTGACACTCCTGCAAAGTGCAGAAAAATCTCACTATGAGTATGGTAATATCAAAGCTAACGTGGACACAGCGCGCGAGCTGTGGTACAACACCCATTCCCTTGGAGACCCGCTCGACTATTCCACCGGACTCACCGAGGACCAGCTCACCTCGTATATGATTCGTGGCAACTACAACTATCAGGACAAGTACTTGCTCACCGCGAGCATCCGTTGGGACGGAAGCTCGCGACTGTCTGAAGGCCACAAATGGGCCAGTTTCCCCAGTTTCTCACTGGGATGGCGCATCGACCAAGAGCAGTTCATGAAGTCTACTGCCTCGTGGCTCAGCCAACTGAAACTGCGTATGGGCTATGGTGTCACGGGCAACTACGCCATATCGCCCTATGGTACCAAGGGTGCCGTGGAAACCCTCTACTACAACTGGGGCACTACCGACTCCGAGGCTGGTAATGTACCCTCTGATCCCTCGGCCAAGAACCCTGCGAAAATGGCCAACCTCAAACTGGGATGGGAGAAGACCTACCAATGGAACTTCGGTCTGGACTACGGTTTCCTTAACGGGCGTATCAACGGCAGTCTGGATGTCTACACCAACGACACCAAGGATCTGCTGCTGCCTATGACCGTGCCTTCGCTCACCGGATACACCTCGACTTATGCCAATGTCGGCGAAACCGACGGTTGGGGTATCGACTTGCAGCTCAACGCTATCCCCGTGAAGACACGTTATTTCACCTGGTCGTCCTCACTCACCTGGTCGCTCGACCGCAACAAGATCAAGAAACTGGCCAACGGCGCTACGGAGAACGTCAACAACCGCTGGTTCGTGGGCAAAGAGATCGGCGTCTACTACGACTATGTCTATGACGGCATCTGGAAGACTTCCGAGGCTGAGCAGGCTAAGAAGTATGGTGCCAAGCCCGGAAACATCCGTGTGAAAGACCTCGACAATAACGGCAAGATCGACGGCAATGACCGCGAGATCGTCGGCAAGATCCGTCCGCGCTGGTCGGGAGGCTGGACCAACACCTTCTCTTATAAGAACTGGGAACTCTCCTGCTTCATATATGCCCGCTGGAAGTTCACCGTGGCCAAAGGCGCTGAAACGCTTGGTGGCATGTATGCGATGCGCAATGTCGACTACTGGGTGGCAGGCAGCAACGAAAATGCCAAGTACTATGCACCGGGCATCAACGGCATCGGTGCCGCTGATCCTTACTCCTCGGCCATGAACTATCAGGACGGCTCCTACATCAAGATGCGCAACATCTCGCTCGGCTATAACTTCTCGCCACGACAGCTGGAGCATTGGGGACTGGGCATCAACAGCCTCAAACTCTACGTGCAGGCTCAGAATCCTTTCACCATCTACAGAAAGTGTAAGTGGCTCGACACCGACCTGCTCAGCTATGACAACAACACCACATCCTATGGATCCTTCACAACGATCCGCAGTTGGGTGGTGGGTATCAAAATCGGTCTTTAACCTTTAATCAACAAAATCAACATGAAAATCAATCAGCATATCTTTGTCCTCGCACTGCTCGCCGGGGCTACGATGGGGCTTACCTCTTGCGGTGACAAGTTCCTCGAAGAGGATCTGATCACACAGAAAAGCACAGACAACTACAAGACTCAGAAGGGACTGGACGAGCTGGTCACCGGCGCTTACCAGAAACTCAAATTCAAGTTCAACTATATCTGGGCTATCGAATGCTACAACATGGGTATCGATGAGTTCACCTCCGGAGCCAACAACATGACAGGCTGGAATGCCTACAGCCCGTCCCTCAACTCCACTGAGACGGGAGCCAACCAGCCCATGTGGGACAACATGTATGGTTTGGTGGAACCCGCCAACATCCTTATCAGCAATATCCCGCAATACTACTCACAGAGCAGTGCCAACTACAACACGCGTCTTGGCGAGGCCTATTTCCTTCGTGCCTATGCCTACTTCGAGCTCGTCAAGCAGTTTGGCGGCGTGCCCTTGAAGCTCAATCCCTCCAAGGGCGTGGAGACGGTGTTCACACGCAACAGCCTGGAAGATTGCTATAAGCAGATCATTGACGACTTTGAGAAGGCTTACTCTCTGCTGCCGGAGAAAGCGGCACAGACGGGACGCATCACCAAGAGCGCCGCAGCGCATTTCCTGGCCAAGGCACATCTGTTCCGTGCCAGCGAACTCTACGACGACTGGAACAGCAGCTACAAGAGCACGGATCTCGACGCCGTGATCAAATATGGCAAGGAGGTCATCGCCACACATCCGCTGTGCCAGGACTTTGGGCAGCTGTGGGACTACCAGAAGGCCAACGGCGACAACGAGAAAGTCAGTGAGGTGGTGCTCGCCGCACAGTTCTCCGACGACAAGGCTACTTGGGGCCGCTATGGCAATCAGATGCACCTCTATTTCCCCTCGGTCTACCAAAACCTATCGGGCTGTATCCGCGACATCTCCGGCGACCGCGAGTTCTGCTATGTCAGTGCCACGGAATACTCCATGCAGGTCTTTGACCGCGTCAATGATTCGCGCTTCTGGAAGAGCTTCATCACCACGTATAACTGCAACTCCACGAAGGGCGCACCGACCTATTCGGCTGACGACGCCGCCTATCTTCCTGATGACAAGCAGGTGGGCGACAAGCGCTTTGTGGGCAAGGAGATCGGTGTGAAGTATATCGTCAACAATCCCGGTGATACCCGCTTCACCGATGAGACCGGCAAGAAGAGCGACCTCGGCGTGCTCAAGGACGGCAAGTCAGAGCCTCAGCATACCTTTGTGCGCTACTACGCCGGAGAGAAGTTCAGTTGGAACATCGCCAGGGACAACACTACCGGCAACTACTATAACCTCATGCCGGCCATCAACCGCTCCGTGGCGCTGAGCAAATACCGCGACGGCTACCGCGACAGCTATAACTCGCAGTTCGGCACACGTGACGCCATCATCGCCCGCTCGGCCGATGACATGCTGATGGTCGCCGAGGCCTATGCCCGCAAGAAAGACTACAACTCGGCCATCACCTATCTCAACATGGTGCGCGACCGCGCAGGATATGCCAATGGAGAGGATCGTGCCAAGCATGTCGACGGCGGACAGGCTTACAAGAACAACCCGGTGTGCACCGGTGGCACCGCCGGCCGTCCCGGTACGGAATGCCCTATCTATTGCGAGACGAATACCTACTATGAGTCAAACAACATCCCTGTGTCCACCGCTTCTACAAAGAGCAGCATGCATCTCAACTCGGTGGATGACATTCTCAACTCAACTGTTGACAGCCCCATCTACCAGGCTCTCAACCTCCAAAGCGAGTACGACAAGGTGATGTGCTTCATCCTCGACGAGCGCACACGCGAGCTCATCGGCGAGAGTCAGCGCTGGGAAGACCTCGCACGCACCAAGACACTCGAATCCCGTTGGAAAGCTTTCAACTGTGCCTCTACGCTTGGTCAGGGTACGTTCGACCCGAAGAAACACTATTTCCGTCCGATTCCGCAGTCATTCCTTGACGACCTTACCAATGCCAACGGTCAGGCTCTCAGCAAAGAGGAAAAAGCTGCCATGCAGAACCCAGGATATTAATAATCGTTGTTTAGATTGAAATCAAGCCTTCTCCACCGGACGCTTCTCCCAAGAAGTGCCGATGGAGAGAATACGAAAACAAAACTGCTATGAAAAGATTCGCTTTTAAGATGTACCTGAAACCAGGTTGTGAGAAAGAGTATGCCAAGCGCCATGCCGCCATCTGGCCGGAACTGAAACAGATGATCAAGGAGGCCGGCGTGAGCAACTACAGCATCTTTTGGGACAAGGAGACAAACATCCTCTTCGCTTACCAGGAGTGCAGCAAGGATACCAACAGCCAGGACACCTCCGATGTAGACCCCATCACACAGAAATGGTGGGATATGATGGCCGACATCATGGAGGTCAACCCCGACAACTCTCCCGTCACCACCCCCATCGAAGAGCTGTTCCACATGGACTAAACAGTCCTGTAATCTGTAGAATTCCTAAATCGCTGATCGCGGAAACTAAGAAGATTTTTATACATTAAACGAAAAAATCTCATCAAGATTACAATAAGAAGATACAAGAAACACCCTCATACACACAAAAAAAGGCGATAGCAAAACTGCTATCGCCCTTTTTGTTATCGTATGATCGATGATCTGAGATCTGTTGATCGCTATCAGAAATAATAAGCCAGACTGATCTGCCAGCTGTTATTACGGCTCTTGGACTTGCTCGTGACCTGGTCCGACACGGTCGACGCAGCGCTTGACCACGTCACATCGGCAGTCTTGCCGCAAGCAATATTGTAGTTGGCTGACAACTGCAAATGCGAGGCAAGCATGAGGCCTGCACCGAGGTTAACGCTGAAATTGGATTTGCGAAACTCATAGCTCGACGTATCTGCCCACTTGAAGTTCTTGTCACCAACATTGATGCCCCATTGCGGACCACCAAAGAAATAGAGGCTGGCCACGTCACCCAATCCGAATCCATAGCGGAGGTTGACAGGGAAGGCAATCTGCTGTTGCTTGATCGTCTTGTCCTCTTTACCGGCATTCTCCACCTTGGCAGAACGCTGATCATAGAGTGCACTGGCATCCACACCCAAGCCAACGATGGGCAGAGTGAACTTCACGGTAGGACCAAAGAAGAAACCAGCGCGATTGGAAGCATCCAAGACATCGTTTGACAAGGACATGTTGGTGACATTCAAGCCACCTTTCACACCAAAGTCGATTTGTGCCTGAGCCGTTGTTGCAGTCAGCAACATGCCGCCCACGCAGGCAAATACTGTTATTAACTTTTTCATCTTTCTTTTTCTTTTAGGTTTATTACATTATTAATGACGCTGACGACGCACGGTGACACGTGCCTGACCGCCTGGTGTAACAGAACCGGAAGAGAGAGGCTTCGTACGCACGGAAGAGCGACGGCTGCGGGGCTTGGCACTCTTGAGCTTGATCTTGCCCTTCTTATCGAGCTTCGCAATGCTGTCCAGTGAGTCATGCTTGGCCGGGTCGCCCCAGATATGGGTCTCAAAAGCCTCAATCTCCTTGTCGATACACAACTGCTCCTTACTGAGCTTCACCGAGTCTCCGCCAGCAATCTGCGCCAATGTCTTGCCGAGCATATTGGTGGTCTTGTAGATCTTGCCTCGGTAACTGTTGGTGGCAAAATAGTCCTCAAGACTCATTGTGGCTGCATTGTTGAGGTTGCTCGTCATGATCGTCTGCTTGGCCAAGTAAGGCGCAAGGTCGTCATAACGGATCCAAAACAGTGGGTATTTGGTGGCACCATCGCCGAAGTCGTCTTCACGATACATCACCGGACAGAGCGCAAGGACCTTGGTATGGAAAGTAGCCGTGTTCTGGTCGTAATATGCGCTCTCCTTGATATAATAGCTCTTGACTTGTGCCGAGGGGATGTCGCTGTCGTCGATATGTACACCACGGTCAGTGCGCTCATAGAAGACGTGGTAGTCGTCGAGAAACTTCAACGGTTGGATACGCACACTCTCGTCGAAACGCTCATTGCCCGTGTTGACATCGTATGCGTAGGCGGCGATACCACCATGACGCGGACCGGCCATGACGAGTTTAAAGATATAGGTGAAGAGATTCATCTGCGTGCCTAAGGGCTCTGTGGGATAGTAGAGACCCGAGTTAGCCTCGTCCTCCAATTTGATCTCGCGATAGACATCACGACGCCACACCACGTCCTCGTTCATCTTCTGCTCCGTTGGGAACGAGATCTGCGCCCGCAACGTCATGTTGTTGGCATTGGATTTCTGTGCCGTGGCAGCCTGCTGCTCGGCCCGGCGCGCCTTAGGCTGTGCGGCCATCTCCTGTGAAAAGAGGACGACCAACATCAGGAAGAATATCTTTTTCATCAACTCTTTCATTGGATCTATCTGTCTTTGAATACTGTTAAAACATGTTTATCTCACCTTCACTTCCATGGCACCGGGCAGACTGCGCGTGATGCCGTCAGGACCGACGGCCTTGATCTCCGTGATGTAGAAGCGGCGGCCATGCGCCAGATGGCGGAACTGCTCACGCATGCGGTCGTTGAACGAGGCACCGGAAGTGGTCATCTGTACGGCATTGCCCATATTGTCATAGAACACCGTGGAGAAGCTTACCACCCGGAACTGTATGTCCAGAATGCCGTCATCAATGGCTGCATTGAGCTGATGAGCACCCATCAGGCTGCCTTTCATCAGCCAACCTCCTTTGAAACGGTCGGTTCCCACTGAGATATATGCCGTAGGATCGGGCAACTTACGCACGTGGAACGTGAAAGGAGGGAAGGAGCGCACCTGCTTGCCGTCGCGCGCTGAGACATGGAAAGTGACATCGTGACCTACTGCAGACGGCACAGCTACATAGCGACCCGGCCCCACCATTGACAAGCTGCCGCCCGTCATGCTCAACGACACGGCATTTTGCGGCACACCCGGCACACTGACGCTCATCGGATTCTTATAGCCGGCATAGAGCACATTCATCAAGTCGGCCGCGATCGTTGCGCCTCCCGGTATGGGAATGACCGTGTACTTTTGCAGGAAGTTACGCCGCAGCACATCGCCTTTGGTGTTGTGCATGAGGATGTAACCGCTAAACTGATGCTCTCCGACACCGCCTGCGGTGAAGCTGTACCGGCCGTTGCGCGTATTCACTCTGGAACCGTTGACATAGATTTCGGGTTGCTGCGTAGTGTCGACAGCAGCCATAACAATGTTGGCCGAGAAACGCTCACCGGGATAGAGTGTGGTCTTCTCCGGCACGACAAAAGCACTGAGCTTGTTGACACGGATGTCTTTCATGTCTATATTTGATACAAGCGTGTGAAGCACTTCGCCTTCGGCATAGCGCACATCGTTCTGCAGTTTGGAGAGAAGTGTGACGGCAGCTGCCACCGGCATGTCCTCAAACATATATTCCTGCCAGTTCTTGCCAAGCGTATTTGGCTTGTGCGGCACCTTGGTGGAAAGGTTGCTGGCGATGATCTTGCGCTGACGCGGATCAGTGACGAACTGCAGGATATTCTCGCGATAGGCATTGATAGCGTTGAAAAGCTTTTTGCCCTTGCCCGTGATCGGCGCGAGCATCACCTCTCCTGCGGCATCGATATTATCGTCGTTCTTGATATTGTGGACATTACCGTCCGGTCCGTCAGCCTTGCGGACGATAGCCTCTTTGAGTTGCTGGGCAAAATCATAGAGCGAGTCACTCATATTCTTCACATGAGTGGCTTTCTCAAACCATTCGCGAACCTTCTCGGGATTGGCTTCCATCTGGTGGCGAAAGTCACCATAGATGGCTTCGTTCTCCGAAGAGGCATTGGCTGTGGTGCGGTTGAGACTCTCTTCGACAACGGAAAAGCCGTTGAGCACCTCAGTAGAGATGTTCAAGGCAAGCATGGCCAACAAGACGATATACATCAAGTTGATCATCTTCTGACGGGGAGAGACCGGTCTTTTCTTGATTGCCATAGCTTATTGTTCTTGCTGCAAAGGAGCGGCAGCCTTCATATTCACGGTCATGGCCTGAATCATACGGGCATAGATCTGATTGAGTTGCTCGATCTGCTCTGCCATCTTACGTGTCTGACCATTAATCTGGTCGATAGTGCCAATCTGCTGGCTGGCACCTTTGAGCTGCATCTCATAGACCTTGCTGATACCCGTCAGCGTACGGTTGAGATTCTCCATCTCCTCGCTGTCTCGTGTCAGTCGCCCGCTTTGCTCATTGACTTTCTTCAATGTTTCAACCAACGCCTTAAGCTCTTCGACATAGTTGCCTTGGGCCTCATTCAACGCCTTGGCTTCCTCCTCGCTCATCTGCGGTACAAAGTTAGGCTGCAACTGAGAGGTCACGGCCTGAGCCGGAGTCTCCAATGGCTGAGTTGCCGCGGTGGAAGCCTGCGGCTGCACCACGGAATGCGACGGGGTTACCGTCTGTGGCTGAACAGTCGTTTGCGGTTGAGCCGTTGACTGTGACGAGGCAGCATACAAAGGAGCTGACTGCGGAGGGACAGAGCCGGCAGTTTCACTTTGTGCCATCGCTGAAGCCTGAGCCGGTTCATGGATACCAGTCTCTTCAGCAGCGGTCTTTTGTTCCTCTTTGGTATAAGAGAACTGTCCGCTGGCGAGATACTCCTCTGTCATGTGCGTGGGAATGTCGCGGCCGTCAGCCGTCTTGTCGAAAGGACGGTCAAAGGCAGAGATGAAGAACACAAAGACCTCTGTGCCCATACCGACAAACAACATGATGTTGGCTCCCGGCAAATGCGTGAGCTTAAACAAGGCACCCAAGATGACGATAGAGGCGCCCCAGCTATACGTATAGTTCAGGAAGGTCTGACCATCTACCGTGTCCATCCATTTTTGGAGGCGGTACACCAAATTGTATTTGCTATGCTTTGTCATAATACTTATCTTTTCTGTTTTCCTGTTACGGAGTTGGCCAATGATCTGACACAACGGAAACCAATATACGATCGGGGCTGGTTTTGATATTCCCATGAGCGCCATGCCGAACGGATGAAGCTCTCGGGATCTTTCCACGAACCGCCACGCACACTTTTCTTTTTCAACTTATAGGGATCCTCCTTTGCTGCGTTATAACGCAACTGGGGGTTGAGATCGTTCATCGCGTCCACGCCGGCCTCGGTGTAGACAGTGCTGGTCCATTCAGCCACATTGCCTGCCATGTCGTAAAGTCCGTTGGAATTGGCAGAATAGCTGCCCACCTTAGCGGCAATCAGATTGCCGTCCTTGGTATAATTGCCGCGGTCTGGTTTGAAATTGGCATAGAAACATCCATTGCCATTCACCACATCCTGGTTCTCCCAAGGGAACTCGTTCTGCTCCTTACCACGTGCGGCATACTCCCATTCGGCCTCTGTCGGCAGACGGTAACGCTGTACATAGCGTGCCTCCGGGCCTAAGCCCTTGAGCAGGTAATCGGTACGCCAAGCGCAGAAGGCGTTGGCTTGCTCCCATGTCACGCCTACAACAGGATAGTCGTTGTAGGCCGGATTGGAGAAATAATTGCGCAGATAGACCTCGTTATCAGAGTTCTGAAAGTCATTGACCCAGCAAGTTGTGTCGGGATAGATGTTCACGATGTAGGTGTTGAGGAAGTCCCACTGTCCGGACAGCGGGCGGTTGATCGTCTGCCGCACGATGTTGCCGTCATCATCGACGTAGGCTGTATCCTTACTGATCATCACCTCCTCATTCGGATCTACAGTGACATCAGTGTTGAGATTGCGGTCTGCCGGGTTCATACGGTTGCGGCGCAAAGCAGCAGTGACATAGTCGTATACCTCATACTTATAGTTCATCTGCTTCCAGTCGAGCAGTTTCTCGCCAGTCACGGGATTGGTGACATAAAGACTCTCAATAGCCCGCTGCTCATCTTCGTTGGGTTTACGCGGCAAACGCTTATTCCAGTTCAAATGCGGCGTCACAGGATCTCCATTCTTATCCTCTGTGATCATATAGGACTCGTCACCGCCATAAGAAGGATCAGCCAGGCGGGTACGCAGGATGCTGTCGCGTACCCAATAGAGAAACTGCTTATACTGTGAATTGGTGATCTCGGTCTGGTCCATCCAGAAGCCATCCACAGAGATATCCTTGGTCGGTGTGGACTTACCCCAAAGACTGTCCTGCTGGCTCAATCCCATCTTCAGGAAGCCACGGTTGATGCGTACCATGCCATAAGGAGTAGGCTCGTTCATGACCTTACCGCCAACACCGACGACTTCACCACCGCGACCGGACGATGAAGCAGACTTGGCACTGAAGCATCCTGTCAAGAACAGGGAACAGGTCAGGATACTCATTAATATAAAGATATATCTTCTCATATTCATCTTGATTTCATATTATCGAACGGTAGCGACATCACAGGATTCTCACACTCTTATGAAGGTTGCGTCCCTTCTTCGTCAAGTTGAGATCATGCTGATAGCCTATGAACAGCTCATGGCTGCCATTGCCAATGCTGATCGCTGACGTATAGACTTCATAGCTGTAGCCCACCACGATGCCATGAAAAGAGCCGCCAAGCAGAACCGTGACAGAATTCGTGGGACTGTAGCCAACGCCGCCATACAGCACTTTACCATTGTTTTGATAAAACAGTCGTCCCGTGACATCTGCACGATAAGCAGTGCCGTCCGTACGGGCAAGCATTGAAGTTCGCAATGATAAAAACGGAGAGCGGAATTGAATATTGTATCCCCCGGTTAAATAATAGGTACGGTCAATTTGCAATTCCTGACGCTCACCCAGTGTGATCAATGGAGCCATGGCATGCTGAACGGAAAGACCGGTATACCAATTGTGCCGTTGGTAATATAAACCTGCAGCAAGGTCAATGCCATTGCCCGAAGCTGTAGCAAAAGCGGGATCGTTGGCATCTTCCACATCCAGTTTGGAAGCATCGAAGCTCTCGATCAAGAAAGATACCTGAGCTCCAATGCCTAATTGACCTCCAAAGAGTTTGGTGCGCAAAGCATACTGAAGGCCTAACTTCTGATGGGTGAAAAGACCGAGCTTATCGTTCTGGAACTGAGCACCGACACCATGGAAAGACTTCAACGCATAGAAAGGCATGTCGGCCGAAAGATAAGCCGTCTGGGGATTATGCTCGAAGCCGGCGAAGTCCAACGCATAGGCCGCGACGACATTAAGCTTGCTCTGCTTACCGACAGCAGCAGGGTTGAAAGAAGTCTCCATGTCGAAATAATGACTGAAGGAAGGGTCATACTGAGCCTTGGAAATGCAAACGCACCCCCATAGCATAAATAATATGGTGTATAACTTCTTTCTCACAAAACAATAACGCTCTAAAACTTTCTTTATTGTTTTCTCGGAACTATCAGATAAAAAAGCCGTTCCCTGCGGAACGGCTTCATCAGTCAGGCATTAAAACAAATGCCCGTTAGTATTCGTCCTCATTCCACAAAAAGTCATCTTTTGTTGGGTAATCAGGCCATAGATCTTCTATACTGTCGTAGACATCACCTTCGTCCTCAATCTCTTGAAGATTCTGAATCACTTCATCTGGAGCGCCAGAACGTACAGCATAGTCTATTAACTCATCCTTCGTGGCTGGCCATGGAGCATCCTCCAACTTGGAAGCCAAATCTAGTGTCCAATACATAGTCTTAAGTGTTAGTCAATTAATTTTGTGGCGCAAAAATAAGCAAATTATTCGAAAAACCAAATTATTCGCTTACTTTTTTATTCTCTTGTCCTTATTATAATAGTTTTTTATACAAACAGAAAGGTTATTAACGCCTCTTTAATAGTTAACCTTATCAACTAATAGTTGACCTTATAAAGATGAGGGTGTAACTTGGGATTGAAAAAGACAATAGCTTCATTGTATAAATCAAAACATACGGTGGCACCTGCGTCAATGGCCATTCGCATGGAATCCCTGAAAGAAAGAGAACGAGACCGAAGATCAAGAAGTATCACAACGGAATCGTCAGACACATGCAGCAACGTCTCTTCCAAAGAATCGTTTACTGATAACAAAGCTATCTCTACCCTATTTTGTAACTCTGAAACACATTTGGATTGATGGCTGCCTGCCAAAACATAAACCTTGTATCTTTGTAAGAGGTCAACGCTACCAAAGTACCACTGATGCGGTCCAAAATAATTGGATAACCTCAATAATAGCTGTCCTATCTTTCTTTCATCCTCATCTTTAGACAACGCTTTAAGATCTTCGTAAGCATAATAGGGCCACCGCTCCGTAATCACTTCACAAAGGAAACGATAAGCAAACGGTGACTGCACGCCAAAGCCTCTTGTGCGCGGTACGCGCAAAAGTGTAGACAAGAACTTATGTAACGAAGAAAAAATTGTTAGCATAAGTAAGAAACGAAGTCTACACGAATATATTGTCTGTCTACCGAGCCTGCTACAAACGGGTAGAAAAGAGATCGCCAAAAGAATGGAAATGGAGAATTATGATAAAGGAGACTTTCCGGTATTGCCTTTCTCTCCCTTTTAGGGAGAGTCAGAGAGGGTCTTCTAACATCTAATAAACACAAAAAGACCAAAGAAGAAATATTTAGGACCCTACTGCTGCGTATTATCTGAAAGAAAACTCGTATTTTTGCACCAGTTAACAAGTAAAGCGACCTCCCTGCCCCATCGCTCTGATGGTGTCAGGAAGTTCTATATATAATTAATGTGTAACCAGGAACAGACAACGACAGCGAGGATGGAAGCACTCTTCAAGCGTTTCTACCGACCGCTGTACTTCTATGCACTGACCTTTCTCCGCGAAGAAGAGCAGGCCAAGGACATCACAGGTGGCGTCTTTCAGACCGTCTGGGAGATGTTGCGTGAGGGTGGCTTGAATCCCGACGACCGACAGACTGTAGGATTCCTCTACACTACCACACGCCACCGCTGCCTTGACAAACTGCGCCACGACAAGGCCATAGACCGCTACACCCGTCTGCAGATGGGCACTACACCACTTAGCACAGAGGAAGAAGTAATAGATTTTGAGCAACGCATACAGCAGGTCAAAGAAGCCATAGAGCGGTTGCCTGAGCCGGAAAGGTCTATCCTCAAGTGCACCTATTTTAAAAAGATGACTTACCAAGAGACAGCAGAGCTATTCCACACCTCGGTGAACATGATTCACAAACGGATGAACAAAGTATTTAAGATGATGCGGAAAATGTTAAAAGAAGGATACACATAGGCACCGACAGCACGTCCTCAGCGTACTATTACCAAAATTACACCATCTATGACAACACGAAACAACAATATTCCTCCCCAAGGAGCCAATAGAATGTCCTCTCAAGAAGAAACGGTTCAAGACGACCGTCTCATGTTTCTCGTTGAGCGCGCGCTCCGCGACGACACTCCGTCACCTGATGTCGAGGCGGCATTTCAGGCTTGCCGACGCCGGGTGGAAGCGCAGGAGACCGTTAAAGCTGGCAACAAAACACGGGAGATAGCTCGAAAAGTTGCCGAAACAAATGAAGACGGAACCGCCACTGCATCTCCGTCGCGATGGCTCGCGGTGGGTAAAGTGGCATTGGCTCTTGCTGCATCCCTGTTGCTTTTCTTCACCCTCGTACCCAAGGGTTGGTTACACAATGACAGCCGGCCTGCACAAATCATTACCGCCAAGAAGATGACAACTATCGACGACGCCCACCAACAGGGCGGCGTGTCGCTCGTGGCAGGCGACAAGACTCTCTCCACCGCCTCAGCCCGGGACCGTGGCATCACCGTTCTACCCGACAACATCATCAAGGTGGAGCGCAGCGCGCAGCGTGATGCTGAGACCTACACCCTGCATGTGGCCGAGGGTAAAACGGCTCAGCTGATTCTGCCCGACGGCACCCATGTATGGCTCAGCGTGGGCAGCGAGATAGCCTTCAACAGCCACTTCGGCGAAGGCGCCCCACGACGTGTGGCTCTCCGCGGCGAGGCTTTCTTCGACGTACACCACGATGCCGCATCACCCTTCACCGTCGATGCCGGTGAATGTTATACCACAGTGTACGGTACACAGTTCAACGTACGCAACGTAAAGGGTGCCGCAACACAAGTGACACTCGTTAAGGGTAAGGTCGGTGTGAGCAGCCAGAGACAAACTGTCATGCTCCGTCCCGGACAGCAGGTCATCCTCGCCAATGGACACATGGAGACGCAGGAAGCCGACATGGACGTAGCACTGAGCTGGAAGGAGGGACATTTCTATTTTGACGGGCAGACACTTCAAGAGATTGTCGATGAGATAGGGCGCTGGTACGGCATGCCCGTGAGCTATATGTCGGACGCCGATATCAACACACGCCTGCATTTCAATGCTGAGCGCAGTTGGCCCGTCACACGCGTCATCGATGAGCTTAACAAGATTAGCCATACTAAGGTAGAGATTCACGACAACAGACTACGAATAGGTTAATTTTAGTTTTAACATTTCTTTAGGGCACAATACTTTGAGGCTTGGCGTATTGAAAATAAGTAAGAGAGCAGAATAAACATTTAATGAGTATCAATACTTTATTACCGATGAATCATGCAATGAGAAAAGCCAGGATCCGACAGGGGCGACAAAGGCGTATGCTGTTGTGCCTGGCACTGCTGTGCTGGTGTACCATAGCCCTGGCACAGGTGAGAAACCGTATCTCTGTATCATTCAGCAACGAGAGAGCCACCGTAGCTCTGAAGAAGGTGGAGAAACTCTCGGGGCTGAAGATACAGTACAATTACGACGACGTCAACTTCCGTGTGACGCTTAAGGCTGACAACCAAGCTCCTGTAGCTGTTGTCAACCGACTCATCAGCGGACACGGTCTCCATGCCGACCGTAAGAATGACTATATTGTCATCATGCGTACAGCCAACATCCCTCACGACAAGAATATCGGTGACGGCAAGCACCTCTTAGGTATCGTCATTGATGAGAACGGCGAGCCTATCATCGGCGCCGTCATCCGCGACCGTGCCAACGGGCTGGGCACCGTGAGTGATGCCGACGGCAAGTTCTCCATCGAAGCAAAAAGCGACCGAATCGTGCTCAACGTCAGCAGCGTAGGCATGAAGGATAAGCTGTGGCAAGGTAATCGCGATGATTACGCTGCCATCATGCTCGAAGACAACGCACAGGAACTCGACAATGTCGTCATCACCGGTTACCAGCAGCTCGACCGCCGCAACCTCACCAGTTCCGTCACCAGTGTGAAGATGAGCGACATCGACCGCCCGGGAATGAGCAGCCTTGACAAGATGCTGCAGGGACGCATCCCCGACCTCGTTGTCAGCAATGCCAGCGGTGAGATCAATGCCGTGCCGAAGATACGCATCCGTGGTACCAGCACTCTCATCGGCGACCGTGAGCCTCTTTGGGTCGTTGACGGCATTATCGTCAGCAATCCTGTCAACCTTTCAGCCAGCGTACTCAACGACCCTGACTACGTCAACCGCATCGGTAACGCAATATCCGGTATCAACCCCCAAGACATCGACCGTATCGACGTCCTCAAGGACGCCTCGGCCACGGCCATCTACGGCACACGCGCCGCCAACGGCGTCATCGTCATCACCACAAAGAAGGGACGCGAGGGCAAGCCCATCATCTCCTACAACTATACAGGCACCTACCGCCGCCGTCCACGCTATTCCGACCGGAAGATAGACCTCATGGACTCAAAAGAGCGCACAGCCGTATCCCGCGACATGGTAGACATGCACTATAAGTATCCGGCTTCCATGATCCTCGTGGGCTATGAAGATGCTGTCGACAAATACTACAGCGGACAGTATTCCTGGCAGCAGTTCCAGAATGCTGTCAATGCCGCCGAAACACGCAACACCGACTGGTTTAAGTTACTCTGCCGCGACGCCGTCTCTTCTGACCACAACGTCAACATCTCCGGAGGCTCCGACAAATTCCGCTACTACGCCTCCGTGGGCTACACCGACGATGAAGACGTTATCAAGAACAACTACAACAATCGCCTCACGGCCTCTACGAACCTCGACTTCAACCTCAGCCGGAAGTTCGCCCTCTCATTACAACTCAGTAGCTATCACAGCAAGAAACGATACGACAAAGTCAACACCATCGACTATGCCTACAACACCAGCAGAGTGATACCGGCGTATAATGACGATGGCACCTATTACTTCTACAAGGGAACGGCTCAGCAGGGTTCGTTCAACTACAATATCCTCAACGAGCTCGACAACAGCTACAACCGGCAGAAGGACAACGGCTTCAAGTCGACTTTCAATCTCAAATACACCGCTAACGACTGGCTCTTCTTCAATGCCATCGCCTCTTACTCCACCGCCAACACCACACAGGAGGGCTGGTATGGCGAGAAGAGCTATTATGCTGCCAACGAGCGACAAAGCGAATATGGTATCGCTCCCGAACAGCCGTCAATGAGCAAGATGCCCTTCGGCGGTGAGCTGTCGGAGAACAACACCGACATGACGGCATGGACCGTGCGTCTGCAGGGCAACATGAACAAATATTTCGGTGCCAACCTCCAGCACAATATCAACCTCGCCGTCGGTGTCGAGGCCAGCAGCACTCATTACACCGGCAACAGCTACACCCAGCGCGGCTACTACAACGACCGCGGTAAGAAGTTCGTTACATCCATTCCTGACACCTACACCTCTTACCTCACCTGGCTGAGCACTAACATGCCCACCATCGTCGACACACGCACCAATCTGCTATCAGCCTACGGCACGCTGTCCTACAGCTACAAAACGCTCCTCACTCTCAACGCCAACACGCGCTACGACGGCAGTAACAAGTTCGGCGACCGTTCCAATGAGAAGATCCTTCCCGTCTGGTCCGTTTCCGGACTCACCAACATCCTCGACATCGTCAACTGGCACCCAAAATGGATTGACAACCTCACATGGAAGATCTCCTACGGTGGTCAGGGCAACATGCTCGACGGACAGACGCCGGTACTCACCATCACTAAAGGTGCTCTCGACACTCACTACAACGAGATGACATCGACAGTGGCCAACTTCGCCAATCCAAACCTAAAATGGGAACAGACACATTCTTTCAACACAGGACTGGAGATGAGCTTCCTCCACAACCGCCTTATGATGGAGGTGGAATACTACCACAAGATGACCGTCGACGCTTTTATGAACAAGACCATCAGCGACGTCAACGGCTTCACCTCCTATGTCGTCAACTCGGGAAAGATTCTTAATAAGGGCTACAACGTCTCCGTTACCACCACACCCGTACAGACGAAAAATTGGAACTGGCTGCTCTCAGCGTCTCTCTCCAAAATCATCAACCGCATGGAGACTACCCCCGGTGGCAACACCTATAAGGTCAGCGACTATCTCGACGGTACAGCTTTGGTCAACGGAAAAGCCATCGGTACCTTCTACTCCTACCGCTTCATCGGCCTCAATCCCTCCAACGGCGGCCCGCTCTTCGACGACTGGCAGGACAGAGCCAACGAACTCGTCGGTCTCGACAACTATGAGACAGCCATGCGCGTCCTTTCCCTATCGGGCAGAAGAGACCCGGACATCACAGGAAGCATCTCCTCAACGCTGACTTACAAGAACTGGCGGCTCGGCGTCTTCCTCGACTATGCCGCAGGAAACAAGGTACGACTCTTCAAACTCTACGGACAGAATGGTGGCAGCAGCGACCCCGGACAAATCTACCCGCAGTATAACCTCAACCGAGACGTGCTTAACCGGTGGAAGAAATCCGGCGACGAGCGCTACACCAATATACCTGCTATCATATCGTCGGACACTCCCGGCTACTACCAGTACAGCCAGCACTGGTCCAATGGCAGCAACTATCAGGGCGTTGCCATCGCTACCGATGCCTGGACGATGTACGACTATAGCGACCTTCGCGTCGTCAGTGCCGACTATCTGCGCGTGGCCAGCATCAGTCTCACTTATGAGCTCCCTGCCAACACTCTGCGGCAACTCCATATTGAACGTCTTGCCATGACCTTCACTGGCAACAATCTCTACACCTTCTGCGACAGCAAGCTCAAAGGACAGACCCCCACACAGTCTGGCTTCGCCGAGGTGCAGCTCTCTGACACGCCCTACTTCACCCTCGGTGTCAACATCCAATTCTAATGCTTATCCATTATGATACATACTATATATAAATATGTCTGCGCCGCGACCCTATTGCTCTCCCTCATCGGTTGTGGTGACTTTCTCAAGGAGTACAGCCAAGACACGGACTACGTCGACAGTTGGGAAGATCTCAATGAACTTCTCATCGGCAGTTGCTATTTGCCACAGTATCAGTCGAACACGCTGGCCCGGGCCAGCGATAATCAGTACTTCCTTCATTTCCTCGGTGACGAGCTCGACGAAAACCTTTCCACCTACGACGACAACTACATGGAGTACGATGGCAAGGAGCGCGTCTTCGGCTACTTCACCTGGCAGGCACGTTCCGGACAGAACGACAGCTACACAGGATATACTACAGAAAACGGTAACTGGGAACAGATGTATAAACTTATCAACGTGGCCAACAATGTCATCTACAGCGCCTCAAAACTTAAACAAAACGATCGCGCCGCACAGATGGGCAAGCTTAAGGTCGACGGTGAAGCTCGTTTCTTGCGAGCTTACTACTATTTCTTCCTTGCCAACCTCTATGGAAAGGCTTATGATCCCGCCACGGCAGCCACAGACCTCGCAGTGCCTATCAAGACCTCCGAAGAGGTCGAGGACAAGTCGTTCCGACGTAACACCGTGCAGGAGGTCTACGACCTCGTCCTCACCGACCTCGACATCGCCGACAAGGAGCTCACAACCTATGGTGCTCAGCCGAGCAAGTTCCGCGCCGACTCCGTCGCCGTGCACTTCCTCAAGAGCCGCGTCTATCTCTACATGCAGAACTGGGAGATGGCAGCACGCTACGCACAGAAGGTCATTGACGAGCACCCTACCCTGCAGAACCTAAACGCCCTCAACCAAAAGACGGGACTGCTCAACGCTACCTCGCCGGAACTAATCTTCTCCATGGGAG
This sequence comes from uncultured Prevotella sp., assembly GCA_900540375.1. Lineage (GTDB taxonomy): Bacteria > Bacteroidota > Bacteroidia > Bacteroidales > Bacteroidaceae > Prevotella. Next base: position 44,783 of record UQFS01000028.1, read on the forward strand.
GTAACGCCATGCCCTGCTACACAATGAACTATATCAAGAGCTTCACCATCACCGACAAGATTTACGGACTCTATAGCGACAACGACCTGCGCAAGAACAAGTACATCTGGACCAACGGCGACTTCCACGGATATGCCAAGGTACCCATCAAGGGCACAGATCTCTCCCAAGAGCCCACCGCCCCACAGTATTACTTCTACGCCTACTATTCGCCCTACGCGTTCAACTATGCCGCCGATATCTCCGACAAGTTCTGCTTCCGTACCGCTGAGGCTTACCTCATCAAGGCCGAAGCAGAGGCATATATGGGCCACGAAGATGCTGCCCGTCAGACTCTCAACACTCTCCGGGCACAGCGCTATGCCTCCGGCACAAACTATGCTGTCACCACCACCGGCGATGATCTCATCAAGACGATACGCAACGAGCGTGAGCGAGAGCTCTGCCTCGAAGGACAGCGATGGTTCGACCTCCGCCGCTACCGCGTCTGTCAGGTACTGCCGCAGAAAGAGGCTGTCACCCACCACTATTACTATTACGAGAACCGCAACTCGTCCACACGCACGGCCCTCCACACCTTTACCCTCGGATCCGACGACTGGGGATGGGTGCTGCCTATTCCGCAGGAGGTTCTCGACATCAACAGTGGCATGAAGAACAATGAGCGCGGTACGAGAACCTATACCTCTACGGCTCTGTAACAATTATCTATTCACAAAACACAGTAATCATGAGACATTACTTCATCTATATACTCGCCCTCACAGCCTGCCTGACGATAGCCGGCTGCTCGAACGACGACGGCCTCACGCCGTCCTACGCCGACAAAAACCGCTTCATGGCCACTGACAGCGCCACCAATGCCGTTTCGGCACTGCGCAACAAGTTCTATTGGGAGACGGGCTCCTATCTGCTCTTCAACGACACGCTGCGTCACGAGACCATAGGCACCGACGCTGCAGGCACCCCCCTCTACGCCAACGAGCTCCTCGACGTGTCCTATGTCATGGCATCAAATGCACAGCAGACGGCGTTCAAGTATCAGTATCTCACACTGTTCAGCGACATGGAGCAAGGCGTAACCTTCCTCAAGACCTACATCCTGCCACATCTCGGCCCAAAGTTGCGCCCTTTCTCCTGGCTCCTTGTCAGCCATATCACACGCTACACCGTTTCTGACAATGTCTACTCCTATGACGCCGAACCCCAATGTGCCGTAGGCAACAGGGCCACAGCACTGGCCCTCGACGTCCTTGACGGGGCTGATGACAAGGGCATGCAGACCACAGCAGCCGGCATTCTCGTCGACCTACTCAGCACCAAAGTGGCGCAACAGCCTGCCAAGGCTCTCAACACCTTCACACAGTACTCTGCAGCGTATTACAACCACGATGTCGCAGAACCTCACTATGACGATGACGCTAACATGCAGGACATGTACAACGCGGGATTCATCGACGGCTATTACTCTTGGGGATTTCTATTCTATGGTCACTATCCCACCCAGAGCGACGACATAGCATCCTTCGTCAACCTCGCTCTCACTAAGACAGAGCAAGAGGTGAGCACACAATATACCAACTATCCCACTATCATCACCAAATACCAGGCCATGAGACAACTGCTCACGGACCTCGGCTATGTCTACTAAGAAGCGCTAACAAGAAAGACAAAAGACAATGAACAGAAAACATATCCTTTTGCTCCTTGCCGCTGCTCTGCTGACAGCAACAGCACCACTGCTGATGGCTTGCGGGAGTGACGACGACAACACGACGGTGCCCACCGTCACACCCAACGCTACCGGCAAGTTTATCGATGCCCGCGACGGCAATGTCTATCACTATGTCTCCTACGCCGGTCTCGACTGGACGGTAGAGAACGCACGCTATGATACGGGTAGCGATGACACGCGCACTATCTACCTCACCAACGACGCCATTGGTGACGACGAGGGTACGGCGGCTCAACAGACGCTCGCAACCTACGGCTATCTCTACACCTGGCAAGGCGCCCAGGAAGCAGTACCCGACGGATGGCGACTGCCCACCGACGATGATTGGAAGAAACTGGAGATGGCGCTCGACATGACACAACAGCAGGCTGATGCCGACGGGTGGAGAGGGACGGTACAGGGAACACTGATGCACCAAAAAGACGGCACCGGTCTCGACATGCGCTACGGCGGATTTATGGACGGGTTGTCTACTTCCTTTGCCTCGAAATATTATTTCATCCAGGCCATGGCCTACTACTGGACAGCGACCCCAGGCGATGACAATCAGAGCACGGCATACATGCGTAAGCTGATGTACAACCGCCAAGACGTATACCGTCACACTTCTTCGGTTCAGAACATGATGAGCGTGCGCTTTGTACGTGACACGCCTGCTAAAAAATAAAAACGGTTATGACAACAAAAGGATTCTTCAATGCTATGAATGGAAAGCACCTCTTCATAGCTACAACCAGAAATATTGTGGCATCCATGCACGGGATACTGCTCTTCGCCCTGCTCGTCACCTGCAACCTCACAGCGCGAGCGCAACATGACGGTTTCCATATCCATGGACGTCTACCTCTGCCCGACGGCACCGTAGTAGGATTGCTCGTCAACAACGATACGGCTCAGTCGGAAGAGATGTGCTCCGGTGTGCTGCGCAACCACACCTTCTCGTTTACAGGAAAGGTGGACAGACCACGCACAGCGACCTTCATCACCAACAACCTCGACCTCGTGGCAAAAAACCACTGGCCTGATGATTCTATTCACTGGAACTATATCAGCCTCTATCTTACCAACGACGAGATCCTCATCACCCCGGAGCTAAAGGTAAAAGGCGGGCAGGTACAGGACGACTACAACGACTTGCTCTCCATGGACGACAGCGGCGGAGAGGTGGTAAGCCCAGATATTTTCTTCAACTTCATTGACCACCATCCCCACTCTCCCGTTTCTGTAGAACTTGCCCGTCGCCTACTGGAACGCGGTTACAACCTCACAGCAGAACAAGTCGACCATCTCGACAGCACCATCGTATCGGTTCCCGACGACACGACAGGTCTGAGACTGATGAGACTGCAGATAGCACAGGCACGTAAGACGGTGAAAGGTGCTCTTCTCCAAGACCTCGAACTCGTCACGACTAACGGGCAGAAGGCATCGCTCACACATATCGTAGCTGACGCACAGCGACACAAACCGGGATATGTTCTCGTCGACTTCTGGGCCAGTTGGTGTGGCATCTGTCTCGCCGCCATGCCAGACATCAAGGCTCTCGCCGAGGAATACAGCTCAAACCTTACCGTAGTAGCCATCTCCATAGACACAAAAGAGGAGGCTTGGCACAACAGCATGAAGAAGCACCACGAGCCATGGGCACAATATCGAACCACGCAACAGGGCTACAAAGACATCTTCACCAAATACCAAGTGGGCAACGGAGTGCCCTACTACTTGTTCATCCGCCCCGACGGAAAGGTCCTCTCCGCTATGTCAGGGCCAGAACAAGTGAAGGAAACGCTCGATAGCCTGCTCGCTAAATAATTACCATCACAATGATATCATCCATGAGAAAGTTCTTTCTTCTATGCTTGGCGCTCTGCCTCTGTTGGAGCACTAGCGCACAAACCCAACGTTATCATGTCACCGGCACCGCAGAAGGCACAGAAGACGGCGACACGATCTATTTGGCCGTCATGACCGGGTTCTTCAGTCTTGAACCTACCGACACGACAATCGTCTGCAACGGAGGTTTCTCCTTCGACGGCACCATCGACGGTGCAGACATGCGCGTGGCAGTAGCCATGCACAAAGGTCAGATGGTTGGTATGACCGACTTTATTCTGGAGAACACTCCCATCAGCCTGCAAATATTTCCACAAGACAGCAACAAGAAACCCGTTGTTAAAGGAGGGCAGACACAGAAACTCTATGACGAAGTTACAAAGGAAGACGACGACTTCAGCAAGCTTATGGACAAACCATACGAACAATCCAACGACTCCACACTGCCACAAGACGTACGCAATAGGGCACAAGCCCAACTGGACTCGCTACGTAAAGTTAGCGTCACTCGCCACTACGACTACATCATGGCTCATATCCCGTCGCCCATCAGCGACATGCTATTGCAATGGTATGCGCAAGATATGACGGAAGCGCAAGTTAATTCGATCCTCGACAAGATGACGACATCGAGTGTACAGTATCAGTATTACAAACAAATGATGGCGGAGCGACGTATTTCTAAAGCCACAGCAATAGACCAGCATTATACCGACGTCGCGCTAAAAGGCACTGATACCAAGACTGATGTCCGCCTGTCCGACTATGTAGATAAGAACCGCTATACACTCCTCGATTTTTGGGCAAGCTGGTGCGGACCCTGCCGTGCGGAGATGCCCAACGTGGTGAAAGTCTACAACCAGTATCATAGCAAAGGACTGGAAGTCGTAGGCGTCTCTCTCGACAACAACCACGAGGCGTGGGTCAAGGCCATTAAGACTCTGAAGATGCCGTGGCCACAGATGAGCGACCTTAAAGGCTGGCAAAGTGCTGCTGCAGCGGCCTACAACATCCGCGCCATCCCTGCCAATGTCCTCATCGACAATAAAGGAAACATCATAGCCAAAGATCTCAGAGGTGAAGAACTGCAAAAGAGGATAGAAGAACTGATGAAATAATAAAGAAACGAAGAATATCATTATTAAAGTTCTTCACAGGAGAAAGGGAAATACCCTAAGAAAAAGGCACCACAAACACGTGGTGCCTTTTTTATTTCATCACAAGCCTATAAACAGCTTATTATAACAACGAAGTAAGGTCATGCTTAACTAATACACACACCTTAATTATATAGCTACCAGAATTGTCTAACAATCTCTTAGGAATCCAACGATATTAATTAATTATCAAGAGGGAATTAAAGAATTAACAGCGCAACAATAAGAATAACGCAACAACAAGAATCAAACCACCGCATATTATATTTATTTTAAAGAATTAAGGGTGATGCGGTAGGGGCAGGCTTTATGCTCGTCCTAACAATCGTGGAAGTAATTCATCGTCTTACGATGTTGCATGCAGGTATTAGAACAGGGATAACCCCCGCCCCTACCCCATTACACAAAAAGCCCTCGAAAACATTGCTGTCTTCAAGGGCTCTCGTATTTGAAAGGGGGCGGCCTCCTACTCTCCCGCATTGCATTGCAGTACCATCGGCGCAGGTGGGCT
>UQFS01000029.1 GCA_900540375.1 uncultured Prevotella sp.
TGATTTACAATTACAAAGATAATAAAATTATGCGAGATTACCAAACTTTTAAGACCCTTTTCTTATCCCGAACTCAGGTTATTACATTCTCTATCACATAAGCCCTGCACCGCTCCCTGCGGTTTGCAGGGCTTTTTCTTTTTCATTTCAAAGGAATTACTTACCTTTGCGTGCATGAAACAAGCAACGGTCATACTTCGGAATCTTTCCATCGGCTATCGCAGTGGGCATGACGTGCGTACGGTGATTGCTGACATCAGTGCTCGGCTCTTTGCCGGAGAAGTCACTTGCCTGTTAGGTGTTAATGGTGTGGGCAAGTCCACGCTGCTGCGTACACTCTCTGGCTTCCAACTGCCGATAGCAGGCAGCGTGGAGATCAGTGGTAAGGACATCAAGGACTATGGCAGTCATGAGCTGGCACAAACCATAGGTGTGGTACTTACCGATAAGCCTGACGTAAGCAATATGACAGTAGAGGAAATCGTGGGTATGGGACGATCGCCCTATACCGGTTTCTGGGGACGGCTCAGTGATGACGACCGTCAAATCGTGGGCGAAGCTATGAACGTGGTAGGCGTCACGTCGTTGGCTTCACGCATGATACAGACGCTGAGCGATGGCGAGCGACAGAAGGTGATGATCGCTAAAGCGCTTGCTCAGCAGACGCCTGTCATCTTCCTCGATGAGCCTACGGCCTTTCTTGACTTCCCGAGCAAGGTGGAGGTGATGCAACTCCTGCACCGCATCTCTCGCGAAGCCGGCAAAACCATCTTCCTTTCTACACATGACGTAGACCTTGCCTTGCAGACCGCCGATGAGCTTTGGCTGCTCGACCGGGACAATGGATTGAGTCTCGGCACACCGGAAGACCTGTCGCTCAATGGACAGATGGCAGCGTTTTTTGCACATAAAGGTATCGTCTTCGATGCTGAAAACGGTTTGTTCCGCATCGACAATGCTACTCAGCGCGACATCCATATGGAAGGCAAACATGGCGTAAGCTATCTGATGGTGCGCAAAGCGTTGGCTCGCAATGGCATCCATGGCAGCAGACATATAGACTCGAAAGACAGTATTGAAGTGCTGGATGAAGGCTATCGGTACCGTAATAATGCAACGGACAAGCGAGTGAAGACGATCGGTGAATTACTGGACTTGATAGAAGGCTTTACACCTTGTTCTTATTAAAGCGACTCATGATAAGTCGTCCGCCAAGACTGAGGATGAGTACGATGAGGGTGAGCACCACTGCCGCGGCATAGGCGCGGTCTTGTACGGACTGCTGCGGAGCTGTGAGCTGATAGAAGACGCAGAGAGGCAGGGTGGCAGCCTGTTGCGATAGTGACGTGGGGATATGATCGGAGAACCCTGCGGTGAACATCACGCCGGCGCAGTCGCCAATGGCTCGCCCGATGCTCAGCAAGGTAGCCGTGGCGATGGCTGGCGCTATCTGTCGGAGCACAATACCAATGGTTTCTATGCGTGTAGAGCCAAGACTGTACGATGATTCGAGCAGTCCGTGTGGAATGTTCTTGGCTACCTCGTCCATACTGCGGATGAGCATGGGTACAATCATGATGGTCACTACGACAATACCGCCCAAGAGCGAAGCACGCATGCCCACCGCCACCATCAACGTAAAGGCAAAAGCGCCATAGACGATGCTCGGAATACCAAAGAGTGCGTCGAAAGCCAGACGGGCCACAGCCGCAAAGTGTGATGTGGGCTTGAGATAAACATTGAGGTAGAACACAACGGGCAGGGCGATGAGCAAGCCAAGAATGGTCGAGCCGCCTACGATGTATAGGCTGCCGACAATGGCATTGAGAAAGCCGCCCTTACCACCGATGAAGAATCCGCCACCCGGCACCTCACTCACCATTTGCCATGACAGCACGGGGAGCCCGCGCTGTAGGATGGCTCCTATAACGCTCACCACACAATAGACTACGACGAACACACTCAGGTACATCAATGCCTTGGCCAACTTCTCTTCATAAAACGGTAACTTGCTCATCTATATCCTTCACAGATTATACACCATCCATTATCTCTATTTCTTGTACTTGATCACGATTCTTGCTCCTACGTTCATCAGTACTACAAGGATGAAGAGGAGGAAGGCGGCAAGCATAAGCGCACTCTCGTACATGGGTACTGAGAGCATCTCGCCATAGTTGTTGGCAATCAGAGCCGGGATAGGATAGCAGGCATCCAACAGCGAACTGGGAACAATCACAAGATTGCCGCAGACCATCAATACTGCGATCGTCTCACCCATCGTACGGCTTAGAGCCAAGACGATAGCAGCCATCATACCTGGTGCTGATTGTCGGAGCACAATATGCTTTACCGTTTGCCAGCGGATGGCTCCCAATGCCGTCGATGCCTCGCGCAGGTCTTTACTTACATTGGCAAAGAGTTCCATAAAGAGCGAGATGAGCAACGGCAGAATCATCACACCAAGAACGATGCCACCTGCCAGCACGGTGTAGCCACTGCTCTGCCTGCCCACAAGAGGTGCCACTGTGTGTGATATCCACGGCACGATGAGCAAAGATCCCCACGCACCATAGATGACCGATGGCAGTCCGGCCAGTATGTCAAGGAGAGGATAAGCATAAGCGCGTAACCGTGGTCGGGCATACTCTGTGAGATAGACTGCCATAAACAGCGACACGGGCAGTGCCAGTACGATGGCTACTACCGTACACCAGAACGTGCCGGCCAAGAAAGGCAGAAAGCCAAATTCGCCCTTCATGGGTTTCCAATGGCTTTCGGTGAGCAACGTCCAAAGCGAGTAGTGACGCAGGATGGGCGCTGACTTCACGCACAGTTCCACTGCCATGACCACCACCAGCAGGATCGCTGCCAGTGTCAGGGCGGCCATCACGCCGCCTGCCATCTTATCCTTGAAAATACGATAGGTCATTCTACTCACTTACTTTTTTTTGTGCTGTTCTACTCTTTTCTGCGCTGTTCCTTAGTTTCTTTGATGCAGTCCGCATTCGCGGTGATTGGGATCCTCCCACCACCATCGTCCCGAGCGGATATCCTCGCCGGGCTTCACGGCGCGTGTACAAGGTTCGCAGCCGATGCTGGGGTAGCCCTTGTCGTGAAGCTTGTTATAGGGTACGCTATGCTCATGGATATAGTCCCACACCTGTTGTTCGGTCCATTCGATGAGGGGATTCACCTTGATGAGTCTGTGCATGTCGTCCCATTCCATGAGGTTCATGTCCTTGCGGGTCACGCTCTGTTGTCGTCTCAGTCCGCATACCCACACGTCGAGTCCTTGCATAGCTCGGTGCAATGGTTCCAGCTTGCGGATCTGACAACACCGATGACGGCTCTCCACCGAGTTGTAGAAGAGGTTGATGCCCTCTTCTCTCACCATACGTTGCACTTCGTGGTAGTCGGGGAAGAACACCTCTATCTTGATGCCGTACTTCATGTCTGTGCGGTCGATGAGCTGATAGGTCTCGGGGAAGAGACGGCCGGTATCGAGAGTAAAGATGCGTGTGGCCGGTGCTTCCTTGACGATGATGTCGGTGAGCACCTGATCCTCGATGCTCAGACTGGAGGACAAGGCGATGCGTTCCTTATACTGTTCCAGAAAATAGCGCAGCACCTCTTCAGCACTCTTTCCCTCCAGTTCTGAGTTAAGCCGTGTGATTAGTTCTTCATTCATCTTTGCTGTAATCCATCATTCAATATTCTTAATCATTCCCGCTCCCACTGTCTCGTTGGTGTCGGGATCGATGATGATGAGACTTCCGGTGACTTTGTTTTCAGCATAGGCGTCGAAGACAAGCGGCTGTGCTGTGTGGATGGTAATCTCAGCAATGTCGTTCATGGCCAGTTCGCTGACGTTTTGTTCCTTCTCCAGTGTATTGATGTTGCGTCGGAAGTTGATACTTCGTATCATACCCTGTGTTTCGAAGGTAGCCTGTCGGATGATGTATTTCTTGCGTATCTGAGCCGGTGTTTGATTGAGCCAGCACACATCCGGCGTCACGTCCTGCTCCACATGAGGTTGTTTCTCATCTGCTTTCACGAGCGTGTCGCCCCGGCTGATGTCTATCTCGTCGTTCAGACGGATGGTGACGCCCTCGGGAGCGTAAGCCTCGTCAAGGCTCTCACCAGCAAAGTCGATGCTCTTTACTGTGCTCTCCAGTCCGGAAGGCAACACACGCACGCGGTCGCCCGGACGGATGAGGCCACCGCTGACGCGTCCCGCATAGCCACGGTAGTCGGGGAACTTCTCGCTGATGGGTCGGATGACATACTGTACCGGGTAGCGGAAGAAGTCGCTCACAGTCTTGTGACCTACGGGTACTGTTTCGAGATAGTCGAGCAAAGCCTTTCCTAAGTACCAGGGCGTGCGGTCGCTTTTGTTTACCACGTTGTCGCCGTCCTTGGCACTGATGGGGATGAATACCGCGTTCTTGATGTTCAGCGTCTTTGACATCTTGCGGTAGTCAGCCACAATCTTGTCATATACTTCTTGGGAGAAGTCGACGAGATCCATCTTGTTGATGGCTACTACAATGTGGGGAATGCCGAGCAGCGAAGAGATGTAGCTGTGGCGCACCGTCTGTTCGAGTACACCATGGCGTGCGTCTACGAGGATGATACTCAGGTCAGCGGTACTGGCACCGGTGACCATGTTGCGGGTGTATTGAATGTGTCCTGGAGTATCCGCGATGATAAACTTACGTTTGGGTGTTGCGAAATAGCGGTAAGCCACGTCAATGGTGATGCCTTGCTCGCGCTCCGCACGCAGTCCGTCAGTGAGCAGGGCGAGGTTCACCTCCTCGTTTCCCCGGCTTTTTGATGCTGCCTCCACTGCCTCAAGCTGGTCTTCAAAGATCGACTTGCTGTCATAGAGCAGTCGTCCGATGAGTGTGCTCTTGCCGTCGTCTACGCTGCCCGCCGTGGAGAAGCGCAGCAGCTCCATATCTAAATATCCTCGTTTGGTCATTTGTCTATATTTTCAGGGTTGATGGATGGAATGATGTTGATGAGTAGAGAACCGTCCTTCGTCTTCTTTTCAGTCTGGCGACGGGTATTTCTTTAGAAGTATCCTGCTTTCTTACGGTCTTCCATGGCTGTCTCCGAGCGTTTGTCGTCAGCTCGTCCACCACGCTCAGTGACGCGAATAGAGGCAATTTCGTCGATGATGTCGGCCACGGTGGTCGCCTTCGACTCAGTGAGTCCCGTGCAAGTGATGTCTCCGATGGTACGGCAACGCACGAGTTTCTTCACGACTTGCTCCGTGGGCTTGCGCTTGATGACGGGTAGAGCTGCCAGCCACTGTCCGTCTCTTTGGAATACCTCACGCTCATGAGTGAAGTAGAGGTTCGGCATGGGAATGTTCTCTTGGTAGATATATTGCCACACATCCATCTCTGTCCAGTTGGAGATGGGGAATACGCGGAAGTGCTCTCCCATGTTCTTGCGGCCGTTAAAGATGTTCCACAGTTCCGGGCGCTGGTTCTTCGGATTCCACTGTCCGAACTCATCGCGGTGACTGAAGAATCGCTCCTTGGCGCGTGCTTTCTCCTCATCGCGTCGTGCACCGCCGATGGCAGCGTCGAACTTATATTTGTTGATGGTGTCGAGAAGCGTTGTGATCTGCAGTTTGTTGCGGCTGGCATAGAAGCCAGTCTCCTCTTTCACGCGTCCCGTATCGATGCTTTCCTGTACAGAGCCGACGATGAGCTCCAGTCCGAGTTTCTTTACCAGTGCGTCGCGGTAGTCGAGTGTCTCCTGGAAGTTGTGTCCCGTGTCGATATGCAGCAGAGGAAAGGGAATCTTGGCCGGGTAGAAGGCCTTGTAGGCCAAATAGGTGCAGACGATGCTGTCTTTACCGCCTGAGAAAAGGATGACAGGTCGCTCGAACTGTGCTGCCACTTCACGCAGCACATAAATACTCTCCGATTCGAGTTCCTTGAGGTGTTGAATGGTTTTGTTGTCCATATATAATAATGTGATGTTATCTCTTTTACTGCTTGCAAAGTTACGGCAAATCCGTGATTGTAGAAATACCACACTATGACCATTTGATATCCCATCAATGTGGTAGAAGAGGATACACCAAAGAGGGTATGGTGTAGTAAATTGAGGAAATATAGTAGCAGGAAGTAAGGGAAAGGGTGATGAAAAACAAAAAAGAGTGGTCAGCTCATGTCGAGCTGGCCACTCTCTATCAATGCTTTGATACGATTGCGTATACGTATAGATCGTCGTACATCACTACCGTCAGAGCCGACAGAGATGGTGATGTTGTCTTGTCGGGCGATGGCGGGTGAGATGAAATCACAATAGGGCTTGTCATCACAGACGCAGGCGAGGATGCCTCGGTCGTGTGCCATGCGGTAGATGTCGTGATTGCGCTGGGCATCGTCGGTACAGATGAAGAGCACCTTCACCCCGTCGAGGTCATCTGTCTCAAAGTCCTTTTCCTTGAGTGTGAAGCCGAGGCTGCGAACACTGTCAGGGATGTGAGGAGCTATGAAGGTGACATCGGTGGTCAGGCGGGCCAAGCGTTGTGCTTTGCGCACGCCCTCGTCGCTGCCTCCGATAATGACAACGGGAGCCTCGGCGAGGGCAAGGGCGATGGGAAGATAATTCAAAGCTATTTCTTTTTGATGAGCACTTTCCAGTAGTTGTCGATCTTCTCAGTGGAGAGCACGGTGTGGCCCTCGTTCTTTACGCTTCCCGGCACGTTTTGTATGGGTTGTCCGTCGTCAAGGAGTATCTCGAGCACTTGGCCGCTCTTCATAGGAGTGAGGGCGATCTTTGTTTTGACGAAGTTCATCGGGCAGGCTACACCACGGAAGTCCTTCTTCACATCGGGTATAAGGCCATCAGACGTAGAAGGTGCGGCTGTTGACGCCGATGGGGCAGGGAATGCTGTCGACGCTGTGGGCTTCGGTGTAGCATCTGGCTGCTGCGAAAGTGCAGACTGATGCTGGGCTGTCGCTGAAACCGTTTTGAACTGCAGGTTGTCGTCCATCCCTTTGTATAGTTCGTTGAGCAAGTCGGCAAGCGCATAGATGAGTGGCTGCTGATCTGTGAGTGGTTCGTGGTGGCGAGCCCGGTCTGTGAGCATGCTGAACTTTTGAGGAACGATGCCGGTGGCGATAAACTCTTTGAGGAAGCCGTTGTACACGTCGTCGTCGGTGCGCGGATCAATGCCACGCGTGACGAGGAGCATACGGTTTTCGGAGAACACGATGTCGTGGAGCTCTTTCTCCAAGTCTTTGACTGTACCAGAGGCGATGGCCTTGCGCTTCTCCGCAATCGTATCCTGATCGAGTTCTATGATGTCGAAGAGTCCGGCCGAGCACTCAGCCTGACCATATTTGATAAGGCTGAACTTCTCGTCATCCTCCCAGTCATGGTAAGCCTCAGGCTCCTCAGCGTAGGGCTTGACCGGCTTGTATTTCTCAAGCAACTGCTTCACCACTTCGGCACCATGCTTGACAACATAGTCGTAGTAGTCGGCATAGTTGCCTTTCTCGGCGATGACATCTCTGAGATAGTCCTCAACGAAGCCGGGGAGGTGGCGAGCTGGGATGTAGCCCACACTGAGGTCAATCTCGTTGTGCCCCTTGAGTGGCAACCAAACCGTATAGGCCGGGAACGGATCGTCGCCGACGCGACCAATGCGTCCGCTGAAGCCAAGGTCTGCCCAGGTGGCATTGGCACAGATATTCGTGCAGCCGTTCATCTTCAACTCGAAGTCAGGGATGGCGTCCAGATCGAGTTCACTGGCAAGCAACTTCTTGGTGATCGCGTTGATGGCACCCTTTGGCAAGCAGATGCCCAAGCGGCAAGTGTCGGCTCCGGTGCACGATGTGAAGTTGGTGACTACTACTGGGTAGTCGACCTGATAGTCGCCCAAGCGCTTGAAGAAATGATAGATGTTGGGCAGATACTCCTCAGGGATATTGCGCACCTGAATCTGTTCACGCTTTGTAAATCGGATGACGTCGTTGCCATAGTTGCCCAGATAGTCAGCCACTTCGGCGAAGAACTCCGGTCGGTTGTTGCCATGGTCTACCGGGAGATAGGCAAACCACAAGTTCTCACGTTTTCCCTCTTCAGTGGTCTGTGCGTGGGTGTAGCGCCGTTTCCAGCGAAGATACTCCTCGCTGTCGTCTTTCTCCGGCGCAAAGTCGGGGCGATGGTGTTCGAGGGGCAGTGTAGGCACGAAGAAGTCGAGTGCTCCGTCTTTCTTCAGCTCGCTGAACTCTTCGAGATAGAGTCGTTTGGCCTCCTCTTCACCATATTTATAGAACACATAGCGCATACGTGCCTTGTGGCGGTTGCGACGGTTACCGTATTTGTTGAACCAGTTTTTCAGCGCCTTGGCAGCACGATAGAGATCCACCTCTGGAAGAAAGTCGAAGACCTGCCAGCCTGTGTGTGGATTAGGAGCCGTACTGCCGGCGATGAGCACGCGGTAGCCACGTTGTCTGTCGACGATTCTTGCCTGCAATCCGAAGTCAGCCACAAAAGAGTAGTGTGCATCTTGCTCATTGTAGTCCATGGCCACCTTATATTTTCGTGGCATGGTGAACGAGTCGCGCTCAGCGATGAGACGCGAGGTGAGTTCCTCCACAACCGGGTAGACATCGAAAGGCTCCTCAGCCACCAGTCCACTTCGGTCGTTGACCATCATGTTGCGCACCGTGTTGCCACCGCCACCGGCTGTAGAGAGTCCCACCTTTTCGAGTTTGCGCAGTGCTGGAACCGCATCGCGCAGGTCAACATTGTGGATCTGTATTTCTTGTCGTGTGGTGATATGCAGGTGCGAGGTAGATACCTGGCGTCCCACAGAGGCCACTTCCGCCAGTTGCTTAGGCGTGATGAGACCTCCAGCGCAGCGCACACGAAGCATGTAGTGCTCGTTTTTGCGTTGTTCGTAGATGCCCATAGGCACGCGGTTGCTCTTCAGCTCACCGGCTTTAATGTCACCGGCCTGATATTTCTTGATAAGTGATTCGGTGTAGTCCAGGTCGCTGTTGAGTGTGGAAGGTATGCGGTACATGTTATTTTGTCATTTTATCATTTTATTCATTCATCATTCATCCTTCATCCTTCATAATGATTCTCTTTGTCCACGACTTCACCTTTTAGAATCTTGAAGGAGTTGAGATGAATACCATCGTGGAGCGAAAGAATTGCATAGCGGATGGTAGGATCATTGGCCAATCGGATGTCCTCTTGCGAGGGTCGTGAGGGACTGGCGGGATGAGAATGCCAGTTAGCGAGAATCTTCAGATGCTTGGAACGGGCGTATTTCAAGGCCGCGAACTGATCCTTAGGCGCGAAGGAGAAGTGTTCCGAGCTGTGGTCGATATTCTCCATCCAATAGTTTTCGGTCACCACGCCGTTGTTGCCGAGCAGATAGCCGCAGGTCTCTAAAGGTGCGTCCTTTTGTGCTTGTGCAATCATCTGTTTGATGACATCTTCGTTGATTTTCATGTTGCAAAAGTATTTTTATTGGATGACTTAGTGCAGGTCGCAGGCTGTCTGCTCATAGTCGATGAGATGGTCGATGGTAGGATGTTCACCACAGATCTTGCAGTTGGGCCGGCGCTTCACCTTGATCGTACGGAAGTTCATTGTCTTAGCGTCGAAGGTGAGCAGGCGGTTGGTAAGCAGGTCACCCACGCCAAGGATATATTTCAGTGCTTCGGCAGCCTGTATGGTGCCCAGCATGCCTGCGATGGCACCGAGTACTCCTGCCTGAGAGCAGGTGGGAACGGCTCCGGCTGGCGGCGGCTCCTTGAAGAAACAACGGTAGCAGGCTGAGCCCGGCACATGGGTAAACGTCTGACCGCGGAAGCGCAGGATGCCGCCATGGCTAAAGGCCTTGCCGAGCATCACACAGGCATCGTTGATGAGGAACTTCACGGGGAAGTTGTCAGTGCCGTCGATGACGAAATCCCACGGTTCGATGATCTTCTTGGCATTGGACGAGTCCATGAATTCATGATAGGTCGTCACCTCTACGTCGGGGTTGATGGCGAGCATCTTCTCTTTGGCGCTCTCCACTTTGGGCTGTCCTACGTCTTTGGTGAAATGAATAATCTGCCGTTGCAGGTTGCTCAAGTCCACCACATCAGCATCCACAATGCCGATATGTCCCACACCTGCCGCTGCAAGATACATGGCGGCCGGAGCGCCTAAGCCACCGGCACCGACGATGAGCACACGGGCGTTGAGGATTTTTTCCTGTCCTTCCAGTCCCACATCCTGCAAGAGGATATGGCGGCTGTAGCGCTCAATCTGGTCTTCTGTCAATTCTATCATAAGCTGCCTCCTCCCATGAAATAGAGGAAGTCCACCTGGTCGCCTTCCTTGATTTGTGTCTTGTCGTAGTCCTCCTTCTCCACAAACTCTTCGTTGACCTGCACGGTCACCATCTCTGGCTGAAACACTTTGTTCAGCTTGATGAGTTCGCTGAGTGTCAGCGGCAGTGTCACGTCTTGCTTTTCGTCGTTTACGATAATCTGTGCCATAATGCTTTATTTCTGATGTTTTTGTTGCTTGATTGAGGCGATACAACTTTCATTGATTTCCGCTTGCAAAGTTCGCTATTTTTTGCTTGGGATGTAATACCCCTCTATCGGTATATTGCCATCCCACAATTGTGGTAGATATCTACTCTATCTATGGTATTGCCTATTTACGGTTGTTGGCATAACTTTGCACTTCGTTAGGCTTTGACAATAGGAGAGCCCAAAATATCATCAAAACAGAAAGCATGAAGCATAGACAAAGCGCTACTCCTCTTTTATTATTATTTGTCTCGTTGCCTTTGGCTGCCCAAAACGACAGTGTGGCAAAGCAACGGGTCTATAGTCTCAATCCAGTAGTGGTCACGGGCACCGGACACCATCAGCGGCTGCGCTCTGCCATCAGTCCCGTGGAGGTGATTGGGCAGGAGAGCATCCTCTCGGCCTCACCACGGTTGTTCCAGGATGTTGTGGTCAGACAGTTGCCCCAACTCTCGATATCCCCCAATTCCACGGGCGCCTATCTGCGGCTCAACGGACTGAGCAACAAATATGCGCTGGTCCTCGTCAATGGCAAGCGGCTCATCGGCGACATTTCGGGTAATATCAATCTCAACCGCATCGATATGACCAACGTGCGGCGCATAGAGGTGCTAGACGGAGCCGCCTCGTCGCTCTATGGCAGTGATGCCATCGGTGGCGTGGTCAACATCATCACGCAGCAAGAGGCCACAATGCCTTTCTCGTTCTCCACTGACACGAGGGTGTCGGCTCACGGACAGTTTCGTCAGGCTGCCAACGTGCAACTGGGCTACCATGGCTTCAGCAGTCTGACCTCGTTCTCTCACGACCAGAGCAGCTGTTTCCGCAACAACCCATTGACTTATAAGAGTGGTACAGAAGGCGAGGCTTATCAGTCGCTGGCTCCTTTGACCTCGGGGTGGCGTAGTAACCTCGTTACCCAACGTTTTGCCTATGACAGTCACCGTGCTCTCAGCCTCTTTGCCGAGGGTAGCTATAACTGGCATAAGACGGTGAGACCCGAGACACAAACCGATGTGCCCGGTGGCTTTGACTATGAACTGCGTGCTGAAGCCTGGCGGTGGGATGCGTGCGTCACCTATCGTCTCTCTCCCAAGAACAGCCTGCAACTGCGCTTCAACGGAGACCACTATACCTATGGCAACGAGTACGATGTGCCCACTAAGAAATATGCGGTGGGAGACTATGTGCGCAAGAAGACGCAGCGGCTCTATGAAGGAGAACTGAAAGGCGTGTTCTCCTTCCTGCAAGGTTCCACGACTATCGCCGGAATGGACTGGCAAAACAGTTTTCTCGATGCCGTTTCGGGCAGTGTCAACCGACATGTATACACCTGGGCCGGATACCTGCAACACGAGCAACCGCTGACCAAACGGTTGAAGGCACTGATGGGACTACGCTATACCTATCACGAGACTTTCGGCAACAACCTTACGCCCAAGGTGGCTCTGCTCTATAACTGCGACCATTTGCAGTTGCGGGCTTCGTACAGCCGTGGTTATCGCGCACCGGGGCTCGATGAACTCTATTACCATTACTACACTTTCGTGCGCAACTTCTCCACGCTGACGATCGGCAACACTAAGCTCAAGGCCGAGACCAGCGACTATGTTTCGTTCAATGCGGAATATCAGGCACAGCAATGGACAGCCGGTGTCACGGTTTTTGTCAACAATATCCACGACATGATCATCAAGACAATTATCGACGTCAACGCTGACGAGCTTGCTTCCCTTCGCCGCGACTTCCCGGAGATTACCGATGCGCAGGCCACAAAGATCACGCACTATAACCGCTACGGCAACAGTGACCGTGGACGCGTCTATGGCTTTCGGGTCCATTTCACAGTAGAACCGGCCGACGGACTCAGCCTCTTTGCCAACTACAGCTATATCCTGGCACGCCAAGAGTCCGAAGAAGTATGGTCTAATGTGGAGCGTAGTATTCGCAACACCGTTACGCTGGGCGCTGACTATTCCCATTGCTGGGGACACTACACGCTTGGTCTCCATGCCGACGGAAGACTGCAAAGCAAAGCCTATTATCCGGCACCCTACGAGGATGCGCCGGGATATGGGCTGTGGAACATCTCCACCACGCATACGTTCCGGCTTCGTGGCTTTGAGCTGATTCCGAGTTTGGGCGTAGACAATGTCTTTAACACCCGCGATCGGCGTGTTGACAGCACGTTGCGGCGTTATGCCAACTTCTCTTCGGGAACAACAATCGTTGCTGGGCTGAGAATCAAATATTAGTGGAGAGGATAGAGGCTATAGAGGTCATAGAAACTATAGAAGTCATAGAACAGAAAAAGAGGATAGAGTCATTGGATTCTATCCTCTTTTCTTTTTGAGCAGTACGCTGACGACCACGGGCGCACCAACGAGTGCCGTCACTGAGTTGACAGGAAGCACGCCCTCGTAGCCCGGCATGCGGGCGAGCAAGTTGCAGAAGAGAGCCAACAAAGCTCCCGTGAGCAGACAGGCAGGCACCAGCAGACGGTGGCTACCCGTTTGTAAGACGCCACGGCACAGATGAGGCACAGCGAGACCTATAAATAGGATAGGACCGCAATAGGCAGTGATGATGGCAACGATAGTGCCACTGAAGAGAATGACCAGGGCGCGTGCCTTGCGAATGTTCAACCCTAAATTGCGGGCGTAGCTGTCACCAAGCAACAACTGGTCCATGGGCTTCACCATGAAAAAGGTAAGCGGCAACAGAATTGCCATGATAGAAACAAACAAAGTGACATCGTCGCCTGAGACACGGGAGAAGCTGCCCAAACCCCATATGACATATTCGCGTACATCATCGTCGTTGGCAAAGAACTTCAATACGCCGATGGTCGCATTGGCCACGTAGCCAATCATCACGCCGATGATGAGCAACGTTACTGTATTCTCGACACGGCGGGCGATGAGCGTCATCAGCAGAAGAGTAGCCATGGCACCAAGGATCGCCGCTGTTGTCAGCGCCACATTGCCGAGAAAGCCCAGGCTGCTCAGAGCTACGCTGCCCAGTTCGCCAGCCAGCAATACTACTAGGGCGACACCGAGAGAGGCTCCCGACGTGATGCCCAAGACCGAAGGACCCGCCAAAGGATTGTGGAAAACGGTTTGCATCTGCAAGCCAGACACAGCCAGACCCGCTCCGGCCACCACAGCAGTCAGTGCTTGTGGGAGTCGGGAACTCAGGATGATGTTGCGGTGGATGGTGCCGAGAGCGGTCTCCTCACCTCCATGAAAGAGGATGTCTATCGTCTCGTGCAATGAAATGGGAACAGAGCCCCACAACAGGTTCATGGTAAACAACAGCACTAAGCCGATAGCAAGCAAGACAAAAGTTGCGATAGGATTGCGGTGCATCATGGTGCGTGATTTTCAATTCTAAGTCAGCAAAGAAAGACTTATACTAATTGTTGAGCTTTACTGATCAGAGCAACTTATAGAAATGAGGCTGATAGGTTGGCAGGAGCTCCGGGTGCATGGCTTTGATGAAGTCAGCCAATAGCCAGTCGGGGCGCAGGGGTGCCAATTCGTGATAGCCGCTGGAAGCGATGTCGCAATAGATCACATGGTGGCGTTGAAAGGCCAGAAACTGTTCGTTGCGCCGGTCCTCAGCCTTGAGCGCCTGATAGGAAAATGTGCCGGGAAAGCTGTTCATCACCCGCCAATAGTCAGCTCGCGCAGCCATGGCATACATCGACTCAAAGTCAGAGGGATAGCCGCCCGTGTGGTGGTCGTGTTGAGGCAGATAGACTGCTCCGGCATCGCGCAGGAGTTGTGCGAGGTAGCTTTTGCCACCCATGACAAACCACTGCCCACTCTTTTGTTCTCCGCTGAAGATGGTGGGTCGGTGCTTTGTCTTCGCGGCTATGGCTTGATAAACGTGATAGTGTTGTTCCACTTGTTGGAAGAAAGCGTTGGCTTCCTTCTCTTTTCCCGTGAGCATACCGACGAGCTTCACCCATTCGGCCTGTCCCAGTGGCGTGGGCTCCTTGAAAGCCGTATAAGGAATCAGCGGAGTGCCCACTTGCTGCAAGGCTTCATAACCACCTTTCTTAAAAGGAGAGACGAGGATGGCGTCGGGTTGGAGAGCCATGACTGTTTCGGTGTCGAAGTTTCCTTCATAGCCAATCTTGGCAATCTTGCCCTCAGCGATGCGGTGTTTCACGTCTTTGTCTTGCAGATGGCGCACGCTGGTGATCGCTGAAACCTGGTCGAGCGCATGCAGTTGGATGAACGCTGCCAACTGCTCCGTGCCCATGGGAATGCAACGCTGCACAGGCACTTCCACTCGATGATTGTATTCCTCGGGAATGCCGGAAGCGTTGACACCACGGGGAACCAGTGCCAGACGGTAAGTGCTCCGACTCTTATGCCCTGCCACACTGATGTCGACAAGACGTGTACCGTCGGAGAGATAGCGTACGGTGAAGTTTTTGGCATAGCGGAGCGTGACGTGAGCGCTGTCAGAGAGAATCTCGCTCACGTCAGCTTTCTGTTCCCGATGGCTGACTGTGCCCGGTCGGCAGGCAGAAAACAAAAGAAGGCACAGCACGATGGCTATGCCCTCCTTCATCTCTCTCACCAATAAATATCTGTCAATCAAAAAATGGTTCGCTTTCATATCTTGTTCTCAATAGAGTGGGGCAGCCCGCGACGTTCTCAAAGCCACAATCTTTGTCCGTGGCTGCCTGAACTTAAGTCTTTTTAGCTGAATGCACCGTTGAGATACTTGCGTGTCAGCTCATTCTTCGGATGGCGGAAGACCTGTTCGGCATCACCTTCCTCCACCACCTTACCCATGTACATGAAAATGACATGGTCGGCAATGCGGAGTGCCTGACTCAGCGTGTGGGTGACCATCACGATAGAGTTGGCAGTCTTCAGTTCGGTAAAGAGTTCTTCTATCTTGTGGCTGCTGATAGGGTCGAGTGCACTTGTGCTCTCGTCGGCGAGCAGATAAGTAGGCTCCACAGCCAGACTGCGAGCCAGACAGAGACGTTGTTGCTGTCCACCACTCAAGCGGGATGCAGGTGAGTTGAGGCGATCCCTGACCTCATCCCATAATCCCACGGCGCGCAGATAGTGGCGCACGATTTGGTTTTGCTGATGACGGTTGCGGATGCCGTGGATGCGGCAGCCGTAGGCCACATTGTCGTAGATGCTCATCGGCAGTGGGCAGGGACGCTGTGGCACCAGACCGATGTTACGGCGAAGTTCAGAGAGGCGGCTGCTGCCAGCCTTGAGGATGTTTGTACCGTCGAAGGTGACCTCACCGGTCATGTGCAGGCCTTCTACGCTGTCGTTGAGACGGTTGAACGTGCGAAGCAGCGTACTCTTGCCGCAACCGGAGGGGCCGATGATGCAAGTGATCTTGTTGCGGGGAATCTCCACGTTGATGTCCTTCAGTATGTGTGCCCCATGGATATAGACGTTGAGGTGACGGGTCTGCAGATGCGCTCCCGTGGCGTGAGCAAACTTGTTGGTCACGGAGAAGGAAGCATATTCTCTGTTGAGGCTACTGAAAACAAACGGAAGGAAACCGTTGCCGAAGTGGTGGAGTGTACTTGCTATTGCGTTCATAAGCGTCTCTGGTTTTACAGTTGCAAAGTTACGGAAAACATTGACGCCGGGGAATACCACGCTAATAGTATTTTCATACCACAATGATGGTAGGGTCAAATACCCTCATAGGGCGATTGCTTATTTTGCTGATTCGTTTTATCTTTGCATGGAAATTAATAAAAAATATGCCATGAAGAACATCTCATGCAAAGAGCAGAGCATTCCCAACATGCTATATTATATAACAAGGTGTAGACTGAAAAGACTTCCTATTGTGTTACTTTTGTTTCCCTTGCTCCTCGGGGGATGCGGCAAGAAGCCTGAGGCCAAGGCCGGAGACCTGCAGGGCAATATTACCGTGTCGGGCGCTTTTGCACTCTATCCGCTGATGCTTCGCTGGGTCGACGCCTTCAGCCAGCGGCATCCCGGAGTGACCATTGATGTGTCGGCCGGAGGTTCAGGCAAGGGCGTCACCGACGTGTTGGCGGGACAAGTAGACTTGGGTATGGTGTCGCGGGAACTGAAGGTACCCGAGCGACAGCATGGCGCCGTGGCGGTGGCTGTAGCCCGGGATGCGGTCGTGCCCATCATCAATATCCACCATCCGCTCTATCGTCGGTTGCTTCAGCGTGGACTCTCGCAGAAGATGGCATGTGGTATCTGGGTTTCTGGTAATGTCAAAACCTGGGGGCAGGCAGCGGACGTTGACAATCAGACACCTATCAATGTCTACACTCGCAGCGACGCTTGTGGGGCTGCGGAGACCTTTGCCGCCTGGCTGAAATCGCATCAGGAGGACTTGCTCGGTACAGGTGTCTACGGTGACCCGGGCGTTGTGCGCCAGGTGGCCAACGATCCCTATGGAGTCGGCATGTGCAGTATCAGCTATGCCTTTGACGATCAGACCGGACGCCCAAGCGATGGCATCGCTCTCTTTCCCATTGATACCGACAATGACGGGTGGATCAGCAAGGATGAACAGTTCTATGCTTTCAAGCAATCCCTGATCAAGGCCATCCAAGACGGGAGGTATCCTTGCCCGCCGGCCCGGGAACTCTACGTGGTGAGCAAGGGAAGACCTCAGAATGCCATTGTCAAGGCTTTCCTTCGTTTTATCTTAGAGGAGGGACAGCAATACAGTATTCCGGTGGGATTCATTCCTGTGCAAAGAAAGAACAAAACAAAGTACTGAATCGTTGCACATCTCTTGGGTCTGTTGTGCAGAACGTGTTGAGCATGTTTTAAATTAGTTTAATTGTATCCTTAATGTTAATAAAATAAAGCGGAAAATGTATATCTTTGTTATAAACTTAAATTTTTAAATGGGTTGAAGTCAATCAAGAATGACAGATTTTAAAGAGATTTTTGAGAGTCGCTACACATGGATTGAGGGTTTTATGCGCAATGTCCGCCGCTACGGATGGCGCATGGCGATGATAGATCCCATTCAGAAGAAAACATGGACTTATCGTGAACTCAACGCTGATGTCAACCGTCTTACCAACCGTCTGATAACCGACGGACTGAAAAAAGGTGACGTAATGATGATGATGATGCTCAACTGCCCTGAGTTTGCCTTTATCTACATTGCAGCCCATAAGGGGCACTTTGTCAATAGCCCGGTGAGCTATCGACTGTCGTCGGGCGAGTTGGCTGACCTGCTGAAGAGCAACAAACCAAAAATACTCTTCTTTGACGAGGCCCGCAAGGGTGATGTCCTCGCAGCCGTGAAGATAAGCGGATGGCGTCCTCAGCGCCTCGTGGTTATCGACGGAGCCGGCGATGGCACAGTCATCTCGTTTGTTGACTATGTTGATGGCAGTACAGCCGAGGAACCGGCCTTTACTTGCGAGTATAACATCTACGACGAAACGACACGCCTCTTCACTTCCGGTACAACCGGACACGCCAAGGCCGTGCCACTGACGAGCATCAACGAGGTGCTCTCCAGCCACGACGTGATGATCCATTTCCCGATGAGTTATAAGGACGTGACAATGAACACCACTCCTTGGTTCCATCGCGGTGGCCTGCACTGCGCCGGTCCATGTCCCACTTTCTATGCCGGAGCCGCCTTGGTGGTGATGCGCAAGTTCGATGCCGGGCTCACGCTGAAATATGTCGACCGCTACAAGATCACGTTTGTCATTGGCGTGCCTACCGTCTTGGAGTGTCTCGCCGATGAGCAGGAAGCCAATGGCTACGACATCAGTACTCTGCACGGCATCGTGACGATGGGCAGTCCGTTGGAGCGTTCGGCGTGCATCCGTTATCAGAAAGTGCTTACACCGAATATCTTCAACGGTTATGGCACGACAGAGACCTTCTGGAATACTTTCCTCCGGCCTTTCGATTTGCCGGAAAATGCCGGTACGGCGGGTGCCTCTTGCATCGATGATGACGTGCGCGTGGTGAAGGTCTATGAGGACCGCCGGGCCGAGCCCGATGACTTGGCCAAGGACGATGGTACGGAGATAGGCGAGGTCATCATCTCGTCACCGGCCAAGTCGCCGTTCAAATATGTCTACAATCCGGAGGAGACAGAGCAGAAATACTACAAAGGATTCCTCTATACCAACGATCTGGCTACGTGGGACGAGCATCAGTTTGTTACCATCGTAGGCCGTAAGGACGACATGATCATCTCTTCGGGCGAGAATATCTATCCTGTGGAGATCGAGGAAGTGCTCAACCTCAATCCTAAGGTGAAGGACTGCATCGTCACGTCTGTGCCCGACAAGATGCGTGGACAGCTTGTTACGGCATACGTTGTCAAGGCCGACGAGAGCCTGACAGCCGAGGTACTTGACGAGTTCTGCAAGGAGAGTCCGGAAATTGCCAACTTCAAGCGCCCGCGATATTATCGCTTTGTGTCGAGTGTTCCACTCAACGCTACTGGCAAGAAACTCCATGCCAAGATCAAGGCGATCGCCGCCGAGGACCTGCGTAATGGATTGCTCTATCGTGTATAATCAAATCGAAACTAAGGTTTCAAAGTAATAGGAGAAGCAACGAAAACGACAAATTTCCGTTGCTCCTCCTATTTTTATTATATTTTTCTCTCAGTTTTTCTCTTTTTTTGTCATCAGTTTGGTAGTGTTTTCTTATTTTTGCAATATGTTTCATTATTAAACCTATAGCTATGAGAAAACAGTTATATTCTCTGATTTTATTGTGCTGCTGTTTGTCGCTTTTCTCCTGTCAGAAAGCTTATGTAGGAGACGACGAACCAGAAGAAGTCCGCAAAGAAAGTGGTGTGAAACTACAACTCAGCATTGTCCAGCTTGGCAATGCCGACTTTGAGAAGTCCTATCAAGTATCGCGCAGTACGGACGTAACCACCTTGTGCAACCGAGTGAGCGTCGCTGTTTACCAAAATGGCACAAGAGTGAAACAGATGAATCAATTGGCCAATGATCAGGACTTCGGAAAGATTCAACTTACGTTGCCTGCCGGAAAGTACAAGATCTTGGTTTTGGCCTACAGCGGATCGAAGAGCGCAACAATGACCGATGTGGCGAAGGTAAGTTTCAGTGGCGGTATGAGTGACACCTTCTGGTATTGCAAAGACATTGATCTGCAGTCCGACACTTCAGAAGACATTACGATGAAGCGTATCGTGGCCATGTTCCGATTGTCATTGACTGATGCTATACCCTCGAATGTCAAGACTTTGAAGTTCGCTTATACCGGCGGCAGTTCTACACTCAACGCTGTGACAGGTGAGGGCTGCGTCAACTCCCGTCAGAGTGAAGACTTTACGATAACGTCGGATATGGTTGGCAAAACTCATGACTTCGATGTCTATACATTCCCTAAACCCGACAGTCAGACTTTAAAGGTCACCGTGACTGCCTTGGATGGCAATGGCAATCAGATTATCCAACACATTTTTGATGGCGTGAAAATCCAGTGCAATATGATTACCAAGTACACCGGTGCTTTTTTCTCAGGAGTAGGTTCGGGAGCCGACGCCAGTTTCTCCGGTCGATTACTGACCAATGATGAATGGGTATTGACCGATAGCACGTTCTGAAATCACCTCTTGCTCACGTGGTTTCAATACTTTCTTAAAGATGCTCTCTAAGTCTGTGCGCATGGATTCGCGGTCGGTGATATTCGACACTGTATGGTCGGATGAAGGCAATACATCGGCCAGGCTGTCACCATCATCTTCGCTGAATGGCGCATCAATGCTCATGGACCGTATGTCAGCAGTCAGAGCGTCTTGTATCTTGTTGCCCACCACACAGCATAGGATATGAATTTGAAGCCTCGTGTAGGATCGAACTTTTCTGCCGCCTTGACCAATGAGTATAGTTTTTTGTTGGATAAACTGACATTTTTCCGCCTAAATGCAGGCGATTTTCTGAAACGAACCCCATCTTGCTCTGATTTTCGCGAATTTCAGATATGTTTTATAAGTGATTGGTAATCAGTTCGATACAAAGTTGCAGCTGCTTTCGACTGATCAGAAGCGTACTTTGACGAGAAATTCTCTAGAGAATTTCTCGTCAAAGTACCTTTTTCATAGGGTCAGAAAGGTTTTCTGACATGGTCATCTAAGCCTTTTGATGTGGTCAACAAGCCTTTTTGTTAGTATCATCTAACCTTTTTCTTCAGGTCAGCTCACAATTTTGAGTTGTTCATCTCGCTTTTAGTCATTTTCGTTTCTCTAGATTGAAAGTTCACGGTGACTAAGTTTTGTAAGATTTTCTAACTTGTTTGAGAACCTACAGACACTTCAATCCATTAGACGTCGGAGAGAAATCATTTGCTTTTGAAGATTGAGTCTACAGAAAAATATTAGTGGTAAACCTTCATATTTCTTATTCATCAGGCGCTGATTTCGAATATTTTTTGTAAGTTTGCCAAAGAATTGGCAATGTACGTATCCTATATGTTGGATATTACATTTCCATCATCGAGTATTATTTACTAAACACCATTAACAAGCGTATGAAGAAACTCATTCCTGTATTGGGCATCGCCCTTATGATGGCAGCCTGCGGCGGCAAGAAAGCTCAGCCGGCTGCAAGTGCAGACTCAACAAAGGTGGCAACCCACGATAGTGCGGTTGTAGACACCTCTTACTGCGGCACCTATCGAGGCACACTGCCTGCAGCTGACTGTGGAGGCATTAAGACTGTGCTTACGATCAGTTCCGACAGTACCTATAACCTGTCGAGTGATTATATTGGCAAGAAAGACGGACAGTTCGTCACCAGTGGTGTCTATCACCTCAAGGATGGAAAACTCATCGAGCTCGTCACTCCTTCTTCCGGTGAGAAGACTTACTACAAGGTGAAGGATGCCAAGTCCGTCATTATGACCGATTCCCTCGGAACAGAACCTGAGGGTGAGATGGCCAAACTCTATGTGCTGAAGAAGTAAACCGAACTTCAATTCTTAGATGAGACAAGAGCCGAGAGATGTTGGCTGTCTGATAGTTATGATCATTACATTATGACTTTTTGATAAGCCAGTCTCTCGTCTCCATTGAGCAGATGGATGATGCCACAATAGCTGAATCCGGCTTTATGTAGGCTGTGTTGCATGATGAGGTTATCGCGATGCGTGTCGATGCGGATGTAAAAAACAGGGAGCGGTACAGACGATGCCTCTATATAATAAGGTGTGCCCTTTGTTGAGGTTAATGAAGCTTAAACCCAAGGAATGTCACTAAACGATAGAAGGCAAATGTCATCAAAGAGTTATCTATTATCAGGTTAAATAAGTCGAATATGATTAAGAGAAACGCAAAGATTCTAATGAGTGCTTTATTGTTGCTCGGCGGTAGCAACATAGTGCTTCAGGCCAAACAATGGACGCTGGGCGATTGTGTCAACTATGCGTTGGCTAACAACATCTCGTTGCGCAAGACGGTAGTGAACTATCAGAGTGCCCAAGAGACCTTGTTGCAGAGCAAGTCGGCCCTGTTGCCCTCGCTGTCGGCATCGACATCGCAAAATGTCACCTACAACCCGTGGCCCGAGCGTGGCAGCTACATGCTTGCCGGCGACAAGGTGCAGACTAATGTCGACAAGGCTTACTACAATGGTTCTTATGGCATTAACGCTTCTTGGACGGTATGGAATGGCAACAAGAACCACAACCAAGTGAAGCTCGATCAGCTTTCAGTCGATGAGGCTCGTCTTGACTCCGCTACCACTGCCAACAGCATTCAGGAGCAGATCGCTCAGCTCTTCGTGCAGATCCTTTACTCCAAGGATGCCGTCGACGTCAACAAGGCCACGCTTGAGGCTTCCAAGACCAACGAGGCGCGCGGCAAGGAATTTGTCAAAGTAGGCAGCATGAGCAAAGCCGATTTGGCACAGCTCACCGCCCAGCGCGCCCAAGACGAATATGCCGTGGTGCAGGCTGAGAGCAATCTGAGAGAGTATAAGCGCCAGCTCAAGCAATTGCTGCAGATCACCAGTGAGGAGGAGTTCGACGTCACTGTGCCGACTACGACCGATGCGATGGCTTTGGCAGCGGTGCCCAGCGTATCCACTGTCTATGAGCGCGCACTGGCCAACCGGCCGGAGATACAGCGCGCCGCCACAGCCATCAAGGCCAGCGACTTGCAGTTGAAGATTGCCAAGGCGGGTAAGATGCCCACGGTGAGTCTAAGTGCCGGACTGAACAGCAATACCACATCGATGAGCAACAATAATTGGGGCACTCAGTTGAAAAATAATTTTGCCTTTGGCGGCGGGGTAACGCTTAGCGTCCCGCTCTTTGACAACCGGCAGACCAAAACCGCTGTCAACCGGGCCATCCTTGAGCGGCAGTCCAACGAGCTCGACCTTCGCGACAAGCAGACCACACTCTATTCCACCATCGAGAACTATTGGTTGCAGGCCGTCAACAACCAGGCGCAATACCGAAGTGCCAAAGTCAGTACCGAGAGCGCGCAAACCAGCTACAACCTGCTGCAGGAGCAGTTCAAGCAAAACTTGAAGAATGTCATTGAGCTCATGAATGGTAAGAATGCGCTGCTCAAGGCACAGCAAGCCGAGTTGCAGGCAAAATACCTGGCTATCCTCAATCAGGATATGCTGAAATTCTATCAGAACGGAACCTTGAAACAGTAAGAGAGACGAGAAAACAACACGGACACAGCACGAGTCAAAACACAAGAAAGAAACACAAAACAGAAATTGATAAAAGAGAAAATGAAAAAGATTAAAATCAGCAAAGTCTGGATATTGGTCGCCATCGTAGTCGTGCTGGCCGTGGTGGCTTTCCTCTTATCCGGCAACAAAAAGAAAGAGCAGGTGCAGTTCAACACCGCCGAGGTGGCACCTGCCAACATCGTGAACACGGTGACGGCTACGGGTACGATAGAGCCGGTGACTTCCGTCACGGTAGGTACGCAGGTGTCGGGTATTGTCAGCAAACTCTATGTCGACTACAACAGTGTGGTGAAGAAGGGGCAGGTCATCGCTGAACTCGACAAGTCCAATCTGGTCAGTGAGCTGAACTCAGCAAAGGCTAACCTTGAACAGGCCAAGGCTTCCTTGGCAAGTGCTGAGAGCAGTCTGAGCTATCAGGTTGCCAACTTCCGTCGCAACAAGACGCTCTATCAGAAGGGACTCATCTCGGGCAATGATTACGAGAGCGCCCGTCTGAGCTATCAGACGGCTATGGCCAGCGTGTCTTCGGCACGAGACCAGATCTCGGCAGTCCGTGAGCAGGTGAAGAAAGCACAGACCAATCTGGGCTATGCCACGATCACCTCGCCTATCGACGGCGTCGTACTCTCAAAGAGCGTGGAGGAAGGTCAGACGGTGGCCGCCAGCTTCAGTACGCCTACGCTGTTCACCATTGCCAAGGACTTGACCAATATGCAGGTCGTAGCAGATGTTGATGAGGCTGACATCGGCGACGTGAAGGTAGGAGAGCGTGTGACGTTTACCGTTGATGCTTATCCCGACAACACCTTCTCCGGCATGGTCAAGCAGGTGCGTCAGGAGGCTACGACAACGAACAACGTGGTGACTATTCTGTTGTGATCAGTGCGCCGAATGCCGACTTGAGGCTGAAGCCGGGACTGATGGCTACGGTCACCATCTATACTCAGGAGAACAAGGGCGTGCTCAGCGTGCCCAGCAAAGCACTGCGCTTCACACCGGAGAAAGAGACCGTCGGTGGCATGAAGATCAAAGATGTCGCCAACGCCAAGAACAAGGTATGGACGATCGAGGGCAACTCCGTTGTGGCTCACCGTGTCAACATTGGCATGACAGATGGTTCGCATTCCCAGATACTTAGTGGCATCCGTCGTGAGGCTAAGGTCATCACGGGCATCAGTACTTCAACGCCCGATGATGCCAGCGATGACGACGCGGCTTCTTCCGGAGAGTCCAGTCCGTTTGCACCAAAAGGGCCAGGAAGCAAGAAAAAATGATGAAGGTTGAATGTTGAATGATGAATGAAAGCAATGTTGATGATCAATGTTGAAGGATGAATGAAAGCAATGTTGAATGTTCAATGTTGAAGAATGAATGGATTCAACGTAACAGAAAAGCCACAATGAACAACAATAATAATGATAACAGCAATGGCGACAATCGCAAAGTTGTCATTGAGTTGTGCGATGTGAAGCGTGACTTCTTGGTCGGCGACGAGACCGTGCACGCGCTGCGTGGGGTGTCGTTCAAGATCTACGAGGGTGAGTTTGTCACCATCATGGGTAAGTCCGGCTCAGGAAAGTCTACGCTCCTCAACCAGCTCGGCTGCCTCGATACGCCCACGAGCGGTGACTATTTTCTTGATGGCGTCTCCGTGCGCACAATGTCTAAGAGCCAACGTGCCGTGTTGCGCAATCGCAAGATAGGTTTTATCTTCCAGAACTATAATCTGCTGCCCAAGACCACATCGGTGGAGAACGTTGAGTTGCCACTGATGTACAATCCCGACGTGTCGGCTCAAGAGCGCTTCCGCCGGTCGGTAGAAGCCTTGGAGGCCGTGGGATTGGGCGACAGGCTCTATCACAAGTCCAACCAAATGTCGGGTGGTCAGATGCAGCGCGTGGCCATTGCCCGTGCACTGGTCAACAACCCTGCTGTGATTCTCGCTGATGAGGCGACGGGTAACCTCGACACCCGCACGTCGTTTGAGATTCTTGTGCTCTTTCAGAAACTCTATGCTGAGGGGCGCACGATTATCTTCGTGACCCACAACCCCGATATTGCGCACTATTCCTGCCGCAATATCCAATTACGCGACGGACGTGTCATCAGTGACGAATATAACCCACATATACAAAGTGCCGCAGAGGGCCTTGCCGCCCTTCCGGCCAATACCGACGAATAGGAAACATGAACTATACCAATCTTTTCAAAATAGCCCTGCGTGCGATCATGGCCAACAAGATGCGGTCGTTTCTCACGGCGCTGGGCATTATCATTGGCGTGGCGTCGGTCATTACGATGCTCGCCATCGGACAAGGATCGAAGCGAAGTATTCAGGCCAACATTGCAGAGATGGGCTCCAACATGATCATGATCCATCCGGGTGCTGACATGCGCGGTGGTGTACGTCAGGATCCGTCGGCCATGCAGACGCTGAAGCTTTCCGACTATGAGTCGCTGCGCGATGAGTGCAACTACATCAAGGGCATCAGCCCTGTGGTCAGCAGCTCGGGACAGTTTATCTATGGCAACAACAACACGCAGTCTACCCTCTATGGTGTCAACAGGGAATACCTCGACATACGCCAGTTGAGCGTCAGCGACGGCGACATGTTCACCGATCAGGACATCAAGGCGGGAGCCAAGGTGTGTATCCTCGGACAGACCGTGGTGGACTATCTCTTCCCCGACGGCAGTGACCCTGTGGGGCGCGTGGTGCGCTTTAACACCATCCCCTTCCGCGTCGTCGGCGTGCTGAAGAAGAAAGGCTACAACTCCATGGGCATGGACCAGGACGATCTCGTGCTGGCACCTTACACAACGGTGATGAAGCGAATCCTTGCACAGACCTATCTGAGCGAGATCCAAGCCTCGGCCATTACTGAGGATGTCACTGACAAAGCAACGACAGAGATGACCACCATCCTTCGGCGCAACCATAAACTCAAGGATGCCACAGACACCACTCAGGGCGACGATGACGATTTCAACATTCGTTCGCAGGAAGAGCTTTCGTCGATGATGAACTCCACCACCGACATGATGACCATCCTCCTGGGCTGTGTGGCAGGCATCTCGCTGATTGTGGGCGGCATCGGCATTATGAACATCATGTATGTCAGTGTCACTGAGCGCACCCGTGAGATCGGTTTGCGCATGAGTGTCGGCGCCCGTGGCGTGGATATCCTTAATCAGTTCCTTATCGAAGCCATCATGCTGAGTGTCACCGGAGGCATCATCGGTGTGTTACTTGGCATCGGTGCCAGTTACGCCGTGAAGTTGTTTGCCCACTGGCCGATCTATATCGAGCTGTGGAGCATCGTCATGAGTTTTGCAGTCTGTACATTCACGGGTGTCTTCTTCGGCTGGTATCCTGCCAAAAAAGCAGCGCGTTTGGATCCTATTGAGGCGATCCGGTATGAGTAGTTTTAAAGGATGTTAGTTATTGGGCGGCCTTCACGATTGATGGTGAAGGCCGTTTCTGTTTTATAGAACTCACCCTTCCTTATTTCATATTTGCTTAGTCCTGGCCTTCATATTCATACCGTCGCTCAGTTACAGTCTGTTTCCAACAGAGTGACGCTTATTATTTGATGCATCTCTTTGTGCTTTGCGTTTTTTTTTGTAAGTTTGCAAAAAAGAATGTTATGAAAGAGATCAGTTGGGGATTCATAGGTTGTGGCGAGGTGACAGAGAAGAAGTCGGGCCCCGCCTTCAACGTCGTGGAGGGATCGCATGTCGAGGCCGTGATGAGCCGTAACGAAGACAAGGCACGCTCCTATGCCGAGCGTCATCATATCCGGAAGTGGTATACCGATGCCCAGCAGCTCATTGACGACCCCGATGTCAACGCCATCTATATTGCCACTCCGCCATCGAGCCATGCCACATTTGCCATCATGGCCATGCGGGCCCATAAGCCTTGCTATGTCGAAAAGCCATTGGCATCGAGCTATGAGGATTGTCTGCGCATCAATCGTATCAGCGAGATGACCGGCGTGCCCTGCTTTGTGGCTTATTATCGCCGTTATCTCCCTTACTTCCAAAAGGTGGAGGAGATCATCAACGACGGCACGCTGGGCAAGATCCTCAACGTGCAGATACGGTTCTCCGTGCCACCGCGCGACCTCGACTATCGAGCAGGCAACACACTGCCGTGGCGTCTGCAGCCTGACATCTCGGGCGGCGGCTATTTCTATGATCTGGCTCCGCATCAGTTGGACATCCTGCAACATATCTTTGGTGTCATCACACGTGCCCATGGCTATCCCACCAACCGTGCCCATCTCTATAAGGCAGAGGATACGATCAGTGCCGCCTTTATCTTTGCGTCCGGTATCCCCGGTAGTGCGTCGTGGTGCTTTGTGGGCCACGAGAGTGCTAAAGAGGATTGCATCACGGTGATCGGCGACAAAGGCTCACTCTATTTCTCGGTCTACAACTACGATCCCATCCATGTCGTGACCAGCGAGGGTAATGTCAGCTATGTTGTCCCCAATCCTTCCTATGTACAGTTACCGATCATCCGTGAGGTGATCCGCCATCTGCAGGGAGAGGCCGAATGTGATTGCACGAGCGTGAGTGCCACTCCGGTCAACTGGGTGATGGATCGTATTCTTGGTAAGTTCTGACGGTGATGGCGATGCTTCGATACGCTACATTTTTCCTTTCTTGTATGGTCGCTCTGCTGGCGTGGGGCGATGAAAGCAATGATTCCGCACAGCACAAGATTAGCCGTGTGCGCAAGATCGTGAGAAATTTTTCGAGCATTGACACCATGTATATAGAGCCACAACACTACAATTGGTCTGCGATGATTCAGAACACCAACACGTTTGAAAGCTACCACATGAGGAATAAAAACGGGCATGAATATTATTTCTCGCCCGATCCTTCATACAAGTTAGGACCCTATTTCGGCTGGAGATGGATATTCATGGGCTACACCATCGACTTGGTGCATTTAGGTGCGTCTGACAAGAAGCAGGACTTCAATCTGAGTTTATACAGCAATCAGATTGGCGTGGATCTCTTCTACCGAAAGTCGGGCAATGACTATCATATTGCGGGGATCAATCTCGGAAAGAAGTATGATACTTCAGCAATGAAGAATGTGGACTTCAAAGACTTGAGTTCTTCCATCAAGGGCTTCAACCTCTACTATATCTTTAATCATAGAAAATTCTCATATCCAGCTGCTTACGCACAGAGTACGAGACAGAAACGGTCTTGCGGAAGCGCGATAGCAGGCATCGGATATACCAAGCACAGTCTCAACATTAATTGGACTGCCCTGCAGGAACTGGCTGCTACAAGGCTGTCGGCAGACGCAATGTCAGTGATGGACTCCTCGATGACATTCAGTAATATCGATTACTCTGCCTATAACATTTCTGGTGGATATGCTTATAACTGGGTCTTTGCACGCAATTTCTTGTTCGATATCTCGGTGCAGGCCTGTCTGGCTTATAAGCGGGCAACCAATGAGGTGAAGTCAACAAATTTCAAGAATTTCCTTGACTTTGACTTCCGCAACCTGAATGTGGACGGTGTCGTGAGAAGCGCTGTTGTGTGGAATAATAACCGGTGGTATGCCGGATGCAGCTCTGTTTGGCAGTTCATCACTTATCACCGCAAGGAGTTCTACACCAACAACATTTTTGGAAGCCTCTATTTCTATGTAGGTTTTAACTTTGGAAAACGATAAGCGCGATATTTCAATCAGGATAATATCTCATTATATGAAGAAGAAAATCAAATATCTATTGTTCCTTTGTCTGCTCTTTATAGGAGCAGCAAAGGCTCACGCTGCCCAAATTGACTATTGGCGCAGCGATTCTGTCAAGGTGATAAAACTGTTCAGAAAGGCGCACCATGAGGTACGTGACTCCAACTATATGCTGTTCTTTGGCCATCAGTTCATCGGATTGCCCTATGTGGCCAAGACGCTTGATCAGCACAAAGAAGAGCAACTTGTGGTGAATCTGCGGCAGTTTGACTGTACGACATTGGTAGAGACCGTTTTGGCACTCTCGGAATGTATGAGGCGGAAAACACCGGATTTTGCCCATTTCTGTAAGGAGTTGGCACTCATCCGCTATCGCGATGGCATCGTGTCTTATCCTACACGTCAGCACTATTTCACCTACTGGATCAATCAGAATGTGAGAAAGAGACTGATCTGCGACTTGCAGGGACCGGTGCCTCCCTTCACGGCAAAACAGTTGGTCAGTGTGAATTACATGTCCACGCATCCGTCGGCATATCCTATGTTGAAGGCACATACCAATTGGATCGGCGAGATCAGGAAGATGGAGGACAGCATTTCGGGGCGCACCTATCGCTATATCCCTAAGACGGCCTTGGATAATAGCGCACTGCTGAGGTCCACCATTCACAATGGCGACATCATCGTCATTCTCACTTCTAAGCGGGGACTCGACACCAGTCATATCGGCATTGCTGTTTGGCATGCCGACGGCCTTCACCTCCTCAACGCATCCGCCATCCGTCACCAAGTGGTCGAGGAGCCCAAACTCTTCCGCACTTACATGATGGAGCATCCGACGTTTATGGGGATCAGAGTAGTAAGAGCTTTGTAGTAAGAGCTTGACTCTTTTTGAGTAGGGGATTGTAGGGGTGAGGAAATAGCACGACACAAAACAAAAAGCACGGAGGCAAAAGAGAGTTATCATTCCCTCTTTTGTCTCCGTGCTTTGATATTGGGAAACTTTGTGGAATGTCTTACAGTCTAAGTCCTTTGAGAATGTCAGCCATCTTCTGTTTGGTCTCGATGTTGGTCGGTACGAGCGGCAGACGGAGTACGTTTTCTATCATGCCCATGTCGTTGAGCAGCGCTTTCACCCCGGCCGGGTTGCCGTCAACAAAGAGCAGAGAATAGAGCTCGGTGAACTTATGATGGATCTTGCGGGCGGGCTCATACTCACCGTTGAACTCCAGACGGATCATGCGGGAGAATTCCTTGGGCAGTGCATTACCGATGACAGAGATCACACCGGCCGCTCCACTGGCAATCATCGAGAAGGTCAGCGCATCGTCGCCACTGATGACGTCGAAGTTGTCGGGTTTATTCTTAATGATCTCGTCGACCTGCTCCAGACTGCCACTGGCTTCCTTCACAGCCACGATGTTGGGGCAGTCCTTAGCCAGACGCACCGTTGTGGCGGCCTTCATGTTCACGCCGGTACGACCGGGGACATTATAGAGTACGAGTGGCAGCGGGCTTTCGGCAGCAATAGCCTTGAAGTGCTGATAGAGGCCTTCTTGCGATGGTTTGTTGTAGTAAGGGCAGATGCTCAGAATACCGCTGATGCCACTCCAGTCGGTATGCTTCATCTCGTCAATGACAGCGGCTGTGTTGTTACCGCCACAATATTTCAGGATAGGCACGCGTCCTTTGTTCACACGTTTCACCACTTCCGTAATTTTTTCCTTTTCCTCTTTCGTCAGACAAGGAGCCTCGGCCGTTGTTGCGAGAATGCACAGAAAGTCGGTACCATTGTCAAGCTGGTAAGTCACCAGTTTCTCGAGTGCTGGATAATCCACTTCTCCTTGAGGAGTGAAAGGAGTGATGAGGGCGATGCCCAAACCTTTGAAAATATTGTTTGCCATAACAAATAGTTGTTGTTTGTTGCTTAATGACGATATTGCTACAATCTTTTTGCAAAGTTACACTTTTTTCTTCATATTGCAAAAGAAAAAGACTATTCCTTTAAAGATTGTTTGCTAATTTCGTCGAGTCTCATCAAGTTAGCAAGCTAATGTTGTGTCAGTACGAGATTCATGAAACAATGCCTACAATGAATGATGAAGACAATAATTCCAGTGCAGAATGCCACTCACCTTAAATTTTTGTTGTAACTTTGCCGTATATTTGAGAGTATATAGTCATATTAAGTAATAGAGTTCACACCCATGTGGTTGTTTTTAGCCTTTATGTCCGCTGCCCTGTTGGGCTTCTACGACTCATTTAAGAAGAAGTCGCTCAATGGCAACGCGGTGATCCCCGTGTTGTTCCTCAACACTGTCTTTTCTTCGCTCATCTTCCTGCCGTTCATCATCCTCTCGGCTACGACCTCCTGCCTTGACGGGAGTATCTTTCATGTGGCGACAGGCGGTTGGGAGATGCACAAGTATATCGTCCTGAAGAGTTTCATCGTTCTTTCAAGTTGGATTTTCGGCTACTTCGGCATGAAGCACCTGCCGCTGACGATTGTGGGTCCGATCAATGCTACACGGCCGGTGATGGTGCTCATGGGTGCCATGCTCGTCTATGGTGAACAGCTCAATGTGTGGCAATGGATTGGTGTGTTGCTGGCAGTGGCCTCTTTCCTGATGCTGAGCCGATCGGGTCGGAAGGAAGGCATCGATTTCAAGCACAACCGATGGATATGGGCTATCGTGCTCGCCGCTGTCTTGGGAGCTGTCAGTGGCCTCTATGACAAATATTTGATGGCAGCTCCGTCGGCCGGTGGCATCGGTATCGACCGCATGGCCGTGCAATCGTGGTACAATATCTATCAGATGGGGCTGATGCTCCTCATGTTGCTCTTGCTGTGGCGCCCTACCCACAAGAAGACCACGCCCTTTCGCTGGCATTGGTCGATCATTGGCATCAGCGTCTTTCTCTGTGCTGCCGACTTTGTCTATTTCTATGCGCTAAGTCTGCCGGGGGCGATGATCTCCATCGTGTCGATGATCCGTCGTGGCAGCGTATTGGTGAGTTTCCTCTTTGGTGCCCTTGTCTTCCATGAGCATAACCTTAAGGCCAAGGCGCTCGATCTGGCTCTCGTGCTGCTCGGCATGGTATTCCTGTATATCGGCAGCAAGTAGACCTTTGTCTAAGCTAAGGATTTAGTATTCGATGTCCCAAAGGAACAGGCCGTGGGCGGGCATGGACTCTCCGGCATCAGAGCGCGTGCCGGTGGCTACCACTTGCCGGAACTGCTCGAGCGTCATGCGGTGGCGGCCTACTTCGAAGAGCGTGCCGACGACGGCACGCACCATGTTGCGCAGAAAGCGGTTGGCGGAAATCTCGAAGTACCATGTTGTCGGTGAGGTGTTCACCCATTGGGCTGTGGAGACTTGGCAGAGCGTGGTCTTGACATCAGTGCCCGCCTTGCAGAATGCTTTGAAGTCGTTCTGAGTGGTGAGCCACCGCGCTGCCTCGTTCATCCGGTCGAAATCGAGTTTCCAGTGTGTCTCCACGGAGTAGTGACGGAGGAAGGGATCACGCTGTGTGTGGATGAAATAGCGGTAGGTGCGCCGCTTGGCCGAGAAGCGCGCGTGCAGGTCGTCGCTGACCTGTTCGGCCCGCCTGCAGCTGATGTCGCGTGGAAGGATGCGGTTGAGACGGTAGCAGAGTCGGTCGGCATCAAGCTCCTTGTCGGTGTCGAGGTGGCAAACCATCGTACGGGCATGGACACCGGCGTCCGTGCGTCCGGCACCGGTCACGGCAATCGGTTGACTGAGCAATGTGCTCAGACACTGCTGTACCTTTTCCTGCACCGACATGCCGTTGGGTTGTATCTGCCAACCATGGTAGGCCGTGCCGTCGAAGCTCAGCCAAAGGAATATTCTCATATATATATTATTTAGTTAATCTAAATCTGATCAACGCCCGGTCGTCAAAGGACACGTTGCCTTGCATGAGTCCTTTGGTGGCTTTGAATGTGTGGATGTTATAAGGGTCGTTGGCTAACTGCTCTCTGAGGGCAGCCTCACTGTCTTGAAGAGTGGGGCGGAGAAAAGGATAGCCGTCGCTCGCCAGCACGATGTCGTGAGGCTCGCCTCGTCTCAGCGTGATCACCTTGACTCCCGGCATGAAGATTTCGAAACCGTCGATGACCGCATAGGTGCGGTTCTCGCCCCGCATGCTCACGATGAGTTTCGGGAGAACGGCATCACGGGCATAGTCGTGGACGATTCGCCCGTCCTTTACCATGTCAGGATACTCGGCCAGCAGGGTGGGGAAGAGACGGCTGCGCTCTTCGGCGATTGTTGCCTCCGAAGGCTTGTCATTGGTGTAGAGCTGTCCGTCGACCATGCACTGGCAGTCGCCGATCATCCAAATCTCCTTACGCTGAAGGTTACAGACCACAGCACTGGCGCACAGCCGTTGCTCGGGTGAACAGCGGGGTTGTGAGTCGTCCAAAGGATAAGCCTGATGGATGACCTGCGTGACACGCGTGCAGAACTCGTTGATGCTTAGCGAGGCTGGAGCCCGACGCAGATAGTCGCTGATGAGCGTCATGGCATAACGACCATTGCGCATGCTCGGGTGGTAATGCTTCGGTGTCTTGCTCGTGCTACCGTCGATGACAGCGATATAGTTGTCCGCCACGACGATGCCATCCTCACAGTCAGCCTGCGAATGCTTCCCGGTGAGCGCTTGCTCAACGATGACGACCCTTGAACTTGCCGTTGGGCGTAAAATTAGGGTTAAACGATTTCCTTTTGTCGCCATTGCGTTTGTCGTTGTTCCGTCTTTCGTTGTTTCTTCTTCCATCGTAAGGCTTGTCGTCGTGTCTTCTTTCCCCATTGGCTTTCACACTATAGGGTTGTCTGTTTTCGGGAAGTCTTTGGTTGCGGTCTCTTCTGCCGCTGGGCTGATGTGGCACTTTCTCGGGTGTGCTGCCGACGGCCTTGCTATCGTAGTGGACGTGCCCACGGAAGGGCGCGCCGTTGTAGAGCTTCTTGATGAGGTCGGGCCGTCCGATGCGTCGCAGTTCCCGCTCGATACCTTGTTGCTCCTCGGGTTTATACCAGAAGAAGAACTGCCGCTGCGCCAGCTTCTCGCGTGGTGTCTTGGCGGAGAAGACCGGTTCAAGCGTGTAAGGGTCGTATCCCGTATACCACGTCTCGGTGCTGACGGTCATCGGCGTGGGCGTGAAGTCCTGCACCTGCTCGAGGTGGAAGTCCAGGTCTTTGGTGATGACAGCGAGCTCGGCCATATCCTCTTCCTGGCAACCCGGATGACTGCTAATAAAATAAGGTATGATCTGCTCTTTCAGGCCCTCTTCCTTGTTGATGCGGTCGAAGATGCGCTTGAACTCATAGAACTGCTCAAACGACGGCTTGCGCATGAGTCGGAGCACTCGGTCGGAAGTGTGCTCGGGTGCCACCTTCAAGCGACCGCTGACATGGTGGGTGATGAGCTCGCGGGTATACTGTCTGGCGGCCTCGTTGGCCTCCTCGTCCTTACTCTTATAGAGCAAGAGGTCGTAACGCACACCACTGCCGATGAAGCTCTTCTTCACGCTCGGCAACGCGTCGACGGCATGATAGATGTCGAGCAGGCGGGAGAGATCCGTGTCAAGGTTGGGACAGATCTGTGGGTTGATGCACGACGGCCGCTTGCAGTGCTCACAGGCTTTCTTGTTGCGCCCACCCATGCCATACATGTTGGCAGACGGACCGCCGAGATCAGAGATATAGCCTTTGAAGCCGTCCATGGCGATGACTTGACGGGCCTCGCGGAGGATGCTCGCCTTGGAGCGGCAGGCGATGAACTTGCCCTGATGGGCCGAGATGGTGCAGAAGGCACAGCCGCCGAAACAGCCACGATGGAGATTGATCGAGAACTTGATCATTTCGTAGGCCGGTATCGTCTTGCCCTTGTATTTAGGATGAGGCAGACGCGTGTAGGGAAGGTCATAGGCCTCGTCCACCTCTTCCGTCGTCAGAGGAGGATAGGGAGGATTGACGACCGCAAACTTGCCGTCGACAGCCTGCAACAGTCGCTGGGCATGCATCTTATTGGACTCTTCCTCAATATGGCGGAAGTTCTCAGCCTCGGCTTTCTTACTTTGCAGACACTCCTCGTGAGAGTGGAGCAAGATGTCGTCGTCGCTGATACCCCCGGGGATGTCTTCCTGCTTGCAGAGGTAGACGGTCTGTGGAATGTCATGGATGTCCTTGATATTGCGTCCCTCTTCGAGCTCGTGGCAGAGCTGGATCGTGTTTTTCTCGCCCATGCCATAGAGGATCATGTCGGCACCGCTGTCGCAGAGGATGCACTTCATCAGCCGGTCCTGCCAATAGTCGTAGTGGGTGAGCCGTCGCATGGATGCCTCAATGCCGCCCAAGACCACGGGCACGTCGGGGAAGAGTTGCTTCAGGATCTTGGTGTAGACAATGCTGGGATAGTCCGGCCGCATGTCGTGGCGGGCATCAGGACTGTAGGCGTCGTCGTGGCGTATGCGCCGGTTGGCTGTGTAGCGGTTGACCATGGAGTCCATGGCACCGGCTGACACGGCAAAGAAGAGTCGTGGGCGCCCGAGTTTCTTGAAGTCGCGGTAGTCGCCATGCCAGTCGGGCTGAGGCACGATCGCCACTTTGTAGCCCTTGGCCTCAAGGAGCCGGCCGATGACAGCCGCGCCAAAAGAAGGATGGTCGACATAGGCATCGCCGGAAAAGAGAATCATGTCCAACTCGTCCCACCCACGCAACTCACATTCCTTGCGGTTGGTGGGCAGAAAGTCTGTCAGCTGATATTTCTGCGTCATATTGGAATTATGTGTCAGAACTTGTGTTTAGTCGTTGACATTTTGTGGGTCGTTGTCGTCTTCCGTTGGTTGGGCAGCCTTCCACAGCTTATAAGCTTCGACAAGCTGCTGTAGGCCAAACGCCTTCATGTTGTTGTTGTAGATGACATCCAGGCAGAGGTCGAGAAGGCCGTTGTCCTTCACGGTCTCCGACTCCAGCATTGAGCGCACGTTGAACTTCAACTTGTCCAAGACGGCTTCGTCGATGATGCCGTTGCTGTCTACGAGATTGTCCAAAAGAGAATACTTCTCAATGGTCTGAAGATGTTTCTCATTGATCTCGATACTACGGGTACCGGAATGGTTTGCTTGTATTTTCATGATGTATTGCTTTGAAATTAACTTCTTAATTATAGTGTGATGGATATGTGTTTACTTTAACAGGAAGTTCAGGATACCGGTCATCAACCGTCGCTGCATGTTCTTGTCGTTGATGCATTCAAAGGGAAAGGCCATCGTGAAGGTTCGGTAGTCGTTGCCTTTATAAGCTACGGCCGCTGAGCTGCCATTGCTGTATTGCATGGCACAGACGGCTCCTTCGGCGGGCTGGAGAATGTCAGCGTGGGTGGCCGCATAGTGGTCGGCATTGGGAACACGATAGAAATCGAAGTCTTGTTGCAGTCCGTTGACTCCTTGCAAGGTATCGGTTTTGAGCGAGCCGGAGTAGTTCACTTTCAACGTGGTGGACAGCCAGTCCGCCTCTTTAGCTCCGGTCATGTCTGTTCCCACATAAGCTCCGCTGACCAACAGCTTTCCACCGCTTCTGGTGTAGGCAGAGAGTTGCTTTTGAATGTTGTCGGTAAAAGTTTTGTTGTAGAGCAAAGCGTCAGGGGAGTATTTCTCCAGTCCCAGTACCATGTCGACAGCATCGAAGTTATTGAGAGTTACCCGCCGGTTTTCCACGGCATAAGAGGAACAGCCGACGACATTGTATTTCCCCGTACCGGCAATGGCCTCAACATGTGCTGTCGCAGCATCAAGATCATTGCCGGCTATCACCTTTCCGGCTAAGCTCTCATCGGTATATCCGAGTCCATCGGAACTTTCCCGTCCGATGCAGCTCTTGCTGAAACTTTGCTGATAGCCTAACCATCCGATCGTCGGTCCATAGCTCACTCCTATGTCATCTCTCATGTCGAAGCCCTGCTGGCTGTTGTTGTCGATGACCGTTGGTGCAGAAAGTCGGTGGAAACAATTGACGACCAAAATGCTTTTCTGAGCTCCCGATTGAGTGCAAAGTGCAATCTCCTCGGAGGGGAAACTTTCTCCACCACGGTTGATGGCTGTGATCTTGAATCTGTAGAGTACGCCGGGCTTCACGTCAAGGTCGACAGATGTCGTCTTTACCTTCTGTCCGTTGTCGTAACCGCCCTTGCCGATGGCTGTATAGAGGACGAAATAGTCAGGATGTGCGGAAGGCTCCTGAGGATCGTCCTGCGATATCCACGTGATATGGGCCTGATGGCGGCTGTTGATGATGACGGCAGGATCCTTGGGTGGCAGAGGTTCGATAATCGTCGGTCGGCCGTGCATCGTGTTGACATAGCGGGCGAGGGTCTTATAAACTGAGCGGGCCATGGTGAACTTGAAGTGTGGGTCCTGTGCCAGCTTCATGTCGGGGAAGTTCTGGTGGGACAGCGTCTCAAGGATTGCCGAGGGCACTTCGGGCACACGAGTCTCGGAATAGTTTCGGTCCCAAAGGTATCGTCTTGCCCAATTACCATATTTATAAGTAAGGTCTCGCGTGAGATTGTCGAGCAGGTCCTTGGCCAGCATCTTGGAAGCCTGCCGTGTGAGTCCGGAGGAAAGCTGACCGTCGTTATAGTTAGTGGTGCAGATGGCCAAAGAGCCTACGAGGTCTTTCCCGTTGGGTGCATAACCCGCATCGCTGTGAATGGCCAATGACAGCTCAAAGGGTACGTGCTCTCCTTCTATGGTCGGCACATAGACAGAGCCTCCGGCCAGCCAGTTGAGCATGCGTGAGCGACTGTTGATGTCGTCGGCATAGTCGTCGGTGCCTCCACGGCTGCTATATACATTATAGGGAGCACCTGCCCACTGGCAGAAATATCTGGAGCCCTCCAGGACACGCGGAAGTCCGCTGGAGACTCCACCACGTGAGATGTCGCCCATGCCGCCACCAAAGCGTACGGCATCAGCCGTGACGATGCCACGGTGTTTGCTCTGGTTGGTGAGCATGACACAGTTGTCGATGCTTTTGCCTTGTCCGAAGTCGAAAGTGCCGAGATAGACCCAGGTGCCGCCACCCATCTGCTGGTTGACATGCACTTCCGTGGCCTGCCCTTGGTGGAAGACGACATAGTGCGCGTCGTCCACACTCTTGTCGACCGTCTGATAGCTTACGTAGACGGCATAGCGACCTGCTTTACGGAAGTGAGGCTGCCACAGCGCATAGGTGCCGTTGCCCTTTTTCGTAGTCGTGGTCATTCGGACCGTACCATCTTTGAAGGGATTCTGTCCGTCGACATAGTTGCCCAGTCGGTATGCGAAGCCCGAACGCGGACAGTTGTCCCATTGTCTGCCCTCATCCGATTCTGAGTAGCCAGGGGCGTTGACGCCGTCGTTGTCTACGATATACTCTTCGGTTTGCAGGTCTCTCTCCCGTGGCGTGTAGACGACAGCGCCCGCATTCTCCAACATGGGGATGAGATAGGGCAGGACGATCGTCTCGGTGAAGAGATCCTCGCAAGTGCCGAACAGTGGCGGTCGCTGCCATTGCCAAAGGCCCTTTTTCGCATCGTAGTAACGGCCGTGAGAAGCCCAGACTGCCAGATGATGGTTATAGAGGCCATGGGTGATGCGGAAAGGATGCGACGCATTGCTGACCCAAGGTTGACCGTCGTAGCGAATCTTTCCCCAAAGAGAGTTACCGGAGAGCGAGGTGTAGTCCGTGGCATAGTTCTCCAGCGGCAGTCCCGAGACGACAATGCTAAGGTCGTAGTCGCGGTAGGCC
This sequence comes from uncultured Prevotella sp., assembly GCA_900540375.1. GTDB lineage: Bacteria > Bacteroidota > Bacteroidia > Bacteroidales > Bacteroidaceae > Prevotella. Next base: position 38,830 of record UQFS01000029.1, read on the forward strand.
TTTGAGAGCAGTTTGTGTACCTTCTTGTAGATTTTTCCTATCTGTTTGTCGTTGAGCTCTTGCTGAGCGAAGGAGGGGTCAGGCACGACAGTGACCTTCTGTTGCTTATCGTCAATGCGCAGCTCCTTGAGTTTGGGCTGGCGGGAGAAGTTTGTATGTTTTGCCTGATAAGAGACAAAGTATGCATTCAAATCCTTCTTAGCCTTCTCCTGATAAACAGCATTCTGTGAATAGGTCTGTGTACAAGGGAGAAGCAACAGCGCTAAAGCGAAAAAACTTTTATATTGCATTACTACAAGAAAATGGTTGATGTATGAGAGCAGGGTGTCAGCTTTTTTCTTCTGACAGTCCTGTTGTGAATTTCTCAGGGTGTTTGCCCTGCACATGGATGAAATAGCGTTTCACCCTCATCATGTCGGCATCGATATCGCCTTGGGGAATGAAGCTGTCGGCACATCTGATGAGCTTCTTGCCATAGTCCAGAGAGTAGAGCAGGATAGGAATCCGGGCTTTTTGCGCAATGAAATAGAACCCCTTCTTCCAGTCGGCATTCAAGGAACGAGTGCCTTCTGGAGTGATGCACAGTCGGAAAGTCGGATTCTTGATGGCTGCGTCGGCGAGTGCGTCGGTCATGTGGGAGTGCCTGGCTCTGAAGACGGGGATGCCGCCGATGGAGCGGAAGATAGGACCGAGCGGCCATTGAAACCATTCTTTCTTCATCAAGAAGTTGATGCGTATGCCACGGGAGAACATATAGAGCACGCCCATAATGAAATCCCAGTTGCTGGTATGCGGTGCCAGACAAATGATGCATTTCTCGGGGAGCGGCAGTTGATCCTCAATGGTCCATTTCATACGTTTGACAAGAAGCCAATTGCAGAACTGTTGAATCATAATCGTATGTTCGGAAACCTGCAATCCGGCCGTTAGCCAAGGTTGCTGATTTGATCAATGATATCGGATATCTGGTGATTGAAGTCATTGATGAGGTTGGTGTAGTACTGCTTAGGTTTCATTCCAGGTTCAGGATGGGAAATGCGTTTGACAAAATCGTCACGCAGGACAATGATGGAAGAGAGAAGTTGCTGTGCATCGGTGCTGCCCTTCTCCGCGCCATATAACGATGCGGCGACAGCCTCAGCGAAGAGGTCGCTGCAGATGCAATTGATGGAATGCTTTAAATCCTTTTTCTTAGCCATAATAGTAATGATTAAGTGAGTGATACTTTATTTTTCTCCAAAGATAAGAAAAAAAGATGGAACGTCATTCGTTGTGCAAAAAAAATGTTTCAAAAACAGGTTTTCTTTCTTTTTTCTTCTCATTTCTCGATGAAAAAATGTACTTTTGCATGCAGTATACTGTTTTTAATTATTTAATCGAACTTTCTAAAATGAAAAAGAGTCTTTTGCAGAAAGCCCGTGCCCAGTATCAGCCAAAGTTGCCGAAGGGTCTCAAAGGTGCTGTCAGCGTAAAAGAGGGAGCTCCTACGCAGAGTGTAGGTGACCAGGAAGAAATCAAGAAGCTTTTCCCGAATACTTACGGGATGCCACTCATCGAGTTTGTACCCGGCGAGGAGTCTGCCAACTGTAAGATGAATGTCGGCGTTATCCTTTCCGGTGGTCAGGCACCTGGCGGTCACAATGTCATCTGCGGTATCTTCGACGCCGTGAAGAAGATGAGCCCCGAGAACAAGGTCTATGGCTTCCTCATGGGCCCCGGCGGTCTCGTTGACCATAAGTATATCGAGCTCACTCCTGAGTTCGTTGACGACTATCGCAATACCGGTGGTTTCGATATGATCGGCTCTGGCCGTACCAAACTGGAGAAGGTAGACCAGTTTGAGAAGGGTCTTGAGATTCTGCGTAAGCTCGACATAAAGGCTGTGGTCATCATCGGTGGTGACGACTCAAATACCAACGCCTGTGTGCTCGCTGAGTACTATGCTGCCAAGAACTACGGCATCCAAGTCATCGGCTGCCCGAAGACCATCGACGGCGACCTGAAGAACGACCAGATCGAGACCAGTTTCGGCTTCGATACTGCTACAAAGGTATATTCTGAGCTGATTGGCAACATCGAGCGTGATGCTAACTCTGCCCGTAAATACTGGCATTTCATCAAGCTGATGGGTCGTTCCGCATCTCACATCGCTTTGGAGTGCGCTCTGCAGACACAGCCAAATATCTGCATTGTCTCTGAGGAAGTGGAGAAAAAGGATATGACTCTCAACCAGATCGTGGAGCAGATTGCCACTGCTGTCGCTAAGCGCGCTGAGGATGGCAACAACTTTGGTGTGGTGCTCATCCCTGAGGGTCTCATCGAGTTCATCCCTGCCATCGGCCGTCTGATCGATGAGCTCAACGACCTGCTCGCTGCTCACGGTGCTGATTACAAGGATTTGGAGAAGGACGCACAGCGCGAGTATATCCTCGCTCACCTAAGCAAGGAGAATGCAGATACCTTCGCAACGCTGCCTGAGGCTGTTGCGCGTCAGCTCTCCCTCGACCGTGATCCGCACGGAAATGTACAGGTGTCTCTGATCGAGACCGAGAAGTTGCTCTCTGACATGGTGGCAGCTAAGCTCGACGAGTGGAAGAAAGAGGATAAGTACTGTGGCAAGTTCGCTGCCCAGCACCACTTCTTCGGCTATGAGGGCCGTTGCGCTGCTCCTTCCAACTTTGACGCTGACTACTGCTACGCTCTCGGCGTGAGCGCCGCTCACCTGATTGCCAATGGCAAGACCGGTTACATGGCTATCGTTCAGAATCTCTCAGCCTCTACCGATGAGTGGAAGGCCGGTGGTGTGCCCATCACCATGATGATGAACATGGAGCGCCGCAATGGTGAGATGAAGCCTGTGATCCGCAAGGCTCTCGTTGAGCTCGACGGTGCACCTTTCAAGAAATTTGCTGAGAAGCGTGACGAGTGGGCCCGTCAGACCTGCTATGTCTATCCCGGTCCTATCCAGTACTGGGGGCCCTCCGAGGTCTGTGACCGCGAGACCCGTACGCTGGCTCTGGAGAACGAGGCTAAGGCAAACCGCTAATTGAACGCTGAGAATCGTTCATCGATTCTCTATGATAAGGATGTTCACGAAAGTTGTGAGACAATCCTCTTTTGACGAGACATCCTCCTTATGTGGTAACATGGGTTGAGGATGCCTCTTCTTTATAATAATGGGAGACTGATCTAAGAGATGATAAACACACGCCAAACCACCAGACGAAGAAAATCTTCTTCCCGCCGACGCTCTTCATCGCGTTCGCGGTCGTCGCGTCGTGGCTCTGTGGGCATACGTCTTCCTTTCTTGCACACACGTCTCAGCCGCGCTGCTATCTTCGGCGGGTTGGCCGGCATCGTGGTTTATGTGTGGGCTTTTTATTATTTCTTCGTGGGACCAACCGGTTTCCGTTGGCGGGCGCTCTATGGTGATGACAAGTATCCTGAAGGCTATGAGGTGCATGGCATAGACATCTCGCACTATCAGGGTACGATCAACTGGGACCGTCTACGCTCCAACGCGATGGTAGACGGTTGTCCTATTCGCTTTATCATCATCAAATCCACAGAGGGATCGTCTCGCATTGATCCAAATTTCGAGGAGAACTTCTATCAAGCACGGGAATACGGCTTTGTCCGAGGCGTTTACCATTTCTGGAGCAACAACTCCTCAGCCCGGGCTCAGGCCAATTATTTTCTAAGCAAAGTACATTTGTTGGATGGAGATTTGCCTCCGGTGCTCGATGTGGAGCATAAGCCGAAGAACGAGAGTGTGGAGGATTTCCAAACGGATATCCTTACTTGGCTTCACATCGTAGAGAATAAGTATGGTGTGAAGCCGATCATCTATACTTATTACAAATTCAAGGATGCCTATCTGAGTGCTCCTGTCTTTGGTGATTACCCTTATTGGATCGCGCACTATTATGTCGAAAAGGTGGAGTATCAGGGCAAATGGAAGTTCTGGCAGCATACCGATGTGGGGAAGCTGCCAGGTATCAATGGTCATGTAGACTTGAATATCTACAATGGTTCTTATTACGATCTCATGCGTCTGACGATAGGCAATCAGGAGAATGTCGTGGTGGCAGAGTGAAAATTCTGTCAGTCGATGTCTGCCATGACCTTTTGTGCGGTATCGTCTATCCCATAGTGCTTCAAGATGTTTTGATCCGTATGGAACTTCTCTAAGAGAAAGGAAGATACACTTTCGCCTTCCTCCAACTTGCTCAAACCTATATATTTCCGGAACATTTCCCGAGCTTGCATCCGCTGACCTTGGAACCAGTAGCAGTAAGCTCCGTTGAGCGTATCATCTGGAAGAGCCTTGTCGCCGGAGCAAAGACCCTTATAAATCTTCTGTGCTTCCTCAATCCGGTCAATCCATAAGAGTCCCCAAGCCAAAGTACGCTGTACTTCAGTGTTGTCAGGATGTTCGTAATCCAACTTATAAAGTAGGGAGACGGCCTCATCAGCCTTACCGCAGTATATGAGCGAGATGGCGAGCCCCAAAGCATAAAACATCTTTTGAGGATAGCTCTGTGACAAAGTTTTGTAGATCTTGGAGGCTTCCTCAAAGCGTTTCGATTTAAAAACGGCTAAGGAATATTGGCGGAGCAGCGATTCTTTTTCCGGCTCCATCTTGCACAGTTTTTTCAGATAGTCTGCCGCTGAAGTGTAGTCGGAATCGTGCATACACAAGGCTGCTGAGGCCAGTTCCAAACTTTTCCTTACCTCGTCGCCTTGCTCTTCGGCTCCTTTTCCGTCAGAAGTAAAACATGTCACTATCTCTCGAAGAGATTCCCAAAGCTTCTTTTTCAGCAGGAAGCTGATCAGTGCCGGAAGCTGTTGGTGCATCTCCGTGCAGATCATGTCTTTTGTGAAGAACATGGTAGGATGGGCATAGCCAAAAGCATTGAAGAAAGGATGACGCAGATCGCAGAGTTTGAAGAAGCGATAGAGATCCTGAAGATACATCCGGCGGATATAGGCCGAGTGACGCCAAGACTCTTCACTCTCACCAGGCATGTTCAGACTCATCTCTCCACTCAACAATACTTTTCTCACCTCCGCTGGCAACCGCTGATAAACGGATGAGAGGGCGATAGAAAAACTGTATTTGTCAGAGTCACAGAAAGGCCCCTCTTTAAACAGTCTGTCCAGAAATCCCGAATTGCGAAGCTCTTCCGGTAGCATGGTCAAGTCGGGATGAGTGGGCGTGTAGGGGATCAGCCAGTTATAGAGTTGGTTGAAGAAGGCAAAGCGCTTCATCTGTGAGAATCCACCGAAGTAGATATCCATGCCCTGTTTGCGCATGTCGTTTATCTTGTTGATACTCTTTTCAAGACTTTCCATACGCTTGTCAGCCTCGTCGGGATGAAGAATCTCTTCCAGCGAACTTTCATCGGATGGTGTGGATCCCATATTCATCATCTGCCAGTCATGGCTTTTAATGATATTGGGCATGATGTTTTTACGCAGCTCGTCATTGTCTCTTTCTGCATAATGACAATAGACCACTTGCATCTGCATGTCGAGCAACGCACTCTTCACGCTGTTGTCAGACAAGACTTTTTTCACGGCGTGCCGTACGGACTCATATAGTTGGTATCTCCCGTTGGAGAGCGCAAACACCCATCCGACAAAGGCGCGTTGCTTGACTCGCTCGTCTTTGCTTTTTTGGAAGACATGGATGAGTGTCAGAATCTTCTCTGCATCCCCAACCAAGAGACAGGCGAGAGTCACTGCCGATACCAATAATTGCGCATCGGCTGAGTCGATAGCAGGAGAAAGTAATAGTTCCTCAAAACTCACAGCGTATTCGTGATGCCACTGAGGAGAGCAGACAATGAGGTTGAAGAAGGATCGCAAGTTGTTGGCATGACGCTTATGGATGTCAGCCAGATTGTTATTGGATCCGTTGAGTGCTGACAGCGAAGCCATGGCCATGTCGGTGACATAGTTCTCCATTTGCAGACGCATATCGTCGACGGACGGTATTTGTCGTTGGGCATTCAGATATTTGAGATAGGGATATTCGACTTTAAAATCCTCCAATATCAAGTCGCGGATGATACCTTCTAACTGAGCCGACAGTTGCTTATAAAACTGCTGGCGTTGCGGGTCTTCGTAGCCTTGCAGGTAAAAGTCTGCCATACGGTGATAGTTGGCCGTGGTGTCGTCCAGTCGCTCACGTATCCAGGAGACGTCTTGTTGTCCTAACAGTTGATTGAGTTGGCGCAAAGCCTCACCGACATTATTGTCTTTCTCCAGTTTCTGTTGTAATATGATGAGTTGATCCCTGCTTTTGATAGCAGCATCCTCTTGTGCCTTTCCATCCATAATCCTATAATTTTTAAGGTGTGAACCTTGCTCCTCGTGCTATATCTCTCGGCCGTGGAGAGGTGGCATGGTGATAAGTCATCGTTGGGAGGGCGTTTACGGTGTGCATATCTACTCCCATATATTTGCAGATGATCTTCCCGTAGTGCTTCACTCCGTGTTTATTGATAGAATCCACGGTAGCGTCATAGACTTGCAGAAACTTCTTGATCTGTTGCTTCCGTTCCTTATTTTCCATGACTTTCTGCCGGAAGGCGATTACGCCTAAGTGCAGATTCTTGTCACGGCTGTCCATCAACACGGGGTTCTGAAAGAGACGTGCCTGTGTGGCCTGAGGCTCCGGCAGTATGGCGGCGTCAATCTCATGGTTGAGGATCATCTTCAATCTGACGTTGACATCATTGATCTCTATGCGATAAACTTTTTCCTTTGTGCGGGTACTGTCTATGGCCATGTCGGCAAGCATCTGTGTCGCGGAGTATGGGGCAATGGCCACCATCTTGTCAGAGAGTTGTTTCAACTCTGCCACGCGGGCCATGCGGTTGCTGATAAGTTGCCAAGAGGCGTTGGTAGAGGTTACAAACTTCAGCACAATGCCTTGGTGGCGCAAATGCTCAGCCTTTACGAGATCAGTGACAATGCCTTCTGCGTTTTTGCTGCGAAGTAGGGTGTCGCCATCGGTCTGACTGCTGAATCGCTTTAGTCGCACGTCTACACCTGCTTTCTGAAACAGACTGTCTTCCGCAGCGATGAAAAGAGGGAGACAGTCCATCGTCGGCACTGTGGCAATCTTGAGAGCCGCAGAGTCCCGGCGGGCAGCTTCGATCTGCTGTTCGCGGTTGAGACGTTGCCGGTCCTTATATGACTTTCCACATGAAGCCCAAAAGGCGATGGAAAGCAAAGAGAACAGAAGGTATTGATATTTTCTCATGACTATGCAAAGGTACGAAATATTTTGTAAACACAAAAAAAAATGCTACTTTTGCAATCATAATCAGAAGCATATATGGGCAAAGATAAAACAATGTATGTCTGTAGCAACTGTGGATACGAGTCGGTGAAGTGGCTTGGCAAGTGTCCGCAGTGTGGTGAATGGCAGTCGTTCAAGGAGATCAAGGTAGCCGGAGAGACAGGCTCGTCGGCAGCCCGCAACGCTGCATTGAGTGTCAAACAAGCGAGACAATCTCCGTTCAGCCGGCAGAGTGCGGCTCCCGTCCGCTTGCGTGATATTCCCTTGCAGGATGAGCCGCGCATAGACATGCATGACGCTGAGCTCAACCGCGTTCTCGGTGGCGGACTCGTGCCGGGAAGCATCACGCTGTTGGGTGGTGAGCCGGGTATCGGAAAGTCTACGCTGACCTTGCAGACACTCTTGAAGATGCCGGAGAAGAAAATTCTCTATGTCAGTGGAGAGGAAAGTGCACATCAGATCAAGATGAGAGCCGAGCGTCTATCGCCCACATTCCCAGAGTCTCTTCTGGTGCTTTGCGAGACCTCTTTGGAGAAGATCTTCAAGCACATTCAGGACGTGGCACCGGATATCGTCGTGATCGATTCTGTGCAGACCATTGCCATGGAAAGCGTAGACTCGTCTCCCGGCAGCATCTCTCAAGTGAGAGAATGTGCCGCGGCTCTGTTGCGCTTTGCCAAGTCGAGTGGGGTGCCGGTGATTTTGATCGGACATATTAACAAGGAGGGAACGTTGGCAGGCCCGAAGATCCTGGAACATATCGTTGACACGGTGATACAGTTCGAAGGTGACCAGCATTATCTCTATCGTATGCTGCGCAGCACGAAGAACCGTTTTGGCAGTACTTCCGAGATGGGTATCTACGAGATGCGTCAGGACGGACTGCGCCAAGTGTCGAATCCTTCTGAGCTGTTGATAGCAGAAGAGCATGACGGACTGTCCGGTGTCGCGATCACCTCGGCCATAGAGGGTGTACGTCCTTTCTTGGTGGAGACTCAGGCTTTGGTGTCCACAGCCGCTTATGGTACGCCCCAGCGCTCGGCGACTGGCTTTGACCAGCGTCGTCTCAATATGTTGTTGGCCGTCTTGGAGAAGCGCGTCGGCTTCAAGTTGATGCAAAAAGACGTGTTCCTGAATATTGCCGGAGGTTTGCGTGTGACCGATATGGCTATGGACCTGAGTGTGATAGCAGCTGTCCTCTCCAGCAATGTCGACACGCCGATAGAGCAAGGATGGTGTATGTGTGGGGAAGTAGGACTCAGTGGTGAGGTGCGTCCGGTGGCACGATTGGAGCAACGGATTGCCGAAGCAGAGAAACTGGGCTTCCAGCATATCATCGTTCCGGCCTACAATATGAAGAATTTAGACGTAAAGAAATATAAAATCGAACTTCATCCTGTACGCAAAGTAGAGGGAGCGCTCAGAACACTGTTCGGTTAATCAGTAACAAAGACAGATGAAAGATTCAGTGATTATTGTCAGTGGTGGCATGGATTCCATCACGATGCTTTATGAGTTCAAGGACCGCATCGCCCTTGGCATTTCCTTTGATTATGGCAGCAACCACAATGCACGCGAGATTCCCTTTGCGGAAATGCATTGCAAGCGGTTGGGGATTCCCCATGTCACCATTCCCTTGGACTTCATGCCGAAGTATTTCAAGTCGAGTTTGCTTGAAGGGGCTGAGGCCATCCCGGAAGGCAACTACGACGAGGAGAACATGAAGTCGACGGTGGTGCCTTTCCGCAATGGCATCATGCTCAGTATTGCCGCGGGCATAGCAGAGAGCCATCAACTCAAATACGTGATGATGGCCAACCACAGTGGCGATCATACCATCTATCCCGACTGCCGTCCTGAGTTTGTCGAGGCTTTCTCTCATGCAGCGAAAGCCGGAACGTATGTGGGTGTGGAGATCTTGGCCCCTTACACCAACATCACGAAGGCTGACATCGCCCGTCATGGCAAGGCGCTGGGCATTGACTACAGTGAGACGTGGAGTTGCTATAAAGGCGGAGAAAAGCACTGTGGCAAGTGCGGTACCTGCCGCGAACGCAGGGAAGCGCTCCAAGAGGCAGGTATCGAAGACACCACAGAGTACGAAGATTAGGGCTTGTGGTTTGTTATGACTGATGATTGCTATTGTTGACAGAATGTTCGTCAACGATTAAATACGATCAAGTGTCATAGCATTACAATGCGTTTTTTCCTGACAAAAGTCTGTTCGCTGCAACTCACAATCTAGAGAGCAGCGAATAGGCTTTTTTGTTTGTGATGCAGCAAAAAGTGGACTCATTCTTCAATTTTAGCCTAATGAAGACCTCATCTCAGTGAGTTTACCGGGTCATCTCGGTTGTTTTTATCGATCAAAAAGGTGAGATGACATAGTCAAAGTACCTTTCTGACCAAAAATTCTCTAGAGAATTTTTGGTCAGAAAGGTAC